>NZ_CP007139.1:3923821-4577791 GCF_000724625.1 Fimbriimonas ginsengisoli Gsoil 348 | reverse complement strand
TCGAAAACGCGGCGGTGGTGTTCGATGGCGATGCCTAGGCCGGTGTCCTTTACCTCGAAGACGGCAAATTCCGGCTCTTCTCGCACAGATGCTACGACCGAGCCGGCGGTGGTGTAGTTGATTGCGTTCTCCACGAGGTTTATCGCGATCTGGCTCATCTGGGTCGGATCGGCTTGGACCACCAGCAGCGGCAATCCTTCGTAGGAGAGGGCGAGCCCCTTTTCGACGGCACGCTCATGAAGGTGGTCCACTGCCTCGCGAACGACGGCGGCCAGGTCGCAGGTTTGCTTTTCGACCGGATTCGACTCGGCCTTCGAAAGCTGGAGAAGGTCGTGGGAGATCATCGACAGCCGATCGATTTCGCCAATGATCCGGGGCAGGTAACGGTTGGCCAACTCGTCCTCCGGCTTCGCTTCATCCTGAAGCGTCTCGGCCATCGCGCGAATCATCGTCATCGGCGTTCGCAGCTCGTGCGAGACGTTAGCGACGAAGTCTTTTCGAATCGTCTCCAAGCGCCGCAGATCGGTTACGTCGTACACCGACAGAAAAACCCGGCCGGGCGGCTGCCCGGTAATCCATGCTTTGGCTAAGCCGATCCGCTGACCGGGATAGGAAAAAGATAGCTCGGCATAAGCGGCTTCGCCCGACTTTGCCGCCCGGAGGACGAGCTGCTCGAGGTCGTACGAGAGGGTGACCGCCAGCAGGCTGCGCCCGAGCGGATCTTCGAACTGGAAAAGCTGGCGAGCCCGTAAATTGGCGTATAAGACGGAGCCGCGGCCGTCGCAAATGAATACGGCGACGTCGAGGCCGTCGGCAAGCTCGTCGACGGCTCGGCGCTGCTCCTGGAACTGGCTCTGCAGGACATCCGCCTGGCTTTGCCGGTGCGTGATCTCGTCGTGGGCCCGGCGGAGGATCGTCTGTTCCAGCACTCCGGCGATGGCGAGCAGCGAGGCGGCTAACGCATAGACCCATCCGACGGCGGAGTCGGAATCGTGTCGAAGGGCGAGCCCGGCGAAAACCGTGAGGAGCGCCGCGCCGCCGAAACTCACGACGGCCGTCCAGATTGCAAACCGACGGCTCACACTCATCAGGACGGGCAGACGGTGGAAAACGGCGCGAGAAGGTTGGGTCTTCTTAACCTAGCGCCAACTTAAACGAGGCGGAACGGGGTACCGTCCGTGGAGCGAACTATGAAGCGCATCGAAGCGTATATTCGCGTCAACAAACTCGAGGACGTAAAGCAGTCTCTAGAGGATGTCGGCGTTTTTGGCCTCAGTGTCGGGCAGATCCGCGGCTACGGCCGTCAACTTGGCCGGACCGATAAGTATCGGGGCAGCACCTATGCGGTGAATCTGCTGCCGAAACTGCACCTTGAAGTGTTCGTCACCGACGAGCAGGCCGAGGAAGCGGTGGAAGCGGTTGTCCGCGCCTGCCAGACGGGCGAGATCGGCGACGGCAAAATCTTCGTCAGCGATGTGATCGACGCGATTCGCATACGTACCGGCGAACGCGGGGCGTCGGCGCTGTCGTAGTAGACATTTGACTAGCTCCTAGTGAAGGGGAGATGAGTGTCACGCAAAGGCGCGAAGACGCTAAGAGGTTCGGTCCATGGCCTGGCAGAATTTTAGTATTTGGCGGGGGCGCCTGCCGCATTGGCGGGCGGACGACGTCAACTACTACGTGACGTTCAAGCATCGGCGGTCGCTCGACGAGTTTGAGCGGCGGATGCTGTTGCGCGGCCTGATCAAGCCGGATGGACGCCGGTGGGATCTGCTGATCGTGTGCGTCCTTCCGGAAGTTACGGAGCTGATCTTCACGGTGCGCGAGGCGCCGACCGGGGTGCCTTACGAGCTGAGCGACGTTGTGGAGAAGGTGAAGTCGAAGGTTGGCCGCGACATCATTAAGCGAACCGAAGAACGGTTCCCACCCTTTTACAACGAGAGCTACGACCGCATTCTTCGCGATGACGACGAGTTCCAGGCGTTCTGGGAGCGAATCTTCGAATCGCCCGTGGCCAACGAGCTAGCGGAAGATCCGGAACAATACGACTCGCTCTGGGTTGCGAACGCGCCCGAGTAACGTGGCACTGGCATCTTTGCCAGTGAGTCCCAGGGGCTTCCAGCCCTTGGCGGTCTCACACGACCAGGATGGTCGTGATACACACGGGCTGGAAGCACCGTGCCACGCGGAAGTTGCAACGGATGCGCCCTACTTCGAGTAGAATATTTGTACACGCACGACGTGAGTCTATGGGGCTCAAGTCATCTGCAGTCGAAATTGTAAAAACGAGGTAGAAAGAGAGAAATGGGAAGAACAGTAGGAATCGATCTTGGCACGACCAATTCGGTCGTTGCCGTTATGGAAGGGGGCGAGCCGGTCGTCATTACGACCGCCGAAGGATCCCGAACGATGCCGAGCGTCGTCGGGTTTAAGCAGAACGGCGAGCGCGTCGTGGGCGTTACCGCCAAGCGCCAGGCAATCGTGAACCCCGATAACACGATCTATTCGATCAAGCGGTTCATGGGCCACACCCTCGCCGAGGTTCAGGACGAGATCAAGCTGATCGGCTACAAGGTTAAGGCGGGGAAGAACGGCCAGGTCGCGGCGGTCGTGCCGGCGCTTGGGAAGGAGCTGACTCCGGAAGAGGTCAGCGCGATGATTCTTCAGAAGCTGAAGAACGACGCCGAGGCTTATCTTGGCGACACGGTCGACCAAGCGGTCATCACCGTGCCGGCTTACTTCAACGACGCTCAGCGGACAGCCACGAAGAACGCGGGCGAGATCGCGGGACTGAAGGTGCTTCGAATCATCAACGAGCCGACGGCGGCGTCGCTGGCGTACGGCCTCGATAAGAAGGCGAACGAGACGATCTGCGTCTTCGACCTTGGCGGCGGAACGTTCGACGTGTCGATCCTCGACGTCGGCGAAGGGGTCTTCGAAGTCCGCTCGACGGCGGGTGACAGCCACCTCGGCGGTGACGATTTCGACCACAAGATCGTCGAGTGGCTCGCGGGCGAGTTCAAGAAGGATCAGGGCGTCGACCTGATGAAGGACAAGGCGGCCGTACAGCGGCTGCGCGAAGCGGCAGAGCGCGCGAAGATCGAGCTTTCGACCCAGGCTTCCACGCAGATCAACCTGCCGTACATCACGGCGGACCAGGACGGGCCTAAGCACCTCGACCTCAACCTCACCCGGGCCAAGTTCGAGGAACTGACGGCGGGGCTGATGGAGCGGGTGAAGAAGCCGTTCTTCGACGCTCTCGAGGCGGCGAAGCTGAAGCCGAGCGAAGTCGACGAGATCATTCTCGTCGGTGGTTCGACCCGTATGCCGCAGGTCCAGGAGCTGGTCAAGAAGATGACCGGCAAAGAACCGAACCGCTCCGTGAACCCGGATGAAGTCGTGGCGATCGGCGCGGCGATTCAGGCGGGCGTCCTCGGCGGCGAAGTCAAGAACATCGTCCTCCTCGACGTCACCCCGCTTTCGCTGGGTGTGGAGACTCAGGGCGGGATCTTCGACAAACTGATCGACCGAAACACGACGATCCCGACGAAGAAGAGCCGGGTCTATACGACGGCGGTCGACAACCAGCCGGAAGTGGAGATCAACATCCTCCAGGGTGAGCGGCCTATGGCTCGCGACAATAAGAGCATCGGACGGTTCCACCTGGGCGGAATTCCTCCGATGCCGGCGCGGACGCCTCAGATCGAGGTGACCTTCGACATCGACGCGAACGGCATTCTGAATGTCGGCGCGCAGGAGAAGGGGACCGGCGCCAAGCAGTCAATCACTATCAGTGGTTCGGGCAACCTGAACCGGGATGAGATCGACCGAATGGTCCGGGAGGCCGAGCTGAACGCGGAGGCCGACCGCCAAGCGCAGGAACTGATCGAGCTGAAGAACAAGGCGGAGAGCCTTGCCTATCAGACCGAAAAGACCCTGAAGGATCTCGGCGACAAGGTGGACGAGGCAACGCGCCAAGGCGCGACCGAAAAGGTCGACGCCCTGCGCAATGCGCTCAAGGGGGATAACCTGGAGGAGATCCAGACCGCCTTCACCGCGCTGGAGCAGGAGTCGCACTCGCTCTCCGAAAAACTGTACGCGAACGTCGCCCAAGAGGCCGACGCCAGCGAGCAGTCCGGCGGAGCCACCGGATCTTCCGCGGACGGCGACGTCATCGACGCCGAGTTCAAAGAAGAGAAGTAAGGGGAAGGCGTTAGGCGCTGAGGCGTTGGGCGTTAGGAGAAATCCTAGCGCCCAACGCCTTTTTAACGCCTAACGCCCAACGCCATAACGCCGCTCCAACACCGTACAATACACGCCATGCCTCTTATCGCATTGGCCGTTGCGGTTGCCTTGGCGGGTGCTCAAGCCAAGCCGACGCTGAAGCCCGAAGACTACAGGCAGTGGGAAGGGCTCGGCGCAACTCAGATTTCCGACGACGGACGGTGGATCAGCTATGGGATCAGCCGGGTCGATGCCGACGGGAATCTCGTTTTGAAGAGCAGCGATGGTCCTCAGACGGCTCTTATCCCGAACGGAGTCGCCGCGAGCTTTTCAGATAACTCGAAATGGTGCGGCTATCTGATTACGCCTTCGAAGGCGGCGACCGAAAAGCTGCGGGCGGAAAAGAAGCCGGTCGAGACCAAGCTTGGGCTCCGAAACCTAGAGAGCGGCGCCGAGAGACAGATCGACTCGGTGCGGAGCTACGAATTCCTTAAGGGAAGCCGGTTCTTGGTCGCCCAACGGTACCGGGGGGCATCCAAGAGCGAGGGCGGGAGCGACTTAACGGTCGTCGATCTAAGCGACGGGCGCGTTCTATCCGTCGGCAACGTGAGCGGCTACGTCGCCAACCACGACGAGACGCTGCTTGCGCTGGTGGTGGAGAGCGACACCGGCGAGAAAGGGGTTCAGCTCCTGGATCCCGCGGCTAGGTCGCTTACTCCGCTTACTTGGGGTAGGGACACCATCGCCAACCTGGATTGGGCGAAGAATCAAGACGTCCTGGCTTTTCTCGTCGGCAGCACCGACGACAAGCACGAAGGGGCTTCGTATCGCCTGGTGGTGGGAAAAGACCTGCGGGCGAACCATCCGACGTTGCGGTTCTTTCCAACCGAAGGGCGGATACCGGCCAACTCCCGCATCGCGGAAGTCGCCCCGGTCGCGGTGAGCGACGACGGTAATGCGGTTGCCTTCGGGGTTCAGGAGTGGCGGGCGAAGCCGAAGCCTCCGGTGAAGCCAGAAGACAAGGCCGGGGTTGAGATTTGGAACACTCACGACGTGCGGGTTATGCCGCGCCAAAAAATCACCTCGGGCGGCGATCGAAACCGGACAAGCCTATGTGTTTGGCATCTGGACGACGATACGTTCCGCATGGTCGGGGATGGGGCGGAGCAGTCGGCGACGCTTCTCCCGGACTTTCAGTTTGCGATTCTCAACGATCCGACCCCGTACCTCTCGCCGGTAACGAATGGCTTCGACTACCGTGACGCATGGCTTGTGAACACTCGTACGGGCGAGAAATCTCGACTTCTCACTAAGCACCATTGGCCGATCGTTCCCTCGCGAACGGGGCACTATCTCACCTATTACGATCGACGTAACTGGTGGCTGTACGACGTCCGCACCGGCCAGAAACGGAATTTGACGGGCGATCAGAAGATATCGTTCGAGGATGAGGAGAGCGACTACACCGTTCCGGAGAAGAGCCCGGCGGGATTCCCGACATGGCTCAAGAACGACGAGGGGGTTTTGCTGCAGGACGACTTCGACGTGTGGCTCGCCCGGCCGGCCGGGGGCTTCTGACTCCGCTCACCCAGGGCCGAAAAGATCGCGTGGAATACCACTTCATGGATATCGACCCGGCCGACGAGGATGGCGCTTCTATCTCGAAGCCGCTTTACTTCTCGGCGCTCGACAAGGACACCAAATCGAGCGGCTTCTACGTTTCCGACGCTACCGGGAAAGGGAAGTCGCTGATTCAGCAGGATGCCAGAATCGGCCGGCTCGTCAAGTCGAAGGGAACCGATCGGGTGCTCTTCACGATGGGGACGTTCGCCCAGTCGCCCAACCTGTTCCTTACGAACACAGCGTTTAGCGCGATCAAGCCGGAGAGCAAGACGAACCCTCAGCAGACGAATTTTGCGTGGGGTAAGTCGGAGCTGATTACCTACAAGAGCCGCTGGGGTAAGCCGCTTCAGGGGGTGTTAATCTATCCGGCCGATTACACTCCGGGGCGCAGCTACCCGATGGTGACGTACATCTACGAGCGGCTCAGTGATGAGCTCCACAACTATGCGACGCCGGTGGAGTGGAACCCCTATAGCGAGCAGGCGCTCTCGCAGAACGGATACTTCGTTCTTAAGCCCGACATCGCCTACCTTCCCCGGAATCCCGGCAAGTCGGCGGTCGACTGCCTAGAGCCGGCGGTGGCGGCAGCGGTGGCGAAGAACGTCGGCATCGACCCGAAGCGGGTTGGCTTGATCGGGCACTCGTGGGGTGGGTATCAGACGGCGTTCGTTACCACGGTCAGTAAGACGTTTGCCGTCGGCGTTGCGGGCGCGCCGCTGACGGAGTTGACGAGTATGTACAACAGCTTCTACTGGAACGCGGGTCTCAGCGACCAGCAACTGCTGGAGACCGGGCAGGGGCGCTTGGAGGTTCCGTTCTGGGAGGATCCGAAGGTGTATTTCGAAAATTCGCCGGTCTGGCAGTCTTCGAAGCGGACAGCGCCGATTCTGATTGCCGCCGGAGACGCCGACGGCGCCGTCGATTGGCACCAGGCGCAGTACCTGTACCAAACGCTACGGCGGATGGGGAAGAACGCGGTTCTGCTGGTCTACTCCGGCGAAAACCACAACTTCACCCGCCGCCCCGACCAGCTCGACTACGCCCGACGCTTACGACACTTCTTGGATGTGTATCTTAAGGGGGCAAAGCCGGAGGCCTGGGTTTCGGATGGAGTGCCTTATCTGAAAAAGGACGACTAGGGGCGTTCTTCCATTTTTTCTTGTCAAAGCGAGCGGATCGCCGGTAAGGTTGCCGTATGAACGTCATGAGGTTTTCCTTGCTGGCCCTTTCTCTTATCGCGGCCGTTGGCTTTGGACAGGCGAATCCGGACACCAAGGCGATCGAGGATGGCATCAACCACCTGCGCAGCGTTCCCGACGCCGACCGGGGGCGTGTGACGAAGGAGTTGGCGGCCAAGATCCGGGCGTTACCCGCAGGTGGGAATAAGACCTTGCTTGCCCAACTCTTGGCCAACCTCTCGACGGAAGGTGATTTCGGCCACGATACTCTCCAAGAAGTGGCGAATACGCTGGCCGGCTCTTTGAAAGAGTCTCCCGACCCAAAGAACGGATTCGCCTATTTGCAGCTAGCTCAGCTTTCGCGATACGAACACGTATCGGTAAAGCTGGCAGGGCCGGAATACAGGCAGGCTGTGGCGAAAGCCGACGCCATCGATAAGGCGCGCCGCAAGGCCGATTTCGTCTTGAACGACCTCGACGGGAAAGCCTGGAGTCTCTCCGCGCTGCGGGGCAAGGTTGTCTTGGTGAATTTTTGGGCGACTTGGTGTCCGCCGTGCCGCAAAGAGATGCCGGATCTGGCCGACCTTTACACGAAGTTCAAGGACAAGGGGCTGGTCGTGCTCGCTATTTCCGATGAAGAGATGAGCAAGGTTAAACCGTTCGTCGCGGAGAAGGCGATGCCTTTCCCCGTCTTGCTCGATCCGGGGCGGAAGGTGAACGAGCGCTACCAGGTCGACGGTATTCCGAAAAGCTTCATCTATGACCGGAATGGGAAGCTCGTCGCCCAATCGATGGACATGCGAACTCGCCGCCAATTCCTCGAACTGCTGGGCCGAGCCGGTTTGAAATAGAGGCCTCCGGTTTGGCCGGGGAAGTTAGGTGAAACCCTCGGGGTAAGCCGCGAGGTGTGCCCTTATCGGCAAGGAGATCCCTCCCGACGCGCCGTCGGGCAGGGTCCCGACCATCGGTCGGGCAATCCGCTTCTCGGACGGGAAGCCCCGCAAGTGCGGGACCCTCCAGACGGCGCGTCTGGAGGGATCGTTCGGGTTCATCGGCTGGGAGCCGATGCTACGGTTTACGCGTCGGCGTAGAGGTTGAACTCGTACGGATGCGGGCGAAGGTCGACCGCGTCGCACTCGTTCACGAGCTTGTACTCGATGTAGCTGTCGATCTGCTCCTTGGTGAACACGTCGCCGCGGAGAAGGAACTCTTGGTCCTCCATCAGAGCGTGCAGCGTGGCTCGGAGTGATCCCGGTGTCTGTTGGATGCCGGCTCGCTCGAGCGGAGGCAGCTCGTACAGGTCCTTGTCGAGCGGCTTCGGCGGCTCGATCCGGTTCTGGATACCGTCAATGCCGGCCATCATGAGGGCGGCGAACGCCAGGTACGGATTCGCCATCGGGTCCGGAGCGCGGAACTCGACCCGCTTCGCCTTCGGCGACTTGCTGACCATCGGGATGCGGACGCACGCGGAGCGGTTCCGCGCGGAGTACATCAGGTTGATCGGCGCCTCGTAGCCCGGCACCAACCGGCGGTACGAGTTCGTCGTCGGCGCGCAGAATGCCAGCAGAGCCGGCGCGTGCTTAAGAAGTCCGCCAATGTACCAGCGAGCGGTTTCGCTAAGGCCAGCGTAGCCCGCTTCGTCGTAGAACGTCGGCTCGCCGTTCTTCCAGATCGACTGGTGGCAGTGCATACCGCTGCCATTGTCTCCGAAGAGCGGCTTCGGCATGAACGTCGCGATCATTCCGTTCTGGAACGCGGTCTGCTTGACGACGTACTTGTACTTCATCAACTGATCCGCCATCTTCTTCAGCGTGTCGAACCGCATGTCGATCTCACACTGGGCGACCGCCACCTCGTGGTGGTGCATCTCCACGTTGATCCCGATGTTCTGCATGTGCAGCGCCATCTGGGTTCGGAGGTCGTGAAGCTTGTCGACGGGAGCGGCCGGGTAGTAGCCGCCTTTCGGCTTGACGGTGAAGCCGGAGTTGCCTTCTTTACCGGAGTTCCACCACGCCTCTTGGCTGTCGAGCTTGTAGCCGGCGCCCTGGGTGCCGTTCTCGAACATCATCTCGTCGAAAACGAAGAACTCGGCCTCGGGACCGATGTAAATCGTGTCGCCGATACCGGTCGACTTCAGATACTGCTCGGCCTTCTCGGCGGTGTAGCGCGGGTCTTTGCCGTAGCGCTGGCCGGTGAGAGGGTCGGTGATGTCGCAGATGATAACGGCGGTCGGGACCTCGGTAAACGGGTCCATGAACAGCGTATCTGCATCGGGCATGAGGAGCATGTCCGACTCGTTGATCGACTGGAATCCGCGGATGCTGGAGCCATCAAAGGCATAGCCATCCTCGAACTTATCTTCGCCGAAGTGGGCGACGGGGACGCTGAACTGCTGCCAGGTGCCCATAAGGTCCGTAAAACGGACACTTAGGATCTCGGCATCGTTCTCAGTGACGAAGCTGACGGCCTCTTTGGGGGTCATCTTTCCTCCGGAATTTCAATATTCAATGGCCTCGCCGACCTCCGGGCATCAGCCCGGCCGGCTCCGCGAGAAACGAGGTACGCCGGGAGCTTCCGCTCCACGGCGCCCGTATGAGTTCCCGCTCGCGTCATTGCAGAACGATTGCGGACATTATCTCCTGTTATCGCCTTGTTAGGAAAGGGGCACGCCGGTCGTTTAGGAAAAAGGGGACGCAAGAGGGCGCTAGGCGTGTGGCCCAAGGGGTTGGGTCGCGGTCGTTCGTGGCAGAATCGTCGTTGTGAAAGCACAGCCCGGGAGCCGAATGCCGGTAGAGGAAATCGCGGAGCGGTTCGAGCAGTGCGTTCGCGAGCCCTCGATGCGATCGGCTTCGGCGGTGTTACGGATCACCAGGGAGCAGATCCACGCGCGCGGCCAACTCTCGATCTATCCCAAGCTTGCGCTGTGGTTCCTGGAGGGTGGGGTGGCCTTGCTGCTTGCGTCCCGTTTCCTTCCCGCGGACACGCAGAAGTCGGTGATGCCGGGGGCGTTGGGCGCGCTAGCTCTGTCTGCCATCCTGGGCTACGGCGCGTTTACCGGCCGCGAGGATCGGAAAGCGAGCCTGCTCGCGGAGCATGAGATTTACCGGCTGGCAACCGAAGCCCTCGATAAGATTGTCGCCGAGCCATTCCCCCGAAAGCCGCTGACCAGGGAACAGGTCGACACCCTAAAAGACCTCGTCAAGCGATCACCGACCAGCATGGGCATCCGCGAATTCCTAAATGGGTAGCCGGAGCGAGGGCGTCCCGTCCGCCTCCCGGACCCTGGGCGTCTCGCCCGTTTGGCCCGAAAGGGCCGCTCTGGGGAGCGGCGGTCCTTTAGAGAAGGCGCTGGCTCGCCCGGCGGGCGGGGGTGAAGTCCGGGTGCGAGCGGGCGTATTGGGACACGGCGTTCTGCAGAACGATGCCGGTGGCGCAGGCGACGTTGAGCGATTGAACCAAACCGTACAGCGGAATCGCCACCGTCGCTTCGCACCGCGCTTCGATCTCAACCGGAACACCGTCCAGCTCGGCACCCACAACTAAAGCGAGTGGGAACGGCCAATCGAACCGGTCGAACGAGACGGCCCGTTCGGTAAGGCTGAGCGCTACCGGGTGGTATCCGTCCTTAATCGCTTCCGCGAGGGCTTGATCCAGCTCGATCCATCGCCAATTGAGGCGATGCTTCGTCCCACGATGGCCCGACATGTCGACGGCTCCATCGCGCTCCGGGTTGAAGTCGATCCGCTCGATACGGAACGCCTCGCCGATGCGCAGCAACCCGCCCTGGTTGATATCTTTATTAAGCGGGCCCACCAGCAAGCGAATCGGCGCACGGGGAAGCTGCTCGAAGGTTTCACGCAGACCCGGGTCCTCCGGCACGTGCCCCGCCATTTTCCACGCGTCTTCCAGCCCAGCCTCCATTCGCCGCTTCCTTTCGGGCCATCGAATCATATTCATATCGGCTCTAGTGGATAGATTTTGACATCGACCCCGTCGCTGCCCATGACATGAACAAATGGCTCGGGTCGAATTTCCGCCGAACCGACCGGCTTCTCGTCGATCCCTTCGAGTTTCGCCTCGCGAAGTGGATACGGAGAGTGGTGAACCCGCCCGGACATGAGTAGGCCCCGGCGCACCGTGTACAGCAAGTATCGCTCGATGAGGAAGAACTCCAAGGTGCCCGGCTGAGCGTCCGGCAATCGACCCCCTAAGACCGAACTTATTCGGCTCAAGGAGTTTGGCGCCGAGTATCGGTTACTGACATATCGGCGGATGTTTCGCTCTTCGAGCACCTGCATGTTTGCGTGGAAGTACGGCAAGCCGAAAAAGCGGCGGGCAATGGCGCATGCGATTCGGTTTGCCGCGTCGAGGGAGAAAAACCAAACCCCCGGATCTTGGCCGTTCCGATGAACGTAAGTGCGAACGTTAGTCTCCGGGAACGCGCTCAACCCCGGCACCGACGGCAAAAACCTCGGACGCACCCCTTCCATCCGAAAGGGCACGAGCCCGACCCACGCCATCGGGCGACCGCTTTCATCCGGAAAGGTGTCCATGTTTAGCCCCGGTGGAAGAAGCGGCTCGATTTCTTCAGACGGGCAAGGGAAGTGAAGAAACAGCAGCGACCGCCACCGTTGGTACATCACGTGCGGCTGCGAAGGTAGTTCTCGCAATCCTAGCTGAGCCTCGGTGTACATCCTCTTTCACCGCCTTAAGGGGCAAGTCATGGAACCTCATTCCATAGGTCTTGTGCTTCTTTACAACGAGAGGGCAAGGAGCCCGTCAGAAGATTGGTCCCATCTTTCACTATCCCGAAGGGATTCCGTCCCTAAGCGAAGGGTTGCGACGCACGAGCTACCCTGGTGGGCGAACGCACCCCATTCCTACCTCGAAGAGGTTGAGTCCGGACGCAACCCCTTTGGGGTACATGGGTTGGCGGAGACCAGGGTTGCCCGCAGGAGCGGGCAACCCTTCGCTGGCGGACGAAATCCCTTCGGGATAGGAGGCAACATGCCGGGTACAGGGTTGCCCCAGTGTTCAGGCGGCGGAGCTGGCGGGTTGATCAAGCTCGTTCTCCAGTCGGATTCGCCATTCGGAGAAGCTCTCTTGCGCAGCTTTCAGTTTCGCTTCTCGCTTCACTCCCTTGTCTCGCGTCTCGATCTCCGGCTCTGGGAAGAGGCCCCAGTTGATGTTCATCGGCGCGAACTCGCGCGGGGTCTGGTCCTGGAGGTGAGAGACGAGAGACCCATAGGCGGAGGCGCGGGGCGGGACGATGGGATCTAGCCCCTGCTCCTGACGGGCGGCCGAGATCCCTGCGTAGATTCCCATCGCCGCCGATTCCACGTACCCTTCGACCCCGGTGAGCTGGCCGGCGATGAACAGACCGGGAACTTCGTTCATTTCCAGCCAAGGCGTGAGCACCTTGGGGGATTCGATGTACGTGTTCCGGTGGATTACTCCAAAGCGCACGAACTCGGCGTTTTCCAGGCCGGGCACCATTCGGAAGACCCGCTTCTGCTCTCCCCACTTAAGGCGGTTTTGGCACGCCACGAGCGAGTAAAGGCTTCGGTCGCGATTCTCGGGGCGGAGCTGGATCGCGGCATAGGGACGGCGGCCGGTTCGGGGGTCGCTAAGTCCGACCGGTTTGAAGTTTCCGAACGCCAGCGACCGATCGCCGGCGTCCGCGATCGCCTCGATCGGCGTACAGCCGGCAAAGTACTTGATCTTTTCCAACGTCTCGTCTTCGGCCGCCACCCCGTGGGGAAGAGCCCGCTCCGCCGTCTTGAGCGCCTCGACGAACGCGTAGTATTGCTCCTTGTCGAAGGGGCAGTTCAGGTAATCGTCTCCCCCTTTATCGTATCGGCTCTGCGCGAAAGCAATCGACGTATCGATCGTCGAGGCATCGACGGTAGGGCTGACCGCGTCGTAAAAGTAGAGGTGCTGCTGCCCCGTGAGCTGAGCCAGCCACTCCGCCAGCGGACGGCTCGTCAGGGGACCGGTTGCGAGGATTAGCGGACCCTGAGCAAGCGCGTTCTGGGCCATGTCGGGAGAGAACTCGTCCCGAACCACGTCGATATTCGGGTGTTCGGAAATCCGCCGGGTGATCGCCGCAGCGAAGGCGTCGCGATCGACGCAGAGTGCTTCTCCGCCAGGAACGGAGTGCTCCTCGCCGGTTGGAATGACGAGGGAACCAAGGGCGACCATCTCCGCCTTTAGCTGCCCCGCCGGGGAGGTGGCGAGGCGAGATTTGAAGGAATTGGAGCAAACGAGCTCGGCCAGGTACTCGGTCTGGTGCGCCCCCGTCGGCCGTTTCGGCCGCATCTCGTAGAGGCGCACCTTACACCCGCGCTCCGCCGCCGCCCAGGCCGCCTCGGTCCCCGCGAACCCTCCGCCAACGACTGTGATCATGCCCCTATGGTGGCACGGGCTTCCAGCCCGTGTGTATCACGACCATCCTGGTCGTGCGAACGTAGCATCGGCTCCCAGCCGATGAACCTTCACGACCATCTTGGTCGTGAAAGAACGCCAAGTGCAGGATGCCCTTGGAACCCACGGGCTAGAAGCCCGTGCCACGTTAGTTGCCGCCTAGCTCCGTACCCATCGTACGCCCCTTGTCCACGGCAGGGACGCCTTGGGACATCCAGACGGGCATCGGCGCGCCCTTTAGGTAGTGATCGAAGAATTGACTTAGCCGGATCGAGAGGTCCTTCCGGTTCTTGCGCTCCATCAGGTTGTGGTCCTCTCCGTTGTACACGACCAGCCACGACGGCTTATTCAGCCGCCGAAGAGCGGTGAACAGTTCGATTCCCTGGGTGTGGGGGACCGATCCGTCCTTGTCGTTCGACATGATCATGAGAGGCGTTTCGACTTTGTCCACCCAGAAAATGGGGGAGTTCTCGATGTACTTCAGGGTCGCGTCCCATGGCGTGCCGCCGATGCGCGACTGCTGGTGTTCGTATTGGAACTGCCGAACGATGCCGGCGCCGTATCGAATGCCGCCATAGGCGGAGAACATATCGCCGACGGGCGCTCCCGCCTCCGCCGCCGCGAACATATTCGTTCGGGTGACTAGGTAAGCGACCTGGTAGCCGCCCCAGCTTTGTCCCTGAATCCCCATTCGCTTCGGATCGATGTAGCCGCGGCCCAGGATCGCCTGGACGCCGGGCAGGATGCCGTTTACCGCACTCTCGCCCGGATAGCCGATCTTGTAAGGGATATCCGGGATGAAGATGCAGTACCCGTTGCTGGCGAAAAGCGGCCAATTGATCGTACTCGCGCTCGGCGCGGGCGCCTTGT
This sequence comes from Fimbriimonas ginsengisoli Gsoil 348, assembly GCF_000724625.1. GTDB lineage: Bacteria > Armatimonadota > Fimbriimonadia > Fimbriimonadales > Fimbriimonadaceae > Fimbriimonas > Fimbriimonas ginsengisoli. The sequence continues at coordinate 4,563,473 of NZ_CP007139.1, read as the reverse complement.
AGCGGTACAGCTCGTCGCTGTTCCGCTCGTAGAAGTAGGTGATCATTGGGTACTTCTTACCGTAGTCGAAGTTCTCCGGCTTAATCAGGATCCCTTGGAGAGGGATGCCGTCCAGGCTGGTCCAGCGGACGAGCTCGGCTTTGCCCCAGTTGTATTCCTTCTGCTGTGGATTAGCGTCCGAAATCTTCTGAGGGGCTTCGAAGCGGGTGTTCGAAAGCCAAATGTCGGGATACTCCACGAAGTCCTGCCGCGTGTAGATCAGCGTGTCGGCGTTTTTCGCCTTTTGGTAGCCGAGGAAGCTTTTCTCGGCCATGAACATCTTGTTCAGGTGGCCATTTTGGAGCCTCGCCAATCCGTTTTGCTTCGTGTCTTCGTTGAACGCGTCCAGAAGCATGTCGTCGGTGTCGAGATACACCGCATCCGGATCGAGGCTCACCGGGCGGTAACGGGTGGTGTATTCGCGACCGGACGTTAGCCGAACCGGTGCGGCCTGGCCGGAAGGATCGCAAGCCCAAAGGTCGTAGCGGTCGGCGATGATGGCGCGGCTGTCCCCTTTCGTCCAACCGATCAGGCCGTAAGGGGCCGGATCGTCCGGATGATCGTCGAGCTCGTCGGCAAGCGGGGATGTGATCCCTTTGCTCAGACTGACCCGCCTGCCGGTGGCCGGCTCCAGTGCGAACCAAGCTTTAGGCCCGGCATCGTAGATCGCCACGTACCGTCCGGAGGGCGAAAGCTGCGCCCCGCCGCGGAATCGTTTGGAGATCTGAGTGTGCGCGCCGGTTTTCAGGTCGATGACGTAAGTGTCTTCGTTCCCGGGGTTCCAGGAGCCTTCGCGCTCGTACGGGCGCTCGTCGCTGGCGAGTCCGTACCGGCCATCGCCTTTGTCGCTGATGGTGACCGAGGGTAGATCACGGTCGGCGACCTGGATCGATTTTCCGCTCGCGATGTCGTAGATCGCGGTGTAGCCGCGGTCTCGCTCCGACTGAGCCATCAAAAGTTGCTGCGGCTGCAGGCGCGCGTCTTGCCAGTTCCAGATGTCGACGGACACCTTCTCGTCATCCGGCTTCTCTTCGGGATCGGGGAGCGGCTTGGGCGAGGTCCGGTAGATGAGGCGGGTGTTCTTGTCGCTAAAGTCGATGGCGCCGTTGGCGTTGTAGGTCCAATCCTTCGGCATGGAGTCCGCGCCGACCGCCTTCGTTACGTTCTTCTTAGGATCGTAAAGGTAGAGGCTGAGAAGCGGCTTCTTCGCCTTTTGATCGTCCTTGTCGGTGGTAAAAGCAAGCAGAGAAGCGTCGTCGGAAAGGGCGATACGGGGGTATTTGCCGGGGGCCGTGACGACGTTTTGCCGCTTCTTCGTGCGGAGGTCGTACAACACGATTCCGTCGGTCTTGCCGTCTTTGCTGGCGACCGCGTAGGCCATCACGTTGCCGAATTTGTTGAATCTCGCGCTCGCAACGTCGTTGATCGTCTCTTCTTTCCCCGTTCCGAGATCGAGTAGTACATACGAGTCGCCCGCCTTCTTCGCTGGCGGAGCGCCCGCGGCGGAGCCGCCGGCGGCGGGCGCCGGGCGTTGCGCGCCTCCCGCTCGGGCCCCACCGCCGCGCCGCTGGTCTTCTTCCTCATCTTTCTTGCCCGGAGGCGTGGTCGGAGGCTTGGCGGCTTCCTTCGGCGGTTCGGGTTTGTAGAGCAGAAAATTCGAATCTTCTTCGGCCAACTGGTAGTTAGTAACGCGGTCGATCGTCTTGGTTTGGCCGGCCCCGAGGTCCACGATTTCCAAGGCGTTCTTCGGCATGTCCTCCGGCTTCACTTTGTCGCGACGCGCTTTGCGGGTGTCGGCGAAGGGCGGAATAACTAGCGCGACGACGTGCTTCGAGTCGTTCGTAAACTGGATCTGCGAAGCTCGCGGAATCGTGATCGTGTGCCCGTCGGCGACGCTTCGGATGGTGGCGACGGCATCCCCTTCTTGAGGGGCGATAACGAATAGAACCCACTTCCCGTCGTGGCTAACGGACGCCGATCGGATCGACTTCCAGCCATCGTACACACTGTGGTCCAGCGGCTTCTTTTGGGCCAGGATAAGTCCCGGCAGGACGAGTAGGGCCGAAGCCACTATTAGACGCGCGGTGTGCATGTTTGAAAACTAAACTTACCACGGTCGTGTCAATCGTGGATATCGGCCTTCGGACGCCCCGGCTATCGTCCGTAGCATCGGCGTCCTCGCCGATGATCCGGCTTACGCTCGGTACGCCGGACGGCACGCGTAGGTGCCGGCTACACGCCTGCGGCGTAGGCTTACGTTCGGTACGCCGGGCGGCACACGTAGGTGCCGGCTACACGCCTGCGGCGTAGTTATTCCACAGGCCAGCTCGGCAGGGTCACCTTTAACGGCTTATCCGAGCGGTAGCCGAGCTCGTATTCTGCTTGGACGACGGTGTGGATTTCGTGGGTGCCTTCGTAGATCATCGCGCCGCGGGAGTTTCGGAAGTATCGCTCGACCGGAAACTCGTCACTGTAACCGTAGGCGCCGTGGATCTCGACAGCGTCATTGGCGGCCTTGAAGGCGTTCGCGCAGTTTTGCCACTTCGCCAGCGAAACCTCGCGGGTGTGGCGGAGGCCGTTGTTCTTCATCCAGCCGACTTGGTAGTAGAGAAGGCGGCCGATATCTCGGCCCGCGACCATGTTCGCTACCATTTGCTGCACAAGCTGCTTGCGGCCGATCTCCTCGCCCCCGACCTTTCGCTCGTGGCAATATTTGCCGCACGCGTCGAGGCACGCGGTGATGATGCCGACTGCGCCGGAAGCGACCGTATACCGGCCGTGGTCGAGCGCCGACATGGCAACCTTGAAGCCGTCTCCTTCCTCGCCCAGCATGTCGGCTTTATCGATGCGCATGTTCTCGAAAAAGATTTGGCCGGTATTGCCGGCGCGGACCCCAAGCTTGCCGTGAATCGGGCGGCTATGAAACCCGGGCGTCTTTCGGTCGACGATGAACGCCACGTGCCGCAGCTTATCCCCCTCTTCTTCGAGTCTCGCGACGACCAGGAATTGGTCCGCGTAGTCCGCCAGCGAAATCCAGGTCTTCTCGCCATTGAGAATGTAGCTGTCCCCATCGCGGCGAGCGCGGGTACGCAGATTAATTGCGTCGGACCCGGCGTTCGGCTCGGTGAGGCCAAAGCCGCCGACCCTATCTCCCTTCGCCAGCGGAGGGAGCCACCGCTGTCGCTGCTCCTCGGTCCCCCACTGCAGAATCGTCATGCTGTGCAGCCCGCTGTGCACCGACATTACGACGCGCGCCGAGGTGTCGGCCCGTTCCAGCTCTTCGCAGGCGATGCCGAGGGCGATGTAGTCGGTGCCGGAACCCGAATACTTTTCCGGGATGCTGATCCCGAGAATCCCCTTCTCGGCCATCTTGTCGAGCATCGATCGATCGCTCTTTGCTTCCCGGTCACGCTCGGCCAAGCCTGGAAGGACCTCTTGTTGGCCAAATTTGTAGGCCATCTCGCGAATCAATTCGTGCTCGGCGGTGAGGGCGAAATCCATGCCGGACAGGATACCGGGCGGAGCGCCAGGCTTGGTACGAACGGCCGGGACGAACTGTTCGCGAGACCCCGATTCGCGCGGCACGCTTGACGTGATATCGTATCGTACGTTAGGGCGAACTTCGCCCGGATCGATGCCCATCCTCATGAAGACTTCGTTGGCGCTTGCCGCCCTATTTATTCCCCTCGTCACCGTCGCTCAGACGCCACCTCAAACATCTAACCCATCCGTCGCCGATATCCTCGCCCCGCTTGAAGCGCGTTCGCTTGGGCCGGTGAATATGGGGGGACGGGTGGTCGCGATTTCGGTCTACGAGAAAGACCCGCGCATCTTCTTCGTGGCCTCGGCCTCGGGCGGTCTGTTCCGGACTGAGAATGGCGGGACCACCTTCAAGCCGATTTTTCAGAGCGAGAGCTCGGTGTCGCTCGGGGCAGTTTCGGTGAGCCAAACCGATCCCAACGTTATCTGGGTCGGCACCGGCGAATACACCAGCCGCAACTCCGTCGCGTGGGGCGACGGCGTCTACAAGACGACCGACGGCGGCAAGACTTGGGCGAACATGGGGCTCAAGGAAACGATGCACATCGGCAAGATCGCGCTCGATCCCCACGATCCGAACACGGTCTACGTTGCAGCACTGGGCAGATTGTGGGGTCCGAACCCGGAGCGAGGTGTCTACAAAACCACGGACGGGGGCAAAACCTGGCAGCAGGTTCTTTCGAGCGATGCGAACACCGGTGCGATCGACGTGCAGCTTGACCCTCGGAACCCTAAGGTGCTCTTCGCATCGATGTGGGAGCGCCGTCGCTGGGCGTACGATTTCAGCACCGGTGGAGTGAACTGTGGATTGTTCAAGTCAACCGACTCGGGCAAACATTGGCGGCGGATTTCGCGAGGGTTGCCGAGCACTCTCCTCGGGCGGATCGGATTTACCTTCTACGACAGCGATCCTAAAGTGATGATGGCGACCGTCGAGTACAAGATCGACGCCGATGCCGAGAAGAACGACAAACCACACCGGCCGTCCGATAACGGGATCGTGAAGCAGTATGCCGGCGGCACCTTTTGGAGCACGGATGGGGGCGAAAGCTGGAAGCGGATCAGCTATCTGAACCCGCGCCCGTGGTATTTCAGCACTCCGAGAATCGACCCGGTCGATACAAAGCGGCTTTACGTGCCGGGCGACTCCCTTTTCTTGAGCGACGACGGCGGCAAGACGTTCGACACGGCCGACGTTAAGGTGCACCCCGACTTTCACGCCTTCTGGATCGAGCCGAGGGACCATAACCACCTCCTCGTGGGTACGGACGGCGGGGTTTTCGAGTCTCGGGACAAGGGAGCCACGTGGGCGATGCTCAACGGGTTGCCGATCGGCCAGTTTTATGCCGTGGCGTTCGACTACCGAAAGCCGTATTGGATCTACGGCGGGCTTCAAGATAATGGGTGCTGGGGGATTCCGACTCAGACGACGAAGGGAGGCGTAGCCTTCTACGACTCGTTAAGTGTGGGAGGCGGCGACGGCTTCTACTGTCAGGCCGACCCGAACGATTGGTCGACGATCTACACCGAGAGCCAGGGGGGCGCGATCTCGCGATTCGACCTTGAGAAGGGTGGCCAACGCGGCATTCGACCGCGAGGTCAGGGGAACCGCTTCAACTGGAGCACCCCCTTCATCATCTCGCCGCACAACTCCCGAACGCTCTATCTAGGTGGGAACCGGCTTTTCAAAACGATCAATCGAGGAGACGCTTGGAAGCCGATCTCCCCGGACCTCACGACGAACGATCCGGGGAAGCAAAACGCGGGCAAGCTGGGAGTTACCAGCGACCGGAGCGGCGCGGAGATGCACTGCACGATCGTGACGATCAGCGAATCACCCACCAAACCTGGGCTCATCTACGTGGGGACCGACGACGGGCTCGTGCAGGTGACGCAGGATGACGGGGCCACTTGGACCGAAATCGGAAAGAACGTTCCTGACCTTCCTAGGAACACCTGGTGCTCGCGGGTTACGGCTTCGAAGTACGAAGAGGGGCGGGTGTACGCGACATTCGACGGGCACCGCGGCAACGACTTCAAGCCATACGTTTACGTCTCGGAGGACTTCGGCAAGACTTGGACGAAGCTCAACAATGGCCTTCCGGATGAGGATAACGTTTACGTCATTACCGAGGGGGAAAAGAACTCGGATCTGCTGTACCTCGGATCGGAGAAGTCGCTCCGATTCTCTCTCGATCGAGGGAAGACCTGGACGAAGTTCAAGGGCAATTTCCCGACTGTCGCCGTGCACGACCTGAAGGTGCACCCTCGCGAATTGGATCTCATCATCGGAACCCACGGCCGTGGGCTATGGACGCTCGACGTGAGCGGTTTGGAACAGCTCGACAAGGATGCGCTTTCGAAAGACGTCGTGCTGGCGAAACCGCAAAACGTCCTGATGTTAGGGCGCGTTTCCCGAGCGGCTTGGGAGGGCGATCGGCTCTTCATGGCCTCGAATACCCAGCCCGGGACGAGGGTTCAATACTATCTGCGAAAGGCGGCGAAGTCCGCCACGGTCCGGATTAGCGATGCCTCGGGTAACAACTACACCGATTACACAGGCGGTACGAACGCCGGTTTGAACTTGGTGGAATGGTCGGGGCGGATCGAGGGGCGGCTAGTCGATCCGGGCGACTATCGAGTTGTGCTTACCGTCGACGGCAAAGAGTACGCGACCAGTGTCCACGTAGACGGTGTGGCGAGCGTGACAGAGCCGGCGCGGCGGGGCGACGAAGACGGCGACGGAGACCGCGGTCGAAAACGGTAGTTGGCAAGGCCGCCTTCGTGAGGAGGCGGCGAAGATCGGCCTCGAGCTGACCGGCGAGCAGCTTGAAGCTTTCGCGGCTTTTCACGAGGCGATCTATGCGGCCAATGCGGTGATGAACCTGACGCGCGTTCCCCCCGAGGAGGCGTGGCTACGCCACTATTTGGACAGCATCCTGTTCCAAGACCTTATCCCGGTCCGGGCGAAGGTGCTCGACCTTGGAACCGGTCCGGGGTTTCCGTCTTGGCCGCTCGCTTGCGCGCGGCCGGACCTTAAGGTGACCGCGCTCGATTCCTCGGGGAAGATGCTCGGCTTCTTGCGAACCCAGCCGCTTTCGAACCTTGAAGTGGTTCAGGGGCGAGCCGAGGAATTTGGTCATCGCGAAAAGTTCGAGATCGTCACCGGCCGCGCGGTGGCCCCGTTAGCGGCCCAGCTCGAGGTTTCCGCCGCCCCCTGCGCGGTTGGCGGGTTCGTGATTCCCATGCGAACCCCGAACGAGCCGTTTGACACGGTGCGCTTGGAACCGCTCGGTTTGGTACTCCGCGACGTCGTAACTCGGCCCCTGGCCGGCACAGACGTCGTCCGCGCCTTTCCGCGATATGAGAAACTCGCCAAGACGGATCGCAAGTATCCCAGACGGTGGGCGGAGATTAAGGAGAAGGGGTTGGGGCTCTAGGGCGTTGGGGCGTTGGGGCGTTGGGGCGTTCGTAGCCTGAGGCTTTACCTCTATTGATGGGACGTCTGGGACTCATGGGTCACACAGGTCTTATTTGTCCCACGGGCTGGGAAAGCGTCTGGTCACGTTTCCGGGATCATCGGCGGGGACGCCGACGCTACGGGCGGCGCTACCCCTGGCCATACCGGTTCTGGTAGCGGTCGTACCATTTCTCGGCCTCTTCCGGAGGAATGGCGGCGACTGGGCCGAGTTGCATGGCGAGCCAAACCGTTCTCGCGACGTCCTCGACCATTACGGCCGCCTTTAACGCGTTTTTGGGAGAGGAGCCCCAGGCGAATACGCCGTGATTACCCAAGAGAATCGCCGGAGTTCGCTCGCGCCGGTATTTGAGAATGGCTCGGCCGATATTCTCGCCCTCGTTGTCGATATAGGGGGTGCAAGGGATTTCGCCGCCGAATTCGTCGCAGATGGCGGTGAGGCAACAGGGAACCGGTTTGTTGGCGGCCGCGAAGGCGGTCGCGTAGTTGGAGTGCGTGTGGATAATCCCTCGAACCTCGGGAAGATTCTTGTAGAGGAAGAGGTGATGGGCCAGATCTACGCTTGGGCGGATGTCCGGAGTGAGGACCTCGCCGGTTTCGAGGCGAACCACGGCCAGGTTGCCCGGCTTGATCTGGTCATAGTCCATTCCCGAGGGTTTGATATAGACGAGCCCGCTTTCCGGGTCGTAGCCGCTGGCATTGCCGGAATGCATCGTCACCAGCCCGGAGGCGGGGAGGGCCCAGTTCGCGCGGGCCACTTCGAGGCGGAGATTAGCGTCGTCTTTTTCGGTCTTCGGGATCAGCATGGTTGGCGCTCGAAAGTCGATTATTGCTTGCGCAACGCCGGTTTCGCGCAAAATCGCCTTCGTTAACGACGACTTCGCGGTTTGGGCACGTCCCACCTCCAAGCTACAATCGTTTTCAACCGATTCCCGGCTCAAATCCTATGCTCCCCCTTCTCGCTTTTCTCCTGGCTTCCCAGGTTCAGATCCAGCAACCGCCACGGTTGCGGACCTTGCTTCCGAATGGCGTAGTCGTGCTCGTGGAGCGGACGCCGAACGCGAAATCACTGATCGTAGATCTGTTCGTAAGCTCTCGCGGGGTGGAAGAGACGCCGCAATCGCACGGCCAGCGGCACTTGCTGGAGCACTTGGTCGCACTGGGAGCTAAGGGTGACCTGGACCGACGGTTGGAAACGGCGGGAGGCTTCCTCCGCGCACGGACCCTTCGAGACTCGATTTCTTTCGAGATGAATTTGCCGCCCACCGGGATGAAAGATGCGATTAGCGCCCTTCGAGACCTGGTCTCGGAGCACGGGTTCACCGAGGCAGAGATCGCGCACGAGGCGGATATCATGGAGCAGGAGCGCGCCCTCCGAGATGCGGCCGCTCAGGCATCTTCCGAGGCTTGGGGACGCGCGTTCGGCGATAGAGGGCTGGACCCGTTCGGCGATCTCGACACGATTCGGGCTACTAAGCCGGCGATCTTGGAGGCGGTTCGAAAGAGAGCTTTTTCGGCTGGAAACCTGGCCGTCGTGGTTAGCGGGAACGTCGACATCGACGCCGCCACGAAGGCCGTGGCCGACGCCCTAGCCTTTCTTCCGGTGGCCAAAGTGTCCAATCCGGCGCCCCTGGCTGCGGCCGATGCAAAGTCGATCGCGTTCGGGACCTCGCCAGGAGAGTTTCGGGCGGTCTCCGTACCGGGGTATCGATCGCCAGATACGGCCGCGACCCTCGCGGCGGCGTTGGCGCTCGCGACCGTTGCCGAGGGATTGGAGGTGATTTACACCCCATCCGGAAATCGGGGGCTCGTTCTGATCGGCTCTCCGACCGGGGATTTGAGCGCGATCAACGACGCTCAGGCGGCGTCCCTCTTCGATCTGGGGCGAATTCTAGCGGCCCGGTGGGTTCGAAACCGGCTTTACGAGCCGGAAACGGCCGCCGCTTTTCGGGGGATGCTGCTGGTTTGCGAACGGGATCTGAAGCCGGAGATCATGTTGGAAAATTTGGATTCCCTTCAATTTGCAGAGTTCGAGCGAGCGTTTAACGGATTTACCGGGCGGGCATCGCGGCCCAGAGCATTGGCGGTGAAGCGGTGATTCTGTTTGCCGCCGCTCTGTTCGCCGGTCTGGTGGTTGAAAACGTCGAGCCGGGGGCTCGAGAGGTTTCGATTCAGGCGATCGCGCGGATTCCGAACCTGACGGCCCGTCAAGCCGATTCTCTCGATGCCTTGGTGGAAGCGATCCCGCGGGAGGTCGAAGGCTATGCTCGCCGGGACATTCTCACTGTCACCGGTGGGGACCCGGTCCGGTGCTCCGCCGGACCCGACTACGTACGGATCTCGTTTCATGTGCCGCCGGCGAACTTGCGCGAGGGGTTGAGCCTGATGGAGGCGCTGTGTCGGTCCTCGCGCCTGACGGTTCCGGCGATCCTGCCGTCCGCCAAAGCGACTTCCTGGGTTGCGGCACTCCGCCCGTATGAGCGGACGAGAAATCCCCGGCCGAGTGAGGTTCAGGACCTCTACCATGCGCTCTTCCGTCCGGAGAACATTACGCTCGGCGTCGGAGGCCCGGTGAAGGAAGGGGAGGCTGAGGAGAATTGGAGCGGTCGGATGGACAAGTGGATCACACCCCGGCTTCCCGAGCCGAGCAAGTATGAGGCTCTTCCGAAGCCTCTGGCCAAGAATCCGGGCGGGGTTTCGACGATTGAGTTGACCGGGCCGACCTTCGGGGCGGGAGATGCCGCGATCTCGACCCGAATCCTCGCTCTGATCGCCCTCGGGAGTGGCAAGGGGGCCAGCCTCTTCCGCGTGGCGCGGCGTCAGTTGGGAATGAGCTACCGTCAGGAAGCACTGCTGTATCCGGTTCCGGATGGGTGGCAATCACGAATTCTGCTGGAGACGTCTGCCACCGACGGTCTCGACAAGCAGGCGGAGGCGCTCCGCGCCGCACTGGTCGAAGACGTGAAGGGGTGGACCGACGCGGACCTGAAGCGCGCACGCGGCATGGCGGAGGCAGTCTTTCTGCGGGGGGTCGACTTTTCCCCGTTCGCCTTCGGCCCGGCCGGGACTTTCGACGATACGCTCGAAGGCCGGACCTTCTTGCGGACCTACTGGCGTCTCAAAACCGGCGAACCGTGGGACGCCAAGGCGCTTGTGAAGACGATGCAAGTTGTCACGTTGGACGACCTCCGGGAGATTGCGCTGGGAGTGTTGACGGAAGGTAAGACCAGAGTTCTACCGGCGGGTTAGCGGTGGCACGGGCTTCCAGCCCGTGTGTATCACGACCATCCTGGTCGTGTGAACGTAGCATCGGCTCCTAGCCGATGAACGCTCACGACCAGGATGGTCGTGAGAAAACGGCCAAGGGCAGGATGCCCTTGGGACCCACGGGCTGGAAGCCAGTGCCACGTTAGAGTTCGGCGAATTCTGGGTGTTTGCGGCAGAGGGGGAGGAAGTCGCAGTGGAGGCACAGGGGTTTGAAGACGGGGGTTAGCTCGTGGTACTCCTCGGAGAGGATCTCGCGGCCCAACTGTAGGATCGTCTGCTCGAAGTCGGCGGCTTCCTCGTCGGTCATCGAGGCGGCGGCCGAGTGGCCGGTTCGTAAGGCGATGATCCGGGCGCGGATGGGGACGCCGGGGAACTTGTGGCGGAGGAGAAGCTGGTAGCAGGCCATGGCGATGTCGGTCGCCACGTCTTCGACTTCCACCGATTCGCGTCCGGATTTGTAATCGACGATCTCGAGCGTTCCGTCCGGATATTCGTCGACCCGGTCGACGCGGCCCAGCAACGCGAACTCGCCCATGTCGTGACGAAACTGGCGCTCGACGAAGATCGTTTTGGACTCACGCGGCTGGGCGGTTGCTTGCTGGACGTGACGCTCGAGGATCTCGCGCCCCTCGCCGTACGCCTCGGCCAGTTCCTCAGCGGAGGCGTATCCGGCGTCGATCCAGCTCTCTTCATAGGCGGCCATGACCTCTTCGGTTGTGTTCACCCCGGCATCGCCAGTGTCGTGGAACCGTTCGAGCACCCGGTGGAGCGTGCTGCCAAAGGAGTAGTAGCTTTTGGAGCGCAGGTACCACTTGCCGCGATCGTCCACGTAGGTCCAGCGGTACTTGACCGGGCAGGCAAGGTAAGTGGTGATTTTGCTCGGGCTAAGCGTCGGTTTTCGCGCCACAGTCTATTTTGGCGAACACGGCTCCTCGCACGCAGGTCAGCCCTCTTAACCATGCCATGGTGGAAAATCGTTCTCCATAGCGAAGGCTGGCGGCTCGACATCGGGGATGAGCCACAGGAGTACGGTTTCTACACCACCCGTTACGTTTCAGCGGAAACCGCAGCGGAGGCGAAGGAGGCGGCGCGCGAAGACGCCCGCCGGGAAATCGGACCGATGATGCGAGGTTCCAATGAGCCTTCGATGCGAGTGGAACGGGTTTCGGAGACAGAGAGAGGCCGAGCGAGCGCCGGGTTCGTTTTTTACCGGATGACAGCCTGCGCGGAACACGAGCCGCAGATCAAAGTCGTCGCCGATCCGTTCTCCAATCGGGTACGCCGCCTCATGCGACGATTCCGGTTGCGGTAAACTTTCACTCGATGTTGAAAATTCGGCTGGGCCACAGCCCCGATTCGGACGATGCGTTTATGTTTTGGGGGCTTGCGAGCGGCGAGGTGAAGACCGATTACGATTTCGAGCACATTCTCCGCGACATCCAGACGCTAAACGAGTGGGCGATGGAAGGGAAGCTCGAGTCGACGGCAATCTCGGTTCACGCTTTTGCCCATGTGTCGGATAAGTACGCGTTGCTACGGCATGGCGGCTCATTCGGCGACGAGTATGGCCCGATGATCGTGGCGAAGCGGGCGCTCTCGCCCGAAGAGCTTCGAGAGACGGTTATCGCGATTCCGGGAAAGATGACCTCCGCGTTCTTGGCGCTCAACCTTTACTTCGAGGACCAGTTCGGGGCCGGGGTCCGGCCGAAGACCGAGGTGGTTCCGTTCGACGAGATCATCCCCGCGATTCAAGAAGGGAAGTACGAAGCCGGCCTCATCATCCACGAGGGGCAGCTTACGTACGAGCGAGAGGGAATGACCTTGATCGCCGACATGGGGCGTTGGTGGAAAGCGAAGACGGGCCTGCCGCTTCCGCTTGGCGTCAACGTCGTGCGGAAAGACTTGGGAGACGGGGCCGTGAAGGAAGTCAGCCGCTGCATGCGCGAGAGCATCCACGCCGGTCTTTCCAATCGAGGGAAGGCGCTCGACTATGCCCTCCAATTCGCCCGGGGAATGGACACTCCGACCAGCGACGAGTTCGTGGGAATGTACGTGAACGAGCGAACGCTCGACATGGGCGACGAGGGGATCCGGGCGATCCGCCTCTTCCTGCAAAAGGGAACGGAAGCTGGAATTGTGCCACCGGTGCAGGTGGATGTTGTCGACTGAGGCGTTGGGCGTTGGGGCGTTTGGCGTTAGGATATAGAAGGGCAGTGCCCTAACGCCTAACGCCTAACGCCTAACGCCTATGCTCCCCCTCCTCCTTCTCACCGTGGCCGCCTCTACCGTTCGCCTCGTGCCGTTTTTCCCCGACCGTAAATTTCCCGCCAAGGGCGGGGAGGCGGTGGTGGAGTTCAGCGGGGTCGATCCCAAGATCGCGTTTAACGAGGTCGTGCCGTCGTGGAACGTTTCACCGGCAACGGGGGCGGCGCTGGAGGTTCAGATCCGGTCCCATGGAGACGGCTTCACTTCCAAGTGGTATTCATTCGGCACTTGGACGCTGGACGATGCCGCGCGCCGGACCAGCGTGAAGGGGCAGAAGGACGACGACGGGAATGTCGACACCGACACTTTTCTGCCCAAGAAAGGGGCGAGCACCGTCGACGTGCGGGTGACGCTGAAGAATAACGGGGATGGCTTGCCGAAGCTACGGCTGTTCACGCTTTCGTTCGCGAACACCCACCATCCGGCGGCAAGCGAGAAGTCTCCGTCTCCAGCTTGGGGCAAGACGATCGAAGTTCCTCAGCGGGCGCAGGGGAACTATCCGAACGGTGGGGTCTTGTGCAGTCCGACGTCGCTTTCGATGGTGCTGACTCACTATGCGAAGCAGTTGCAGAGGCCGGAGATGGACCGCGACGTTCCGGAGGTCGAGGCGTGCGTTTGGGACAAGAGTTACGATGGCGCGGGGAACTGGCCCTTCAATGCGGCTTACGCGGGTTCGTTTCCGGGCATGCGCTCATACGTCACGCGGTTCCGCTCGATCGCCGACCTCGAGCAGTGGATCGACGCCGGTCTGCCGGTGATCTGCTCTATCTCGTTGAACATCGCGAAAGGGGAGGCGCAAGATGGCGGGTCGGGGCACCTGGTGGTGCTCGTCGGGTTCACCAAGGACGGCGATCCGGTCTTCAACGATCCGGCGCGTCGGGCGCAGGTGCGCTACACCTACAAGCGGGAGAACTTCGAGCGAGCTTGGCTCCATTCCAGCCGCACCGTGTATTTGGTTTATCCGGAGACGGCGAAGGTGCCGGTGGATGGCGACGGGGTTTGGATCGAACGGTGACGCTAAGGGGTTGTAGCCGTTGGGGGTTCGTCTGACCGGATCAGCGTCACGCAAAGGCGCGAAGACGCAAAGAGGATCGGGGAGTTTGCGCAAGTAGATGGTGGGACCCTGCCAGACGGCGCGTCTGGAGGGATCGGGCGTGAAGTGGTTCCGGTAGCGATTCGCGTTAGTGGAATGCCGGTTTGAGAGCAAAATGGCTGGTTAGTGCAACCTCGGGGCGTCGTCGCGCGATACTGCATGCGCCGTATGAAACGCCCGATCATTCCTATTACCATCGCTCTGCTACTTGTTTGCGGGATCGGTGGGATGGCTCTCAAAGGCCGAAGCCAGAATGCAGCACTTGCGGCAGACGCCGCGCTTCCTAAGCCGACCCTCGTCAAGAAGGGGGATATCGTGGTCTCGGTGGTCGAGACCGGAACCATCGACGCGAATAAAGTGGTCGAGCTGAAGGGGCGGGTTACCGGCCGTTTGGCGAAGCTGTTCGTGGACGAAGGGGATTCGGTCACCGCCGGGCAACTCATCGCCGTGATCGATCCGAAGGAAACCCAGCTTCGGGTGGAGCAGGACGCCGCCCAGCTTCGGGGCGCGGAGAGCGCGGTGGGGAGAACGGCGATCGAGATCGCACAACGGAAGATCACCGCTCAGGCCGCTTACGAGCAGGCGCAGGCCCGGGTTCGGCAGCTTAGTCTGGAATTGAGGGCCGAGCCGACGGTGATGCGCGCGGCGATTCAGGAAGCCCAAAACACACTTAATACGGCGATGGCGGAGCGAGACCGGCTCCAGCAGAGCGCGCAACCGAATCAGCGGAACGAATTAAAGAGCGCCGTCGACGAGGCGCAAGCGAATTACGACAACGCGAACCAAGAATATCGTCGGCAAGCCGACCTCTCCGATAAAGGGTACGTGGCGGGTAGGGTCGTGGACTCGGCCAAGCTCGTGCTGGACCTGGCCAAGGTGCGCCTCCAGGCGGCGAAGGACAATCTCGCCCACTTAGAGAGCGCCCAACGGGCGGAAATGTCGAAGGCGACGGAGTCGATCGAGCAGGCTCGGGCGGCGCTGCGGCGCGCCCAGGCCAATGCTTACACGCCGGAGACGAAGCGCCAAGAGTATCTCTCGGCAGTCGCCGAGATGGCGAAAGCCAAGGCGGCGTTGAAAGATCCGGCGATGCTGGAGAAGCAGCGAGACCAAAGCCAGGCGACGGTGGCCCAGCTTCGCTCGGTGCTCAGCGACTCGAACCGTCAGCTCAACGAGACGGAGATCCGAGCGCCAATCTCGGGAATCGTCACCAAGAAGCTGCTCCAAGTCGGAGAACTTGCCACCGGCCTTAGCACGTTCAGCAGTGGGTCCACCATCGTCAAGATCGAGGATCGATCCAGCATGAAGGTGAAGCTGGACATCAACGAAATCGACATGGCGAAGCTGAAGGTGGGAATGGCGGCGGATATCGACGTGGACGCAATTCCGAACCATGTCTATCACGGCGTGGTTACCAAGATCGCTCCGGCCAGCAAGGAGCCGGCGACCGGCCAGGCTTCGGCGGATGCGGTGGTGAAGTACGAAGTCGAGATCAATCTTCGCGACGCCGATGCCAAGCTCCGCTCGGGGATGTCGGCCAAGTGTACGGTCGACGTGATTCGAAAGAATAATGTGCTGGTGGTTCCGATCGACCACGTCATCCGCGAGGGGCGGAAGAGCTTCGTGGAGATCACGCCGGCGAACCCGAAGGCGAAGGGCGCGAAGCCTGAGCGGCGCGAGATTAAGACGGGAGCCCAGACCGGCGCGCTGGTGGAAATCGTTTCGGGCCTGGTCGAAGGGGATCAGATCTCGAAGCCGAAATACAACGGGCCGCAGCGTAAAGGGTTTATGTCCGCGGGACCGGACGAGCAATGAGCGTCTTCCAAAGCATCTTCGTCGCGCTGGATATGCTGCGGCTGCACAAGCTGCGGGCATTCCTCACCATGCTGGGCGTGATCATCGGGGTAATGAGCGTGACGCTCATCATCATGATCTCCTCGGGATTCCAGGCGTTCATGTCGAGCCAGTTCGAAAAGCTGGGGTCCGACACGATCATGGTGATGTTCGACAACTGGGGGCCGAACTCCGAGAAGAGCAAATCGATCGGCGGCCTGAAGATGCCGGACGTGAAATATCTGACCGACCGCGTTCCGTCGTTGGACGTGGCCACGCCGCTTTTCCAGGCCGCGGCCCAGCCGGTGACGAACGGCGACTTGGTGGTGACGAATCCGAAGATCTACGGGGTGGACCAGAACTTCTCCGTGATGAACCGGTCGGAGCTGACCGAGGGGCGGGACATCACCGCCGAAGATGTGAAGAACCGGACCAACGTGGCAGTCATCGGCGACGAGATCCGGGACCGCCTCTTTCCGGATAAGCACTCGCTGGGCCGGTACATCTCCATGAAGGGGATCACGTTGGAGGTCATCGGCGTCGCGAAGCGGCGCGACTTCCTCGGCGACTCCAATGCGCGCGACATCATGACGCCGCTCTCCACCGCCCAAGACAAATGGGTGGGCGGCGACAACCTGATGATGATCATGACCCGGCCGAAACCGGGGGTCAAAGTCGATAAGGCGATGGAGGACGTGTGGGAAGCGATGATGCTGAAGAGCGGCAACAAGCGCATCTACCGGGTCGAGTCGAACGAGTCGATCCTGGGCGTCTTCGGTCAGATCTTCGGCGTCGCCGGCGCCGTGCTGGCGGCGATCGCGGCGCTGTCGCTGCTGGTTGGCGGCATCGGCATCATGAACATCATGCTCGTCTCCGTGACCGAGCGAACCCGGGAAATCGGGCTACGGAAGGCACTGGGGGCGAAACGCGCCTCGATCCTGACGCAGTTCGTGGTGGAAGCCGCGACGCTGTCGCTAGTTGGCGGCCTCATCGGCATGGGGATCGCCTATTCGCTGGGTTTGGTGATTACGATGGTCTCAGCCCAGATGCAAAAGCCTTCGCCGGAGGGATTGCCCATGCCGTTCCCGCTGCCGGCAGCCATAGCGGCGGCGATCTTCTCCGCGTTCATAGGAGTGGTGTTTGGGCTGTATCCGGCGATGAGCGCGGCCCGCCTCGATCCGATCGAAGCATTGCGAAGGGAATAGCTCCGGAGCCCCCTCTCCCTCCTTCGGATGTACGTGCCGAAGGAGGGAGAGGGGGTTGGGGGTGAGGGAGTCTGCCTGTAGCGTCGGCGTCCTCGCCGATGATCCGATGTACCTAACGCGCAGCGTTGTAGCCGCAGGTTGGCTCGTACCTGCGCGAGGACGTTTCAAATACGTCCTCGCATTGCGATCTTTGGAAGGCTCTCGCGCAGGTACGAGCCAACCTGCGGCTACACGTCCTTCGGACGTAGGGGAGGCCAATCTGTGGCTGGAGCTTCGATCTCCGATCATCGGCTGGGAGCCGATGCTACTTGGGGAGACGAAATGGTAGCGGCGACCCGACTTGAACGGGTGACCTAGCGGGTATGAACCGCTCGCTCTAACCAACTGAGCTACGCCGCCGAACGCGACTTATTATGACCGGGTGGCGGGCTGGGTTGCTACGGGCCATACTCGTCCTTATGCTTCCTTGCGTCATCGGCCTCCTCACCTACGCCCCCGGGCCTTCGATTCAGGCGATCGATGCCATGGCGAAGCGGCGCGATGTGGCGGGGCTGACGAAGCTGCTGGCCCCGTTGCCCGAAGGGATTCGGAACCCGTTTCGGGTGCTCAAGACGGGCGGGGCGTATGAGGTGGGGCGGTTTGGGTGGCATGCGGAAGAGCTGACGGCGGCGGACGGCGGGGCGCGGTACGTGGTTATCGGGACTCCGCTCACCAGCGAGGATGTGGGGGAGACGGTGCTGAAGCGAGTGGGGAACAAGCTCGCCTACGTCCCTGAAAGCGATCCGATGGGGACGACCGTGTTGGGACATCGCTTCGATTTGAAGTTCGATATCCCGAAGAAGCACGCGGCGCTTCGCGACGACCTCACGCTAAAGTTCGCGCCCGGAGCGCCCCAAGCGATCCTTTTCCGGATGTCGAGCCAATACAAGGTGGCGCGGATCGAGGATGAGCGGGGAAGGCCGGTGACTTTCCGGCAAGCGAGCGGCGTGGTATCGATGCGACGGGGGAAAGGGAGCTACGGAACCTACCGTGTGATCTACGGCGCCACCGTGAATTTGCCGAGCTACGCGGGGAGCATCTCCAGCACGGAGGCGACGCTCGTCAACGACTACTGGTATCCGATGATCGCGCGGCAGCCGTCGCCGTATCAAATCCTCATCCACTCGCCCAAGGGTTGGACGGCGGTGGCGCAGGGGATCAAGACGCTGGAGCACGAAACCGGGGCGGAGCTGGTGACCGGCTACAAGATGGACCTGCCCGTGGTGTACTTCAGCGTGGACGCGGCGCCGTTTAAGACGTTCTCGCAGACGCTGAACGGGCGGCGGTATTCGGCTTGGAGTACGCGGGTGAGCGAGGTGCAGTTGCGAGCGCAGACCGAGCTGTACCTACCGATCTTCGAGTTCTACGCCAAGAGCTTCTGTCCGCCGCCGTACCCGATGTACGGGGCGGTGGATAGCGAGCATTACGGAGGCGGCGCGTTGGAGGCGTATACGTATGCCACCTACGGCGGCGGCTTGCCAACCGAGGACGCCCACGAGCCGGCCCACACGTGGTGGGGTGGCCTGATCAATAACACCTACCTCGGTTCGTTTTGGAACGAGAGCTTCGCGGTTTTTTGCGACGGCCTTTATCACCGCGAGGTTGCGATCGGTAACCAGGCGGAGCGGAGGCTCGCCTTCGTTTCGGATGGGAACGCGGAGCCGGACTACGCGCAGGCGGCGATGAATTCCAGTGGCGCGGACGTGGGACCGGTGGGGAGCTCGCTGGGCTACGGAAAGGGGGCGAAGGTGCTGCAGATGATGCAGCAGTGGATGGGAACAAAGTGGCTTATCGAGACGATGAGCACGTGGGTGCGGACGCATCCCCGCGGCAAGCCGGGGGACTGGGCCGATTTCGAGCGAGTCGTTCTTAGCCGGAGCTCCAACAAGGCGGAAATGAAGGGGTTTCTGGCCGACTGGATTCATCGGCCGGGGTTCTCGGATTTCGACGCGACGGCAAAGTGGACCGGTAAGGGGGTCGATCTCAAGATTCACTGGCACGGGCCGCGGTTCCGGATGCCGTTGACGGTCATGCTGCAGTCGGGGGCTCGCCGTTCGTTCTCGATGGTGTTTCTGGATGGGAAGAACGATACGGTTCATCTACCGTCGGGCTGGAAGCCGGAGCTCGTCTCGGTCGATCCGTGGCGGCAGGCGGTTCGGGTGATGGAGCCGAACGAGGCGCCGATGGATCTGGGGCTGGGGTTGCAGGCGCTAAAGAAGGTGGTCGACCCGCAGCACACCGACTGGCTTTCGTCGCTGGGAGGCACGGCTGAGCCGCTGACGGACACAACCGACCCGGCGGGGCATTTTCTCGTGGGATCGCCGGAGAGCTCGCCGGTGATGAGGACGCTCTGCGACCGGGTTGGATTTAAGGTCACAGCGAACCGGCTAACGTACGATGGCACGACGATAGACCTCGACCATGGGTCGGCGCTCGCGGTGGTGAACCTTCCTGGAGGCAAACGGTGCGTCATCGGGCTAGGGAAGACCCGGGTTGCGCCGAATTGGGGAAGAGCCCGGCTGGTGCTCACCGACGACCTCGGGCGATTCTTACGAGGGGTAACTGAGCCGAAGACGAAAGGGCGGCTGACGATTCGGCTGTAGCCGAAAGACCTATTTGGCGGAGGACCACTGCTAAAACAGGCAGAAATGCCCTCCTAATACTGAGGTGAGTACCGTGAGCAAGCTTCGAGTTTTGTTGGTCGAGGATAATCCCGACGACGAACGGCTGGCGCGCAGGGCGTTACGCTCGCTGGAGGGTGTCGACCTTGAGGTCGCTCACGACGGACAAGAGGCGATCGACCGCTTGGGCGAATCTAGCAGCGAGATGCCAAAGCTCGTCCTTTTGGATTTGAAGCTGCCGAAGGTCGGCGGCTTGGACGTTTTGCGCTGGATTCGCGGGCACGAGAAGAACGTCTCAATGCCGGTGGTGGTTTTCTCCAGCTCGGATGAAGTTTCGGACCGGGTGGCATGCCAGCGGCTGCACGCCAACTCCTTCATTCAAAAACCGGTGGATTTCGACCGGTTTCTGAAGATCTTCCGCTGTACGGTGGAATATTGGCTGACGATCCACCTCCCGGCAACGCGGGACGGGGTGGACGAGCTGGTCGGCTGTTAAGCCTACGGCACCGGCGCGATGGATCGGGCGGCCTTCTTATAGAGGGCCAGCCGGTCGCGCATCTCCTTCATGATCGTGGGAGGAACATTCGGCATCCCTCCGGCGAGAGATACCGCTCTGATTTGGAGATCGAGCGCTTCTTGCTTGGAACCGGTCTTGTAGAGCGCCAACGCAAGGGTGTCGATAATGTAGGCATCGCCGTGATTCGTCAGCTCGTCGGCCCGCTTGGCAATGGTGAGGGCGGTGGCCAGATCGGGCTTTTTGAGCTCTCCCTTATCGTCCAAGATCGACCAGGCGATTAGGTTGAGCGAGGTGGGGGAGTCTTTGCAGATCCCTTCCGAGAGCTTCTTCGCGTAAAGGTAGGCTGCGGACTCGTCCGTACGGAGGAGCATCTGAAACTTCGCGGGGCCGATCGCCTTTTCTAACTCCGGATTCTTTTGAATCGCTTGTTCGATGGCGGCGACCGCTTCTTTCGGCGATTGCCCGCTGAGCGCCTTGATTGGCACCATTACGTCGCGGATCTGACCCTCGACGACGTAACGCGCGCGCTGCTTCTGGGCCTCTTTGGCAACGTCGTAGGTTCCATCTACCACGCTTCCCAGCACATCGGCGAGCTCAGCGAGGGGATGGCCGCTCCACGCGACGCGACCTTGGCGGTCGATGATGTACGCCTTGGGAATGTCCTGCATGAATTGGCCAATCCAGGCGGAGGCGATGGTGCCTTGCTGATCGTCGGCCGCGACGCTAAACGGCATGGGGTTGCCGGAAGTCCGTAGAAACGCCTGAAGCTTGCCGATGTATGCGCCGCTCTTGACGTCTTCGGCTCGCTCATACACGCTTACTCCGGCAAAGTTGACCTTTCCCCTGTAACGCTTGGCCAGCTCGGCGACCGGCTCGAAAGTCTCTTTGCAGGACGGGCACCAACTTGCCCAGAACGTGACGACCGTCACTTTGCCGGCGGTTAGAGAAACGGGAGAGCCTTTAATCCACTTCGCTGCGGATAAGGAAGGAGCCTTCTCACCCAGCTTCGCGCCGAAATTGCCGACGTAGACGTACTGCGCCGGGGTCTGGGCGCGGGCCGAAAAGACGGTGAGGGCGAGGGCGGGCAGCAGAAGATAGCGAAGCTTCATAGGAGTTCTTCCGATGCTACATACGTTCGGCACCGGCGCATATTCTACTGACTACACGTAGATTGCGCAGGAAATAGTTCCCGACGCAAGGTCAGGCAGGAGAGCTGGGACTGTGGGTCCAAAGTTGCAGGCGGGGCCTAGTAATGACCTATGTGAAAATTGCGCCGAACATCGCAAGAAATTTATCGTCCCTATCTGTGTGAACGCTATTCGACCGGTTTGGGAGAACCGATCGAAGACGGGGAGACCAAATGCAAACACTCAAGATCAACGAAGACGGATGGCTTGTCGAGCGCGGAGCGAGCGGAGATCGCGAAGCCGTGGATACTCTGATCCGCAAGCATCAGGCGCGCGCTTATCAGTATGCCTACCGCTTGACGCGAGATCAGGACGCTGCCGCCGATATCGTCGCCGAAGCGTTCCTTCGAGTCTATCGCTCGATCCATGGATTTAAAGGGCAGAGCGCCTTCACCACTTGGCTGTACCGGATCATCACCAATTGCTACCTGGACAGTCGCAAACGGCTCTCTTGCCGCCCCACTACCAGCCTCGACGAGGCGCTGGATACTCCGGACGGCGAGCTGCAGCGGCAGTTCGTTTCGGACGAAGAAGATCCTCTAGAAGTTTTGGCTCGCCGGAAGACGGCCGAGTCGCTCTCGGAAGCCACGGACGCGCTTCCCGAGCAGTATCGAACGATCGTGACGATGTACCACGGCGAGATGCTGAGTTACGAGGAGATCTCGGAGTCGCTGAACATCCCGATCGGTACGGTGAAGAGCCGCCTGAATCGCGCACGACTTGCGCTGGCCCAGATGCTGGCCCACCGTAAGGAAGAGTTCGTCACAGCGGCCTAATTCGACCATGCCCATGGACTGGGCCGAGCCACGGACTGGCGCCGCAAAGGAATGCTTTCGACAACGGGCGCAGGTCTCATCGATCTGCGCCCCTTTTCCGTAAGGAGAGAGAAAAATGAGCAAGCGAGAGACGATTCAGCCGAAACCCGGCGACAAGCGGTACGTTCGACGAGATGAGAAGGGGCATTTCACCTCCGACCAAGTGGATGTCGGGAAATCGCTGGCTTCCGACAATAACCAGAAGGCGAAGAACGCGGCCAAGCCCGGCCAGGGCGATCGTGGCGATCGGAAGAGCTGAGTCTCTACGTATCCAGGCGCGCCATGGTTAGGGTGTCGTAGAGGACCGCGGGCTGTCCTGCTTGCGGGTCGATCATGGCAATGATTGGCTTGTCGACTTTGTACTTGGCGGCCCGAGAGCTTTCTAGATTGACGGTTCCTTTTTCGGCGATTCCGTTCGGGTGCCGATAGATGAATTCGACGTCCTGACATTTCACCTTCGTGCCTTTTGGAGGGCCCATTGCGGTGATTCGCCCCGGGCCGGCATAGAAGTCGCGCAAGATCCGCATCTCTTTGCGGGTCTTGTCGGCTACCGCCAAGAATATGCCCTCGAAGATGAGGCCCAAGATAACGGTTCCCGCGGTCCAGCGAAATCGTGCCTTTGCGATCCTATCTTCGTCGACGAAGCCCCGGCGGTGAACGCTAGGGTCGGCGGGCAAGGCGGTTACGAGGATCGTGGACCCATCAGATGTCGACTCAAACGTTTCCCGGTCGACTTCCTCTTGGAAGTCCTCGGTTTTTCCGGAGAGGTCATACGAGTAGGTAATCCAGTAAGCCGTGTTCTTGCCGGTGGTCTGGTGCATGTCGAGAACCCTCGCCTGGATCTGTTTGCCGTGTACTTGGAGTTGGCGAAGGTCGCCAACGTCCCGAACTCCCAGATAGCCGCCTATCAGTAGGGTAGCGGCGAGGGCGAAGCGAGCCCAAAACTTGCTCAAGTTCGCGAGGCGGCTGGCCACGACCGGCCGGGGGCCGTATTGTTCGAACGGCAGGTCGAGCCATTCACGGGAAGATTCATCCATCCGAAGGTATTAAACGCTACGAGACGGGGACGGGATGCGCGGCTCGTCTGATCGTCCGACCTGGTAATTGGGCGTTCCGTCGAAGGTCCCAAGTAACTTGACCGTGAGATGGCGCTGGTGGTCTCCTGATTGCAACTCGTATGAAGAAGTTCACCGCCCTCTCGTTGGCGCTTTGCGCCGGTGTCAGCTACTCCCAGGCGCCCGCTACCTGGAAGAGCGTCGGCGTGGGTGGTGGCGGCGCGTTCTTCTCGCCGGCATTCAATCCGTTTAGCCCGAACGAGCTGACAGTGGCGTGCGACATGAGCGGGCAATACAAGACGACGACTCTGGGTACCGCTTGGAATCTGGTGCCGTTTACCACGCTTCAAGTCGGGCGGAACTCGCCGAAGGTCCAGTTCACGAGCGATCCTAAGATCCAGTTTATGATCGATGCGACCGGCGAGGTCGGGCGGCCGGTCAAGAGTATCGACGGGGGTGCGACTTGGAAACCCCTGCCGGTAGAGCCCACGGGGGCGGATGCCTGGTACTTGTTCGCGGATCCAACGACGACCACTCGCCTCTTCGTCTCGGATTATTCCAACCTCTATTTCACCAAAGACGGAGGCGCGCATTGGGCGAAGATCGCGACCAGTACGGACGGAAACGGCGTGCAGGTGTCAGGAGCGTTCTTCGACGGAAGCCGAATTTTCGTCGGAACGAACCTTGGCGTGTTTGTCTCGACCAACGGCGCCACCTTCTCCAAGCTTGCGGTGACGGGCATTCCTAGTACCGAACAGATCGTCGGCTTCGCCGCGGCGAAGGCGGGGACCACTACGCGCTTGATCGTCGTTACCTTGGGTGCCGGCGACGTTTATGGCGGCATCCAGGGGGATGATCACTATGGCTATAAAGGGGTTTACGCGCTCGACTACGGCGGCGCGGCGGGTTGGAAGAAGTCGGTAACCGGCATTGCGGCCGGGCTCCATCCGTTCTTCGTGGGGATGGCGCGGGGAGACATCAATACCGTTTACCTTGGCGGCGGAAGCGACGCGGGTGTGCCGGTGGTGTTGAAATCGACGACCGGAGGAAAGGCCTGGACAAGCGTTCTTACGACTGCCGGTAATAAGGGAATCACCACCGGCTGGGCCGGATCTGGGGGTGACCGCGACTGGGGTTACGACGAGCTTGCCTTCGGGTTCGATGTGTGCCCGACCGACGCCAAGCGGGTCGCCTTTACGGGGTTTGGCTTTTGCCATTTGACCACGGACGGCGGGGCGTCGTGGAAGCAGGCTTACGTGAGCCCGACAACCCAGAACCCGCCGAACCTTGCGACGCCGAAGGGGAAGGCGTACCAGGGGGTTGGGCTGGAGAACACGGCAGCTTGGTACGTCGCTTGGGCCGACGCGAACAACGTGTGGGGCTCCTTCTCCGATATTCGCGGCGCACGAAGTATGGACGGCGGCAAGACCTGGGGCTTCAACTATTCGGGCCATACGTTGAACGCCTCTTACCAGGTTGTGGTCCATCCGACGACCGGCGCGATGTATATGGCGACATCGTCCGTCCACGACATGTACGAAAGCACGCACCTCACGGATGCCTCGATGAATAACGGAACCGGGGACGTGCTGGTTTCCCCGGACAAGGGAAAAACCTGGTCAAAGGTCGGTTCGATCGGAAAGGTGGTCGTCGGCTTGGCGCTCGATCTAACCAACCCGAAGCGGCTCTTCGCGACGGTAGCCAGCAGCTTGGTCGGCGGCGTTTACGTCTGCCAGGACGTTACCAAAGGCGCGGCGGCAACCTGGACGAAGTTGGCGAAGCCGCCCCGCACGGAAGGGCATGCTTTCAATATCGCGGTTTTGAAGGATGGAACGTTGGTGGCGACGTATTCCGGACACCGCACGAGCAACTTCACCGACTCGTCGGGCGTTTTCGTGAGCACCAACGGTGGACAGAGCTGGGTCGACCGGTCTCACCCGAACATGCATTGGTGGACGCGCGACCTTACCGTTGACCCGAACGACGCGACCCAGAAGACCTGGTATGCAGCGGTGTACAGCGGCTGGGGCGGCAACGCGAACAATCGGGGCGGTTTGTATAAAACGGTCGACCGGGGTGTCAGTTGGAAGCAGATTTTGGTTCTGGATCGGGTGGGCTCTTGTGCCGTCAATCCCAAGAATCCGAAGGAGGTCTACGCGACAACCGAGGTTCAGGGGTTGTGGTACAGCGTAAACGCCACGTCGGCGTCGCCCAGCTTTATCCAGGTCGCCAGCTATCCGTTCCGGCAGCCACAACGGGTGTTCTTCAATCCGTTCAAGGCAGGAGAGGTTTGGGTGACGAGCTTCGGCAACGGGATTCGCATCGGTTCGTCGGGGCCGGTGCCATAGGGTTGTGTCTCGTTAATCTCAGGACCGAATGGAGGTCTACCGAAGGGTTTTGAACAACGCGCCGTCGGGAGGCTACGCGCTTGCCGACGATCATCGGGATGTAGCTTGCGAAGGATGCAGAGATTGGAAAAATTCCGGTCGATCAGTGGCTGAACCGCAAAGGGCGAAACACGATCGCCGCCAAAAGCTGGTTGGCATCGTGCCTTGCGCGGAGGCGATGGAAGAGCTCAGCGATCTTGCGTTCGGCAGCGAAGACGGGAGTCGAGGCAAAACATTCGACCGTGTCCACTTTCGTCGTTGTGACCGGACCGAAGCGACCGCCTCATAATGGTCCTGTCTCGATTACAAATCGAGACAGGTCCATTTATGCCGAACCGCCTCGCGAATGCCTCGTCCCCTTATCTCCGCCAGCACCGAGACAATCCGGTCGATTGGTATCCGTGGGGGGAGGAGGCGTTCGCGAGGGCTCGGGATGAGAACAAGCCGATTTTTCTGAGCGTCGGTTACTCCTCTTGTCACTGGTGCCATGTCATGGCGCACGAGTCGTTCGAGGACGAGGAAGTGGCGGCGATCCTCAACCAAGAGTTCATCTCGATCAAGCTCGATCGGGAGGAGCGGCCGGATGTGGACGAGGCGTACATGGCGGCGGTGCAACTCACCAGCGGTAGGGGCGGGTGGCCGATGAGTGTCTTTCTCACGCCGGACCGAAAGCCGTTCTTTGCCGGCACGTATTTTCCGAAGCTCGACCGGGGGAACTATCCCGGATTCCTCTCGTTGACGCGTCAGATCGCTCAGGCATGGCGGCAACGGCGGACCGACCTAGAGAAGGCGGCGAGCGAAATTTCGAAGGCGGTTTCGGAAACGTTGGGCAAGGCGCCGCCGGCGACGTTTTCCATATTCGATCAAGCGTTCGTGGATTCGGCGGTGCGGAAGGTCCTTTCCGAATACGACGGAGAGCGCGGCGGCTTCGGCAACGCGCCGAAGTTTCCTCCGCACACGACGATCGAGTTTTTGATGGCGTATGCCACGAGCACGGTCGGCCCGGTCGAGCTACGGGAAGGGGCACTCGGCGCAGCGTTGGTAACGCTGCAGCGGATGTCGTACGGGGGGATCCACGATCATGTCGGAGGCGGATTCCACCGGTATTCGACCGACGGCCGGTGGCTACTGCCGCACTTCGAAAAAATGCTCTACGACAACGCCCTGCTACTGGCCAACTTCGGCCGGGCGAGCGTGATCGCGGAGGGGATTGCCCCCGAGCTTGCGGAGCGGTTCCGCGCTTCCGCGGCCGGGATCGCGGATTGGCTGATGCGGGAGATGATGGCGCCGGACGGCACGTTCTACTCCGCGCTCGATGCCGACTCGGAAGGGGAGGAAGGGAAATTCTACGTCTGGACCGAGGATGAGGTCCGGCAGGTTTTGGGAGCCCACGCCGATGAATTCCTGACGGCGTACAACTTCAAGCCGGAAGGGAACTACAAAGACGAAGCGACCGGGCAGTTCACCGGAACGAATATTCCTCACCTGACCGGAGAGCCATCGCGGGACTTCGACCCCCACCTCCAAGCCCTGCGCCAGGCGAGGGAAACGAGGGTGAAACCGGGGCTGGACGATAAGGCGCTCACTAGTTGGAACGGGCTCGTAATCGGCGCATTTGCCGAGATCGGCTTGCTCACGGTGGCAGCCCAAACCGCGGAAGCGTTCCTTGCCGCGGAAGCGCGGCTTGGACATCTTCCGCATCAGATCGTCGGCGGTGAGCCGAGCGGCGAGGGGTTCCTCGATGACTACGCGGTCTTCACGGAGGCGTTGCTTCGGCTGTCGATGGTTGCCGATGCGTTTCATGCCGCCGGGGAGCCGGTGGAGCTCCCGCGTCCGGCGGCGGCCTATCTCGACGAAGCGGAGCGGCTCGCCAAAGAGCTGATCGCCAAATTTTATGACGAAGGGGCCGGAGGGTTCTTCGGGACTAGCGACCACCACGAGATTCTTTTCGGGCGAGCCAAGCCGGTGCTGGATCAGCCATCCCCGAGCGGGAACGCGATCGGCTTGGGCATTCTCGTCGCGCTCGGCGACGAGGCGCGGGCGCGGCAGACGTTGGCGACGATGCTCGGCTGGATGGAGCGCGCGCCCTCGGCGACGGAGGCGATGTATTACGCCGCGTTACCGATGTTGGAGGCGGTGTCCGAGGCGCCGGTTGAGGCGGCAAAACCGCTCGTCCCCGCCAAGGTCGAGGTGAAGCTGGTCCGATCGGAGATCGTCGCCGGAGCCGACGGTTTCGGCCACGGTGAGATTCGAATTGCGATTCCGGATGGACTTCACCTGAACTCCGACAACCCTCCCGCCCGCTGGCTGACGCCGACCAAGGTCGAGATCCGTCCGGCCAGCGCCACCGTCAGCTACCCGGCGGCGGTCGACGACCGGTATGTGGGGGAGATTTCCATTCCGTTCCAAGTGGAGCTTCCGAGAGGGAAGTCGGATGCCGAGTTCGAAGTGAGGGTCAGCTTCCAAGCTTGCACGGAGACGGAATGTCAGCTCGCGGAGGAGCGGGTTTTCGGGGCGGTCGTTTTGGCTGGTTAGGTCCTTGCCTTCCAGCCGTACGGCACGTATCTCCAGGAGAATCGATCTCCGTCGACATCGCAGACCGTGAACCCTTCCGGGTGGACGCCGAGGCGCGGACCTTTCCACCAATCGCCGCACACGGCGCCGGCGGTGATGTATTTGATGCCCAAGTAGTCGATTTCCTCAAGGACGTGGGTGTGGCCCTGGAGGACCGCCTTCACATTGTGCTTGGCGAGAATCTCGTGGACCTCCCGGCCGTTGTGGGTGATGAGGGTATCGGGAGTTGGGGCTCCGGTCGAAGCGGTGTATTGCATGAAGGCGGTAAGGATGGGGCCATGGGACATTACGACGGTGGGGGCGCGGCCCGCCTTCTCGAGGTCGTCTTTAAGCCAGGTGAGCTGAGCGTCGTCGATCGCCAGCATCCAGTCGCGGTTTCGCGGCTGGATTGTATCGAGGATCACGAAGTGCCACCCGTTGTGGTCGAACGACCGGTGGAGGGGAGCCTTGGCGAACCGTTCCTCGAACATCCGCTTGCCGTACAGCGGGTCGGACTCGGTTGCCGGAGAGGCGGTGCTCCAGCCGTAGACATCGTGATTGCCGACGGCGGAGTAGACCGGCATCTCGAGCGGTTTCAGGGCTTCTTCCAGAAGCCGGAATTGGAGGTCGGCTCGCTCCCGCGTCACTTTTAACAGATCCATTACATGGTCGCCGCCAGTAAGGACGAAATCGGGGCGGGGGTGTAGGGAGAGGAGCTTGCGAACAGCCATCGCAACGCCATCGGGCGCGCCGAGCTCCGGTTGGATGTGGAGGTCGGTCAAGTGGGCGAATCCGAACCTGCGGACGGTTTTTTCGTTAGCGAAAACCGTTCCGACGGCGGCGGAGAGGCCGAGCGAAGCGGCGCCGGCGAAGAGGTCGCGTCGTGAGAGCATGTTCTACTTTGGCCGATTAGGGTTCGGCCGTAGCGTCGGCGCCCTCGCCGATGATTCCGCTGTACCTTCGGTACAGCGGGAGCAGGTACGAGCCAACCTGCGGCTACACGTCCTTCGGACGTAGCGTCCGCGCCCTCGCCGATGCCGTGTACCGAAGGTACACGGGGAACGGGGAGGCCGCTTTGGAGAGCAGCGGTCCTTCCGGACTCCCTCACCCCAACCCCCTCTCCCTTGTTCGGCACGTACATCCGAAGGAGGGAGAGGGGGCTCCGGACGGTTACTTTACGCCTCTTACGTTTCTCAGCAGCAGAGCGCCCAAGGCGAAGCAGACGGCGCAAAGGGTGAAGACGTAGGAGTAGCCGGCGGTGGCGTAGTGGACGATGTTTTCGCCGCCTGGCTCAAGCGGAGGGAGAACTTTTTTGCCGGGGATTTCGATGAGGTAGCCGGCGATGGGAGCGGCGAACGATTGCGGTAGGGTCATGGCGATGTGCCAGACGGCCATCTCTTTCCCGGCGTCTTTTCGGCTGGGGAGGACGTCGGTGCCGAGGGCGTAGTCGACCGAGATGTAGGCGCCGTAGCCGAGGCCGAAGAGCGATCCGGCGATGATCACGTCTTGCATGCTTCGGCAGAAGATAAAAGCAAGCGCCATCACGGCGATCAGCATGTTCGCAACGTAGACGACCTTTTTGCGGCCGACTTTATCGGACCACTTTCCGCCTAGGAAGCCGCTGATGGTGGACGTGATAAGAATAATCGCCTGGATGATCGCCGCCCTGCCACCAACATCCTTCTGAGAAATGTTGATGACATCGACCAAGTAGTAGTTGATGAAGGGTACGACAGCATAGAAGCCGAGCATGACTAGAGCGCGGGTGATCCAGACCCAGGCGAAGTCGGGATAGGCGCGCGGATCAATCCAGAGCGAGCGGACGTAGTGGACCCAGTTAATCTTCTGCGGTTTGAACGGCAGCGGGTTCTCTCGCATTCCGAGGATCGTCACCAATGCCACGGCGACGAGAACGATCGACAGAGTTGCGTACTTCGCCGATTCAGGAGCGCTTTTCAGCAAGAGGCCGCAGCCGATCGCCCCGAAGAGAGAACCGAGCTGGCTCATGAGCGCCATGTAGCCGCTGGCGACGCCCCGCTGGTCCTGGGGCACCACGTCGGGGATAACCCCCATGTAGGCGGCGCTCGCTACGTTGTTTCCGAACTGGACGATGAGATAGCCGAGCGAGAAGAAAAGGAAGCCGGGGTTGTGGAACATCGAGTCCCAGACCGACGTGGCGCCCTTGGTGGGCACGGATGCGGCATACGACGCGGCCATCGTAACCAGACCCACGATATTGATAACCAATCCGGTCGCCATGTAGGGCCGCCGGCGTCCCCATCGAGAACCGCACCGATCGCTGAGAGCGCCTACGATGAGCGGGACCACGAGCGCTACGAGGGCGGAGACACCGGTGAGCAATCCGAGCGCTTTGGCTCGGAATTCCGGGTTCATCGTCTGCACCTCTCCCGGCAGCATCACGAGGAGGAGCGCGCCCCACAGAAAGTTGGTGGCGAACCAGTACGCGCTCAGCTTCACGTGCTGAAAGGCCGAGATCGTTTCGTATGGAGAGGGAACGGCCGGGATCTCGGCGGCTTCGATTTGGACCGGATCTTTTGGTTGCAAGCTGAGGGACATTACTTGAGGTGCTCCAGCGCGTATTCGTAGTCGTCGAGGGCGTCGATATCGAAGGCGAGCTCGGGTGGGGAGTTTAGGACCGCGGTTCCGCTGCAACCGAGCATGGATTGGATTTTCCGTTCGATGTCGGGGACGGTGAGCTGCTTGGTGAGGAACTTCACGAGAAACGCGGGGCCGAGCAGTTTCACCATTCCGAGTTTGCTCTTCCGGTTATCGAAGACCTTCTCGATGTGGGGCAGCGCGCGTTGAAACGCCTCTACATCCATGACATATGCGCACCCGGCGGTCCAGATATTGTCTTTGAGCGGCACGAAAGAGGAGGTCGAGTCCGGGAATCGTGCTTGGTATTCGGCTTTGGTGATGAGCGGAAGGGAAATGTCGCGGTTGTCCGGGCATCGGTCGAGGTAGTCGTTGACGACCTTGCCGGAGATGAACGGGAGATCGGTGGTCACGATGAGCACCTTTTTCGGAGGATTTGGCCCGGAGGTCAGGAACTTGAGCCCTTTTAGAATGTTTTCGGGGCCGCTACCACCGGCGGGAAGGGTTTGGTCGGCTTTCCCGGCATCCTCGTGAGCCAGCACTTCTTCGGTGCCGATGACGATGGCCTGCCGGACTCGGCCGGACGATCGGAGGGCATCGAGGGTTCGGGCGAGGATCGTTTGGCCGCCGAGCTCGATGAGCGCCTTATTAGGGGTCCCAACTCGCGCCGCGAAGTCGGCGTCGATCATGCCCCCGGCGGGGAGGATGGCATCGAAGGAGGTCACTGGGGCAAGAGTATCGCATAGACGCCACCACGCGGGGCGGAACTTCTTCCGACCTAGGGGACGACTACCTTCAATGCGTTGTGGATCACCTCGAATTCCGCCGGGGTGACGCCGACCAACTCGCCATCGGAGAGGACGGGTAAAGGTGGCTCGGCATGAATCGAGATCGATCGGCCGCGGATGGATCTGACGCGTGGATGGGTGAGGTGGGCTCCCTTGAAGACCGAGGGGAAGGCGCGGAGGAATTCCACTTTGCCGATTCCTTCGACCACGACAAGGTCAAGCTCGCCGTCATCGACCTCGGCGTTTGGGGCGACGAGCATGCCGCCTCCATACGACTTCGCGTTGGCCACCGCGCAGAGCATGACGGTCGTTTCGATCGTCTCTCCGTCGACGATCACCGTAAGGGCTGCGGGGCGGTAGGAGCGGAGGGTGGTGAGGACGGCGGCGATGTAGGCAGAGGTTCCGCGAAGGTATCGAAAACCTTTGTTGATCCGCTCGGCGACCAGGGCGTCGAAGCCGCAACCGGCGATGTTGATGGCAAGTCCGCCGGCGTCGCCACACCGCCACCGGATCAGATCGATTGGTTTGGCGGTCCTCTGATCGATGGCAGCGAGGGCAACGGGTAGGGAAGCGACGCCGAGGGTCCGGGCGAAGTCGTTTCCGGTCCCAACCGGCAATATGGCTAGAGTCGCGTCGGAGCCATAGATTCCGGCCGCCACCTCGCCGACCGTGCCATCGCCCCCGGCGGCTACGACGATCCCGCCGTCGTCCGCGGCCCGCCTTGCCAGACGCTCGGCATCGCCGGGGCCGCTCGTCTCAAGGATCGGGCCGAGGCGGCCGACGAGTTCCCGCACTAGCTTTGCGGCTTGGCCTCGTCCGGCGGCCGGGTTTAGAATGACGCTGATAGGGCGTGTCATTCGCAGGTCGTCCCCGTTAGGTCTCCTCAGCATCGCGCACGGCGGACTCGGGAGTAGTGGACTCGAACATCTCCGACTCCACGACGAATGGAGGAATGTCCAATAAGAGGTGGCGGGCGATCGAAAATACTTGTGGTTCGTAGAGTTGCCGAAGCTCGTTGAGGCGGGAGACCGACTCGGGATCGTGGCGTAGCTCTAATCCGGAACCGGAAAGAACCCTTGCGAGGTAGGCCAGCCGCGCCGGCTGAAGGCGGTCGGGGTACCCTTCGCGGGCCGGCGGCTGGATAAGAGTGGTGAGTTTTACGACCGCTCGGCAACCCATCGCAAAGGTCAGCTCGGCTTGATCCTCGACGGCGCCGTGCCACTCCGGGTGGTTTTCAAATCCAACCTGGAGCACAGCGCATGTATCTAAGAGCATCGTAAGCGATGCGAGCCAGGATTGCCGCTCGTGTTGGGACCGGTAGTGGGCGAGCATGGGATAGCTGGAGTGGTTCTCCATGACCTCCGCGCACCATTGCTCGTAGGTAGAGAGGGCGGCGAGGAGCCGGCTTTCGTCGGGGTGGCGTCCCAAACGGGTGAGCAACCCGGCCGCGGTGCTGGGATAGCCGGCTCGGGAGGCAAGGAGCACGATGTTCAACTCTCGACGGGCGAATGCCTGATAGAGGACCGGCAGGTATCCGATGACGATGGCAAGAGTGCCGAATCCAATACCTGCTTCTAAGAACGTGATTACCCTTGTGATGGCGGTTTGGGGTTTCTCGTCCCCGAGACCGAGGGTAAAGAAGGTGGTTCCGCTGAGATAGAGCTCTTGGAAGAACCCCCGTGGAACTCCTTGCATCGACTCGACTCCGTAGCCGAGGCACGCAAAGCCGACGATAAGTACCGTCGCCCACCAGCTAATCAACGCGATGAGCGAAAGAGGTCCGTAACTTGCCAGCAACGAATCGCGAATCCGCCCTGGCGGGATTCGGCGGGCGAGCCAAGACGCAAGGGGCCAGGTGATGCGATAAAAAAGCTGGGTGAGGCGAAATCTGGACACCAGGGTGCGGGGGAGCACCATGGTGTGAAAAATATCCCAGAGGGCCAGGGCGATGAGGGCTGGCCCAAGTACGACGAGGAGAACGCTCAACTCCGGATCACGGTTTGACCCACTCCGCGGCGTTCAGGACAAGCTGATAACTGCCAACCGTTTGACCTCGCCAGAACGGATTGATCGCGAACAGAACGATGTGGCCTTTTCCGGTGGGGCAGTCGATGAGCGCCGGCTTACCGGCGAGCTCCTCCGGGTGGTCGATCATGCCGCTGACCATTACTTGGTCTCGGCCGGCGAAACGCAGCAATACGCGAGGCCGATCGCCCTGGTTCCTGGGGGAGTCATTCTCGGGGACGTCGCCGGGCTTGGCTTTGGGAGTGTAAGGCGGGCGGCCCTGGATGACATCGGGATCGGTCAGGGAGCCGCGTCCGCTTGCGCGCTCAGGAGCGCCGCCACGTCCTTGGCCGCTTCCTCCGCCGGTCGAGAGGATCGGCATCGTGTTCATGTTGAAGTAGCCGGCGAGGTTGGCGCCGTACCCTTTCAGCAGGGGCGACTCGGCGTCCTCTTTCGTCGTAAGGTAGACGCCTCCGGGGGCGTTCAGCGCCTGCGGAGGAGTGATCGAGACACCGGAGACGAGACCGTAGTCGATTGGCATTCGGGCGGCGTTGCCGACGCAGACCAGAGTGCCGCCTTCGCGGGCGAACTTTTGGAGGTTGGCCACTCCCGCAAGCTCGAGGCCGCCGCGAATGTCGTCGGTGGCGTCCGGTCCGCCGAGGTTCGGGTATTCGGGAGTCGGGCGCCACGGGATTGGATCCCCCACTTTCGGGATTCCGTTGACCAGGCTTTGGGCGCTGCCTCCGGTTTGGGGGATCAGGATCAGGTCGTACTTCGCCCTCAGGTCGGCGTTGTCGCGGATCGCGTGGACGGAGAGGTAGTCGTAAGGAACCTTCATCCCTTCGAGGGCGAGACGGGCCCATCCCTCGTCCTGGGTGTTCGTCCACGTGTGGACGAGAGCGATGCGCAGTGGCTTGGTTAGGCGGGGCGCATCGGATTCGATCATCGTGATGTCGGGAGAGGGCGACATCTGGCGATCGAGGATGGCGGGGTCTTTGATTCGCCACGTCTTGACGTCGAAGAGCGGTCCAAGGCTCCAGCCGGTGTCGTCGTAGGAGCGCGGGTCGCTCGGTTTGTAATACTGCGTGTCGAGCAGCATGTCGGCCATCCGGCTGTAGGGCTGGTCCATGCGTACGACGTAAGACCCGCGGGGGATCGACTGGCCGTCTAGGTTGGCGGCTTCGTCTAGCCGCTGAATCTCGATCCCGTGGCTCTGGAGCAGCTTGAGCAACATCGCCTGCCGCTTACGGGCGGGGTCGTTGGAGGGGAAGACCCAGGCCCCGGGGCCTTCCGTTCGACCCTTGGCGACGGCGCGCTTCGACTTCAGATAGAAGTTCTGAAGGTATCGATCTTTCTCGCTGGCGACCTTGTGCAGGGCGACGAGGATGCCGGACTCGGAAAGGTTGACGTTATCTCGCAGCGACCAGCGGACGGAAGGGAAGGGCGGGTTGGGGCGATACCACTCGCGGGTCGATGCGCTGCCGGTGCTGCGGATCCCGGTGTCCGCGCCGCCGGCGCTGAATGTTTCGTAGAAGCGGCCGATCGCGTTGTGTCCGTCGGCCACGGTCTTGCCATAGTTAGCGGCCCAGCCGTCGAAGAAGCCGTGGGTCCAAACGCCGGGGACGTTCGCTTTGGTGAGCTGTTCGATCTCTTCGTAGGCGAGATCCTGCCATTCGGAGACGGTGATCGGATCGATCCAGGCGTTGTACGGGCCGGTGCCGGTGGAGATGTAGAGGAACGGTACCGACTCGTGGAGGTCGTGCATCACCTGCGGGTGGTACTCGAGCCAGGTCTTGGTGAGCGCCTTCGACATTTTGAGGGCAAGCGTCATGCCGTCCCGGTTGTCGTCGTGAGCGACGTACTTTCCCCAGTAGACCAGCGGGATCGGAGCCTTTCCCGGGTTCGCCTTACGGTAGCGGTAAACGTCGACGGCGCGGTCTCGGCCGTCGGTGTCGAGGACGGGGGTGATCATGACGATCGAATTTTTTCTGATCGTCTTGATGTTCGGCTCCTCGCTGACGGCGAGCCGGTAGGCGAGCTCCATCAGCATTTCGGGCGGACCGCTTTCCGGCGCGTGCATGGCGCCGGTGAGCCAATACATCGGCACGGTTCGCTTCAAGAGCGCCTGGGCTTCGGCTTCTTGGAGACCGCGCGGATCGGCGAGACGGCCGTTCATTCGCTTGATGTCGGAAAGGTGGGATAGATTGTCGGCGTCGGAAATGAGGGCGACGACCATCTCGCGCCCTTCCTCGCTAGGCCCCATGGAGATTACGTGGACACGTGGGGAAGCCTTCTCCAGTGCTCGCAAGTAGTCGGCGAGCGGTTTGCTGTAGGTGAGGATGTTCGGAGCGCCGGTGACGTGGCCGAAGAATTTCTCCGGCGTGGGCACGGTTTTACTGACCGGTAGATGGTCGATGAGTGGAGTGAGGAAGAACGGCTCGGTCGTGTATTCGCGGATCTTTTGGCCGTAGGCCACATCCAGAGACTGAGTTTGACCAAGGGCGGTGCTCGCCAGTAGAGCCAGAAGAGCAGGAACGAGTCGCCTTCTCATTGTTCGCAGAGCGTATCACAGGCGAGAACGCTTGTTGCCAAACCGAACTGCAACTGAAAGGCGACAGTCGTAAACCCAGGGCACGCGCGCGTGGATGGCACGGGTGTTTGGGAGACTTAAAATGAAACTTAATAGGACACGTTGGGCAGTCGGTTCGGCGGCCATTTCGCTAGCGGCGATGAGTCTGGCGCAAGGAATTTCGGTTAACGTCAACGGGCAGCCGGTCAGTTTTCCGGGAGTGGGACCCCAGCAGGTCAGCGGCCGGGTCATGGTTCCGTTGCGCGGAGTGATGGAGAAGTTGGGCGCTTACGTCGGATACGAGGCGTCGACCCGCACCGTAACGGCGACCAGAGGGGACATCGACTTGCAGCTAAGGCTGGGCGACCGGGTTGCCCGCCTGAACGGGCGCGAGGTGACGTTGGACGTCCCGGCGATGGAGTATCGCGGCAGCACGCTGGTGCCCTTGCGATTTATGGGTGAGGCGCTTGGGGCTGACGTCCGTTGGGATGGCGTCGCCCAATCTGTGAACATTCTCACGAACAATGCGGGAGTTGGACGTCCGGACGATTTCCATGCTCCGCCCACCCCCGGAGCGCTCGACGTGGTGTCGCTAGATTCCGACCATACGGGATTTCTGCGGGCCGGAATGCCCGTTCGGTACGTGCTGCAAGGGACGCCCGGGGGAACGGCCACGCTTCAAATACCGGGAGTGACGCAGGAAGTGCCGATGACGGAGGTTTCGCCCGGGCGTTACGAGGCGACCGTCGCGATGCCAAGTTCGGCACTCACGGTAAACGGGGCCAAGGCGCTTGCCCGGCTGCGGAGGGGAAACGCAGAGAAGGTAATTAACGCTGCGACGGCGGTGACCGTCGATACCGAGATTCCGAAGATTCTCGAGAACTCTCCGACGCCGAATTCGCGGACGAGCAGTCCTCAGCCGAACATTACGGCGAGTTTCGACGACGGGAGCGGCAGCGGCATCGCGACGGACCGGGTGCGGATACTTCTCGACGGACGCAACGTGACCTCCGACGCGACGGTGACTTCCAAGTTCTTCGCCTATCGCCCGCCGACGGCGCTCGCGCCCGGCAAGCACGAGGTTTCGGTCTTCGCGGAAGACAGAGCCGGAAATCCGGCGAACCAGAGTTGGACCTTCAACGTCGGCCAACGATCAGACGTGATCCGGTCGTTTACCTCGGATGCCGGTAACGACCCGCAACCGGGCCAGGTCGTCCACTTTACTTTGGTCGGCGAACCGGGCGGAAAGGGGTCGATCGATCTTGGGCCGGGGCGAGACCGGGTTGGCTTGCGGGAGACGGCTCCGGGGCGATACGTGGCGGAATATACGATCCGGCAGGACGACGACTTTTTCGCGATGCCGATTCGGGCTTCGCTCAGATCGAAGGACGGAGAGTCGTACACGACAGACCCACAGAATAACGCGGCGGCGATTCGCAACCACGCCATTCTGCAGCGCCCGAAGGTGACGTCGCCGGTGGAAGGGGAGCGGTTGAACGACTCGTTCCAAGTGACGGGCACGGCTCGCCGGAACAGTCAGGTTAAGGTCAAGGTGGAGTATTCCGCGAGTCTCCTGGGCGTGCTTGGCACGAAGGGGACGCTGGCGGAGCAGACGCTGGATGTAGACAGCCAAGGAAACTTCCAGTCGCAGCCGATCCACCTGAGCGGATTCGCCAATTCACGCGGGACGACGTACACGATCACGGTAACGTCAATCGGACGCGACGGTAAAGAGTCCGACCCGGTGGTCATCAAGGCCAGAAAGTAGGCACTCGAACCGGGCTATCGCAAGACCGTCCGTTGCGCTAACGCGGCGGGCGGTCATCGTTGTTGCAACCTTATGGGCCGGGGAGCGTAACGCTCGACGCAATGACCGGCTTTTGCTCCTTCGCACCTCGGCGCTCGATAGTCGTACCGATCGCCTGTTTGCTCGGCTGCGCCGCGTTGTCGCCGGCTCAACAGACGAAGAGCGTCGCGGAGCGGTATCTGACGGCGGACGCGGTGAAGCCGGCTATCGTGGAGCTCGCCTCGGATCGCTACGAAGGAAGGGGCGGAGGGTATCCAGGGGAAAAGAGGGCTGCCGAGTACCTGGCGACGCGGTACGCGGAGCTGGGGCTTCAGCCGGCGGGCGACCGACGGCACGGACATGCCACCTACTTTCAAGAATTCAGTTTCTACCCCCATGCCCCGATTCGGCCGTGGGAGCAAAGGCGGTCGCGCAACGTCCTCGCCTTTTTGGAGGGTTCGGACCCGGTTCTGAAAAACGAAATCGTCGTGATCGGGGCGCACTACGACGGTCAGGGACGTCTGGGGCAAGCGGATGCGGGACCCCGGCTGCCGCCGAGGGAGGCGAACAGCAAAGACGACATTTGGAACAGCGCCAACGATAATCTGTCGAGCTGCTCGGCGATTCTCGCGATCGCCCGCACCATTACGAGTGGCGGACTTCGGCCCAAGCGATCGATCCTTTTCGCGGCGTTCGGCGCGGAAGAACACGAGATAGCGGGATCGATCTTCTACGTGAACCACCCGCCGTTCGAACTGAGCCGCCACGTGGCCATGATGAACCTTGAGTGCATCGGAAAGGCGCCGGAGAAACCGCTAACCCTTAGCGCGTTTATGACCGGCGGCTTTTGGAGTGCGACGATGAAGGAGGCGAACTTGGAAATGGGAACGCACGTGCAAGCCAACATCCCGGTGCCGATCCCGGACAGCGACCATTACCCGTTTGCTTCGGCGCGAATCGCGGCGATCGTTCTTTCGGGGCAAACCGACGCCGAGCGTCACCGGCCCACCGATACCGCCGACAGGATCGATTTCGCCCGGACGGCGGAGGCGGCGAGGTTTGCGCTGTCGATGTTGATCAGCCTGGCGGATCGGCCGGAGAGGCCCCGCTTTAACCAATCGCCGATGCCGGACCTGGGGATGACCGCGGATTTGGCGACCCCCGCGGAGTGCGATGCCTTACACTTGGGGCGGGGGCAGGGGTGCCTTCGGGTTACTGGCATCCTGCGCAACCGGCCGGGAGAGAAGGCGGGCTTCCAGATAGCGGACGCGATGCTCGGCTATTACACGGATCGAGCGATTGGGCCGCCTCAGTACCATGCGATTCGGCGCGACATGAAACTTGCCGAGCTCCAGGCGATTATGGAAGCGATGCTGAGGGGGAAATTTGGGCGGCAGATGCGCGCGTCGATCTTGCGGAACGGACAAAAGCTCGATCTCGTGCTGCCGATAACACCCTAAGGCCGCGCGATAACCTGCTAAAACTGAGGTCGATCCATGATTGGCCTCTTGTTCGCCGCCGTTCTCATGACTTCTACGCCTCAACGCACCTATTGCAATCCGATCAACTTGGACTACGGCTACTGCCCGATTCCGAACTTTGTCGAGCAAGGGAAACACCGGGCGACAGCGGACCCGGCGATCGTCACATTCCGGGGCGACTACTATCTGTTCTCAACCAACCAATGGGGATATTGGTGGAGCGAGGACATGCTTCACTGGCACTTCGTCTCACGGAAGTTCTTGAAGCCGTGGCACCAGGTTTACGATGAGCTCTGTGCGCCGGCTCCGTTCGTGATGGGAGACGCCCTCTACGTGATCGGCTCG
Organism: Fimbriimonas ginsengisoli Gsoil 348; assembly: GCF_000724625.1. GTDB lineage: Bacteria > Armatimonadota > Fimbriimonadia > Fimbriimonadales > Fimbriimonadaceae > Fimbriimonas > Fimbriimonas ginsengisoli. Next base: position 4,523,993 of record NZ_CP007139.1, on the reverse strand, counting down.
ACTTATGCAAAGGATTTTCCGATTTGGATGAGCCGGAACCCGAAAGTCGACGACTGGACGGAGGCGATCAAGGAGTTTCCGGTGGGGGCTTGGGATCCGGCGTTCTTGCTGGACGACGACGGACGGCTCTACCTGTACCATGGGTCGAGCAACGTCTATCCGATCTACGGGACCGAGATCGATCCAAAGACGCTCAAGCCGATCGGAGAGCATAAGGAGCTGATCAAGCTCCATGACGATCTCCACGGCTGGGAGCGGTTCGGAGAGCATAACGACAACACGTTTCTGAAGCCGTTCATCGAAGGGGCGTGGACGACCAAGCACAACGGGAAGTACTACCTGCAGTACGGCGCGCCGGGAACCGAGTTCAGCGGGTACGGCGACGGCGTTTACGTAAGCGACAAGCCGCTCGGGCCGTTCCACTATCAGGACCACAACCCGCTCTCCTACAAGCCGGGCGGTTTTGCGCGGGGAGCCGGGCACGGAGCGACCTACCAGGACAAGTTCGGAAACTGGTGGCACACAAGCACGATTGGGATCTGCGTGAAGAACAACTTCGAACGTCGGATCGGAAATCTGGCCGGCGGCGTTCGACAAAGACGACGTGATGCATTGCGACACCGCGTACGGCGACTACCCCACGACGCTACCGGAAGGTCCGGGGAAGGGGGGAGAGTTCGCGGGTTGGATGCTCCTTAATTACGGGAAGCCGGTGACGGTGTCCTCGACCTTGGGTGGGTTCTCGGCGAACAACGCGGTGGACGAGGATATCAAGACCTATTGGTCGGCGGCCACCGGCGACAAGGGCGAATGGCTGCAGAGCGACCTCGGGCGCGTTTCCACCGTGCGCGCCATCCAGGTGAATTACGGCGACCAAGACGCCGAGTTCATGGGGAAGAAAACGGACATCTATCACCAGTATCGTCTGCTGGCGTCAAGAGACGGAAAGCGTTGGCAGACGATCGTCGATAAGAGCGAGAACCGGACGGACGTCCCGCACGACTACGTCGAACTGGCAAAGCCGGTAGAGGCGCGTTATATCCGGCTGGAGAATGTGCACATGCCGACGGGCAAATTCGCGATCAGCGGGTTGCGGGTGTTCGGAAAGGGGAACGGCGAGCGGCCGAAACCGGTGAAAGGGTTCGTTCCACTTCGCGGCGAGGTGACGGATAAGCGGAACGCCTGGTTGAAGTGGCAAGTTTCGGACGACGCCACCGGATACGTCATTTACTCGGGGGTTGCGCCGGACAAGGTGTACACGAGCGTGATGGTGTACGGCAAGAACGAGTATTACTTCCGCGCGATGGATCGCGACCGGGCGTATTTCTTCCAAATCGAGGCGTTCAACGAGAACGGGATCTCGGAACGCACGGCAGTCGTCAAGGTCGATCCGTAGCGAAAGCGAGTGCGCGAGCGGGGCTCGCGCACTCGGACTCGATACTACTGCGGGGCAATCGTCAGTTGATTCTCGACGGTGAATTGTTTTCCGGCGATGCCAAGAGCGATGTTCTCGGCCTGCTTCTTTTGCGCTTCGTCGGGGACGCTTCCTCGAAGGACGATCTTGTTGCCGATGGTATCGACGTTAAGATTATTCGTCTTGAGCCCCTTAGCGGTAAGCAGGGCGCTCTTCACGGATCCGGTGGTCGCGCTGTTGTCGACCGCCTTGGCGGTGTTGTCGGCGGCGTTCTTCACGGCCTGGCCGGCAGCCTCGGCGCTCTTCTCGACCGCCTGCCCCGTCTTTGCGGCATCGGTTGCTACGGCGTCACCCGTCTTCTTGGTGGCATCGGCCGCAGACTCTCCGGCGGAGTCGTACTTTTCACGGGCTTCCGGCGTGCAGCCGCTGAGGACTCCGAGTCCCATTACGGCCGCGAGCGCGGTGATTAAGATTGTGTTTCGCATGTTGTCAGTTCTCCCTGGTTGAGGTTCATCCACTTCTCTTGCGAGTGCAGGGAATTACTCACGAGAAGCGACTGACGGAAGGTTCCGCGTGTTCCGTGGCTACCCTGCTGGCCCGTAAGCCGTGGGTCGAACAAGAAATAAAAAAATCCCTCGATCCATTTGATCGAGGGATTTTTTGAACCGCGCGGTCCTAGCTTAACGAGCGTAGAACTCGACGACCTGCTGTTCTTGGAAGAACTTGGGGAAGTCCTCGCGCTCGGGGAGGGCGACGACCTTGCCTCGGAAGTTCGGAACGTCCACATCCATGTAGGCGGGAACGGCGGAACCTTCGTAGTGGTTGTCTCGGGCGATGCGCCGGCTGCTGTCTCGGTCGCGGACTTCGACGACGTCGCCGACCTTGAGCAGGAAGCTCGGGATGTTGACCATCTTTCCGTTCACCATGATGTGGCAGTGGCTGACCATCTGTCGGGCCTGGAAAACGGTTCGCGCGTAGCCGAGGCGCCACACGGTGGTGGCAAGCCGAAGCTCGAGCAAGCGAAGGAAGTTCAGGCTGGTATTGCCCGGCATTCGCTGCGCCTTCTTAAACGCGTTCGAGAACTGCTTCTCGAGCATGTTGTAGTATCGGCGGATAACCTGTTTGGCCAGGAGCTGCTCGCCATACTCGGACTGTCGGCGGTCCTTCAGGTTTGGACCGTGCTGTCCACTCGGATACGGTCGCTTGGCAGCCGGGCTCTTCGGCCGGCCCCAAATGTCATAGCCGACGGTTCGGCAAATGTCGGTCTTTCTTCCTCGGTAGGTCGCCATGTGATTTCGGTATAGAAACGCGACCCGCAGTCGCGAACTTCTGAATATACCTGATGGGGGGGGTGGGTGCTAGGCGTTGGGCGTTGGGCGTTGGGCGTTGGCTAGTGTGAGGCAATACCCTGTTGGATGGGACGGATGGGACTTCGGCGACATATGGGGTCTTAGACTTATGGGATTGACGTGGGCGGAATGCCAAACGCCCAGCGCCCGACGCCTCACTCCAAACACTTTTGATGGCCAGTAGTCCCGTTTGACGTGAATTGGGTTGAGAATCCTTAAACAGGCCTCTAGAATCTTCACTTGGCGCAACCGCGTACATTACAATCTCGTAAATCACCCCATGAGCAAGGATAAGTATCATCCCATACCCGCGAGAGACCCGGTCTCTGGCGGCGATCTCTACATCTCCGAGCTCGCCAACGAAGATAGTGGCATCACCATTCGTGGGAAATTCGAGGTCCCTCGCTATGCCCGGCTAGATCCGGAGCAGCAGCGGTTTCTCGAAACATTTCTCCGCTGCCGTGGAATGCTCAACTCCGTAGAGCGCGAGCTGAAAATGAGCTATCCGACCGTCCGGGCGAGATTGGACTCCCTTCTAGAGTCGCTCGATCTGACGCCGATGCGCGAAGAAACGGGTCGTAAGGATAAGAATGGAGATAAGAAGCGGAAGGTGCTGGACCAGCTCGAGAAGGGCGAGATTACGGCCGAAGAAGCGAAGAGCAAGTTGGGAGTTTTAAAATGAGGGACGAAATCCAGAGGATCAGCAAGCTGGTCGCGGAAGGGAAACTGAGCCCGGACGACGCCGCCGACCTCATCGATGCGTTTTACGCCAGCGAGCGAGCCGACTACGGCGGGCGGAACGATTACGAAGAGGCCGCCGCGGCAGAGACGGCGACCGCCGAAGCCGCCGAGAAAGCAGCCGATGCTACGCCGCCGCCTCCTCCGAACGCCGGATCGCACCGCGATCCGCTGAAGCAGCTCGTCGAGTCGATCGAGAAGTTGACGAAGGAGGGAGCCGCCGCCGTTAACTGGTCCGAGGTGAGTAAGAACGCCCGGCAGTCTGCGAGGAAAGGTTTTGAGACGCTCAAGGGCGGCTTGGAAGATATCAGCAAGGGAAAAGTGAACCTGGCTTGGCTCTCAACTGGGGAAGTTAAGGAGGTCAGCCTCCCGCTTTCGATCCCGGTCGGGAAGACGCTCAAGGTCGACAACTCTTGCGGGAACGTCAAGATCGTGGGCGGCTTCGACGTTGGCAGCGCCACCGCGCGGGCCAAGTTCAGGGGGGCCACGGCGGAGGATGCCAAGGCAAAGGCCGAGGCCTACACGCTGATTATCGAAGAGAGCGACTTCACCGTCCTCATTCGCCAGCCGGACGTTAGCGGATTGCACGTCGATCTTGAAATTCAAATGCCGGGTACCGGCGCGGTCGAGGCAAGGGTGGAGACGGGCGACGTCCAGATCATGGATACGCGCGGATCCTGCCGGGTATTCGGACGCGATGGAGACGTCAAGCTTCGGGGTCTGAACGGCGTGGTTGAGATCCAAGGCGAGAACGGAGACGTTTCGGTTGAAGATACGACGACCCCTTCGCTGCAAATCGAGAACAAGCACGGCGACATCCGAGCGACCCGAATCAAGGGGAACATCAACGCGCGCTCTGCCAACGGCAACGTGCACTTGTCGCACGTCATAGGCAAGACCGTTGCGGTCGAGTCGGTTTCCGGTTCGATCAAGGTCGAGCTGGAGGAGCCGGTCACCGGCACTCTGAACGTACGAACGGTTAACGGTGACGTGGTTCTCACGGTTCCGGACGGCAGCGATTGCCGGGTTACCCTTTCGACGTTGCGCGGCAACGTGGAGTGTGGCTTGGAGCTGCAGGACCAGACGAAGCAGGATCAGCGTATCACGGGCCGCCTCGGCGCCGGGACGGGCACGCTGGACATCAGCGCCGTTACCGGCAACGTGTCGGTCGAAATGAAGCAGGCGGTTACGGCTGGTTAGGCGTTGGGCGTTGGGCGTTGGGTTTGCTTTCCCGCATTACCCTTTCCTTTACGCCTAGCGCCCAACGCCTCACGCCTTTCCCTTGCCATACTTGACCCATGCAGTACTGGCTGATGAAGTCGGAGCCCGATTGTTACTCCATCGACGACCTTGCGGCGGAGAAGAAGCCGGCGATGTGGGAAGGGTGCCGGAACTATACGGTTCGAAACTTTATGCGCGACTCCATGAAGGCCGGAGACCTCGCTTTCTTTTATCACTCCAGCGTGGACCCGGCCGGAATCGTGGGGGTCATGGAGATCGTCGGCGAGGCGTATCCGGACCCGACCCAGTTCGATCCCACGAGCGAGTATTACGACGAGAAGTCTCCGCGCGACAACCCGCGTTGGCTGGCGCGAAACGTCCGCCTGGTCGAGAAATACGCCCGCATCGCGACGCTCGCGGAGCTCCGCGAGGTTCCCGGGCTCGAAGAGATGCTGGTCCTGCGCCGCGGTCAGCGGCTAAGCGTGATGCCGGTTACCGCGGAGGAATGGAAGATCGTTAACGCGCTCCCAGGCCTTCGCGCATAGTTACCGGCAACGATCCCTCCAGACGGCTGGCCTACCTCCGGTACGCCAGGACTCGGGCGGGCCGCCCGAGATACTCACGGGCGAGCCGCCCGTGCCACGTCGGTTATGGCTTCGTTGAGCTGGACTCGGAGCGGAGTGAGTCGCGGAGGGTTTGGACCGGAAGGTCGAGGGCGCGGGCGAAGTCGAGGATCTCTTTGAGGTGGCTTAGCTTTGGGTCGAAGCGGGCGAGAACCTGGGGGCGGACGATCAGGGTCAGGCCGAAGTTGCGGCTCGCGGCTTCCCGTAACTGAGTTTTAGTCACATCCGTCCATGCCCGCGCGCTCATTCCGGCACGGGTTGCTTCGCGGGCGGCGCGGGTCTCGACGGGGAAGAGCTTGAGCCCTTTGGGAACCAAGCCGGGGGCGGCGCTGAGGAATGCTAGCTGCTCGATCCCGTCGAACTCCTCTCCGTTTGCGGGCCAAGCGCCGCGAACGGCCATGCCGACCGGCACGTGGCCGATCATGGAGAATAGAGCCCGCGCGTCGTGAAACCTGGCCTCCGCCGCTTCTGGATGCTTGCAGAGCCAGTCAAGGTCGTGTCCATCGTTAAGCGCCGCTTCGGCATTGGCCGGAAAGGCCCGCAGCACCCGATTGGAAACGAAGAAATGGAACTTGAAACCGGTGTAGCGGGCGAGGTCGAGAATTCGAAGCAGCGCAGCGGGCTCGCCGTGGCCGAACTCGGTCGCGTCGGGGGTGTCCCAGGGGACGTAATCGAGATCGATTCGGAGGCAGAAGAACATTAACGATCTTGCAGAGCGGCGATGCCCGGCAACTCTTTGCCCTCTAAGAATTCCAAACTCGCCCCCCCGCCGGTGCTGACGTGCGACATCTTATCGGCGACGCCGAACTTCTCGACCGCGGCGGCCGAGTCTCCGCCGCCGACGATGCTGACGGCCTTGCCGTCGGCCAAGGCTTGGGCAACCGCGCGGGTACCGGCTTCGAAAGGTTTCATCTCGAAAACCCCCATCGGGCCGTTCCAAAGAACGGTACCGGCTTGCGCGATGATTTCGGCGAAATTGTGCTGGCTATCCGGTCCGATATCGGCGCCGATCATGCCGTCGGCGATCCCGTCTATGGGAACGACCTTGGTTTCCACATCCTCGGCGAGCCGGTCGGCGACGACGATGTCGGTCGGAAGGACGATTTTGTCCGGGTTCTCGTCGAGCAAACGCTTGGCGTAGTCAAGACTGTCCGCATCTAGCAGAGATTTGCCGATCGCGTGTCCTTGCGCCTTGTAGAAGGTGAAAACCATGCCGCCGCCGACGAGCAGACGGTCTACGCGGGGCAGAAGATTATCGATAAGGGCGATCTTATCGCGCACCTTGCTTCCCCCCATCACCGCGACGAACGGACGCTTCGGGTTCTCCACGGCTTGGCCGAGGTGCTGGATCTCCTTTTCGATGAGAAAGCCGGCGACGCCGGGCAGAATATGAGCGACCCCTTCGGTCGAAGCGTGGGCGCGGTGAGCGGTGCCGAAGGCGTCGTTTACGTAGATTTGGGCGATCGCGGCGAGCTGTTTGGCGAACTCGGGATCGTTCTTTTCCTCCTCCGGGTGGAAACGGACGTTTTCGAGGAGGAGCACGTCGCCTGGCTTCGCGGCGTCGACGGCCCCCTTCACCTCCGGACCTACGCAATCGGGAAGTAGAGGGACGTTTTTGCCAAGAAGCTCGGAAAGCCGGGCGGCAACGGGACGTAGGGAGAATTCGGGCGTCACGCCTTTCGGCCGGCCAAGGTGGCTGGCGAGGATAACGATCGCCTGGTGGTCGATGAGGTACTTGATCGTCGGCAACGCTTCCGTGATCCGGCGGTCGTCGGTAATCGCTCCCCCTTCAAGCGGCACATTGAAGTCGCACCGCACGAGAACGCGCTTGCCCTGAACGTCGATGTCACGAACCGTCTTCTTACTCAGCCCCATAACGGCAGAGTCTACCGGCGAGGCAAGGGAAGGGACCGAGCTACCTCTCGGTCAGCGCCGCACTGCGTAGATGGCTGGGTCGTTGAATCCGCCAACTTTTAGGTTCGCGTCCCAGGTGGAGGTCACTTCCACCGTTTGGCTCTCTTGTCCGGGAACGGCGTACCGCTCCTTGACGATGTAACGCATCAGATCGCCGGTGTTCGTAATCGAAAGCTGGAAGGCGCCGTTGGGCTCTTCGCCGGGGATCGCGCAATAGTCCCCTTCAATAAGCTGGACCTCGCGGCTGCGAATCTGGGCGGTTCCGTTGAAATGGAGATTCGTCCAGTGCGACTTGACCTCTTTAAGGTCCTCGTTCCGGGCGAAGACGATGTCCAGGACGGCGGAGCGGTCGGCGAGGCCGCGCGAAGCGGCGCTGTACATCTGATCGAGAGTTTGGGTCGTCTGGTGCTGCGAAACCGGCTCTTGCAATCGGGGAGGACCATACACGCCGGCGGGCTTGTCGTACCAAAAATAACGGCCGTCGCTGACCGAGAGGATGTTTTGCGGTTGGGAGCCGCCCTTTTGCTGGCGGATCAGGAGCTTGCTCGGCCGGTCGTAAGCGACCTGAGTGTCGACGACGATGGTTACCGACTGGGCGGTTTGGGTGAGGCGAATGGTGCCGGCGAGCGACTGGGCGTCGTGGTATTTCTTGAAGGCGAGGCCGATAAGGGCTCCGGGTTTGGTCACCGGCGGCGCGGCTTCGGTTTGCGCGCCACCCTGGTAGACGGTGGCGATAAGGCCGATGAGCGATAAGATCACTTTAGAATTCCTCCGACGGATGCCATTCGATATCGTGGACGTTTTGTTCCGCGTTCGCGGTTCGAGCGGCGGTAAACAGCCAATCCGATAGACGATTCAGGAATGCCCGCGCTTCTTCCCGAACCGGCGCTACCTCGGCAAGTTCGAGCACCGAACGCTCGGCCCGGCGGCAGATCGTTCGAGCTCGATGTAACTCGCCGGAAAGCGAGGTACCGCCCGGCAAGATAAACGCACGAAGGGGCGGCAGAAGTTTCGTCTGTTCATCCATCGAGCGCTCGAGATACTCGGAGTGGCCGACGCCGATTGTCCGGACATCAAACTTTCCTCCCGGCGGACAGGCCAGTTCGCCTCCGAGGTCGAAGAGCCAGCTTTGGAGTTTCGCCAAATCGTCTCTTATCGCGCCGTCAGCCAAGCCTCGAGCGACGCCGAGAGAGGCGTTCAATTCGTCGACGTCTCCGATAGCGTGGATTCGCGCCGAAGTCTTGGCGACGCGTTTGCCGCCGTAAAGACCGGTTGTGCCGTCGTCGCCGGCGCGGGTGTAGATCTTCACTTTCGGCGGGACCTCAGAACGAGCATCACGAAGCGGGGAAGCATTTGGGCCTTGGCAATCTTTTTAGGGTTCGACGCCGTGCGCCACAGCCACTCCATCTTCGCCTTTTGGACAATCGCCGGCGCCCTTTTCGCCTTGCCACTGAAGACGTCGAGCGAGCCGCCGACCCCGATCCCGACCTTGGCCTGGATGATGTGTTCCGTCGCCCGGATGAACTTCTCTTGGCGGGGGATTCCCATCGCCACGATCAGGATGTCCGGGGTGAAGAGGGCAACCTCGTGAGCCACGACCTCATCGCTTTCGGCAGGGAAGTAGCCGTGGCGCGTTCCGACGATGTTGCAGCCGGGGTGACGGAGCCGCATCTTCTCCGCCGCGAGGTCGGCGACTCCTGGCTCCGCCCCAAGGAAAAAGATCCGGTAGCCGCGCTCCGCGCTGAGGCGGCACAGATTATCCAGGATATCGACTCCGCTTACCCGGGTCTCGATCGGGTGGCCAGCGCGGCGGGCGGCCCAGACGACGCCGATGCTGTCGGGGGTGACCAACTCGGCGGCGCGGTAAATCTCCATCAGCGCCGGGTCATGCTGCGCCTGGGCGATCCCGGCGGCGTCGGCGGTAACGACGATGTGCGGCGTTCCCGAGGCGATAAACGCTTCGATGCGGGCGAGCGTCTGGTCCATCGAAAGCCGGTCGATGGGTACCCCGAGGATATGGACGCGATCGGGCAGGTGAGATGCGGGTTCGACGCCCAACATGCAATCAAAAGTGTACTCCACACTTCACTCGTGCAAGGCTTCGATCCGAAAACGTAGAATAGGGCGAAGATGTCTGCCACTGTGACCGTGACGCCGACCAAGGTTCGCCTTAGAATCCTTCGCCAGAAAGATCAGGCGTCGGAGAGCTACTGGGACGAGTTCGTCATCCCCTACAAGGAGAAGATGAACGTGATCTCCGCGCTGATGGAGATTCAGAAGGACCCGCGGACGGCCGATGGCAAGCGGGTTCAACCCCCGTCGTGGGATGCGGCATGCCTTGAAGAGGTGTGCGGGTCGTGCACGATGAACATCAACGGGATGATCCGGCAGGCTTGCACGGCGCTGATTGAAGAAGTTGGCGAAGCCGGGGCGGACATGTGGGATGTTTCTCTCGAGCCGATGAAGAAGTTTCCGGTCGTGCGCGACCTGGTCGTTGACCGGAGCCGGATGTTCGAGAACCTGATGAAGGTAAAGGCGTGGGTGCCGATCGACGGCAGCTACGACCTCGGGATGGCGCCGCCCCAGGACGACCACGTTCGCCAGCTTCGCTACGCATTGTCGCGCTGCATGACGTGCGGCTGCTGCGTGGAGGCTTGCCCGCAGGTGAACGAGAAATCGACCTTCGTCGGTCCGGCCGCGGTCGGTCAAGCGCTGCTGTTCAACCTGCAGCCGGTAGGGAAGACGCTAGAGAACGACCGGCTCGAATTCCTTTCGGGTGAAGAAGGGATTACCGGCTGCGGCAACGCTCAGAACTGCGTTAAGGTCTGCCCCAAGGGGGTTCCGCTCACCCGCGCCATCGCCCAGATCAACCGAGACACGACCGTTTATAAGCTGAAGCGTTGGGTAGGAATCGCGTAGCGCACCCCCTTCTCGCAACGTCGATACAGATAACAGAGTAAGAAATCCCATGCCGATCCTCCCCGCTATCGCCCTTCTCGCCGCCCTCGCCCAAAGCGCCGCGGCTCCCACCGCGACTCTTAAGTTTGCCAAGGACAAAGTCCCCGGCGACTCAGTAGTCAAGGCCATCCTAACCGTGACGTTCGCCGAGGGGCTGCACGGCTACCAGAACCCGCCGTCGGATCAGTACCAGATCCCGCTCGTGGTCAAGGTGTCCGAAAAAGGATTCACGTTGGTAAAGGCGGAGTATCCGAAAGGGGTCGACTTTACGATGCCGGGAGAGGCGAAGCCCGCGAAGGTTTACGAAGGGGCGATCACGATTCCGCTCGAGATCAAGACTAACAAGAAGCCGGGGACGTACAACGTGAACCTCCGGGTCGAGTATCAGCAGTGCAACGCCAACTCTTGTTTCCCTCCTGGTGCTTTCACCGTGAAAGCAAAGCTGGCGGTAACCAAGCCCGGTAAGAAGGTTTGAACTCGTTTCGCGTGGGCGAGGTTCCGATCGGCGAGGGTGGTTTGACCATCATCGCCGGTCCTTGTTTGGCCGAGTCGTGGGAGTTGTGCGACCAGGTTGCCACGGAGATGAAGGGGCTCTGCCAGGAGCTCGGATTCGGCTACATCTTCAAGGCTTCGTACGACAAAGCAAACCGGACTTCGGCGGGGACGACCCGTGGAGCGGGAATCGATGCGGGACTGGAGATCTTGGCGCAGGTGAAGGCGAAGCACGGACTTCCCCTGACGACCGACATCCATTTGCCGGATCAGGCGGCCGAAGTGGCGAAGACGGTGGACCTGCTGCAGATTCCGGCGTTCCTCTGCCGGCAATCGGATCTTTTGGAAGCGGCCGCCGCCACCGGCCGGCCGGTGAATGTAAAGAAGGGACAGTTCTTGGCGCCGCAGGACACCAAGAACATCGTTGAGAAGCTGGCGGGATTCCACGCCCACGGGACGATGCTTACGGAGCGGGGTACCAGCTTTGGCTATAACACGCTGATCGTCGACATGCCGGGTTTGGAGATCATGCGGTCGTTCGGCGTGCCGGTCTGCTTCGACGCCACCCACTCGGCCCAGCGGCCGGGAGCGGGCGGAACCTCCTCCGGAGGGGTCCGGGATTCGATCCCGGCGATGACCCGGGCAGCGGTCGCGGTTGGGATCGACGCCTTGTTCCTGGAGGTCCACCCAGATCCGGCTTGCGCCCTTTCGGACGCCGCCACGCAGTGGCCGCTGGCTCGGGCGCGGGAGTTGCTAGAGCAAGTAAAGGCAATTGTAGCATCGGCTTCGGCGTTACCCCGGAGGGGTTGAAGAGGCTAGCGCCGGGTTTCCTACCCGGGGGCAATGGAGACGAATCTCCCGCACCCTGGAGGGGTGCCACATCATTCGAAATATTTCTCCTCATACTCCACCCCATGTTCGAGGAGCAACGCTCGTAATTCATCGGCGGACGAAACGGCGTGGTGATGTTCCTCTTGCCCGGCGATATAAGTTCGCAACGCGTCCAGTTCCCAACGGCTGACGGAAAATGCGCCGTATCCGGCCTGCCAAGAAAATCCTCGATTCTTCTCTCGCGAGACCCAGACGGATGAGGCCCGCTTTATCTCGCGGACGACGTCCGACACAGTATGGGTCGCTTTCAGTCCGAGGAGGAGATGGACGTGATCTGCCACACCGCCTATTTCGAGGGGAGTTACTCCGAGTGCCCGTGCAGTGCCGCCGGTATAGGCATGGAGGTCGTTCATCCACTCTTTGCGAATCGTCGGTGCCCGCTCTCTTGTAGCGAAGACGACGTGGACATATAGGCTCAGATATGTAGAAGCCATGAGGGATTCTGGCACCCCTCCAGGGTGCGGGATGGGCAACTCTCTTCCACGGGGTAGGAAACCCCTGGCTATTCTCTGTCACCCCTCCGGGGTGGATTTTGTAATCCCAGTTCTTTTTGAAACAGCTTCGTTATTTGCCGATGGCGGCCAAGAAAACGGCCTCAATCCGCTCGGCCATTTTCTCGATGGTGAACTCCTGCTCGTAGCGGGCTCGGCCGGCGGCGCCCATTGGTTCGCGGTTGGCGGACTTCATTTCGTTCAGCACCGCCGCCAGCGCCGATGCGTCGCCGGGGGGGAAGAGGCGGCCGTTGACGCCGTCTTCAACCATTTCCGGTAGTCCACCGATGTTGGAGGCGACGATGGGGCGGGAGAGGGCCATCGCTTCGAGCGCGGCGTACGGGAACGCCTCTTCCCAGGTGCTTGGAATGACGACGACGTCCATGGCCGCCATCGCGTCGGCGACATCCGCGACCGAGCCTTGGAACATGACCGACTTCAGCCCGGCTGCCTTCGTTCGAAGATCTTCGGCATACGGACCGTGACCGAAGATGCACGCTTTGACGCCGTCGACTTGCCTCATCGCCTCAATCAGCACGTCGATTCCCTTATCGGGCACCAGTCGGCCGAAACTACCCACGACGAACTCGTTTGGCTCCAGCCAAAGGGCCGCCCGTGCATCTTTTCGCTTTCGCCTCGGAATCGGTTCCGGAAGGCCAGCCTTGGCGACGGTCATCTGGGAAGCGGGGATTCCGGATTGCAGCAATCTTCTCTCCACCGCGTGACTGACGGGAATGATATGACGCCAGAGACGGGAATACGCCTTTGCCTTTGGCGACGACCATTGCAGCGCAACGTGGCGGGTCATCACAGTTAGACCCTGACGCCTCATGCGCGCGGCGTAGGCGGGCAGCGTAAAGTCGGGGCTGAAGTGGGCGTGGACGACATCGAATTGCTGGGAGCGAAAGAGGCGGAGGTAGGCGGCAAGCCCTTTAAGGTCGAATTTTCCGCGAACCGTAATCGGCTCCGTCGGGTGCGAGGCTCGCTCGGATATCGGTGACCCGGGCGGGCATGCGATCTCCACTCGGTGGCCACGAGACTCTAGGCCTTGCTGAAGGTAGACGACGTACCGCTCGATCCCACCCCATTCGTGGAGCGAACTCGCGACCTGGAGAATATTCAGGGAAGGTTTTCGATCAGCCACTGTCGGTTGTTCCCGATCATATCAGGATGCCAATCGTGGCCCCAGTCGTACGTGATGAGCCTTTTTCGGCCCGGCAGTGCCTCAAAGACGCGTCGCACGTTTTCCGGCCGGCTGGCGGGGTCTTTCAAACCCATCGAAACCTGGGTGGGAACGTTGCAGAACCCGGCTTGAGAGACGGTGTCGTAATACGAGACGGTGTTCCGGACCCTTGCCTCGCCCACCGGAAGCTCCTCCATAAAGTCCGACAACTCCTTCAGCGGGTACCGGTAAACCGTTCCGGTGAGCTGCTGCCAGAGGTTGGCGAGGAACGTCATGTCGGCGCAGACGGCTTTCACGATCGGACACCATGCGCCAAGCCAGATCGACATGCCCGCCCCTTGGCTCATCCCCATTGCGCCGATTCGATCTTCGTCGGTCTCGACCTGCGCTTGCAAAACACGGGTGGCGATGATGGCGTCTTGAAACATCCGGCGAAAAATCCACGATTCCGGGTCCTCGGCCCCCTCGGCGAAGTAGCCGCGGGCCGTCACGTATTTCTCTTGGTGGAAAGCGGCTTCGCCGTGAAAATTGAAGCTTAGGGAGGTGAACCCTTCCCGCGTTCCGTATTCGTCGGGAAGTTTCGATTCGCGCCCGTAGGGGGGAACCCACACGAAGCTTGGGAGGCGGCGAGCGCCGGGCGGGTAGGCGATCCAGCCGTTTAGGGTGCGACCGCCCATTCCCTTGAAAACTAGGGTTTGGACTTCGAAGCCAGGCAAATCGAAGTCGTTGCCGAGGCTGCGGTGATAGTTGAGAGGGACTGAGCTTGCCTCAGCCACCGTTTCGCGCCAGAACTCCTCGAAGTCTTCCGGGAGATCCGCGGCGTTCATGCACCCACGGCGCGCTGTAAGGCTTCAACGTGGAGACCGGTGGTCATGAGCCAAGCGGTTGCGCGCTGGATCTCTTCGATCGGACCCTCGAGCTCTAGCTGCATCCAGCCATAGTCCGTGTCGACGTTGGCCTTCTTGATATTGACCCGAACGGGGAAGTCACGGCTAAGTCGCCAAATCCAAGGTTCGCCTACCTGCTCTTTCCCGGCAGTGATGTTGACATCCACGCTGGCCATCAAGCGGGGATGATACCCGTAGGCCTCAAACCGAGAAAGGCATTCTGAGCTAACATCGTACATGGAACTCGCCAACCTCCGGTTTCCCTCGGGCGGTCAGTCCCCTTTTCTACTGATCATCGAGCGGGAATCCGAGCACGACGGCTTCGTTCGGGTGACGATCGCCGAACAAGACCGTCCCCCCTACTTTCTGCAGGTAGTGGATTTGGCGCTGCTCCGGAAATACCGTCATACAAAGTTTGCCCAAGGCGCGCTGACGGTCAGCTATCTGCACGCACGTGACCAAACGCGTCTCGACTTCGGACCCGAGGGACCGGCGAGCCTGATCCTGGGACGCGAAGCGTTTGAGGCGCTCTTGGCCAGCGTTTAGAGCAACGTTTCGACGTGATAGCGCTTGGCGGTCCGGTCCACCATGGCGCTGTAGCCTTTGTCGCGCAGCTTTTGCAGGATCGATTTAGCGAGAGCGCCGCGGGGCGCGCCTCCTTTTGTGCGGATGGATCCCATCCAGAGTGCGGTTAGGGTCGCGTACTCCGGGTCTCCGCACGCCAGAAGCGCGCGGGTGTCGTGGTCGTTCCAGCCAAAGTAGATCTGATTCGACTTGGCGAGTCCAGGAAGGTCGACATTCGACTTCAGTCGGCGAATGGCGTGGCGCAGGAAAAGCGCTTCGCGAACGTCCTGGGCATGGGAGTACCGGGCTTGGATCGCAGGGAGGAGGTCCGTCCAACCAAATCTCTCGGCCGCGGCGGCGGCCTGGGTCGCGAGAATGCCATCGCGAAGGCCAGACGCGTAGACCGGTTTCATCTCCGGTCCGAACTTCTTGAACGAGACCGCTAACTCCACGACCGATCGAAGGGTAGCGTCGCGGTTTAGGCGGATGAGGGCGGCAACCGATTTTGGAGTCCCTAGATTGGCCAGGATTTGAACCGCCACCGGAGCTTTCGAAGCCGACCTTTCCAGCGCTGGAACCGCGGCGTCCTTCATCGCGAACAGGTCTTGGTAGGCGGGAGGGGCGTTGTGGCTTCCGTCCACGTTCAGGGCTCGAATCGCGAGCTTGACCGGCTCCTCGCCACCGGACAGGCCGAGCGCCTTTCGGACGCCACGGATCCGCTCGTACGATGCGTGGGCATACCACTGTAGGCCTTGTCCTTTCCCAAGGTTCACCAGCATCCGCGGGTTAGGCGAAACGTCAGGATCGTTTTGGAAGAGCTGGGCAATCGGTTTGGCCTGATTCGACGCGCTCACCGCGCAGAGCTGATCGACGAGCTCCAATTTAACCGTCTTGAGCTGTTGAGGCGTTCGGGGATCCTGGTTTTGGCCGACGCCCGACATGTAGTGCTCGGTCTCGGTGATGAGAATACGGAACGAACCGTCGGGAGAAGGGATCACTTTGCAGGTCTCGTCAGATCCCAGCGATCGCCGTATCTTTTCGAACGCAGGCTGGATCGAGGGGGGAACCGATTGAGGAGCAAGGGTGATCGCGAGCAGGTAAGTCAACATCGGTGATTTCTCCGACTTACAAACGCGCAAGAAGGCCGGCCTTTACGCCCGGCCACTCGGATTTAACAATGGAGTACATCATCGTATCGCGGACGAACCCGTCGGGGAGGACGAAGTGCTTGCGCAGGCGGCCTTCGAAAACCGCGCCCAGCTTCAAAATCGCAGCCTGGCTTTGGAGATTTCGGGCGTCGCACTTGAGCTGAACCCTCTCGCATCCGATCGATTCGAACGCGTGTTCGAGCATCAGAAGCTTCGCCTCCGGATTCACGAACGTCCCTTGATGAGCCCGTCCGATCCAGGTCATTCCGATCTCGAGGCCCCGGTGGATGTGCCGGATGTCCATGTAGGTCGAGCAGCCGACCGCTTCGCCGGTTTCCTTGACCACCATGGCGAACGGCACGGTGTTGGGCATGGCGGCGAGGTGCTTAATGAACGCTACGAGACCGGCCTCGTCGGCGTTGAAGGGGCGGTCCCTTACGAAGTATTGGAAAAGGGCTAAGTCCGCGTGCGGAGCGAGGCTGGGGGCGTGGGCGGGCGTCAGCGGCTCCAGCCTCAAGCGCCGTCCGTCCAAGACGACCGGTTCGACGACGATGGGAGCGAGTTCCGTGGCAGCCATAGTGCCCGGATGTTATCCGGCGACACGCTCGACATGCTGTTGACACCGAAGAAACGCGTCAACGATTTGCGGATCGAATTGGGTGCCGCGGGAGCGGGAGATCTCGGCGAGCGCGCTCGAGCGGGTCATCGCTTCTTTATAGGGCCTCGCCGTCGTCATTGCGTCGTAGGCGTCGGCCACCGCTACGATCCGGCCGCTTATCGGTATATTTTCGCCGGCGAGTCGGCTGGGATAGCCTTTGCCATCCCACCGTTCGTGGTGAGTGAGGGCGATTTCTCTTGCCATGAGGAGGACCGGCTGATTGCACCCAGCCAGGATTTGTGCGCCTATTTCCGGGTGGGTCTGGATGTGCGCGAACTCGATCGGGGTGAGCTTGGCCGGCTTAAGCAAAACCGCGTCACGGAGGCCGATCTTGCCAAGGTCGTGCAAGAGGGCGGCGGAGGCGATGGCGTCGCAGAACCAGGGCTCCATTCCGAGCTCGACGCTTATCTCTTGAGAGAGGAAGCCGACCCGTCGCGCGTGCTCGCCCGTGGCGTCGTCTCGGAACTCGGCGGCGAGGGCGAGACGGTCGAGGATTTCTCTTTGGGCGAATTCAAGTTGCTGCGTCCGCTCCTGCACCATCTCGTCCAGGTGTCGCATCTGGTTTTGCACTTGGCGGTAAAGCTTATGGATTCTGAGCACGTTGCGAACTCGCAACGTAAGTTCCAACATATCGGAAGGGTGCTCGAGGAAATCGCTGACGCCGAGGTCGAGCGCCTTCAGGCGAACCGCATCCTCGGCTCCGCCGGTGATCATGATCACCGGGTTTCGATCCTCCGGCTCTTTGTGAGCCCAAACGTCGGCAAGGACTCTAAAGCCGTCGATCGGGGGGAGCCGATAGTCGAGCAGCATCAGATCGGGATTGACCTGTCGATGCATTTCGGCGGCGCGAAACGGGTCGGAGACCGTGTGGACCGCCGCGCAACCGGCTCGTCGAAGGGCGTGAGAGAGCAAGACAAGGTGATCGTCCTCGTCATCAACGATCAGGATCGACGAATCACGAAGCTCCTCCACTTTCCCCTCAATAACCATGCAGGCCCGCAACCATACATATTAGGAGGCAAAAGAGGGGCTGGTGTGCCCCTCGGTGTATTTTTCGTGCGTCGGCTTTTCAACCTACAAGCGGTAGATCTCTACGTACTTACGCTCCAGACCGTCCAGGTAACTTCGGGACGAAATCGCCTCTCCGGTTACCTGTCTCACCAGATCTTTCGGGGAGTATTTGCGCCCTTTCGAATATACATGGTCCTGTAGCCAGGTGAGAATCGAGGCGAAGTCGCCGCTTGAAATCAAGGCGTCGGTATCGCCCAGGTCGCGCTGAAGGGCGGTCCAGATTTGGTAAGAGAGCAGGTTGCCCATGGAGTAAGTCGGGAAGTAGCCGATCGAGCCCATCGACCAGTGCACATCCTGGAGACAACCTTCGGCGTCGTTCCGGGGCGTGATGCCGAGATATTCTTCGTACTTGGCGTTCCAAGCGTCGGGCAGGTCCTTGACCGCGAGCTTGCCGGTAAGAACGTCGCACTCGAGCTCGAACCGGACGAGGACGTGCAGGTTGTAAGTCAGCTCATCCGCTTCGACGCGGATGTACGAAGGTTCGACTTTGTTGATCGCGCGGTAGAACGTGTCGAGATCGACGTCGCCGATGGCGGGGAAGCTCTCTTTCAGACCCGGAAGGAAGCGCTCCCAAAAAGCACGGCTCCGGCCTACGATGTTTTCCCAGAGACGCGACTGGCTCTCGTGGAGTCCGAGCGACACGCCGCCCGCGAGAGGAGTCCGGTCCCAAGCCATCGGCGAGCCTTGCTCGTACATTCCGTGGCCCGCCTCGTGGAGGGTTCCAAAGATGGCGCTGCCAAGGTACGGCTTATAGCGGGTGGTGAGGCGAATGTCGCCTACCGACCAGCCGGTGCAGAACGGGTGCGGCGCGGTGTCCTGGCGGCCGCGCTCGAAGTCGAAGCCGACCGCTTTGGCCAGGTGCTCGGTAAATTTGCTCTGCGCACCTTCGTCCCAGTTTCCATAAAGGAACGCGTCGTCGACTTGAGGCTGCTCCTTAATCTTCTTGACGAGCGCGACTTGCGGCCCCTTTATCGACTCGAACATCGCGCGGACTTCGGCCGCGGTCGCACCTTCTTCGTATTGGTCGATCAGCGCGTCGTAGATATGGTCGGTGTAGCCCAGATGCTCGGCTTCCTCTCGGACGATGTCGAACATCCTTTCGAGGGTCGGGGCGAAGCCGGCGAAATCGGACTTTGCGCGTGCCTCGACCCAGCGCTCGTGGGCGATGGCGGCCAATTTCGACTTTTCCTCGACGAGCTTGGTGGGGAGCTTCGTCGCAAGGTCGATATCCCGGCGGGTCACGCGGATCATCGCCGCGTCGTCTCCCTCGGCGCTCCCTTGGGCGTCGTCGAGGGCCCGGCGCGTCTCGTCGGCCACGAACGTCTCGTGGGCCATGCGGCTAAGGATTCCGAGGTGCTCGGCCCTGGCTTCGGCGCCTCCCCGCGGCATATAGGTCTGCTGGTCCCAGTCCATCATGGCGGTGGCGGAGCGCAGGGCGTTTACGTCGGCAAGACGTGACTTTAATGTCTCGAGCGGGGAGGGCATTGGAAAAGGATACCGTCGCCTCCTTTCTTCAGGTGGGGACAACGGTGTAACCTTCATGCGATGGCAAGGGCCCAGAATTTAGGGGAGCCTGAACCGACTCGAGAATCCCCATTTTCGGCCCTCGATGGGCCGATTACGCCGAACGACCGGTATTTCGTTCGAAGCCACTTTGCCGCGCCAGAACTGGACCTTTGCGAGTGGCGGCTAAGCGTGGAAGGATCGGTGGAAAAGCCGCTCTCCCTGAGCTATGACGAGCTGCAGGCAATGCCATCGAAAAGCGTTACCGTCACCACCGAGTGCGCAGGCAACGGTCGCCGATACCTGTCGCCCACAATGTGCGGCATCCAATGGGAACAGGGGGGAGTAAGTACGGCGAATTGGGAGGGAGCGCCGCTCAGCGCGATCTTGGAAAGAGCCGGCGTGCATTCGAATGCGGTCGAAGTGGTTTTCGAAGGAGCCGATGGCGGAGAGATCAAAAATCCTCCCCGACCGGGAGCTCCGATCAAGTTCGCCCGAAGCGTTCCGATCGATAAGTGCCGTTCGGACGTGCTTTTGGCGTACCGAATGAACGGAGAACCGATCGCACCCACGCACGGCTTTCCGGTACGCGCCATCGTACCGGGCTGGTTCGGAGTCGCCTCCGTAAAGTGGCTCTCGCGACTGCTTGTCGTGGACAAGCCATATACCGGGTTCTTTCAGACGATCGAGTACGCCTATTGGCAGCGGGAAGGGGGATTGGTCCGCCGAGCCCCAGTTGCGGGAATGCTCGTCAAGGCCCAGATCGCCCGTCCCACGGCGGGTGAAGTCATCGCTTCCGGCTCCTCTTATCGGGTGGTCGGGGCGGCATGGGCGGGGGAGTCCTCGGTGGCAAAGGTTGAATTCAGCGACGACGGGGGAGAGAACTGGAGTGAAGCGCGTCTGACGGGGAATCCGGAACGATTCGCATGGCAATTATGGGAGCACGATTGGGTAGCGCCGGCTACCGGGCCATGCTTCCTCATGGCTCGGGCCACCGATGCGGACGGAAACGTTCAGCCGGTGACGCGGGACCTCGATCGGGAGAACTACATGATCAACCACGTGATTCCGGTTACGGTCGAGATCGTCTAGGCGGGCATGAGTGGCGTCGACAGACGTACACTATATATGCCCATGGAATCCGCTCGCGAAGTGCTGCGCCAGGTGTTCGGCTACGACCAGTTCCGGCTGGATCAGGAGCCGGTCATCGAGAGCGTGATGGGCGGACGCGACACGTTCGTCCTGATGCCCACCGGCGGCGGTAAGTCGCTTTGCTTCCAGATTCCAGCCCTTCTCAAACAGGGGACGGCGATCGTCGTGTCGCCCTTGATCTCGCTGATGAAGGACCAAGTTGATGCGCTCGTGGAGAACGGGGTCTCGGCGGCTTTCCTCAATTCCAGCCTAAGGGAGGCTCAAGCCGATAAAGTGCTTCGCCAGTTGCACGAGGGGCAGTTAAGCCTGCTCTACGTGGCGCCGGAGCGGCTGATGATGCAGGAGACGCTCGCCCGGCTTCAGCGGGTGAAGCTCTCGCTGTTCGCAATCGACGAGGCGCATTGCGTTTCGCAGTGGGGACACGACTTCCGGCCCGAGTACGTTCAACTCGGACTCATCCGCGACCGTTTTCCCGAAGTACCGTTCATCGCGTTGACGGCGACCGCCGATTCGCTTACTCGTGACGATATCCTGACGAGGCTCCACCTCGCCGACCCTCAGGTGTTCGTCTCGGGATTCGATCGGCCGAACATCCGTTACACGGTGGTGGAGAAGCGGCGGCCGGCGGTTCAGCTCCTGGAATATGTGAAGTCGAAGCCGGACGACAGCGGCATCGTCTATTGCCTCAGCCGCAAGCGGGTCGAGCAGGTGGCGGAAGGGCTGCGAGAAGCGGGAATTTCAGCCGCGCCATATCACGCCGGGCTCGACGCCAAGGAGCGGGCGCGGGTCCAAGACGGATTTCAGAAAGACGATATCCGGGTGGTTGTCGCCACCGTCGCCTTTGGTATGGGGATCGACAAGCCGAACGTGCGGTTCGTCGTGCACCACGACATGCCGAAGAACATCGAGGGTTATTACCAGGAGACCGGCCGCGCGGGTCGGGACGGACTCCCCTCCGAAGCTCTCCTCATGTATGGAACGGGCGACATCGTTACCGTCAAGGCGCTGATCGAGCAGAGCGAGAATCAGGCTCAGAAGCAGATCGAGCTTAAGAAGCTGAACGCGATGATCGAGATGGCGGAGGCGATGACCTGCCGGCGCGGGTTTCTGTTGCGGTACTTCGGTGAGATCTACGAAGGGGAGTGTGGGAACTGCGACGTCTGCCTAACCCCGCCGGAAAAGTTCGACGCTACCGACGACGCGAAAAAGGTTCTGATGTGCGTCTACGAGCTCCGCCAACGGTTTGGAATGCGGCACGTGGTGGACGTTTTGCGTGGGTCGGAGAGTCAAAAGCTGATCGACTGGGGCCATACGGACCTTCCTTCCTACGGGAGCGGGAAGCATTGGAGCGCCGACGAGTGGTCGAGCCTGGTGCGGCAACTCGTGCACCACGGACTTCTGATTCAAGACGCACAGTCGTACGGCGTGTTGAAACTCACGCCCCAGACCCGGCCGATCTTGCGGGAGGGAGCCCGAATCGAGCTCGCTCGCCCGCGGGTGAAGGTGCGGGCCGAGCGGGGATCTCGTTCGAAATCGTCGACTCCCGCTTCGAGACCGGCGGACGAGGAGCTGTTCCAGGAGCTTCGCGCCCTCCGGAGAAAGCTGGCGAACGAGCAGCAGGTTCCTCCCTACGTCGTCTTCGGGGACGCCGCCCTTGTCGGGATGGCGGCCTCCAAACCGAAAACAGCCGCCGAGTTTCTCCTGGTATCGGGAGTCGGCCAAGCGAAATTGGAGAAGTACGGCGAGGCGTTTATGGAGGTCATCCGGCGGCACGCCGGGTCGGCTATCTAGTGATCCAAGGAGGACCGGAGCACCTCGAATCAAGAAACGTAAACTATGATGCGGGAGTCGGAATAGTTGTAAGATTTAAGTGAATGGCAGTGAGGATCGAGAAGCAGATAGGGCTCAGTAAAGAGCGAAGCGCCTACTTACAGGCTCTTGCGCTACGGCGGAACGTGCCGGTCGAGGCGCTTGTTGGAACCCTCGTTGGCGAGGCAATCGACGAGCTCCGAGGGAAAAGCGAGAAGGTCGCCGGGCTTGTTCCCGTTGAAATAGGCTACAACTCCTTGGCGACGGCAGATCTCTCCAATTGGGGTCCCGAGGATCTCGAGCCGAATCCGGCCCTCTATAGGATGCAAGGGGAGACGGCAGCGTTTGGCGAGTGACCAAGGCGAGGAGATTAACCCTCGCTTCAAGTTGGGCTCAATTATCTATTACGATTTTGGACCTCCAGCCGAGGACCGCTCTCACGAAGACCTTCTTAGAGAGAAGCACTATGCGGTAGTTGTGCAGACAGACCTGCTGTCTGGCAACGATAAGTACACCACGCTTGCCGTGGCCGGTATGACATCGACTAAGCCGTACAATCGGGCCGGATGGGTCGAGATTCCAGCGACGACTGATAACGGCTTGGACCATATTGGTTACTGCGACGCGAAAAAGCTGTACACGATCAGGAAGGATCGCGTAGCGCGTGTGGTCGGAAATCTCGAAAAGAATAAAGTGTATGAGTTGAAGAGAATTCTCGCGGAGCTCTTCGAGCTTAACGCAGTGCTTTAACCCGAGGTGGTGTTGGGAGCCGATGCTACATTGGTGGTATGGCCTCAATGCCTTACAACATCAATCTCGACGTCAAGTTCGCCCCGCTCGAACAGATCGACGTGAGGCAGCTCGATCGGGAGAATGAGCCTTGGTTCAACCAAACCCTGACGCAGGTCAACGACTGCGTGGTGCGGCTCGGCATTCTTCACGGCGAATTTCACTGGCACAAGCACGATGACGAGGACGAGTTCTTTTTTGTCGTGGAAGGTCTCCTGCTCGTGGACCTGGAGGATCGGACGGTGGAGTTAGGCCCGAAACAAGGGATCACAGTGCCCAAAGGGGTCGTCCACCGAACCCGCGCGCCTCAGCGAACGACGATCTTGATGTTTGAGGGTGCAGGGGTCGTTCCGACGGGCGACTAGAATCGGCAGCGTCGAACGTCGCTAATGAGTCACGCCGCGCGGCAAAATAGGCCATGCCGGAACTGCCGGAAGTTGAATCCGTTTGTCGTATGATGCGCCGGGTGCTCGGTGGGAAGAAGATCGTCAGCGCCACCGTCGCCGACGACGAGATCGTCAATTCCGGGACGCCCGCGGAGGCGATCAGGAGCGCCCTTGAAGGGCATGTGGTCACCGGCGTTGGAAGGAAAGGGAAGTACTGGTGGATCGAGCTGGACGAGCGCCCGTGGCTGTTCGGGCACCTGGGTATGAGCGGGTGGGTCCGGGAGCTCGGCAAAAGCTCGCAACGACTTCACTCCCACGGCAAAGCGCCGATGGACGACGAGGACGGGAATCCTCGGTTCCTGAAACTGCTCATCGAAGCCGAGGATGGCAGCCGGGTCGCATTTACCGACGGCCGCCGGCTTGGCCGGCTATGGCTGGCAGATGGTCCGGAAGTGGACACGAGGGTGAAGCGGCTGGGGTTCGACGTGTACGAAGCCTTGCCCAGTGTGGAAGAGCTGGCCAAGATCCTTGGAAAGCGCAAAGCGCCGATCAAAGCGGTTCTACTCGACCAGGGAGTGTTCGCCGGGGTGGGTAACTACCTCGCCGACGAGATGCTGTACCAGGCGAAGATCGCGCCGAAGCGACTTTCCTCTTCGCTGACTCCTGAAGAGGTCAAAGCGTTGCATACGGTGACCCGCCAAATCTTAAAAGATGCCGTTGAGGTCGACGCCGATAAGGACAAATTCCCGAAGAACTGGCTCTTCCATCACCGCTGGGGCGGCGAGAAAGGGGCCGAGGCGATCGGGGGGCGAGCGATCGTTCGTGAGCAGGTAGCGGGCCGAACGACCGCGTGGGTCCCAGAAATTCAACGGTAACTGCGTTACCATGGAAATGCGTTGATCGCCAACCCGCCCCCTGAACCGCCGCCACTGCCGCCGCCCCATCCTCGGACGCGTCTTTGGCGACGGCCTCGACTGTCGCGAAAGATCAATCGCCGGCGAGAAGCCCGGCGCGGGACTCAGTGCCTCAATTGCGACACGCCGACCACCGCGAAGTACTGTCCCGAGTGCGGCCAGGAGAACGTCGACGTTAAGATCTCGCTGGTCGAGATCTTCAAGGAGGCGTACGACGAGTTCGTGCGGATCGACTCCAAGTTTCTACGAACGCTGGCGCCGCTTTTCGCCCGGCCTGGCTTTCTAACTCTCGAATGGTCCCGGGGCCGGCGAACCAAGTACATCTCGCCTTTGCGGCTCTACCTGTTGATCACCGCGGTGTTCTTCTTGTTTTGCTCGGTGCTGCACGTCAACACGTTCATGAACAAGAAGGCGGAGGCGATCAGCCCCGACGCGCTACACATTTCGCAGACGGAACCGGGGCTGTTCGGATTTATCAATTTGCAGATCCGGCGCATGAGCGCGGTGAGCGGGCCGAGGCTGAATGACGCGTTTTACTCGGAGCTCCCGACGGCGATCTTCATAATGCTCCCGCTCTTTGCGGGGGTTCTGTGGTTTCTCTATATTCGAAGCCGACGGTATTACGTCGAACACATCGTCTTTGCCCTTCACTGTCACTCGTTCTACTTCTTGGTTTTGCTCATCGCCCTGCCAATGCCGTCTAGCCTATGGTGGCTGTTTCCAAAGCTGGGGCTGGCTCTCTGGGTGCCGATCTACTCGCTATTGGCTCTACGCCGCGTTTATGGCCAGGGGTGGATTAAGACGATTGTAAAGGCGGGAATTCTTGGCTACCTTTATACGATCCTGCTCGGACTGACGATCGCCGCCTCGGTCCTCTTCGCCCTCACCTCGATTTCGGACGACGAATTGGTGAAGGCGCCAACCACGCCGGTCAAGTCGGCGTCTAAAGCGACGAAGGAATCCTCGTCTGGCACTCACGGCACAACTGGCGGTGCGGTTGGTCGGTAAACTCGCGGCATGCCTGTCGAGATCAAGATGCCGGAGCTTGGAGAGTCCGTCCACGAGGGAACCGTCAGCCGTTGGCTGAAGAAAGAGGGAGACTTCGTCAAGGAGGACGAACCGGTCGTCGAGATCATGACCGACAAGGTCAACACCGAGCTGGTCGCCCCGGCAACCGGAATTTTGGCCAAGATCCTCGTTCAGGAAGGGGGAGCCGTCGAGGTATTCGCGGCGATGGGGCTCATCGACGACAGTGCCGGTGCGGCGACGCCCGCTTCCGCTCCTGCTGCCGAGGCGGCTCCAGTTCCGGCGGCGCCGACCGCGGCGCCCGCAACTCCGGCGACTGTCCCCGCACCAGCGGCGGCAAGCTCAGAAGGTGATCGAAAGTGGTACACGCCGGTGGTGCGGGCGATGATGAAGGAGCACGGGATTTCCGAAGAGGAGATCCAAGGGCTAACCGGTACGGGCGAAGGCGGCCGGGTCGCCAAGCGCGACGTCGAGGCGTATTTGGCGAGTGGCCGTAAGGTCGCTTCGCAGATCATCGAAGCCACGCCGACGAAAGTGGCAGTACCCGCCGCCACGGTTCCGCAACCTAAGGCCGCGCCGCAGCCGACGGTGGCGGGACCGGAGCAGGAGCTCGTGCCGCTGGCGGGAATGCGGAAGATGATCGCGGACGCGATGATCCGCTCCTCTCAGGTGCCGACTGTTTCGACGGTAACCCAGGTGGATGTGACCAGCATGGTCAAGTTCCGGGAGATCAACAAGGACTCGTTCCTCGAAACTTACGGAGTCAAGCTCACCTACACCCCGTTCTTCATCAAGGCGCTTGCCGAGGCGCTGACGGAGTTCCCGCTAGTGAACTCAAGCCTGCGCGAGGACAACATGATCGTGATGAACAAGGGGGTTCACATCGGCGTCGCGGTCGCGCTCGGCAAGGGTGGAGAGGGTGGCCTGATCGTCCCGGTGATCCGCGACTGCCACAAGAAGAATCTAATCGACATCGCCCGCGATCTCGACGCGATCGCCCAGAAGGCGCGCGCGAACAAGCTCGGCGTAGCCGACGTGCAGGGGGGAACGTTCACTTTGACCAACCCCGGCACGTACGGCGCACTGTTCGGAACACCGATGATCAACGCGCCGCAGGCCGGCATCCTCGGCACATATTCGATCTCCAAAGAGCCGGTGATCGTCGACGACATGATCGCCATCCGATCGATCATGCACCTGGTGCTGACCTACGACCACCGCTTGGTCGACGGAATGCTGGCCGGCAAGTTCCTCGCCGCCATCCGCGACAAACTCCACGGATTCGACTTCTTCAAGTAGTCCTCCAGGCCCCCTCCTCGTCGATGTATGTGCGATGAGGAGGGGGTTGGGGGTGGAGAAATCCGGAAAAGAGGCAAGACATCACCGTCTCGCGATAGACTTCGATCCATGTCGTCGACACGAGCCGTCCGCCGGGGCCTACCAGGTCTGAAAGCCTGTCTTGTCCTCTTCGCAGCCGTTACCGTTGGATCGATCCACGCCCAGCCGCAACAAACCTCGGTCCGCCCGACGGTCCAGCCGTTCAACGCCTCGGGAATCTACAAGAGGGGTGAGAAGGCCGGATGGACGATCACCCCGGTTACCGGATCCTCGGTGACGAAGGTCGCCTATACGGTCAAGAAGAACAATCAGACCGTCGTTCGATCCGGTGAGTTGGACCTTTCCGCCGGCAAGGCGACGATCGAAGTCGCGGTCGACGAGCCGGCGATGATCTACTTGGAAGTCGGACCCGCTGGAGAGCGTCCGGCCGCGTTTGGAGCGGCCGTCGATCCTACCCATTTACGCCCGGTATCGCCCCGGCCGAAGGACTTCGACGCGTTTTGGCGTGGGAAGATCGCCGGACTCAAGGCGATCCCAGAGAACCCGGTGGTGACTCCGGCGGAGAGCGGCAAGCCGGACGTGGATTACGCCACCATTCGTATGGATCACGTCAACGGCACTCACGTTTATGGGCAGCTCGCGAAGCCGTCCAAGCACGGTAAGTACCCCGCGCTGCTTCTTCTTCAATGGGCCAGTCCGCCCTATCCTTTGCAGCGGCCGTGGGTGACGGACCGAGCTGCCGAGGGGTGGCTGGTGTTGAACATCGAGCCACACGACGTGCTGCCGACGGAGCCGGCCTCTTACTACCAGGGGTTGCCTCCCGTTCTGAGAAGCTACCAGGCGATCGGGCAAGACGACCGGGAGAAGAGCTACTTCGTGGAGATGTACCTTCGCGACTACCGGGCGGTCGATTACCTTTCGCACCATCCGGAGTGGGATGGCAAGACCTTGGTGGTGATGGGGACCAGCATGGGTGGCCAGCAAAGTCTGGCGGTCGCGGGGCTTCACCCGAAGGTCACGCACCTGATCGTGAATGAACCGGCTGGCTGCGACCTGAATGCGCAGCTATACGGCCGACAGGCCGGATATCCGTTCTTTCCCGGAAACGATCCCAAAGTGATGGAGACCGCCCGGTATGTGGACTGCATTAACTTCGCTTCCCACATTCGAGCGACGAGCTTGGTGGCGATGGGATTTGTCGATACGGTCGCGCCACCGGCAGGAATCTGGACCGCCTTCAATCAGATTAGAGGCCGTAAGGAGGCCGCGCCGATGGTCGACTCGCCCCACAACAACTCGGCCACTCCCGAGCAGCAGCGTCCCTTCACCGCCCGCGCCGCGGAGTGGCTTCGGATCTTGGTAAGCGGCGGCAAGATCGACGTTAAATCCGGCGTTCAAGATAGATGATATCGGGCATCGGGCTGAAGTTGTACGCGGGAATCTCTTCGAACCCGAGGGCAAGGTAGAGCTCGAGAGCGCCGGTAAGGCGGCGTAAGGTGTCTAGCCGAACCCGTTCGTATCCGAGCTCTCGGGCACGGTGGATCAATGCGATCGAGATGCTCTTCGCCAATCCCCGACGGCGAAACGGCGGCCGAACGTAGAGGCGCTTGATTTCGCAGATCCCGTCGCCGAGGTCGCGAATCGCGGCCCCGGCGGCGACTTCGCCGCCTTCCTCCGCCAAGAGGATCGCCCCTTTCGGAGGGCCGTATTTGCCGGGCAAGCCGTCCAGCTCTTGTTGAAAACTTTGGAAGCCGAGGTCGAAGCCGAGGTCGAGCTGGTACTCCGCGAAAAGCTTTCGAACGACCGGCATTAGGCTTGGATCATTTTCCGCCCAGCGAAACGTCACGCCAGAAACGTACCCTCCAACGTGGTGATGGCCTGGCCTTGAAGCTTAATGCGCGCGCCGTCTACCTGCATCTTGACCACGCCCCCGCGGGCGGAGGCTTGGTAGCCGGTAAGCGACGACTTTCCAAGCTCCTGACTCCAGTAAGCCGCCAGCGCGCAATGGGCAGAGCCGGTTACGGGGTCCTCGGCGATACCGGACTGCGGGAAGAAACATCGGGAGACGAAATCGTACTCTGCGGAGGGGTCCGGCGCGGTGACGATGAGCCCGCGGATACCGAGCGCGGCGATCTCGGCAAAGTCCGGTTGAAGAGCGCGGATGTGGGCAGCGTCCGGCAACGTGACGAACCAGTCCATGCGGTTCTTCCCGGTCCATACGGGTGCTTGGCCCAGGAACTCAAGATTGTGCGGCAGCGGTGCCGGCATGGGAGGCTCGGCCGGGAAATTGAGTTCGATGTCGCGTCCAACCTTGGTCGCCCTCAGCTCGCCGCTACGGGTTTCGAACCGAATGACGTCGCCCTCGTAGCCGCGGCTGAAGAGGACATGGGCGGAAGCGAGAGTCGCGTGGCCGCACAGGTCGACCTCGATGGTCGGGGTGAACCATCGGAGGCCGAAACGGTTATCGGCTAGCGGATTGATGAAAGCGGTCTCCGCTTGGTTCATCTCCATGGCGACGCGTTGCATCCATTCGGCGTCGGCCTCTTCTCGAAGAAGGCAAACCGCCGCCGGGTTCCCAGTGAACGGACCGGAGGCGAACGCATCGACGAGATACAGCGGATAACTCACCCCACCAGCCTACACGCCCGTGTGGCCGGGGATAACTGTTACGATGGCGACTGTGCCGCTCCATGTAGGGCCGGCTACTCGGAAAGGTGGCCTCCCCTATCCCGAAGGGATTTCGTCCGGCAGCGAAGGTTTGCGAGGCACGAGCTACCCTGGTATCTACGCCGACAACTCATCAACCCCAAAGGGGTTGCGTCCTCCACCCGACCTCGAACAAGCCAAAGCAGGCACCCGCCTCCCGAACCTCGAAGAGGTTCCGTCCCCAAGCGAAGGGTTGGACCCGCGTAGCGGAGTCCTACCCTGGTGCGAAGGCCGATAATCCGTTCAACCCCATCGGGGTTGCGTCCGGATATTCTGAGGCAAAGCTATGCCTCAGTCCCTTTCAGCGGTCTTCGTACACCTGGTCTTTTCGACAAAAGATAGGCGACCCTTCCTCAAAGAAAAGTCCCTTCGCGAGGAAGCCCACGCCTATATCGGAGCCGTGTCGGGACGACTGGACTGCCCCTCGATGATCGTCGGAGGGGTCGAGGACCATGTCCACATTCTCGCCCAGCTCGGCAGATCCAGATCCCAGGCGGACTGGGCGAAGGAACTCAAGCGGGTCTCCAGCCTTTGGCTAGGTGAGAAGATCCCCGGCTTTCATTGGCAAAGCGGCTACGGCGTCTTCTCGGTTGGAACCGCCGAGATCGAAGCGGTCCGCCGGTATGTGGAGAATCAAGAAGAACACCACCGCCGGTATTCGTTTCAAGACGAGCTCAGAAGCCTGTTGAAAGAACACGGCCGCGCCTGGGATGAGCGGTATCTGTGGGATTAAAGGGACGCAACCCCGTTGGGGTTGATGGGGTGACGGTCGCCTTTACCAGGGTAGGACCCTGCTACGCGGGTCCAACCCTTCGCTAGGGGAAGGAACCTCGTTGAGGTTCGGGAGGGTTTTTCGCGTTGCAGGATTGGCCCCGGTGGTGCTAAATTTTTTTAGAGGCAACCCCGTTGGTGTTGATGGATTGTCGGTCTCGATACCAGGGTTGCCCTGCTACGCAGGGCAACCCTTCGCTGGGGGACGGAACCTCTTTGAGGTTCGGGAGAATCTCGTCTTCTCGCCTGGCTAGATACCTCTGGAGATGTAACCTTCGAAGTTGGGTATGGGCTGCTCCCGGTGTCGGACTATGAGCCCGGAAGGGGCTTGGTAAGCCCCTTCCGGCAAAGTGGGAACGACGATGGGATCCTGAAACTACCGGACCAATTCGCGGAGGTCTTCTTCTTTGACTTCGGTCTTGGTGTCGGCCATTTTTACGAACGCGTCGTAGATTCCTTCGAACCGCTCGTCGGTGTAGTTGAAGCCGAGCTCGGCGAGGCGGTGTTTCAGGCCGTGGCGGCCGGAGCGGGCGGTTAGGATGATTTCGCTCTTTTCCGCGCCGACAAGCTTCGGGTCGATAATTTCGTAGGTCGAACGCTCTTTGAGGACGCCGTCTTGGTGGATGCCGCTGCTGTGGGCGTAGGCGTTGGCGCCAACGACGGCTTTGTTCCGCTGAACGACCATTCCGGTGAGGCGCGAGACCATGCGAGAGGTTGGCAGCAACTGGGTCGTGTCGATTTTCGTCCCGACGTCAAACTTATCGTGCCGGATGAAGAGCGCCATGACGACCTCTTCCAACGCCGTATTGCCGGCCCGCTCTCCAATGCCGTTCACCGTCACTTCGACCTGCCGCGCGCCGCCCATGACGCCGGCGAGGGTGTTGGCGGTGGCCATGCCGAGGTCGTTGTGACAGTGGCAGGAGAAGACCGCCTTATCGGAATTGGGGACGTTCTCAATGATCCCCTTGATGAGGTGGTAGTACTCGTTCGGGTAGGTAAAGCCGGTGGTGTCGGGAACATTGATGGTGGTCGCGCCCGCTTTGATGACCTCTTCGACGACCTTGTAGACGTAGTCGAGGTCGGCCCGGCCCGAATCTTCCATGAAGTACTCGATGTCGTCGGTGTATTGCCGGGCGAACTTGACCGCGTTTACGCCGACTTCCAGCGCCTGCTCGCGGGTCATCCGGAGCTTGTGCCGCAGGTGGTTCTCGCTGACACCCAATCCGGTGTGGATCCTCCGTCGCTCGGCGGGTTCCAGCGCTTCGGCGGCCACTTCGATATCTTTCTCGCGGGCGCGTGTGAGGCCGCAAATCGTAACCCCCTTGAGCTCCTTGGCCAAGGTGTTGACGCTTTGAAAATCGCCGGGGGAGGAGATCGGGAACCCGGCTTCTAGAATGTCGACGCCGAGGAGCACAAGTTGACGTCCGATCTCTAGCTTTTCATCGAGAGACAGGCGCACCCCGGGACTCTGCTCACCGTCGCGCAGAGTCGTGTCGAAAACCAAAACTCGGTCGTTCACCCTTTCATTATGGAACCGAGGGGCGATATTCGTTTCTACATCATTCTGCGCAAGTCGCGCAGCCAGTCCGCTTCCGCCTGCATGTTGTCCCGGTCACGCTGGGGGTGGGCCGAAAGCAGTTGTTCCGCCTCCTCCAGCGTTTTGTCGGGTCGCCGGTACCCGTCGCAATTTCGATGGCGGCAAGGGCACGGAGTCTTTGCAGGTATCTTCTCGGGCCCGCAACCGAATCGAATAATTCGATTGCCTTTGGAAGTGCCATTCCGGTTCGGGCAAGTACGAATGCATACTCCAGCCTGACTTGGTCGAAGAAGCTCCCTCGCAACCACTCAAAGCTTCTGGCAATTGCGTAGGCACGCTGGATGTGTTGGAGAGCTTGGGTTATCCGGCCCGAATCCAACTCGTGATAATAAGCCAGCAAGCGTGGGTACGCCTCGTGGGGGGTGCCTGATGTTTTCTCCAGGCTAATGCGAATTGCATTCTCGTCCCAATTGGAAGCTCGCACTCCTCGATTCCAAAGAGCCAAGACCTCGTTCATTTCCGCCGGATATTGCGAAGCCCCGTCCATTCTTATTCTTCCTGGGTCCGCAACACCCTTCCTCGCTGCTCAGAGTGGTCGATTCCTGCCTGTAAGGAGTATTCCTCATACCCGATCGTAGTTCTCACCATGTCTCGTATTGGCAGAGGGTTAGCGCCTCAAGACAAGGCGGGCTCGCGGTATCGAGCCGTACTTCCGTTACAGCAAATAGGGCGAGGTTACGGTTAGCTTAAGACGGTTGCGGCAGGCGCGATAGCTGCACTATGCTGATAGCGTGAAGTCTTCGCGCGCGTTCACTCTTATCGAGCTCCTCGTGGTCATTGCGATCATCGCGATCTTGGCGGCGATTCTTTTTCCGGTCTTTGCTCGGGCGAAGGAAGCGGCGAAGAAGACGCAGTGCCTCTCCAACGAGAAGCAGATGTCGATCGCGACTCAGATGTACATGAACGACTTCGACGACCGGCTGTTTTTCTATGCGAGCACCAACAATCCATCTGGCTCGCGAACCGGTGGCGTGGTGCCGGACGCGGCGAGCGTTCATCCGCTACGTTGGTGGAACGCGCTGATGCCGTATACGAAGTCGAAAGCGCTCCTGGTCGGTCCCTCCGACGATGCACCGACTTTGAGCCAGGACCCGACGGGGGCGAAGACGATTCCTCGTTCGTTCATCGCGTGCCGCCATGCCGAAGGGCTGAGCGGATCGCAGATCGACGCGGTGAGCGACACCGTCGTCATTGTGGAGAAGTGGGGGAGGCGACCGGATGGCACCGCGATCACAGACAGTTGGATCGAGCCGTTCAACGGGGACTTCCAGCTCGAGCCGTCGACTGGCCGGATGAAGGTTGCGGCGAACCGCTACGCCGGAGGCCTTGTCTGCACGATGCTCGACGGTCACGCCAAGTGGCTCACGCCGGGAGCGATCAATTCCAGCGCGAACCTAACCGGTTGCGCTCTGGTTCACCAGTACCCGGTCGGAACCGTAATGTGCGATGCTTCGGTGGCGGGCTGCCAGGCGGTTACAGGCAACGTGTGCAACACGTTTACCTATCCGTAGCTAGGAGGCGTTTGGTGGTCGGCAGGTGTGCCAATCGGTCGCTCGCTGGAAGTCGCGGGCTACCCGGTAGCAGACGTCTTCGCGGAGGGCGGGGGCGATGACTTGGCAACTGATCGGAGCGCCATCCTCGAAGCCGACCGGGAAGGCGAGTGCGGGCCAGCCGAGTAGGTTCGACGGGCCGTCGTCGCCGCCCATTCCGACCCAGGTCTTGTCGAACGGCTGATCGATCGGGATCGCGCGGTGGTAGAAGGTTGGGGTCAGAATGCAGTCGCACTTATCCCAAACGGCGTTCGCTTTGAGCGCCTCGGTTCGCAGGCGCATCGCCCAGAGGTAATCGACGGCTCTCGTTTGCATCGCGGCGGCGAAGCCGGCGATCTGGTTGACGTCCTGCAGCTTGGCAAAGCGATCGCTCCGAATGAAATTCTCGTGGGCGCTAGCTCCCTCGGCGTCCACGATGATATTGATCGCCGTGCCGTAGGGAAGGGGCGGGTAGGCGACTTCGCTCGTTTCGTATCCAAGCTTCCTCAGCGCATCGAGCGTCGCGTGGTAGGCGGCTTCCATCGCGGTCGCCTTCGCATCCTTGAAGTTTTCCTTGAGCAGCCCGATCCGCGGCTTTGGTCCGCGCGAGCGGAGCGAGAGGCGCTCGCCTAACGTCGACGGGTCGAGCGGATCGGGACCGGCGATGGTTTCCAGAACGGTTCCGCAATCCTCGGCCGACCGGCAGATCGGCCCCAGCTTGTCGAGGGTCCAGCAAAGCGCCATCGCTCCGAAGCGGCTAACCCGGCCGTAGGTAGGGCGGAATCCGGTCGCGCCGTTGAACGCGCTGGGGCAGGTGATGCTGCCGCTGGTCTCGCTCCCGATGGAAAACCCGACGCATCCAAGCGCGGTGGTTGCGCCGGACCCGCTGCTGCTTCCCCCCGCCCAGAGCCGCTTGTCCCACGCGCTGAGGCAAGGGCCCATGCGACTGGCGTTGGCGACATTGTAGTTGCCGCCTCCGGCAAGCTCGATCATCTCAAGCTTCGCCAGCAGTACCGCACCGGCGTCTTCAAGGCGGCGAACGACGGTCGAGTCGTAGTCGAAAACCTGGTCCGCGTGGCCGGGCGAACCCCACCGGGTGGGGATCCCTTTTGTGGCGAGTAAGTCCTTTACGCCGAACGGAATTCCGTGAAGGGGCGAGCGGGCGGTGGTTCGGTCGGCTTCGGCGGCTTGTTTGAGAGCCAAGCTTTCCGTCAACTCAGCGACCGCGTTGTGGGCCGTGCCGATCGTTTTCAGCCGGTCGAGGTACATGCGGGTGAGCTCGACGGAGGAGACCTCCTTGCGGTCCAGCGCTTTGCGCATATCGCGGAGGGAGGCGAATGGGTTCACTTCTTGCCCCCGGTCGGTCGGTAGACGAAACACGGCTCGCTGCAGTCGGGAAGCTTTGTCTTCAGTCGGTCGGTGGCGTTGGTGCGGTTCGCCTCTACTGCCGCCTTCAGCAGCTTTTTCGCCTCGTCGGGCAACGGATGGCCGAGCTCTTTTTCGATGTCGTCCGAGGTTGGAACCTGGCCCATTGCGGTCACCGGTATCGCGACCGCGGCCGCACTCACCAACCCCAGCTTCAAAAGATCGCGACGAGAAGCATACTCCGGCATGTTGTCCATGTTAATGGATTTGGTCGAGATAGAGAGTGCCCGGACGGCGACTCACGGTATTGGACAGATGAGATCTTGTTCGAGTTGATCTCGAAATTTCTTTCCCGTGCCGCGCTCATCGGTCATGTTGCCCCCCACACTCCAGAGCCGGCGGCGTTTGGGATCATAGTGCAGGGGTTCGCCCGAGTAGGGGTCGACTAAGGGGCGATCGATAACTTTGCTATGAACCAAGTCCGACAGGTCTTCCGGCAAATGACCAAACTGGCGCGAGTAGAGAGCCAAGGAGAGTTCGCCTCTCACGAGTTCATGAGTCGTTTCGCTGAGCATTCTCGCCGCGAGAAGTTGGTCGGAAGAAAGATGCGAGCCAAGTAAATATCGGCCGAACGAATTATCGATTCGGTTCATCTTGAACTTGAATTCAAACGCTTCCAGGGTGTCTTCCGCAGGGCAGGGGAATTCGTCTACGGCGGATGCTAGCTGCCTTACCTTAGCCTCGGCTCGCGGGTCGAATCTTCGATAATCGCCGGACACGTTCTCCATCATCTTGGAATAGAGGAGATTCATTTCTGTCGCCGTATCGGTGGCGGAATAGTTGCCGCAGAGAAAAGGGGCATTCTCGGCGACTCCGGGAACCCGCGGAATTCCACTTTGCCAAGCTTTGCTCGCCCGGGGGTCCGGGAGATAGTCGTAAAAGGTGTCTCGAAATTCCTCGCGGACGACCTCGCGAATCACGGTTCGGTCTGGCAGCGGCTTGTCCAACTGATCGAGCAGGTTGCGCAACGTCCCGGCGTCGAGCCGGGAGGATTCAATTGATTCGGCGATCGCGCAATCTACGTCCTGTCTACCCTGGGCGAAAATCTCGTAGTCGGTTGGAGTAGTTGCACTTTCCACTAACCGACGCGAGAATCGACAGGCAAGGCTCGCGAGATATTTGAACCGGTTTCGGTCGGCCGGCTTAGTGGAGCCAAGTACGGCAAATGGCAAACTTTGGATGAGTCTATTAACCGGTTCTTTGGGGTCGATTCCTCGCCCGATGTCGGGCGTACATTGCCACGGTCCTTCGTCGATAACCGCGCTTAGTCTTCCAAGCTGGACGGGATTCGTGTCCCAAAAAACTCTCGCATCCTCTTGAATATTGTGGAGATGGGTAACGACGTCCGTCGGAAACATACTTAGGCGTAGTGAGCCGATAATCGCGACCGCACGATTGAACCGGGCTTTCTTTACCGGATCAATCGTTACTGGCCGCACGAGTTCGGGTCCGAGGATGCGATCGACTTCCGCGCGGGTAGCGCGTCTCCAGGTCGGCCGGAGCGCGCAGTAGCCGGTCGCCGCCAGTAGGGCAACCGCTCCAGAGAATAGTAACGCTCGGCGAGGATTCTTCACTTGACCTTAGTGGCAGAGGATTTCATGATACGCGGGACGAGGGCGATGAACCCGTTGGAGTAGACGGTATGTGGAAAGATGCCCAAGTTTCGCGTAGGACGCAACCTTTTCTAGTTTGGGAAGCAGTGTTTGCCTGCGTCCTGTTTGGTGGCATTTGGTTATTCTCAGACCCCTCCTCATGCCAATCCACTCAAAGGCCGTTGTAGAGGCGGAGCACCGGATGCTCCGGAAGCCTTTGCGTTGCATTTCTCCCAAACCGATGCTCCTAACCACCGAAGGTAATCCAATCCCACGAAGACAAATCCAACCGAACCTAGCCCCGAAGGTGGCGTAATACCAAAGCGAAGGGTGAGCGAAGCGTAACCCTGGTAACGGAGCCACCCACCCCCTTCGAGCCCTGTAGGGGCGATATCACCAAAGCCGAGAGGAGGTTAATCGTGGACAGTTGATATCGCCGCTTTCAGGGCTCGGAGGGTTCATCGGCTCGATACCAGGGTTACGCTTTGCTCACCCTTCGCTTTGAGACACCGCGCCTTCAGCGCTGATTCAGGGATCTGCGCGGGGACGCACCTTAGATCGTTAGGAGATGACCTCGTGTGAAGCGCCATGCAACGCCTTCTCCGCCAAGGAGTGAAGGCGACTCCGGAACTCGCCCAGAGTCTTCCTCACGTGCAAGATGTGCAACGGCATCCCCCCTCTCCCTCGTTCGGCACGAAACATCCGAAGGAGGGAGAGGGGGCTCCGGAGTGGTTATTCCATTGGCGGTTTTGGCGAATATCCCTTAGGTTGAAGCTGAATCTTGACCGTCCGGATCTCAAAGGGGCGAAGGTCGTAGATAAGGCGGCCGCCATCAGGGCCGGCGGAGCCGGTGCCGACATCGCTTTGGCCGGCGATACTTAGGGGATCTTCAACGAAGTTCACCCAAGATGCGCGCTTAAAGAAGGGAAAGATTCTTGCCGAATACCGCGCACTCGGTTGGCCCGAAGCCTGGAAGAATCTGAGAATTAAGTCATTACCATCCTCAGATCGCTTTAGCGCGGTGGGGACGACCGGGTCCGTCCCCATCGTGATCGTCCTGTATTCTAGCGGCTGGTCGCCGCGAGCATCGTAAGGGACCGAGGCGTTAAAGAGCGGGATATTAAACTCGGTGGCGATCTCAGTCAACTGCGCGTAGTTCATCTCGGAGCCGTGCGGGACGATTGAGTAGCGCCAGTGGTGGTGGCCGGGGTTGGGTACCGGGTCTGGGTCATGCGACGCGCGGATGAGTGTGAGACGCAAGGTCTTTCCGTCGGACGAGTAGCCGTGCTTGCTGTCGTTGAGGACGGCAATGCCGCTTTGGTCGGCCCATTGGAGAGCGGGGAACTCGCGGCCGTCGGACTTCCGATCGATGGAGCCGAACGGAATCTCATACCGCGCCGATGTTGCCGTCGTCGCGGTGTCGAACGCCACGCGGAGCATCGGCGACGGCTCGTCGCCGGTGCCGATCGCGTTCCAGTCGCAATCGACGTCGGTTTCGATCGTCGGTTTTCGCGTATCCAGAACGAACCGTTGGGTCACCTTGGTGTCCCGGCTCAGCGAGTTGTGCGCCTTAAGAACATAGTCGAAACGCACCTCGACATGCTCCGGTGTGCCGGTCACCGCATGGTCGACGCACTCCAACGGCTCGACCTTCGAGATCGCGCCGATCACCCAAGCGCTCATGCCGCCGGGTCCTTCGAAGTGGTTCTCCAAGCGGCCCAGCGACGAGCCCGCCATTTCCCGCTTTAAGCGCTTGTCGAAAAGACTCGTGATCAGCCCGCGCTTCACATCGAAAGTCACCTGATAGGCATCGGTTTCGAACGAGCCTTCACCCGTCATTCGCACCTTTGGCTTTGGCACCGTCCCGATCTGGAAATTGAACACTTTGTAACCGAACGCCGGCACGTTGCCGGCCCAGAACCGGATCTTGCGGCTCGGGCCGTCGATGAGCTGGACCGGGAACTTGGCGCCGTCCGGGGCGACGGCAACCGCGTTCTCCGGGGTTACCCCACTGTCGGCGTCCCACCCGCTCTTCACGAGGTAGGTCTCCACCCATCCGCTTCGGGTCCAGCCGGTGGGATTGAAGACCATCTGACTGATCCCTTTGGGGGCGGTGACTTGGACCGCCATCGACTCCATGGCGCGCTGGATAATGTCGCGGTCGTCGAAGACCACCCTCTGGAGCTGGACTTTGGTCTTCTCGTACGGGGCGTGGATTCCCGAGCCAGGGAGAGTGTCGTGGTGGTGGTTGAAGCAGATCTCCTCCCAGTTGCGGCGGAACGACGCCTTGGGATAGGCGAAGCCGCGAAGGGAAGCGACGGTCGCGATCGCCTCAGCGGCGGTGGTCATCGCCTCCGCTTGCCGGTTGAGCTGCTTGATTTCGGAGTGGGTGGTGTAGCAGCCGTCGAAGACCGGGTTGAGCTCGTCTTGGATCGTCGGAATCTTCTTCAGATCGTAGGTGCGCAGCTTGTCGAAGAACTCGGTGGCGGTAGAGAAGCGGACCTTCGGTTTGGTCGGGTCTTTCATCCAGCCGAGCGCTTCCTGAATCATCTCGCGGGTGGGGCCGCCGCCGTGGTTGCCAACTCCATAGACCCACAGCATGTCCTTGCTGCCGGTCTTGTCGCGGAAATCGAGCATCTCCTGGAACTGCTTGTAGGAGAGATCGCTGTTGTACCAAGAACCGGTGGCCGGCTCGTCGAAGGTTAGAATTTTGGTGCCGTCGAGGGCGGTCCACCAAAACAGCGGCTTCTCCTTGCCGCCCCGGCAGAAGTAGTACGCATCGCATCCGCCGAGCTTGGCGATCTGCGGCATTTGGGCGTTATGACCGAAGGTGTCCGGCTCCCACGCCACCCGGGCCGTCTTGCCGAACTTCTCTCGGAAGTAGCGCTGGCCGTAGAGGAATTGGCGGGCGTGCGACTCAGGGGAGATCATGTTCGTGTCCCCCTCGCAAACGCGACCGCCGACCAGCTCCCACTGTCCTTTCTTCACCTTCTGCTGGATGGTTTTGAACAGGGCGGGGTACTGCTCCTCGACCGCCTTGTACAGCCAGGACGAGCTTTGGCTAAAGGTGAAGCCGGGGAACTCGTCCATGAACTTGGCGGCCTGGTTGAACGTGTCGTGGGTGACGACCAGCCCCTCTTGCCACTCCCATAGCCACTGCAGGTCGATGTGGGCGTGCCCGACGAGGTGTCCCGTGTACTTCTCCATCACCGGGTGCGTGTGGGAGAGCGCATGGTTCGCGGCGTGAAGCGCGGCCTGAATCTCTTCGGGCGAAGCATTCTCCTTCCGCTCGACGGCATCGAGCAGCGCTGCCGCTTCCCGGATGTGGCCCTCTAGCGCGGGATCCGGATTTCCTTTCAGGAATCCGCGGGCAAATTCGATGTCCCTCCGCGCATTCTCCAGGCTGGCGATTCGCTTGCCGGCCGCCTCCACTTGGGCGACGAGCGCCGCGGTATTGGCGCCTTCGACCACTTTGCTTCGGTCTACGGAGATGAAGATCGGAAGCTTCGAATACCCATTGCTGTTAACCAACTGACGGGTTGGCGGCAGGCCATTGGTGTACACGGGGGTGCGGGTGCCATCCGCGTGCTCCACGTAGATGTCATCCAGCCATTGAACGTAGGGGCCAAACTCGTCCCCTTCGAAGTTTGCGTTCCATGCCACCGTCGTTCGTCCGGCTTGCCCCACGAGAGGGATGCGGCGCACGTACCATTTGCCGATGGCGGGGGTGAGAACGGTGTCGCCGTGGCAATCGAGCCCTTGCGTATCCTTTAGATGGATGTCGCGCAATGAGTCCTTATCGTCCGCGAAATCGACGTCCAACCCTCCCTTCGCCACCGGGTTCTTCGGATCGAGGAAGACGGAATAGACGAGCACGTCCCCTTCCTTGATGGCGATCCGCTGGTCGGAGAACTTGTAGTAGGTGAAGAAGTTCTCCCGCCCATGGGCGAGGTTGCTCGACACGAAGGCCAAGCATGTATCCGCTTGGGCACGGACGGGGAAGTGGGCGGAGATCGCGGCCAGAGCCAAAAGCGACACTGTCATGTGCCGTCGATTTTACGCCTTCCTGTGAATTGACGACCGGGAACTCACCAAGCGTTGCAGAGCCGGTGCGAACAGCGGTAACCACTCGTAAGTCCAAAGTCATGGTATATAGACCATAGATGTCCGAGGAGAAGGCGGTCGTATGGGTTGGCTCAAGCAAGCGCGACTTGCTCAAGTTTCCAAACGAAGTCGTCGACGAGGTGGGCTATGCACTGGACACGGTGCAGCGGGGCGGAAAACCCAAGAATGCTAAGCCCTTGCTGGGGTTCGGAGGTGCAAATGTTCTCGAGGTCGTGGAGGACTTTGACACTGACACTTACCGAGCCGTCTACACCGTGAGGTTTGCCGAAAAGGTCTACGTGCTTCACTGCTTCCAGAAGAAGAGCACCCACGGTTCGAAAACTCCGCAGCACGATACGCAACTGATCAAGCAACGGTTGAAGGCGGCCGAGGAGATACACAAAGAATGGATAAAGACACAGGAAGGCGCTCACCGCAGACGAATAGACCCGGCTCCCGAAAAGAGGAAGGAATGAGCTTCGAGTTAAGTAGCGGCAACGTATTTGCCGACCTCGGCTATGAAAATGCGGAAGAGATGGTCGCCAAAGCTGAGCTCGTCCGGGCGTTGACGAAAGCCATTGACTCGAAGCAGCTCAGCCAGACCAAAGCCGCCCAGCTTATGGGCGTTGATCAGCCGACCCTTTCAAAGCTGCTTCGCGGCCGGACCCGGAGTTTTTCCATCGACCGCTTATCGCACATGCTCACCGCGCTTGGCAGAAACGTGACGATCGTCATCGAGGAGCCAGAGGTCGAGAGCCTTAAAGAGGAGCGAACTGCGCCGGGGCATATTAGGGTGGTGAAAGCAGTCGCCGGGAGTGCTCCCGTCGTCCTGTCAAGCGGCTAGTTTCCTCGGTAGGCAACGGGCTCAACGCTTAGCATCTCTTCGCCAACCGTTTTTGCGAGGGTTACCGCGTCCCCGGGAGAAAGCTCACGTCCCGCGGCATACGCGTCCGCGAAACCGGCGTCTTGGCGGCCAGTGGCGGTCTGGCGTTGGAATCGCGCCTCGTGGGCCGGGCAGCGCATGGCGGGGATCGCTTCTCGCATGACGGACGCGGCGCCGAGCAAACGGGCGCCGCGCTCGATATCTCCAGCGGCGACGGCGGCCAAGCCCATTCCCTCTACGTTAAGAGCCACTCCGCGCCGCTCGCCCATCTTCGTGAATTCCTCGAGCCCGACCGAGAAGCTGGCGGCCGCTTCGGCGGGCTTGCCCATGTCGAGGTCCAGCCACGCTCGGTAGTGTTCGGCCATGATCCGCATCACGGCGATCTTTCGTTCGAGGGCGCCCGCGCGGGCTTGGGCAAAGGTCTCGTAAGCCTCATCCGTTCGGCCGAGGGCATGGTACGTCTGGGCAAGGTTCAGTTGGACGATGACCATCACGTTCGTGCAGTCTTTTTCCTGGCACTCCTTGATGGCCCGGTCGAACATCTCAAGGGCGTCGTCTAGCCGTAGAACCTCGAAATAGCTGAGGGCGAGGGCGGAGAGGCAGGAGGCATAACGCTCTCGTCCAGGGGCTTTCTCGCAAAGCGGCAACGAGTATTCGAGCTGCTCCAAGGCCTCTTGCGACCGACCCTGGTTCTGCATGACGATCCCCAAGGTAAAGGCGGAGCGGGCAACGCCGTCGAGATCGTCCACTTCCTTGAAAAAGACGAGCGCTTCCGACACGCGGGTGAACGTGACGTCGTAGTCGGCCTGGCTCCAGGCTCCGGCGCCGCAAGTGTGGAGGGCGTGGGCGTACTCGCGGGGGAACCGCTGCCCGCCGGGAATGGCGATGGCGCGCTCCGCCCGCGTCCGGCCCAGCTCCAGCCATCCCTGGTTCCAACTAAACGACCAGGTGAGGTGGGCGATTTTGAGAGCGGACAGAGCATCGCCACTCCGCTCCGCCCAGGCGAACGCAGAGGAGATCTCCTCTTGGATATTGGTCAGGATGGCGTGAACGGCGGCGGAGCCGACCCCGATCATGTTGGTCTGGCACTCTTCGCAACGGGCTACCACGAACGCGAGATGGCGGTCTCGAAGCTCATTGGCGCGTCCGCCCCGCTCGACCATTTCCCACGCAAACCGCCTGACCGGGTCCAGAATCTTGAAACGCGGCCTTCCGGAGGTTTCCGCCTCTACGATGAGGGACCGGTCGACAAGGGCCTCCAGCGACCGGACGAGGTCGACCGGGTTGGTGTTTTGGGTTAAGTCGAGGAGATC
This sequence comes from Fimbriimonas ginsengisoli Gsoil 348, assembly GCF_000724625.1. GTDB lineage: Bacteria > Armatimonadota > Fimbriimonadia > Fimbriimonadales > Fimbriimonadaceae > Fimbriimonas > Fimbriimonas ginsengisoli. The sequence continues at coordinate 4,481,554 of NZ_CP007139.1, read as the reverse complement.
GTCCACGGTCCAGGAGCCGGCGAACGCGGATGCGACGTAGAGGGTCTCCCGGTCGGCTTCGCCAAGCAGATCCAAGCTCCAACCGAGGGTTGCGTCGAGGGTGCAGTGCCGGGGGTCCCTCCCGGGAGCGGGCGCCTTTAGAAGCTCTAGCCGCTCGCCGAGCAACTCGTCGATGCGGGACGGGGTTAGGAATCGGGCGCGGCCGGCGGCGAGCTCGATGGCGAGGGGAATCCCTTCGAGCCGGCGGCAGATCCGGGCGACCGATTCTCGTCCATCGTCCGAGAGAACGAGGCCCGGGCTGGCTTCTTGAGCGCGGCGGCAGAAGAGCCGGACCGCGTCCTCATGATCGAAGACGGGAACTCGAAAGCTTTGCTCCCCTTCCAGGCCGAGGGTTTGTTGGCTGGTGGCTACGATGCGCGCGTTGGGGCAGTGGGTTCGAAGGGAAGCGCAGACATCCCGGGCGGCGTCCAGCACGTGCTCGCAGTTGTCGAGCAGTAGGAGGAACGAGGCTCGCGAGAGCCGGGTCGCCAACGTCGCCGCCGGCTCGTTCGGTTGAGGATCGATCGGACGCAACGCGGCGGCCAACGCCATGGCGACTTCGGCCGGCTCGCGAATCGACGCGAGTGGGACGAACCAGGCGCCGTCGGGAAACTCGTGTTCGAGCTCCCGTGCGACTTCGATTCCGAGCCGGGTTTTGCCGATTCCGCCGAGTCCGAGAAGCGTAACCAACGACCGGGTCCGGACCCGCGTCTTTAACTGAGCGATCTCCTCCGACCGCCCGACCAGGGAGCCATCGGGAACGGGAATGGACCCGCTGACCGGCACATTATCCAGCTTAGAGGGCTTTGCCCGTCCGGCGATTTCGTCGGCGGTGCGGGTCGTTTCGTCCGAGACGGAGAGCCCGAGCTCGGAGGCGAGGCGCTGTCGGAACGATTCGTATAGGGCTACCGCGCCCGCGCCGTTTCCGGCTCGCTCCATGAGGTGCATGGCCCGGCGAACCAGCCCTTCGTCGTGCGGCTCGTGGACGAGGAGTTTGCGCAACGCTTCGGTGGCTTCGGAGAATCGCTCTTCGGCTTCCAACATCGCCGACGCCCGAAGCAGGGCGTCTCGAAAACCGAACACATAGTGGCCACGCCGTTCCACCACCCAATCTTCGGTCCAACCGTCCAGGAGCGGGCCGCGGTACCAGTCGGCGGCGTCGATCGCGCCGGTGGCGTCTCGGGCGATCAGGCGCTCGTACTCTCGCACATCGACGAGCACTCGGTTTTCGTCTAGTTGGAGGGTGGTGGGAGTGGGCGAAACGATGGCGCCGGACTCGGTGCCGAGCGCTTGGCGAAGGTCGGTGAGGGTTCGGCGAAGGCTGTAGAGGGCGTCGCTAGGCTCGCTGTAGGGCCATACGGTTTCGGCGATGGCGTGGCGATCGATCGGCTTTCCGAGGCGGAGGCCGAGAAGGGCGAGGACCATGTGTCCTCGATGGGTCCGGAGGCGGCGCAGGGGAGTGCCATCGACCGTCACCTCGTACCGCCCAAAAAGCCGAAGTTCGATCATCGTGCGAGTTCAGTGCCTGATACCGTTTAGCTAAGGTGGCACGGGCGGCCCGCCCGAGTAATGACCCTGTCGTTTATCCCCATCTAAACGGTCTTAGTTCAGTGTCGCACGTTTTTGGCTTTGAGGGCGGGACTTTGGACGCGCGTCACCAATCGAACTGTATGGCGTCGAGGAACGCCTTCGCCAACACTGCAACCCCGATGTAGTTGGGGTGGACCCGATCCCAGGCGATGGTGGCGGGATAGATCGACTTCATCGTCTCGTCGAAGGCGGCCTGGGTATCGACGAAAATGGCACTGTGCTTGGCCGCCAGGCGTTTCACGACCTCGCCATAGCGGTCCATTTCGCGCCGCATCGGATCGTTGCGGTTCGGCTCAATGTAGAACGGGGTGGCCAGGATCAACCCTTGTACGGAGCCCTTGGTGAGGTCGATAAGCTCTTCGTAGGTGGCTTCGTATTCGTCGATCGGGACATGGATTTCGGGTTGGGTGGGCGAATCGAATTGACGCCAAACGTCGTTGGTCCCGATCATGACGCTTAGCCAATCCGGCTTTTGGTCGAAGACGTCCCGCTGCCAACGCCCCTTGAGGTCCCGAACCGTATTGCCGCTGTTCCCCATATTGACGACGCGGTGGTTCCCCTCAGGGTAGGTGGCGGCGAGCAGCCCCGCCACCATCTGCACGTACCCGCTACCGAGAGCGCCAAAGAGCCCTTCGCCCACCGGCTGCGCCCGCCCACAATCGGTGATCGAGTCCCCGATGAAGAGCCACTTGTCGTTACGGTCGAGTTTGATCGGCATCTGTGATGATGAATATAGCGCGGACGGCCCTTTAGGCTCAAAAGCAGGTTCATTCCACGGTTTTTTAGTTTTTGCCGAGGCGAAGAGATGGGCGTCAACCAGCGAGTACGTCTTTCCCTTGAAATCTGGCACTTATACTAATACTTCGTATTGCTGTGACATTTACACGGGTAAGCATCGGACCTTAACTTGGAATAAGTGGTGCGTCGTTGTACTATCGCTAATCCATGGCTCTGGCTGACCGTTACCCGCTGCTGTTTCGTGCCCTGTCGTTTTTTACGGCCACAACCGTTCTTACCGCGGCGACCGCTTCCGGCACTCACGCGATCTCACTTTCGGTGGGTGAAGCGGTGGCCCAGTACCTGAGGAATCCTCACGGTGCGTACACCCAGGCTCCTACGAAGCCGTACTTAGGCCAGCACCCCGGCCGGGACCCGCATGGACGGGGCGGAGTGTGGACGCGGGCGGCGCTCGTGGATGCGGAAGAGAGCGCCCAGCCGCTCTATGCGTCCACCGAACCGGCGCAGATTCCGCCCCACTCGCTGGCGGTGGCGGCCGAGCCGGGGACTACGTATCCGTGGGAGGGATCGACCAACGGCGTCAACACCGGTAACGGGAACAAGCTGACAAAGATCCCATTGGTGTCGTGGACGGGCCGGGGTGGAATGCCGGTGGAGTTTAGCCTCTACCACAACAGCCAAACCAACTACGAGGACGAGCTCGGGAAAGGGTGGACCTGGTCTTACGACATCTACATCAACAACCTCACCGGCAATCCGGTCGTCCATTGGGGAGACGGCCTCTCGATCCCGTTCACTTCTTCGGATTCCGGGGGCACTACGACGGCCGGAGGAACGACGGGTGGAGGGGGAGGCGGAACGGAGGCGTTGGCGCCGGGAGCGATGGGGGAGACGATCGCCCCTCACGGCCCTTCGGCTTGGTACACGACGTACACCGCTCCCGCCGGCGTTTACGACGCGCTCTTGCACAACGGCGACGGCACCTGGACGGTGACCAAGAAGACGGGCGAGAAGTATCAATTCAACTCCGCCGGCTTTTGCACTGCCATCCAGGATCGGAACGGAAACCAGATCACGCTTACCCTGAACTCGAGCAACTACTGCACTCAGATCAGCGACCAAACCGGGCGGCACATCTCGATTTCGGTGTCTAGCGGCAAGTTCACGAGCATTACGGACCCCTTGGGAAGGACATGGTCGTTCACTCGCAACGGCAGCGACTGCCTTACCACCGTGACCTGGCCGGTGCTGGATGCGGTGACCTACACCGATTGGTTTACTTACGACACCTCCGGGCGGATCCTTACTCATACGGATCGGCGGGGGAAGGTCTGGACGAGGACGTATAACACCGACGGCAGCATCGCCACCGAAGTCGATCCGCTCTCCCACACCACTTCTTACGGCTACACGTCGAGCGCGACGACGATCACCGACCCCCTCTCTCACGTGGCGACCGACAACTACTCTTCGGGCGCGTTGGCGAGTAGCCAGGACGAAAGCGGGTTCAGCGAAAGCGTCACGAGCCGCGACTCTAACCACAATCCCCTGACGGTCGTCGACAAGCGGGGAAAGACTTGGACCCGCACGTTCGATTCCAGCGGGAACGTGCTTACGGTAACCGATCCGCTTTCCCACGTCACGACCTACACCTACAACGGGTTCTCGGAGCCGCTCACGGTGACGGACGCGCTCTCTCACGTGACGACGAACACTTACGACGCGAACGGGAACCTTCTGACGAGCACCGATCCGCTCTCCCACGTGACGGTGACGAACACGTTCGGCACCTATGGGCTGATGGCGACCACCAAGGACGCGCTGAACCATACGACCACCCTCTCGTACGATACGGACGGAAACTGCACGAGCAGCACCGACCCGCTTTCGCACGTAACGACGATTGCCTACGACGGTCTGAGCCGGGTGACGAGCACCACCGACGCGCTCTCTCACGTCGAGAGCGTCGCCTACGACGCATGGAGCCGGCCGGTCACCTACACCCACGCCGACAGCACCGCGGCGACGAAGAGCTACAACGCGGTGGACCAGGTATCCGCCGTCACCGACGAGAATTCGCACTCGACCAACTACGCATACGACAACGCGGGGCGCTTGACGAGCGTCACCAATGCCAAGAGCGAGGTCGAGAGCTACGGCTACGACAACGCCGATAGAAGAACCACGGTTACCAACGGGCGCGGTAAGGTGAGCACCTACACCTTCACGAACCGAGGAGAGGTGGCGACGCTCACGATGCCGGACTCGGCGGTGGAGAGTTGGAGCTACGACGGGGCCGGTAACACCACGGCGTATACGAATCCGCTTTCGCAGTCGATCCTGTACACGTTCGACGATTCGGGGCGGCAGACGGGAGTCGACTACCCGACTGGAACCGACACCAGCTTTGGCTACAACAACGCGAATCGCCGTACTTCGATGGTGGACTCAACGGGGACGACCTCTTGGACGTATGACAACGCCAGCCGGGTAACCGGCCTGAACACCCCTCAGGGGAACCTGACCTACACTTACGACAACGCGAACCGTAAGGCGACGATGGTGGATTCCACGGGAACCACTACCTACACCTTCGACAACGCAGACCGTCTCACAAGCCTCGTGAACCCTCAGTCGGAGACGACGAGTTTCACTTTCGACAACGCAAACCGGACCACCCGGCAGACGTTCAGCGGCGGCCAGTACGACGACTTCGGTTACGACTCTAGGAACCGCCAGACCTCCGTTTCGCACAAGACGAGCGGGGGAACCGTCATCTCCTCCGAGAGCTACTCCTACGACAGTGGAAGCAACCTCTCCAGCAAGACGGTCGATTCGGTTACCACTTCGTACACCTACGACAACATCGACCAGCTCCTCACCGAGTCGAGAACCGGCTACTCGGCGACTTACACCTACGACGCCAACGGTAACCGCGCTTCCAAGACCCTCGGTGGAGTCACCGAGACGTACACCAACGACGATGGCGACAAGCTGACGAGCGTTGCGGTCGGCGGAACGACGACAAAGAGCTTTGGCTACGACACCGCCGGAAGAACGACTTCCGTTGTGACCTCGGCCGGTACGACCACGCTGACCTACGACTACGAGAGCCGGGTCACTGGGATCACCTATCCCGGCTCCTCTACCAACTCGTTCACCTACAACGGACTTGACACTCGGGTGGGGAAAGTCGACTCGGCGGGGACCTCTACCTATCGCCGGGATGGAGTCGACGTTACTTCACCGGTTCTAAGCGATGGATACGCAACGTACACCCCCGGAATCTCGGAGCGGCGAAGCAGTACGACCACCTACGATCTAGCTGACAGGCTTGGCACCGTGTCAAGGCAAACGGGGACAACGGCGATTACGACATCGACGAGAACGTACGACGCGTTTGGTCTCGTTGTTTCCAGTTCGGGCAGTCCTAGCGGACCATTTGGCTTTGTTGGAAAAGAAGGATACCAAGAGGACGCAGATAGTGGCCTGAAGTTACTTGGACATCGATACTATGATGCTAGCGCTGGTCGATTTATTACTAGAGATTCTGCAAAGGATGGGCGAAACTGGTACTCATATTGCGGGAATAATCCCACACGTTATGCCGATCCCAACGGTCAATTCTTCTGGGTCGTTCTTGCGCTAGTCGTTTTTATCTCGATCGAGGGAGCACAGGCTCCTACTAGCCCCGGAGGCATAAAATCGCCCCACGACATAACGATCCAGAGGGGGCAAGCATTCGAACATGGCCTTAGCGATCCCATGGCGGTAGCGACTTTTGCCATTGCTGTAGGATCTCTAAGGGAGAACGACTCTGTTGACGACGAGCCACCGCTATATGAACACGAGCCAGGTCTGTCTAGACCAAAGATAGCTAAGATGCATTGGAAGGCTAGGGCGAACGATCCAACTCCTGAAGATGGTTTCACGGACTCCGATTTGGAACGAATGAGGCACGGACGCGGGCCGCAAAGGTGGAATGATGACAAGGGAGGCTTGGAAACGAAGGAAATAAGTCACGAGCCTATTCCCTACAGGGATGGAGGCAACACCTACCGCGAAAGATGGCCGCAAGATCACGCGCGCGTTGACCCCAGCCGACATCCCGGATATTGAAAGAAAATGAAATCCTTTGGTGAAAGTTGGAAGGAAAATCATGGAGCCCCGATTGAGAATGGCAATCAAATTATTCTGCCATCCTTTAGTCGGAATATTGACGCGCCTTCGACACTTAAAGTAAAAGTCCTTCGAGCAGATACCTCTATTCTACAGGCCGTCACGGTATCTCTAAAAGGTGGCCATTTACTTGCGGACGGGGAGAAGCATCGCTCCATCGTATGCTGGTATGACCGCGAACCTTGGTACCTAGAGCTAGATCTGGTTCCTAATGACGTCCGGGCGACCGTTAAGATCTGGAACACGTGGAAAACACGCCGAGGTGAGGAGGTGGCTTGGGTAGGGTTTTCAGGAATGATCGTGGAAGAGATATCCCCTTCAGTTGAATGGATGGCTAGGTGTAGTAGTCATATGGATAAGCCAAGTTTCGATGACCTGGTTATTCAATTTAAGATTCTGCCAGGAGCACAATTCGATTCGGTGGATATCCGTTAGATATCCACCTCGATACTTCGATGAAGGTGAAGGCTTCGCGGCTGCCCTATGACCCCAATGAGACATGCTAGGCAGGATGCGAAGTAATGGCTGACGATATCTACTGACGCATTTCTGCCAATTGAGTGCATTGATGAGACGTCCGCAGATGATTCTGAAGAAGTGCTTACTCTGGCTGCGGAGGCGGAGCGGTTTTTACGGGCGCATTCCTTGTGTCGAGGAGTAGGACCGGGTTACTTAGCTTGGGGGTTCTCGAAGATGGCTCTGTTTCTTTTTGACGCTTGGTCCGATACCGAACGGCGCCAGGTGTGGGTCGTATGCGGTGAGGTGCCCCCGGCTCAACTTGATGTCGGCTTCGCTCCGAACGGCAAGGAGGCACTCGAAGGATATATCGGAGAACTTGACGCCTGGATAGTAGCGACACGAACTGGGGAAAGGGTCGATGACCTTATGCCCGTCCTCGACCGCAGGACCTTATCACCTATCGAGCCGACGCAGGAGGCAGTCGATGACCTGGAGCAGCGACTTAACTTCATTGAGACCAAAATCATCCCGGAATACGCGGAGAAACTTCAAGGGAACCGGTACATGAAGCATCCTTGATGGCGGCGCGCCTACCGCCATGCCGGCGGCGTCTGGACCACTGCGGGAGATTGACTCAACGGCTAGGAACCGATGCTAAGTCTTTCTCGGCCGACTGGGGCGACGTTCGATTAGTCCCTTTCTTGTCGATGGAAACTGATTAAATTGGGTGATATTCCTGGAACCCATGCATTTCCGCAAGTTGATGCGTACAAAGGGAGCGAGGTATTAGAACTTGGTGGCTTTCCCGCGGAAGTAGTTGTGCACGCACTCAGATCTCGCGACGCGAACGCCGTATCGAAGATGGCATCTTTGTTGGGAAGAGCGGCAACCAGGTACGACGTAAAGATTCTTAAACCTGATGGATCTTCAGTTACAATAATGGCAAAAAGCTCCTGGGGTACATGCTAAGCCAACCTTTGGAAAACGATGCGGTCTACACCGACGGAAGAGATAGAGCAATTGCTGCGCAGCAATCGATTGGGCGAAGCGTTAGCTGCCTTAGGTAACTACAGGCAGCTCCATCCACTTGTAGCCGGGAAACTCCGCTGTCGGGCACTATTCGGACTCGGACGTTATGGTGAGTGCTCAAGCGAAGCAAAGCGCTTAATGGGCACATATCCCAACGAATTGGACTTGGGAAACGTGGGCGCAGCTTCCTTTTTAGCTCTCGGGCAGCCAGACCTTGCCAGATTTATGATCGCCGATCTTGGGGAAAAGAACGGATACACATATAACCTGCTTACTCAGTCCAGCATCTTGCTTAGAGATTACAAGAGTGCCATTGATGAGGCGAGGCTTGCAGACGGCATCGAGGGATCCGCTTCTTCGAGGGGGTTACTCGCTCACACGAAATATTTACTCGAACACAAGAGTGAGGACCTTGAAGCACTCCAAGGGGCGTTCGATACTTCTGGCGACACGGTGCTGGCAAGGTATCTAATGTTTCATTACAACGAATTAGGCGACACGCTGGCCGCCAAGCGTGTCTTGGTTCGAGTCCGGGAAGTGTCCGATTCGGACGTCCAATGGAAGATTGCTTTAGCCTACTGGGCCTCTAACTTAGGCGAACCCGTCGATATCCTAGGATTGCTCTCTGATCCGGACATCGGAGAACTTGCGGATGGAGCGCTACTACGGCTGCACCTTCTCGAGAAAAACGGAAGTCGGGACGCTCTGGAAAAGGAGTTGGATAGAGCTGCCATCCGTCACCCCCTCAATCAGTACATTCAAAGGAAGCGTGTCAAATCCCTCTTTGCACGGAAGAAGTACCTCAGAGGGATTCTGTCATTTTTCTCATTCCTTGTTAGGTCCATTCGCTTCCTTAGATGATTTCAACCCAGACACTGGAAACCTCAAGTTACTATCAAGGCACCTACGCTTAACGGAATTCAACTATCCGTTGCGGTCGAAACTCTAACATTTCGCTGATCTCCACTCTAGGCAGGCGCCAAGGGGAACCGTTGGGTATGAACTCCAGGCAGGTTGCTCGAAGGTGGATTTGCGAAAGACTCAAAGAGGGATATGTCTCGACAGGGAGGTCCCGGTTGCCGTCGGAAGATCGGTGATTCGGGAGCATATGACAAATTCTTTGCTGAATTATTAGAAAATGAAGGATCAATCTAAGAGCCTCAATCAGTTGCGGCGTAATGTGCTCAAGTGGTGGAAGTGTGACGGCTTTGAAGTCGTAAGGTCGGAGTTACACCGGATGTTGCCTGAAGTGACACAAAAAGTATTTGTCGAGATTAGACAGGGAGGACTCCGGGTCTATCCGCGTCTACTTGTCAACGAAGTATCTCGGATACACCCGGAAGACGAATGGCATGTCATGGGATGCCTTGGATACAGCGTTGGTGACAGCTCATTTACCCCGGAACCAATTACCAGCCAACTTGCTCAAAATGACGGATTGGCAGAGGAGTGGGCAAATCTAAGTTACGCTCGCGTACTCGCTCCGTTCTTTCAGGAAATGCAGACGGCCGATAGCGTTCGAGAATTCGTTATAAGCGGGAGAGCTGAGGCTCAATGGTTATGGGTTTGTAAGCCTTACCGGGAATATCTACGTGATCGACGACATGGGACGTGGGAATTCACGCAATTTTGACTCTCACGGTTCCATTTTGGACATACCCGGAGCGAAGGAAAAGCTGATATGGCGGAATTCTAAGGGAGACAAGTCCTGAATCCGATAATGCGGAAGTTTGAGGATTTCAACGATCGGAAAAATCAAAAAATAAGGTCTGAGGGTTCTAAATGAATAGAAGTTTGGTGACCAAGTCGGTAGTGATGATATTTGCGGTTCTTGCAATTTCGGCATTTCCTTCCGTAAAATCGCAAGATAGAAGGTATTGGCGGCGTTATCCTGCGCAGGTCTATTATTTCCCATTGTTCGCCCAGCGATTTTCTGGGACGGACGATTGGAAGATCGAGGACAGGTTTGAGATCACGAGCCTGGTAAAGGGCAATCTAAAGGAAATTGAAACGATCCTATCAAGGAATGATGGGGCATCCACCAAATTTTCGCTTGAGAATGTTCGCCTAAAAATCGTATACCCAAATGGATCTATCACCATGTTGGATTTGATGGGTAATGTTCTCGATAAACAGGGAAAGCACTTTTTGAGCATGAAGAATCGTCGCGAATTGAGATCGCTTATCTTGTCTCTATGCCCTGACAGTTAGCTCGAACGTCAGTCGAAGTGCATACTCATAATAGACATTTGAATCTGAGACCGAATGCCTGATAAGTCCTAGTTAGAAATAACTGTCGCCCGATTGAGGCTTATCCTAGTCCCTTCGTGGGCGTTGTGACCACGCGCTTTAGAGAGAGATTAAAGTGGTCTCGGGTCGTCGTAAGTACGTCAGGTTAGCTCCGCTGGGTCAGAATGAATGTCTGAAGTGAACCTAGTCCATATTCCCGACGACGAGCGGGTGTTCTTGGCGGTTCGGGTGTTTTGTGACGATATGGGATATCTGCTCATGCTCGCTAACCACTTCGGTTTTCAACCGACACGGGCGAAGTGGTTTTCCGGACGGGCCGGCTGGGAGCGAGAGAGACTTCCCAAGAGTCAGATTGGATGGTGGCTGGGTTGGAGACTGATCGGTGAAGTTACCGATTTTGAGGCGGTTGCGCTAAGCCAATCTTTGGAAGCGGCTCTCGGATGGCTTGCCAGCACTCCCTCTGGACTGCCTGAGGGGTTTGAAACCGGGCAGGGGTGGAATCTGAAGACACTTTGGGAGTGGTGCCAGCGGCCCTCTTCAGCCAAATACGTTTCGAAGGTGGGTGCCTTTGTAGCTGGCGGAGCTTTCCGCGTCCGATATCCCGAGGGGCCGATTTGGACCTATCTCGAGCGCACGAAAGTCTGATGGCGGGATTCTAAGGGAGACGTTTCATAGAGATGAAAACGATGCCGCGACATGATGCGATGGTCCTGTTGGCTATCCTTTTCGCGGCAGACGTTTTGTGGGGTTTTTACGTATTTACTCGCATCCGTCGTAGAAACAGGATGGGCAAGGGTAGATCTCCCGTCGTCGGCATGCTTTTCGTTTTGTATGCAGCACCGGCGTGGCTCTCGGACCCCTCTCTCTTTGGTCTGAATGGGTATGGATTCCTTCGTTCCTGTGAGAGCATCTTCGAATGTGCGATCGGCATTGGTCTTTCTCTCCTCGTCTCAACAATCTTTCCCGCATCTCTAGCCAACCGAGAGCCCTGAAGGAGTAGCGAAGAAGAGTATAGGTCTACATCACTCATCTAATGAAAAGTGATCGGGAGATAGTTTGGGTTCTGGGAGGGGCAGAAGAAACAATGTGATGGTAGGCTCCAAGAAGGCTTAGCATGGTGCTGTTTAAGTACGTTTCGGACTGGGGTGATTCACTGGTGATCGAGGATGATGACCGGTGCGGTTATGCCTATCTTCTCGTCGATGGAAAGTTCGTTTCGGACGTCTGGCTTTACAATGCCATTCCGCCACCGGAACGCCCTGAATGGGAGCTGGAAAACGCCAGGAATTTGCTTCCTTTTGCCAATTCCGTTGGGTTTGTCCGTGGAGAAATATTCGAGCCGTTAACGAGTTCAAGTGAAATCTTCGTGTCCTGGGGCGAGCTAGGCGACAAGTTGGAGGCGGCGATTCACCTTCGCGGGAAGTACCATGCGTTGTTACGCGAGGGGGAGAAGCCGGGGTACTGCCGGTTAGCGGCGAAAGATGGCCCTCTAGCCAAAACCTTGCTTCCTCCTTGGGATGCCGACGATCATCATCACTATAGGGACCAGGTGCAGTGATGATCGTCGGGGACGGACTTAGCCTCCCGACGGCGCGTTGTTCCAACGCTTCGGGAGGCATCCACGTCGGCCTGGGGTTTTGAAACGGTTTAACGGGCGGCGTTGGCGGCTTCGTCCAAGAACCACACGACGTTGGGGGCGTGGCGGGCCACCGCTTGCGAAGGGGTTTCGTCCCAGTTCTCGGGGGCATCGAGGGCTCGGCGCACCGCGTCGGCCTTATCCGCGCCGGCGGCGAGGAAGAGGATCTCTCGCGATCGATTGAGGAGGGGAACGGTCATGGTGATTCGGTCCTCCACTCCGGCGTTGGCTTTGGCGGCGATGACCAGACGGTCGGTCTCGTGGACGGATGGACGCCCAGGGAATAGGGAAGCGGTGTGACCGTCGGGGCCGAGGCCCAAGAGGGTTAGGTCGATGGCGAGCTCGTCTCCCAGGAGTGACCTGACGAGGTCTTCGTAGGCGGAGGCAGCCGCGTCGGGTCCACCGGGGGCGTACATGCCGTGGACGTTCGCCTCTGGGATCGGGACGCGGGAGACAAGCGTTTCGCGCGCCATTCGCTCATTGCTCTGCTCGTCGCTTGGCGGCACGTATCTCTCGTCGCCGAAAAGGAGGTGCACCCGGTCCCACGCGACTTGGTCGCGAAGCGGTGGGGAGGCGAGGAGGGCGTGAAGGCGCTTGGGCGTGCTGCCTCCGCTAAGGGCGACCGTGAAACGGCCGCGGGCCGAGATGGAGGCGGAGGAGGCACGGGCAAATTCAGTCGCGGCGGCTTGGGCGAGCGCTTCAGCGTTGGAGAAAAGGTGGATCATTGGCATGCCTTTTCCGGATTTCTCCACCTCCAACCCCCTCCTCATCGCACAGACATCGACGAGGAGGGGGCTCCGGAAGAGGTTAGAGCTTGACTCCGGCCATGGGGTTGTACCAGCTTCGGCCGTCGCGGGCGAGCATCATGTCGGCGCTTTCGGGGCCCCAGGTGCCGGCTACGTAGTTAGGGAAGTGGCTGGCGGGGGAGACTTGCCAGTGGTCGAGGAGCGGCTCGATCAGCTTCCAGGCGACTCGCTCTTGGTCGTCGCGCATGAACAGGGCTTGGTCCCCTTCGATCACTTCCTGCAAAAGGGTTTCGTACGCCTCGCGGTTCGTCGCATGGAACGCTTCGGCGTAGTCGAACTCCATCGAGACCGTTCGCAGGCGCATCCCGGCTCCCGGCTCCTTTGCCTGGAACCGCATGATGATCCCTTCCTCAGGTTGGATGTTGATAATCAACCGGTTCGGCTCAAAAACCTCGGACGACTCGGGAGGGAACATCTGGTGCGGCACCGGGCGGAACTGCAGCACGATCTGCGAAAGCTTGCGGGGTAGCCGCTTGCCGGTTCGCAGGTAGAACGGCACGTTTTGCCAGCGCCAGTTATCCAGGTACAGCTTGAGCGCGACGTAGGTCTCCGTCGCCGAAAACGGATCGACGCCGACCTCTTGGCGGTAGCCGAGGACGCTCTCATTCTGCATATTGCCGGGGCCATACTGGCCTCGCACGGCATAGTCGTGGGGATCTTGCTTCGCCAGCGGGCGCACGGCGCGGAGTACGTCGACCTTCTTGTTTCGAACCTCGTCGGCATCGAACGAGGCGAGCGGCTCCATTCCCACGAGGCACATGAGCTGGAGCAGATGGTTCTGCACCATGTCGCGGAGGGCGCCGGAGGTTTCGTAGTAGTTGCCGCGGGTGCCGACGCCGACATCCTCCGCCACGGTGATCTGCACGTGGTCCACGTAACGCCGATTCCAGATCGGTTCGTAAAGCGCATTCGCAAACCGGAAGGCGAGGATGTTTTGAACGGTTTCCTTGCCCAGGTAATGGTCGATCCGGTAGATCTGCCGCTCCTCGAAGTTCCGGAGGATTTGCGCGTTCAGCGCCTCGGCCGACTCGAGGTCACGGCCGAACGGCTTCTCGATAACGATCCGGTCGTGGGTCCTATCTTGCGAGAGGCCGGCGTGACCGAGACCGTCGGCGATCATTCCGAAGATTCCGGGAGGGACAGAGAGATAGTAAACGCGCGACGCGCGTTGCCCGTATTCCGCCTCGTCCTTTTCGATCCGGTGCTTCAGCTTCTCGAAGGTGCGCGGATCGTCGAACGTTCCCTTTAGGAACTCGATGTGCTTGGCGAACTCTCGCCACTTCGTTTCGTCGGGCGCCCCTCGGCGAGAGAATTCGGCCATCGCCTGCTTCATCCCCTCGCAGAACTGCTCGGTGCTGCCTTGCCGGGAGACGCCGAGGATGGAGAACTGCTTGGGCATCTGCCCATCCAGCCACAGGTTGTAGAGCGCCGGCAACAGCTTGCGCTTGGTCAGATCTCCGGTTGCGCCGAAGATCGCGACGATGGTCGGTGGAAGCTCAGGAGGTTGCATCTTTTATTCCCACTGGGTGTGGAACGACCCCTCCTTGTCGAGCCGCTCGTAAGTGTGCGCGCCGAACAGGTCGCGTTGCGCTTGGATGAGGTTGGCGGGCAAGCGTCCGGTTCGGTAGCTGTCGAAGTAGTTGAGCGAGGCGGCGTACGCGGGGATCGGGATGCCGGCGGCGGTGGCGGAGACGACGACTTTGCGCAGCGCGGGAATCAGGTCGTGCAAGCGGCGCGAGTAATCCTGATCGAGCAGCAGGTTCGGCAGGTCGGTGCGGTTGGCGTAAGCAGCCTGAATATGGGCAAGCTCGCGGGAGCGGATGATACAGCCGGCGCGCCACACCTTGGCGACGGTGGGCAGATCGGTACCGTACTTGTACTCGTCGCTCGCGGCCCGGATCTGGGCGAGCCCTTGCGCGTAGCAGAGGATCATGGAGGCGAGCAACGCCTTTTCCAGGTCGCCCTCGGCAATGTCGGAGACGTTGCCCAGGAGCGGAGTGCCGTAGAGCTTCTCCGCGGCCTCGCGGTCGCCTTTGTAGCCGCTGACTTCACGGGCGTTGACGGCGGCGTCGATGCTCGGCACCGGCATTCCGAGGTCCATGGCGTCCTGCGACGTCCATTTGCCGGTCCCTTTGCTCTTCGCCTTGTCGGAGATGAGGTCGACGAGCGATTTGTCGCCATCTTTCTCAGCCAAGACGATGCTGGTGATCTCGACGAGGAAGCTCTGCAACTCCCCTTGATTCCATCGTCCGAACATTTGGGCGAGGTCGTCGTTGCCACGGCCCTGGGCTCGGTGCAGGATGTCGTACGTCTCGGCAATGAGCTGCATGACGGCGTACTCGATGCCGTTGTGCACCATCTTCACGTAGTGTCCGCCGGAGCGGGCGCCCATTAGGGCGACGCACGGCTCGCCGTCGTACTTGGCAGCGACGCTCTCGAGAATCGGCCGGATCCGCTCGTATTGCTCGGGTGTTCCGCCGGGCATCATGCTGGGGCCGTACCGCGCGCCCTTCTCGCCACCGGAGACTCCCATCCCCATAAAGCCGAAGCCGAACTCGCCCATTTCAGTGATCCGGCGCTCGGTGTCCTTGAAGTGAGCATTGCCGCCGTCGATCACGAAGTCGCCGGGATCGAGGTAGGGGTGAAGTCCCTGTAGCACCCCGTCGGTGGGTCCGCCGGCGGGGACGAGGATCATAATCGCTCTCGGCTTGCGGATGGCGGCCACGAACAGGCCCAGGTCGGAAAAGCCGCCGACTTTTCCGCCCGTCTCCTCTTGGACCGCTTGCGCCTTCGACGGGTCGCGATTCCAGCCGCACACGGCGTTTCCGTGGTCGGCCATGTTGAGCAGGAGGGCGCGTCCCATCGTGCCCAAGCCCATGATCCCGAAGTCGTACTGTGGCTCGTTCGTGTTTTCGCTCATTTTTCTATTTGTGGCACAGGCGTCCGGCCTGCGAAAGGTCTAGATCTGCTTCAGTCCCTCGGCGAACGACTTGGCCAACGCCGGCAAGGCGGCGACCGGGTCGGTTCCCAAATCGATTCTCAGTACCCGGCGTCCTTTACTTCGCAACGCTTCCAAGTCGCCCATCGCCTGGCCATCGATAAATTGACCCCAGGAGGCGCGGCGGGCGGGGATCGGGGCATCTGCGGAGTGGCCACCGGTCAATTGTAGGTAGTAGCCGTTCGAAGGGCCGCCCTTGTGGTACTGGCCGGTGGAATGGAGGAAGCGGGGGCCGTAGCCGAATGTCGTGGCCAAACGGGTGTGGTCGCGGATGTCGCGTTGAAGATGATGAAGCGCTTTGGTCAGCTCCTCGCTCTCCGGAAGGTATGCCATGATTGCGACGTAGTCGTCGGGCTGGTGGCCGCTGAGGAATATCTGGACGGCTTCCGAGATCGTATCGGCGCAGGTATCGCCGAACATCTTCAGCGGCGTTTCATTGATGCTGACAGGGCTCTCGGGGAGATGGCCATCGCGCTCCACCGTTTCGAGAAGCTTCTTGGTGATGTCCTTACTCTCTTGGACATTCGGCTGGTCGAACGGGTTGATATCGAGAATCGCGCCGACCACGGCCGTTGCGATCTCGAACCGAAACATCTCCTGGGCGATCGCATAGGGACCTTGCAGGTCGAGGGTAACCACCGGGTGGCCGGCGCTCCGGAGCGGGGCCGCGGCGATATCTACGCTGGTGCAGTCCGTGCCGAATGAGCGGAACACGACGAATACGCGGTCAACCCCGTATACGCTGGGCGGTCCGGGCTCCTCGCCGGCAATCGGAAGGATTCCGGTTCCTTGCTTGCCGGTGCTCTCGGCGACGAGTTGCTCCATCCAGAGCCCCAGCGGAGACAATTCGGGGGTGGTGAGGAACGTGAGCTTGTCTCGCCCTCCCTTCGCCAATTCACCGAGGGCTGCGCCAAGCTCAAAGGCCGGTTCGCTCGCGTTTTGCAGCGCCATCGCTTGCTGGAGCATTTCGCGCACGTCCAAGCCCATCAGGGCGGCCGGGACGAGGCCGAAGAAGCTGAGGGCGGAGAAGCGGCCGCCGATGTCGGCGTAGTTGAGGAAAATCTTTCGGAAGTTTCGGTCGCGCGCCGACTTCTCGAACGGCGATCCCGGATCGGTGATCGCCACGAAGTTGGCGGGATTTCCGATCTTGTCGAAGAAGTAGGTATCGAAGGCGGTCGGCTCGGCGGTGGAGCCCGACTTGCTGGCGATTACGACCAGCGTCTTATCGAGCGAGCCGGCTCGCTCGATCCGAAGCACGGTCGCGGGATCGGTTGAATCGAGCACGTCGACGCGTAGACCATTCTCGCCGCGGAGGATGCATTCCGAAAAGACGAGCGGAGCGAGCGAGCTGCCACCCATTCCAGCGAGGATTACCCGCTCGAAACCGGCTTGCCGAACGTCGGCTACGAAGTCGTCGATCTCAGCGAGGCGGGCTTCGATCTTCGGTAGCACGTCGATCCAGCCAAGCATGGAGGCGACCGCCTGTTGCCGCTGAGCGTCGCCACCCCAGAGGGTTGGATCTTTCTTCCAAAAGCGGTTGCTGAAGTCGGACTGTCGAAGCTGCTCGAGGCGCTCTTTTACAGCCGCCTCGTATTCGCCCAAGGCGAGGTTCTGCGGGTCGATCTTTTCTTGGCTCATGGTTTGTGGATATGGGTGTAGTGCGATTCGATCGCGAGCACCTTGTTCAACCGTCGGACATGCCGCTCTTCGCCACTGAATTCGGCCTGTAAGTAACTGCGCAGGACTTCGCGTACCACCTCCACTCCCATAACTCGGGAGCCGAGGATGAGCACGTTCATGTCGTCGTGTTCTACGCCTTGGTGGGCGGAATAGGTATCGGGACATATTCCGGCTCGCACGCCAGGAATCTTGTTCGCCGCGATATTTGCGCCGATGCCGCTGCCGCAGACGACCACTCCGCGGTCGGCTTTGCCGGCGGCCACGGTTTCGCCGACGCTCTGGGCGAAGTCGGGATAGTCGTCGAGCGCGTCGTAGCAGGTCGCTCCGAGGTCGATCACATCGTGACCGAGATCGGTGATCTCCTTAACGAGGAGCTGCTTGAGTTCGAATCCGGCGTGGTCGGCCCCGAGCGCGATTTTCATGCTCGGACCTTACCTTTTCGAGGGCTATCGCCACCATCCACCGAACAGGCGGGCGATCATGGCCAGGATGTAGAGGTACCAAACCTTCTTTTGGTCCATTGGGCCGATGGCGTGGGCGGCATTGTGGAGGACGCCCCGCACTCGTACCGGGCGTTTGTTCCGGGCGCAATCGCGGCAGCGCACACCGGCCGGGCTCATGACGATGCAGCGATGGCAAATCGGCTTTTCGCACCGTCCACAGGTAACCCGGGTCACTTCCTTTGGGTGTTTCGGACAGAAATAGGCGCCGTCCTCGCCCGCGGAAACCGGATCTTTGCGGGCGACGAATTTGACGCCACAGTTGGCGCAGAATTTGCCGGGCGCCTCGGCTTCCACCCCACACGCATCGCAACGCGGCATGAGCTTAATTGTACGGGAATCGCCCTCTTCGCGGGGGCTGCTTGACACAACGTTAGCGGGTACGCAAACATGTGCAGCCTATGGAAAGCGAGTTGCTGGGTAGGTGGGATTTGATGGTTGGACCGGCGGAGGATCAGTTTCCTTCTTGGGTCGAGCTGACCCAGGGAGGCGGCCGGTTTGTGGGGCGGTTCGGCAGCGCCCGGCCGCTTGCTTCGGCCTCCATCGAGGGAGACTACGTCGCTTTCCGGTTACCCAAGCAGTATGAGAGGAGGGAGACTGAACTCACCTTTGAGGGGACCCTCGTCGATGGCCGATTGGTTGGGACGACGGTATTGGACGACGGCACGGAAGGGGCTTGGGTGGGGGTTCGCGCGCCGGAGCTCCCGAGCTTCACGCCGACTTTCGGAGAGCCGATCGAACTGATTGGCTCCGATCTCAGCGGATGGACGGCTCGGTGGGACGATCTGGCCAACAAATGGTCGATCGAGGACGGGATGCTCGTGAATTCCGCGGCGGGTACCGACCTCGTCACGACTGAGAAATTCAGCGACTTCCGACTCGTCGCCGAGTATCGATATCCAAAGGGGAGCAATAGCGGGATCTATTTGCGGGGCCGGTACGAGCTCCAGATTCTGGACGATTACGAAGGAGCTCCGAACGGGGTGGGGAATAGCGGGGCGATCTACGGTTTCCTCGCTCCGACGACGAACTCGATCAACCCACCCGAGGCTTGGAACACGGCCGAAATCACCCTGCTCGGCCGCTGGATTACCGTCGTTTTGAATGTGGTAACGATTATCGACCGCCAGGAAATTCCCGGCATCACGGGCGGAGCGCTCGACTCGGCCGAAGGGGAGCCGGGACCGATACTCGTTCAGGGAGACCACGGGCCGGTCACCTTCCGTCGCCTGACCTTGTACCCAGCAACATGAACGATTTGGTCGTGATCGACGGGTCGTATGGGGAGGGCGGGGGGCAGGTGCTCCGCACCTCTCTCGCCTTGGCGGCGATTACCGGGCGACCCCTGGAGATACACAGCATTCGCGGTAAGCGGGCTAAGCCGGGCCTCCAACCGCAGCACCTGATGGCGGCAAAGGCGGCGGCGGAGATCTGCGGGGCCGAGCTGAAGGGGGCGGAGGTTCAGTCCGGCTACCTCCGGTTTGCACCGGCGAGAAAGGTCGAGGCAGGAGATTTTCGCTTCGACATCGGCACAGCGGGGGCGACGACTCTGGTGTTGCAGACGGTCTTCGTCCCGCTCGCGCTTGCCGGAGGAGTGTCACGAGTGACGGTAACGGGCGGGACCCACAATCCGTCGGCACCGCCCGCCGACTATCTGGAGCACGTGTTTTTGCCGGCGATGCGACGGATGGGCGTGGAGTCAACGTTGAACGTTCCGCGGTTCGGTTTCTTCCCCAAGGGAGGCGGGGAGGTGAGCTTAGAGCTTAGTGGCTCGGGTGGACTGCAGCCGATTCTTCTGGAAGAGCGCGGAAAGCTGGTTGCGGAGATCGGGTGGATCGATTTGGCGTCGCTTCCAGAAGAAGTGGGCCGGCGTGGAGCGGAGCGGCTTCGCTCGTTCGTCGATGAGCGGGTTTCAATCGAGGTCCGCGAGCGAATGGCTTTAAGCCCGGGGGCGGCGGCGTTCGTGGCCGCTCAATATGAGAACGGGTTCGCCGGGTACACCGGCATCGGCGCTCGCGGCAAGCGGATGGAAGTCGTATCCGAGGAAGCGGGACAGCCTTACGCCGAGTGGAAGCAAGGGTCGTCTACCGTGGACGAGCACCTTGCGGACCAGCTCGTGCTGCCCGCGGCTCTGGCTTCGGGCCGCAGCAGGTGGCGGACGAATTCCGTGACGGAGCACCTTACAACGGTGGCTTGGGTAGTGAGTCAATTTCTCGACCGTGAGATTGAAATCGATGAGGAAACCGGGTGGGTCACGGTGCATGGCGATCCCGTCAGGTAACGGGTCGTTTTGGCTGCGCTGCAGGTGGCGGCACGCGTAGGTGCCGGCTACACGGCTTCGCCGTAGAGAGGGCAGAGCTGGAGCTCTGCGGTCCGTATGGGGTTAGGGCTTTGGGATGACGCAGCCGACGACCGGGGTTCGGGGGACGGAGATCGGTTTTCCGGCGAGGTACTCATCGAGCGCTACGCGGAGGTCTCGCCGGCCCGGTTTGGGGCGTTGGATGCCGAGGGCGGGGAAGCGGTCGTCGATTCGACCGGAATACTTCACCCTTCCTTCGGCCGAGAAGAGGGCGGCGGTGGGGACGGCGGTCGCTTGGGCCATGCGGACTAGCCGCTGCCGAGGGTCCAGAAGCTCCGGGCAGGGAAGACGGTACTCGCGACGGTGAGTTTTGGCCACTTTCAGGGTCGCCGATGGATCGGCATGGACCGCATAAAACGACACGCTGGGGTAGTCGTGAACGAGGCGCTTGAATTCCTCGGAATACTGCCGAGCGATCGGGCAGTCGGCGAGGATGAAGAAAAACACGGTCGGTCGTTTCGAGGCTAACGGGGCAACCCAGCGTCCGTTCTCGTTTTGAAAACCAAGCGTCGCCAGCCCCGGAGCGAGTTGGGGAAAGGTCAAAAGGGCGGCGAGCATAGCTATTGTTTATAACGTGTAGTGCCAGGGGCCAGTTCGCCCGCCAAGCCAAAGTGCTAATCTGCGCGAATGCACACGAGTGGCAAGGGAATGCCCCTTCACACGAAGGTTCTTACCGGGTTAATCCTCGGAGCCGTTTGCGGCGGCGTTGCCCAGGCGATCTTGGGAGCGAAGAATCCCAACCTGGCGTGGTTCAACGACACGCTTGCCAAGCCGGTGGGGAACATCTTCCTTTACATGATCTTTATGATCGTGGTGCCACTCCTTTTCTCGGCCTTGGTGCTTGGAGTGGGAGAGCTCGGAAACGCCGCGAAGGTGGGGCGGATCGGCATTCTTTCGCTGATCATGACCGTGGTGCTCAGCGGGACGGCGGTGATGATCGGCCTTGGCGCGGTCAACCTTATCGCGCCCGGAGATCACATTCCGGCGGCCCAACGGCAAGAGCTGATCAGCCAGTATTCCAATAAGGCGCAGGGGGAAAAGCAGCTCGAAGCGGCGAAGAAAGAGCCAGAGGATCCGCCCCTCATCGGCTTTATTCCCAAGAACCCGTTCAAGGAGATCGTGCGGGCGCTCGACGGTGGGTTGCTGCCGGTTATGTTCTTCGCGTTGGTTTTCGGCCTCGCGCTTGCCTCGGTGCATGCGGAGCAAGCGGCGCCGTTGAAGGCGTTTTTCGACTCCCTCTTTGCAGTGAGCCAAAAAGTGGTCGAGTATGCGATGAAGATTGCTCCGTTCGGGGTGTTCTTCCTCGTTTTCCGTACCGCCTCGAGCGTCGGGGCGCACCTGTTCGTCGCGCTCGGAATGTACATGGCGGTGGTGCTCTCGGCGCTTTTGCTGCACCAGTTCGGCACCTATTCGCTGGCTTTGAAGTTTGTGGCGAAGATAAGCCCGGCGATATTCTTCCGGAAGATGCGGGCGGTTATGTTGACCGCCTTCGCCACGAGCTCGAGCAATGCAACCCTACCGCTGGCCCTGCAGACCGCAGAAGAAGAAATCGGTTTACCGCGCGACGTGAGCACCTTCGTGCTCACGGTCGGCGCGACCGCCAACCAAAACGGAACCGCCTTATTCGAGGGGGTCACGATCGTTTTTCTCGCCCAGTTGTTCGGAGTGCATCTCGACCTGGCGCAGCAGCTTCAGGTGATGGTGCTGGCCATCCTCGCAGGGGTCGGCACGGCGGGAGTTCCGGGCGGGTCGCTGCCGATGATTGCCAGCGTGCTCGTGATGTTCAAGATTCCGGCGGAGGCGATCGGGGTGATTCTGGGCGTCGACCGCATTCTCGACATGTGCCGGACGGTGCTGAACGTAACGGGCGATATGGCGATTGCCGCCTGCGTAACGCGCCTGTCGGGGCGTCAGGGCGATGCGTTGAACGACACGATCCAGGCTACATCCTAGGCCCCAAAGGCCCCGGCAGAGGAAGCAAAACGATCACGATCGGTCGCGTCGTCGTCAATCTTTCTGGTGCCGCCGCGCAACCGTCACGTTTCCTGAGGTGCGCGAGCAAATACTCCAAGGTAGGAGGCACCGAAAGGAGAGCAAGACATGACTAACAAGATTCACAAAGGCGCCGCATTGGCCGCGATCGTAATGATCGCGTCGGTCGCCGGAGCGCAGGGAATCTCTGTGACCGTCGACGGACAACCGGTCAACTTTAACGGCGCAAGCCCACGCAGCGTCAATGGACGCGTGCTCGTGCCACTCCGGGGCGTCTTCGAGGAAATGGGCGCTTACGTTCAGTGGCGACCGAATAGCAGATCGGTGGTAGCCACCCGGGGCGACAGCGACGTGCGTCTCCGAATTGGAGATCGAACGGCAACGGTCGACGGACACGAAGTCACCCTCGACGTCCCGGCGATGATCATCAACGGCGCCACCATGGTTCCGATCAGATTCCTAAGCGAATCGCTGGGGGCCGAAGTGCGCTGGCGAGAGGCCGAGCGACTGGTTATGATCCAGACGTCCGGCGAAGGGCGTGGGCAATCGATCGACCAAACGCCAAGAACGTGGACCGACCGGCAAGGCCGGCTACGAGACGCCCAGGGGCGTTGGCAAGATGCTAACGGCCGGTGGCACATGCCGCGCGGCCGATGGCAAGACAGCAACGGCAACTGGCACGGAGTATCGAACGGGAACATCAACGACGGCAGTTACGGCCGGGCGCAAACCATCGCTCGAGACACCGTGCTTCCGGTCACCCTCGACACCCCCTTGAGCTCAGACGGATCACTTCGTGGGGATAAGTTCACCGCGACGGTACGATCGACGGGCGACGACTACTACGGCATGCTGCCGGAGGGAACGAAGGTAGAAGGCCGGGTGCTTACCGCTCGCCCGAGGTCCGGCAACGATCCGGGTCTGCTCGAGTTAGACTTCCGGCGCATTCGATTGCCGAACGGCAGCTCCTACCCGATCAACGGAAACTTGATCTCGCTCGACGCGAACGGCGTCGTTCGCGACGACAGCGGGCGCATCCGCGCAACGGGAAGCTCGCGGGATAATCGGACCGTCTACGCCGGATACGGCGCGGGCGCCGGTCTTCTCGTCGGACTTTTGACCAAGAAACCGTTAGAAGGGACCATCCTTGGCGGCGTGCTCGGCTACGTGGCTGGCCAGGTTCAGAAGGATCGTGGGAACCCTAGCAACGTCCGGCTCGATCCGGGCACCCAGTTCGGCGTTCGCCTTACGAACGACGTCACGGTCCGGTTGCCGGACAATCCTTGATCTAGCGTCGATCTAGGAGATCTTCCCGCCCGGAGGCTTCTTCCGGGCGGGGCTTGTTTCGTTTGGGGGAGGGGGGGCGGCGTTGTTCTCATCGAGGGAGTTTGGGAAGGTCGAAACGGAATCTTCGCCATAAAGATTGGAGCGAAGCCTACCGCCCGTTTCTAACCTGGATGTAATCTTGATCGGTGAGCAACCAGTTGCAGATGGGTTTGTCGGAGCTGTTTCGGGAGGTATTCGAGGGGGTCGCGCCCGAAGCTTCCGGGACCTGGTTCGTCCAGGGGAAGGAGGCGATTTTCGACGCCGTGCAACAGTTGCCAGCGGCCGATGCCTCGGTTCGCAAGTGCGGGATGTCGGCGAGTATCGGCGCCCACGTCCGCCACTTGTGCTACTACCTACAGCTATTCAATGCGAATCTGCGGGAAGAGAACCCGGATTCCGACTGGGAGGGAAGCTGGGCCGTCCAAGAGTTCGACGAGGAGTCGTGGCAACGATTGCGAGAAGAGCTGCGCGAGGAGTACGATTTCGCCGTCGATTGGTATCGGTCTGAGCCGACCTACGTGGACGACGAGCAGGCGATCTACGCCATCGCCAACCTGGCTCACGCCGCATATCACCTCGGAGCCATTCGGGCGTTGCTTCCGGTTGCCGGACGCTCGTGATTGAATGGGAAGGCCAGCACGTCGTTTTTACGCGCATGTGCGCTGCATTTAGCCACGGGCTACGGGTGAAATCAGACAAGGGAAATGTGAACCTAATTTGTCACTGGGCATGATCCCCGGGCTACGGGCGATTTATCCGAGGAACATCTACGGGGCTAGGCGGTGGATGATCCATTGATCGCCTCCTAGGGTGTAGACGAGACGATCGTGGAGGCGGGCGGGGCGGCCTTGCCAGAACTCGAAGCGGTCGGGAATAAGGCGGTAGCCGCCCCAAGATTCTGGCCTTGGCATATCGCCTTCGGGGTACCGGGCGGCGAGGTTGGCGACGGCGGACTCCAGCTCTTCGCGGCTCTGAACGACTTGGCTCTGGGGGCTAGCGGCAGAGGCGAACTGGCTTTGTCGCGGGCGGCTGTGGAAGTAGGCGTCGCTTTCGTCAGGAGATACTTTCTCGACCCTCCCTTCGACCCTTACCTGCCGTTCGAGCGAGCCCCACCAGAAGGTGGCGCAGGCGAACGGGTTCTGGGCAAGCTCCCGGCCCTTTCGACTCTCGTAATTGGTGAAGAACGTCAGTCCTCGCTCATCGAGGTCTCGAAGCAGGACGAAGCGAGCGCTGGGGCGACCGTCGGCGCCCACGGTCGACACGCACATGGCGGTGGGTTCAACGACATCGACTCGTCGGGCAATCTCGATCCACCCCTCGAGTTCGGCGAACGGGGACGGATTGAGGGAGCTTTCGATGAGAACTCCGCGAACGTAGTCGTAGCGTTGCGACACGCCATGATTTTGCCATGAAGCGGGGCTCTCGGCGGTAGAATCGTCCATCCATCCGTCTGAGGAGTGATACGTCTATGTCCAACATTCCAGCCGACCTCAAGTACGCCAAGACCCACGAATGGGTCCGTTTAGAAGGCGACGTCGCCACCATCGGGATCACCGATTTCGCCCAGTCCGAGTTGGGTGACGTCGTTTACGTGGACCTTCCGACCGTTGGCCGAGTGCTCGCCGCGGGCGATTCGTTCGGTAGCGTCGAATCGGTTAAGACGGTAAGCGACGTGTACGCCCCGGTGGGTGGGGAAGTGGTCGATGCGAACGAGGCGCTGGGCGCGCAGAGCGAGCTGATCAACACCGACCCTTACGGGAAGGGGTACATGATCAAGATCCGAGTCGCCGACCCGAGCGAGGTTGGCGGACTTCTGGACGCCGCCGGCTACTCCGAGGTGGCGGGCTAGGAACGGGTATGAGGCGTGAAGCGTGAAGCGCGAGGAAAGACCTCAGCCACCCTTCGTGCCTCGCGCCCAACGCTTCACGCCTAAAAAATGCCTTACATTCCCCATACCGAACAAGATCGCCAAGACATGCTTGCGGTGATCGGCGTCGAGACGATCGACGAGCTATTCCGTGAAATTCCCGCGAACCTGAGAGTTGCCCCCGGCAGCTTGGATCTTCCGCCGGCTCTCGACGAGCCGCGCCTCATGGCCCACTTGCATGAGCTGGCCAGCCGAAACGTGAATCTGGCCGACGTGACCTGCTTCCTGGGAGCGGGAATCTACGATCGGTATATCCCGGCGACGGTCGGCGCCGTTATCTCCCGTGGCGAATTCCTGACCGCTTACACGCCGTACCAGCCGGAAGCCTCGCAGGGGTATCTGCAGACGATCTACGAATTTCAGTCGATGATCGCCGAGTTGTACGGGATGGACTTGGCGAACGCCTCCATGTACGACGGTGCGACCTCGCTGGCCGAGGCGGCGATCATGGCGACCGGCGTCAAGAAGCGGCAAAAAGTGGCCGTCAGCGAGGCGGTTCACCCGCATTACCGGCAGGTAATCGACACCTACTGCTGGTCGATGGGAATCGAAGTGGTTACGCTTCCCGCACTGGCCGAGGGGGCGACGACCGATTACTCGGCTGCCGAAGGCGCGGCGTGCGTCTTGGTTCAGTACCCGAATTTCTTCGGAACGATCGAAGACCTGGCGGCGGCTCGCGAAGCGGCCGACCGGATTGGTGGCCTGCTGATCGTGAGTGCCGATCCGGTTGCATGCGCGTTACTGAAGCCGCCCGGCGAATACGGGGCCGACATCGTCGTGGGAGAAGGGCAGCCGATGGGAGTCGCCATGGGCCTGGGCGGACCGCTGGTCGGCCTCTTCGCCTGCAAACAAGAGTTCGTCCGCCAGATCCCCGGCCGGATTGTGGGGCGAACGAGAGAGGCTCACGGCGAGCGGATGGGATACGTCATGACGCTCCGAACCCGGGAGCAAGATATCCGCCGCGAGAAGGCGACCTCGAACATCTGCACCAACGAGGCTCTGATGGCGCTCGCGACGACGGTGTACATGACTGCGCTCGGGAAGAACGGGATGCGACAAGTCGCCGAGTCGTCGGTTCGCAACACCCAATACGCGATCTCGAAGCTGACGGAAGCCGGCGCGAAGGTGCGATTCGGCGGCAAGGTATTCGGGGAGTTTGTCTTGCAGTTGCCGAAAGATCCGGCGGCGGTTAGGGATGCGTTGTTAGGGAAGGGGATTCTCGCCGGCTTACCGCTGGCGGATTACTACCCGGCGCTTGCGGACTCGATGCTCGTGGCGGTGACCGAGCTCCGCACGAAGGCGGAAATCGACTCCTACGCGCAGTCCCTTCGAGAGGTGATCGGTTAATGAAAGATATTCAAAAGCGGATGCCGGAGCCGGAGCTCATCTTCGACAAGTCTCGCCCGGGTCGGATCGGGTGCAACGTTCCGGTTTGCGAAACTCCCGAGGTCGACTTGGCGGCGACGGTCGGGGAGACCCGGACGGAGCTGCATTTGCCGGAAATCGGGGAGCTCGACGTGATGCGGCACTTCGTCAATCTGAGCCACATCAACTACGGGATCGAGACCGGCTTCTACCCGCTCGGCTCGTGCACGATGAAGTACAACCCGCGGGTCAACGAGATGACGGCGGCGATGCCGGGATTCGCGAAGCTTCACCCGATGCAGCCGGTAGAGACGATTCCGGGCGCGATGGATATCTTGATGGGGGTCCAGGAGATGTTGGTGGAAATCACCGGGTTCTCCGAGATCACGCTCCAGCCGCTGGCGGGCGCCCACGGCGAAATGACGTGCTTGATGCTGATCAAGGCATACCACACGAGCCGGGGGGAAGGGGAGCGAAACCTCGTCGTCATTCCGAATACCGCCCACGGCACCAATCCGGCGTCGGCCGCTCGATGCGGATACGACGTCGTTTCGATCGGCACCAACGAGGATGGCAACACGGATCTGGATGACCTCCAGAAGGTGCTGGACAAGCATGGTCCGCAGATCGCGGCGCTGATGCTGACCAATCCTTCGACGCTGGGTCTGTTCGAGCCGAACATCGAACGGATCTGTGAGCTGGTTCACGGGGTCGGCGGCCAGGTGTTCTGCGACGGCGCGAACATGAACGCGATGGTCGGTACGACCCGGCCGGGCGATCACGGATTTGACTGCATGCACCTGAACCTCCATAAGACGTTCAGCACCCCGCACGGAGGCGGTGGGCCCGGCTGCGGAGCGATCGGGCTCAAGCATCATTTGGAGCCGTTCTTGCCGAAGCCGGTGATTCGCCGGTCGGGCACGGCGATCGTCGCGGATTACGACCGTCCGCAGAGCATTGGACGTGTCTCGGCGTTCTACGGCCAGTTCCTCATGGAGGTAAGGGCGTACACGTACCTGCGGGCGTTTGGCAAGCAGTACATGAGCGACATCAGCCGTCATGCGGTGCTCAACGCCAACTACGTGCGAGCTCGAATCAAGGATGTGCTGCCGCCGGCCCACGAGCGGCCCTGCATGCATGAGGTCGTGGTCACTGCCGAGAAGTATAAGAAGCAGCATGGGGTAAGGGCGCTCGATATCAGCAAGCGGCTGATCGATTACGGATTTCACCCACCCACCAACTACTTCCCATTGATCGTTCCGGAGTGTCTCATGATCGAGCCGACGGAGACGGAGTCGAAGGAGACTTTGGACAGCTTCTGCGACGCGCTCATTTCAATCTGCCGTGAATCTGAGGTCGCTCCTGACCTATTGCACGAGGCGCCGACCAGCCAGATCGTAGGCCGGTTGGACGAGACGATGGCGGTGAAGAACCTGGACGTCCGGTGGCGGACGGGGGGAGACGTGGTGATCGACGGTGGCCCAAAACGCGAGTTCGCGAAGGGTGAGGGGCTCGAGGGGGTTCGTAGCGACACGGTGCCTCGCGATTCGTAGCGTCGGCGCGCTCGCACTCGTAGCGTCGGCGCCCTCGCCGATGATTCCGGTACAACCCCCGCACGGGACGCAGGTACGAGCCAACCTGCGGCTACACGGCTTCGCCGTAGGGGGCGGGTATGAGACTCTCGCTTGACCCGCCCGGCGACGGGCCGGCGAACATGGCGGCGGATTTGGAGCTGCTTTCGCGCGCCGCCGAAGGCGAGGCGGGGGGGCGGATTTACTCCTGGTCCACCGTCTGGGTGACATTGGGGCGGGGGCAGGAGGCGGAGCGAACCCTTGTCGATCCGTCTCGCATCCCGTGGATCGTGCGTCCAACCGGAGGGGCGGCGGTGCTGCATGGGCACGACCTCACCGTCGGTTTGGCGTTTCCGTTGCGTCGTTCGGTGCGGGACAGCTATCGCATCGGAACCGAACCTCTGATCGCCGCCTTGCACGCGGGCGGCGTTCCGGCGGTGCTGGCGGAATCGATCGGGGCTGACGACGGAGATCCTCGGCGGATCGACTGCTTCGCAGGAAGCTCTTCGAACGACATTGTGGATCCTCGGTCAGGGGCAAAGGTATGCGGGTGCGCGCTCCGGAGGACGCGGGATGCGGTGTTGATCCAGGCGAGCATTCCTGTGAGAGATGCCGGTATTGACCCGGCTTCCGTGATCCGGGGAGGCGTCGCGATCAAACCGGTCGCCCTTAACCGTTCTAAGTTTGCTGAAACGCTTCAGGAGGGGTTAGATAATCTTAAAAAACTGCACTAATCCTGGGCCGACCTCATCATCTCTTAACATGATTCGTATTAAACTGGCCCATGCCATCCGTCGAGTTGCCGCTCTATCGACAGATTGCCGTCGATGCGTTTAACCAGACTTGGCGCCTGCTAGAGAAGTCGGGACGGTCGGCAGAAGAGGATCTTGCGATGATCCACATGGCGCATGCTTCGCGTTACCACTGGGGCCTCGTAGGCCAACCGGTCCACTGGGCACGTGGGGAGTGGCAGATTTCGCGAGTTTATGCGGCTCTCGAACGGGGCGAACCGGCCATGTTCCATGCTCGCCGTTGCCTGGAATACGCCGAGAAGAACGATCTTTCGACGTTCGATAAGGCGGCGGCGCACGAAGCCCTGGTGAGGGCTTACCGCGTTGCATGCCACTTCGATTTGGCGCGCCGACACTACGATCAGGCTTGGTCCACCGCCAAGGGGATTACCGAACCCGAAGATCGGGCGGTGATCTTCGCCGATCTACGCGAGCACGCCGAGGTGCTAGGAATCCCTTTCCCTGAATAAGGCGTGGATCGGCGGCTTGCGTCAAAATCGTTAGGATGCGGATCGGGGTTTTCGACTCGGGACTAGGGGGGCTTGCGATTTCCCAGGCAATCGCCTCGCGGTTGCCGGAGTACGATTACTTGTATCTTGGCGACACTAAGCGGGTGCCGTACGGAGGAAGGTCGCAGGAGACGATCCACGAATTCACTTCCCAGGCGTTGACTTATCTGTTCGAGAACGACTGTGAGCTGATCATCGTCGCGTGTAACACGGCCTCCGCGGAGGCGCTGAGGAAGAGCCAGCAGGAGTACCTGCCGGCCCACTATCCGGATCGGAGGGTCCTCGGAGTCATCATTCCGACCGCGGAAGCGGTCTTTGAACGGGGGACGGCCAAGCGGGTGGGGGTTTTGGCGACGAATAGCACGGTTGAATCGGGAGCTTACGAGCGAGAGCTTATTCGGCAAAACCCAGAAGCGAAGGTCGTTTCCCGAGCCGCGCCGCTCCTGGTACCGCTGATCGAAAACGACGGTCTGCGGTACGCCGGGCCGGTAATGGACGACTACTTAGCCGGACTTGAAGACGTGGACGCGCTCGTTTTGGGCTGCACCCACTATTGCCTTTTGAAAGACGAAATCCGGTCGCGAACGAAGGTCCGAGTCGTCTCCCAGGATGAAGTCGTCCCGGAAAAACTGGCAGATTATCTGGTGCGCCATCCGGAGATTGAGACGCGTCTTGGCCAATCGGGAGAGCGGCGTTACGTGGTAACGGACGTCACCGCCGCCCATGAAAAGTGGGCGCGGAAGTTGGCGGGCGATGAGATTCGATTGGAGCGGGTGACCCTCGGATGAGCCTGTCGGAGATTCAAATAGATAGCGACGCCTTGCGTTATAACGTTCGGTCGTTGCGATCGTTGGTGGGTTCGGGAGTCAAGTTGATCGCCGTGGTCAAGGCGAACGCGTACGGCCACGGCCTTGCGACGGTGGTCGAAGCGCTCAATGGTGAAGTCGACGGCTTTCAGGTCGACGACATCGAGGAATTGAGGGAGATCCGGCAGGTCACTGATAGGCGGGTACTCGTCCTCGGCTATGTCGCGCGGGAAGATATCGCCGAAGCCGCGTCACTCGGCGGAGAGCTGACGCTTTACGATGCAGAGCGGCTCCCAGCGATGGCGGAGGCCGGGGCGAAGGTTCATCTGAAGATCGACGCTTTACTGGGCCGGCAAGGGGTGCTTCCGAGGGATCTACCGGAGATGTTGGATGCATTGGCCGCCTATCCGTCGATCGAGGTGCTTACCGCTTACGCGCATTTCGCGAATATCGAGGACACGACCGACCTGGTTCACGCAATCGACCAGATGGAGCTGTTCGACTGCGCTTTCGTCGCGATTCGAAACCGGTATCCCGGCCTTGGCCGGCATATCTCGGCTACGTCGGGGGTTATGACGCTAGAGGCGGGGAACGACCTGGTCAGGCTCGGAATTGGAACGTACGGGATGTATCCATCATCCGCCTTGGAGCGGCAGCACGCAGGGCTGGGATTGAGGCCGGCGCTGCGTTGGGTCAGTCGTCTAGCCCAAGTAAAAACGTTACCGGCCCGCCATCCGGTCGGCTACGGCTTAACTTACATCGCGCCCCGGGAAATCACGATCGGCATCGTTCCCCAGGGATACGGGGACGGGTACGACCGGGGCCTGAGCAACGTCGGCGAGGTCCTGGTGCGGGGTCGCCGGTGTCGCGTCTTGGGGCGGGTGGCAATGAACATGTTTGCCGTCGATCTATCGGACGCCGACGGAGCTCGGGCGGAAGACGAGGTCGTACTCTTGGGGGCGCAAGGTGAGGATCGGATTTCCGCCGAGGAGATCGCGATCCGGATCGGCACCATCAACTACGAGGTAACGACTCGAATTTCACCGCTCCTCCCTCGTCGGGCGGCATAGCGGGGCCGGAGATCTTCGCGTGCCAGCAACCCTGGGGTTTATCCCTGGGGCTGCCTTGAACTGCGGCTTGGGTCGCGGGTTACGGTGCAGGTTAGAAAAGGGAAATGGAGAGGTAGTGGCCAGCGACCAAGGCAAGGCCTTAGCAGCCAAACAGATCTCCCCATAGGATTCGAAATAACGCTTTAAACAATTACTTATCTCCTTTCAACATTGTTGGTCCGACTCCGGCGCTAGCCACGGGTTGGTCGGTTGTCGTTGTGTCGCCCCACATCGCTCGCTCTCCCCAGAGGGCTCGATCCGAAGCGATGGGGCCGACGCCGTCTCCCCACATCGCCCGAGGGCTGCCGATGGCGCTATCGCCCCACATGGCGCGGTCGCCGCGGTAAGTCGGGTTGAGTAGAAGGTCGAGGATTCCGTTTACGATTCCATTCAAACCGGTTCCCCAGAAATCGGGGTCGGTCACGATATTGATGGTTCCCGATGGAGACCAAACCAGATAGGGGCTCTTGGCGGATTTGGTAGCGACGACGCTACTCTTGAGAGCCCCAACGATGTCGAGGTAGCCCGCGCCGAATGTTACGATGCTTCCTTGGCCATCGGGGAAAGCCCACTTGGTAGCGCTGGCCATCAGCCTTGCTTTAACCGTATCGGGCGATAAGGTTGGGTCGCGCTGAAGCATTAGGGCGGCGGCGCCGGCGACGACCGGCGTCGCCATCGAGGTCCCCGACATCTGCATGTATCGCGGCGTGTAATCGGCGGGCGCCTGGGTCGTGTAGCTCGTCCAAGGGACGTCGACGATATCGCCAAATGCTTGATCGATCGATCCACCATTCGCTAAGACGGATACGATCCGGTTGCCCGGAGCGACGATGTCCGGCTTGGCAATGAAGTCGAGCCGGGTTGGACCGCGACTCGAATAGGTCGCAATCTGATCGTTGGCCCGGTTACCGTCGATCGACTTCGTAGCGCCCACCGTGATGACGTAAGGATCGTTCCCCGGCGAGTCGATTGTCCCGTAGCCCGTGCCGTAACCTTCGTTCGCGTCGCCGTCGGTGGGCGTTTCGTGCAACCGTCCCCGATTACCGGCGGCACATACGACCACGATCCCGCTTTTCCAAGCTCGCTCCAGTGCTTGACAAAGGGGGTCGGTAAGGTAGCTCTCGCCGACCGCATGGCCCAACGAAAGATTCATCACCCGGATGTTGTATTTCGTCCGCTGGTTAATCACCCACTGGATGCCCGCGCAGACCTGGCTAACCGAACCGTTGCCGACTGAGTCGAGCACGCGGACATTCACCAGCCCGGATTGGGGTGCGATTCCGAAGTAGGTTTGGAACGCCCCGGGTCCGGAAGAATTGGCGCCGTTACCGGCAATGATTCCCGCGACGTGAGTGCCGTGACCGTACATGTCGTACGGGCCGGTTTCGGTAGAGAAGTTCACGGCAGCCGATATCCGGCTGCCGGCCGATCCGTTGAAGTCGTTGCTTGCGGCAATTCCGCTATCGAGCACCGCCACTCCGACACCGGCTCCGTTGGCGCCGTACTTAGTCCATGCCGTGCTCGCGTAGGTCGATCCGACGGTGAACAGATCGTTCTTCCGAACGGTTTCGTCGGACGAGACATGCTTCACGAACGGCAGGGAGACGAGCTTCCGGAGTTTGCGGTGAGGGATGGAAACGGCGGAGGAGTCGATCACGGTTAAGTGGCGATAGACATACCCGCCTAGCCGGCGAATCGCCGCCTCTTCCTTGGCCGTGAGCTCGTGGCCAGCTTTAACGATTACGTTAATCCGCCCCGGACGCTGTCCGTTTAGCGCCTTCGCGATAACCGAGTCAGTGGTTGCGGACTGGGCGGAGGCCGCACCGGCGCATCCGAAAGCGACGACGAGGCAAGCCAAACGTGCGGCGGGCATTCTCACCATTGAAAATTCTCTCCGAATTTGAAGCTCCATAAATTCTCAAGGGGATAAATCGAACGGATCGACGGTTCGGTTACAGACCCGTTCTTATTATCGGTTTGGACAAGCTAGGCAGTTTGTCCCCCTTTAGGTAGCTAGTTAAACTAACAGGATTTTTTACTTAACCGAGTTAGTTATCGAGAATCCTCCTAAAGATTTCAGATTTTCGACCGATAGGCCGGATCGCCACCCGGAGAAGGGAAACGTTAAACGGCCCGGCATCCGAATGGATGCCGGGCCGCGGTAGCCACGATCGACGATGCGATTACGTGGGGGTGGGCGTGATGGTGAATCCTTGCGAAGTTAGCTCCTGGCCGATGTGGCGAAGCTTCTTCATCGCTCGGAGCTCGATTTGCCGAACGCGCTCACGGGTGACGTTCAACTCGCTGCCGACCTCTTCCAAGGTGCGGCTGCGGCCGTCGTCGAGACCGAAGCGAAGGCGAACGACGTCTCGCTCGCGGCTCGTGAGCCGACCGAGGATGCCATCGATCTCTTCCCGCCGGATCAGCGTCCAAGTCACGTCGCCCGGGCTGGGCATGTTCTGCGACTGGACGAAGTCTCCGATGGACGAATTGTCTTTCTCACCGACCGGGGTTTCGAGCGAAATCGGCTCCACTGCCACGCGCATCATTTCGCGTACACGGTCTACCGACAGCCCAACCTCGCGGCTGATCTCGTCTTCGGTCGGCTCCCGCTGCAGCTCCTGTTGGAGGCGGCTGGCGGTTTTAACGACCTTATTGATCAGCTCGGCCACATAAACCGGGATGCGGATGGTGCGTCCCTGGTTGATGATGGCGCGGGCGATGGCGCGGCGAATCCACCACGTTGCGTAGGTGCTGAAGCGGAACCCCTTGCGCCAGTCGAACTTCTCGACGGCGCGAATAAGGCCGAGATTCCCCTCTTGGATCAGGTCCGCGAGCGGAATACCGCGGGCGTTGTACTTCTTGGCGATCGACACCACGAGCCGGAGGTTGCTCTCGATGAGCACCTTCTTCGCGTACATGTCGCCGGCCTGCACCTTTCGGGCGAGGTCGACTTCCTGTTCGGGAGTAAGGAGCTGGGCGCGGCGGGTCTGCCGCATCCACATCTCGAGCTCCTCGGAGTCGTCGTGAACCCTGGGGGTTTCTTCGGACTCTTCGGCCTCTTCTTCCGCGGCGTCTAATTCAAGAAGATCGTCATCCGCCGGTTCTGCCGCTGGATCGTCCGTGACGGGGGCCGCCCCAGCCTCCACATAGGAGTGACGACCCGGAGTGCGCACCGTAATGGCGCGTCCGCGTCTTGGCTGTGTGGCTAACCCGTTGTCTGCTGGCATGCTGTGTCTTAACCTCCGAAGTTCCCGGAGAACTTCCATGTCGTGAGGCCCTTCCTAACGTTCTTTCTCGAACTGTCCCGAAAACGCCTGAGTGTCGAAAACTGGTATTTGTAGCGTCATCGAGGACCCTTCCAAGACGGCACCTTAACACGATTCGAGCCCGCCGTCAAGGAGTAAATTCCAAGAGACGGGTGAGCGTTCGGCAGAGAACGCCCTTTTCGGGACCAAATCGAGTCAACTAAGAGCATTAGACGAGGGAAAGGACCCAAAACGTTGCGCCCTTTACCCCAACTACATCATTCTACGAAGCTTTTCTACGGAATGCCTCAACGTTTTGGCAAGTTCGGTTACAGAGTCCACAGAATTGAATTTACCGAAGGAAATTCTGACTGTTCCCCTTAGCCGAGATTCCTCAAAGCCTAACGCCGTGAGCACATGGCTTGGTTCCGTCGACCGGGAGCTACAAGCAGCTCCCGCGCTAATCGCGAACCCCGCTTGGTCGGCTTCTACCACCAAGGTCTCGCCTTCGATGCCGTCAAACGAGATGCTCAGGATGTGGGGCACGCCGGGAGCCCCTTCGCCGTTGATTTGCCACCGACCGCCGTTCCCCAGTTCCTCCAACAGGACGGAGCGAAGCCGCGCCGCATGGTGAAAATTCTGTTCCTGTTCATCTGCCGCGATCGCACACGCCGCGCCGAAGCCCACGATGCCCGGCACGTTTAGGGTGCCTGCCCGATAGCCGTGCTCTTGTTCGCCGCCGATTTGAAATGGGTAAGGAGGGGCCGTTTCGAAGTAGAGGGCGCCAACCCCCTTTGGGCCATAGGCTTTATGGCTGCTGAACGAGGCGTAGTCGATGCCGTCGAGGAGAATCGGCGTCTTACCCAGTTGCTGGGTCATGTCGCTGTGAATGTGGGTGGCATAGGATCGGAAGTCGGCCGCGTTCCAAGTCGTTCCGATCTCGTTGTTCACGCACATCACCGAAATCAATTCGAGGGTTTCGGTAGGAGGAAACAAAACGAAATCATCGTTGGCAAGCAGCTTCATGCCCTTACGGAGGGCAGGTTCGCGAACGGCGCTGTGCTCGAATGGTGAGATTGCCCCGTTGGAGAAGGCGGAAATTACCCAGTTATTCGCCTCCGTGGCGCCGGAGGTAAAGACGATTTGGCCAGGGTCCTCTGCACCAATCAAGTTGCTGACACGCTCTCGCGCCAGGTCGACCGCCGCCATAGCTCGCTGACCGAATCCATGGATCGAATTGGCGTTACCGAAATCGTCGCGCAGGTAGGGAAGCATCTCGTCAAGCACGCGGGGATCGACGGGGGTCGTAGCTGCGTTGTCGAAATAACGTTCCCACACGCCGTAATTATGGCATGCCATAATTACGGCGTGGCGAAAAAGAAGACGACGTTGATGATCGAGGAATCGCTCTACGACCGAATCCGGCTACGAGCCGCCGAGAGCCGCTCGTCGATCTCGGACGTGGTTGCGGAAGCTGCCCGCACTTACCTAACCGGACCCAGCGTGCGGTCAGAAAAGTTTGAGTTGCCGTCTGTCCAGATGGGTAAGTGCGTATTACCCACCAACGTCAATATCCACAAAACTAGCGAAGTGCTCGACTACCTCGACCGGTTGGAGTTGGACGAACACGGGGACATCAATAAAGTCCGATGATCTTCCCGGACGTCAACGTTCTTCTCCAAGCGATGTCTCCGGGCATGGCCGACTACGAAGTTGCAAGCCGGTGGCTTACAAGGGTGCTCCAGGGATCGGAGCCCGTGGCTCTATGGGAGCCAGTTCTCGTATCGGTAGTCCGAATTTCAACTGACCCGCGAATATTCAAACCTCCGGCCAAGGTGCAGGATGCCCTCAACTACATCGAGACTCTCCGGTCAGCTCCATCTGCGACCTCGATTGCACCAAGCAAGAGGTTTTGGGGCGTGTTCGAAAGTCTAATGGAATCTGGGGTGCTTGGAAAGGGCGTAAGCGACGTTATGCTCGCGGCACTTGCCATCGATCAAGACGGTTTGTTCGTAACCTTCGACGCCGACTTCGCCCGCTTTCCTCAACTTCGCCGCTCGGCGCCGGCAGACGAATAAACTCGCGAAGGACGTACACTATCTGGATGCGCACAAAAATCGCATCGCTTATTCTGCTCCTGGCTTCCTTGAGCTTGGCTGCGGGGCAGCAGAAGGGGCCGTCGCCGGTTGGAAAGCCCGCACCGGCGCTCCAAGTTGGCCATTGGTTGAATACCAAGGGCGCCCCCCTCTCCCTCGACAAGCTCAAAGGCAAAGTCGTCGTTCTCGATTTCTGGGCCTTCTGGTGAGGGCCTTGCAAGGCTTCCATGCCTGAACTAAAAAAGGTTTATGGAAGCTACAAGGGCCAAGGCTTGGTCCTTATCGGAATTCATTCGGACAAAGACGTCGCCAAGCGCGACCAGTGCGTGAAGGAGAACAAGCTCCCCTATCCTATCTGTGAGGACAAGGATATGGCGACGCTCAAGGCGTATCACGTCGAGTTCTATCCCACGGTCATCGTCATCGACCGAAAAGGGTTCATCCGCGCGGTCGAGCCGCCCAATCTCGACAAAGCCGTGAAGGAGGCGCTGGCAGCGAAATAAAGTCTCAGGGCTTCCTGTACCGAACAAGGACGATATCGAGTTCGGCGGGGGCTCTCTCCAACTCTTCGCTCATGATCCGCTCGGCGGTTTCGGCATCGAAACCGCCCGAGCCGGCGCCGAGAATCGGGAAAGCGAAGCTGTTCCAACCGCGGCTGTTCGCCAACGCCAGTGCGTTTCGCACCGACTCACGGATCGACTTTTCGCTTCCGCGCCAGAAATCGTCGATGCCGGCCACGTGAATGATCGCCTTGTATGGCAGTCGCCCGGCGGACGTCGCAACCGCCTGCCCCAACCGGAGCCGGCCATGCTTGGCAAGCTCGCGGAAGGGCGCGGTACCACCGCGCTTCTTGATCGCTCCACTGACGCCCTGCGGAAGAAGGAGCCACCAAGGGATGGTGTTTCGATTCCACGCGTTCACGATCACCTCTACCGATTGGTCGAGGAGGTCGCCTTCAACGATTCGGAAGGGCATCGCTTAGGAGGACATTTTCTCGCGGAGCAATCTGGGAACGTCGCTCGTGCGATCGGCGACGGCCGCGCCGGCGGCGAGAAAGGCGTCGACTTTGCTTTGGGCGGTGCCGCTATTGCCGGAGATGATAGCGCCGGCGTGGCCCATTCGCTTACCGGGAGGAGCGGTGCGGCCCGAGATGAAGCCGACGACCGGCTTCTTCATGGTCTTAATGAATTCGCAGGCGGTCTCTTCGTCGCTTCCTCCGATTTCACCGATCATCACCACGGCGGTCGTTTTGGGGTCGTTCTCGAACATCTCCATCACTTCGATGAACCGGGTGCCGGGTAGAGGGTCGCCGCCGATACCGACGCAGGTGGTCTGACCGAGCTTGGCGCGGGTCATCTCCCAAACGATCTCGTAGGTGAGGGTGCCGGAACGGGAAACGAGGCCGATGGGACCCTCGCAGAAGATGTGTCCCGGCATGATCCCCATCTTGCACTCGCCGGGGGTGATGATTCCGGCGCAATTGCCGCCGAGTAAGCGGGTCGTTCCGTTCGTCCTGAGCCGGTTTACGACACGGACCATGTCTTGCGTGGGGATACCCTCCGTGATCAGCGAGGCGAACGGGATTCCGGCGGCTTCGCATTCGAGCACCGAGTCGGCGGCGAAGGGGGGCGGGACGAAGATGATGCTGGAGTTGGCCCCGGTCGCATCGACCGCTTCTTGGACGGTGTCGAAGACCGGTTTGCCAAGGAATTCCGTGCCTCCCTTGCCCGGCGTCACGCCTCCCACGATCTGAGTCCCGTACTCAATCATCTGCTGAGTGTGAAAGCCACCTTCGCGGCCCGTCATGCCGCACACAATAACCCGCGTGTCCTTGTCGACCAGGATTGCCATGCGGAGAAGGATACCGGGGGGGAGGGTGTTACGGTATTGAGGCGTTGAGGCGTTGACTAGCTTCTGGGCATTACCCTATTCCAAACGCCCAACGCCCAACGCCTTGCCCGTCCAATGAACCTTTTGCCCGGCAACCGGTTATAGGAGGGTGATCGACTCCGGGTCGATTGGGAAACTGACTTGACGGATACCGAGCTTGCCAGACGAATCGCCGACGGCGATGCCGATGCGATGGGGGAGATGATTCGCCTTTACCATGCCGGGCTCTACCGATTTCTTCGGCAGCTCACTCGAAGCCGAGAGGATGCGGAGGATTTGGCTCAGCAAACGCTGATCCGAGCCCGGGACGGGGCAGGGCGGTTCGACGCCCGCGCCTCGATGAAGACTTGGCTGCACAGCATCGCTTTTCACGAGTTCACTCGGTGGCGGCGACGCCAACGGTGGCACCTTGGGCTAGCCCAGGCTCCTCCGATCGAGGACCGTCGATTCGAGGCGGTGCTGGAAGCGGAATGGCTGGAAGAAGCGCTCGGTTCGCTGCCAGATGGAATGCGAGCGGTATTCCTGCTGCACGAGATCGAGCAGATGCCGCTCGCGGAAGTCGCGGCGGTGCTCGGCGTGCCGGTGGGGACAGTTAAGTCCCGGCTATTCAATGCCCGCGAGAAGCTGCGGGCTCGACTCGGAGATCGACGGGAGGTGCTGCATGCTACCGAAGCCTACGAATCTTGATGCAAAAATCGACGAAGCGGTGCGCGCCATGCGCGCCGAGACCGCGCCACCTCAGGCGGGATCGGCCGCGCATGCCGCGCTCCTGCGTCCCCGGGTTCGCAGACATTCGCTCCGACCAATAGCGGTGCGGCTTGCCGGACTCGCCGGAACCAGCGCAGCGGTTGCAATTGCCGTCTGGCCTAGACCCGGCCAAGGGCTGGCCTGGGCTCAAGTTGTAGCTGGCGCGAAGCGAGCGCCAAGAATACACGAGACGACACAGTTCTTTAGCAAGAACCGGGGATGGCAAACCTATTTGGAGAGGTGGGCCGACGGCGATAAATATGCGATAAGGCTCGCGGTTCAGGGAATCACGGTGATGGACACGCGTTTCGATGGACGCCGCGTCTTCCGAAACATGGTCGGTGAAAGGTACGCAACGGTTGCGACTCCACGAGACGGCAAGGCGGCGATGGGTCGTGATCTGGGCGTGATGTGGACCTCGGCGACTTCCATCGACGACTTTCTGAAGGTGGACAAGGCCGAGGTGCTCGAGAAAAAAGAGACCTCGCTCCCCGATGGAAAGCTGGCAACTCGCTACGATATCCTCTTCGGCGCGCCGTACAAAGAATGGCCCGCCAAGCGCTCCCATTTGTACGTCTACGTGGATTCTGGTACGGCTCGTATCGTGAGGTGGGAGCAGTTGATCCGAGGTGGGGAAGTCGCGGCACGCGGAGTCGTCGAATATCCGTCCGAAGTCAGCGCGGGCATTTTCGAAGGTAGAGCTTCGGCTGGGACACGGCTGTACGATATCGATTGGGAACGCCAGCGGCTTGCTTCCATGATGAAGACCGGAATCGGCACGCTCTCGGTCAAAGGCGCGAAAGCCACCGTACGCGCGGTGCTGCTCGATCGCCGAAATTCCCTCACCGTCCTTTGGACGGGAGCTAGCCCAAACGGCGACCTTGCTCAGCCGCTTCGGATTCCGGGCATTCGTTTTGAGTCGAGGCCTTTCGGCTTGCGGGAGTTTACGACGGGCCGGGGGTTAGAACCGTATTCTCATCTCCCATCCACCGTCGTTGCCGACCACCTTGGGGGGATGTCGCAGACCCTTAAAGAGGCGCCCCGAGAGGGGATCGATATTGAGATCCCCGTCTTTACAGAAGACCATAAGACGCCGATCCGAAATAAGGCAGGGAAGACGGTCGGGTATCGGAGCCGGTTCGTCGGCTACGACACGCTTCGAAACGTGAAGCCGCTGCAGATTCCCGACCTGTGGTCGTTTGCCGACGAGCTGGGAATCAGGCGCGCCCCGCCGGCTAAATAAGCTCCGCCGACAGCCCCCACTGAGCGGAGCCGGTGACGCGGACCTTCGCGAGCCGTCCCGCTCGAGTGGAGGCGCCGGCGAAGTGGATCATTTTGCACTCCCGACTGTAGCCCTGCAGCAGCTCCGGCTTCTTTGGCGATGGACCCTCGACGAGGACCTCGAGCTCACGGCCGAGATAGGTTGCGTTGATCTCACACGTGATTTCGTTTTGGAGGGCGATGATCCGGTTGAGGCGTTCTTTCTTGAGGGCAGCCGGGACTTGGTCCTCGCGGTCCCCCGCCGGGGTCCCCGGGCGGGTGGAATAGGCGAACATATAGGCGCCGTCGAAGCGAAGCGATCGAAAAGCGTCGAGCGAATGTTCGAACTGTTCGTCGGTCTCGCCGGGAAACCCGACGATGACGTCGGTGGTCAGGGTGATTCCCGGTACGGTGGCGCGGAGCTCGGCCACGATCTCTCCGTAGCTCTCGAGGGTGTAGACCCGTTTCATCTCGCGCAACACGTCGTTGTCGCCCGACTGGATCGGAAGGTGGACGTGCTCCATGACTTTGGGACAGTCGCGGATGCACTCGATCAGATCTCGGGTGAAATCGCGGGGGTAGGGAGAGGTGTAACGGATCCGTTCCAGCCCGGGGATCTCCGCCAGCTTCCAAAGGAGCTCGCTAAACGGGACCCGGCCTTCGAGCAGGTTCTTGCCGTACGAGTTCACCGTCTGTCCGAGGAGCGTGATCTCCTTGGTTCCCCCTTCGGCAAGTCGGGTGACCTCCTCCAAGATATCCTCGGTCGGGCGTGAGCGCTCGCGGCCGCGGGTGTTGGGGACGATACAGTAGGTGCAGAATTTGTCGCAGCCGTACTGGATCGGGACGAACGCCTTCAGTTTCGGCGCGCGTCCGAGGTGTCGCTGGGGAACGTCCTCGACGACGCGTCCTTTCCGCTCGGGGAGCTCGACCCGCTTCGCAAATTTTCGCGTCTGGGCGGCTTGCTCCACGAGGCCGGGAAGCTGGCCGAGGTCGCCGGTTCCGAGGACAAAGTCGACGTGCGGAGCACGCCGGCGAATTTCGTCGGCCCTGGCTTGGGCCATGCATCCGCAGACGCCGATGATCGTGTCTCGCCTGGCCGCCTTGAGTGGAATCAACTCTCCGAGGAGGGAAAACGCCTTGTCTTCCGGCTTTTTGCGGAC
The DNA here is from genome assembly GCF_000724625.1 of Fimbriimonas ginsengisoli Gsoil 348. Lineage (GTDB taxonomy): Bacteria > Armatimonadota > Fimbriimonadia > Fimbriimonadales > Fimbriimonadaceae > Fimbriimonas > Fimbriimonas ginsengisoli. The sequence continues at coordinate 4,439,494 of NZ_CP007139.1, read as the reverse complement.
GGAGCAGGTGTTGAGAATTATCACCTGAGCCTCCAGGATGGAAGCGGCCCGCTCGAACCCGAGATCCTCCAAGTACAGAGACATCTGCTCGCTGTCTTCCTCGTTCATTTGACAGCCCCAGGTTTGAACGAAGTACGTTCCGCGTCGCGTCTCGTCGCTCAGGCGAACGGGACGCTCGGCAAACGCGACGTTTCCGGGCTGCGAAATCGGGATCATTGGAACCAACAGGATACCGCGCGAGGTTAATTACGCCGTGTTCGGCGCAAGCTGTGCCGTTCGGCATCGTGCCGGGCGGTTACATTGGTGAGGCGCGAACTATACTCATACCGTGAAGGCAATCCTTCTCAATCGTGTTCTCTTAGTGCTCGCGTTCGTCGGGCTATTCGTCGCCGGCGTCCTTAGCTTGGAAGCCGGCCTTAACCTTGCTGTGCCTTGCGGCGCCGGCAGTGGCTGTGCCATCGTCGCCGCCGATCCGAGCTCGAAGCTGGCCGGGATTCCGGTGGCGTACCTCGGAGCGCTTGGCTATTTGATCTTGGCCGGACTCGCGGTGATGCGCACCCTGATTCCGGTTGCCGACTGGCGGAAATATGTCACTGTCGGCTACATCGTCACGACGATCGGGACGGTATTCAGCCTCTATCTGCAATACAAGTCGTTTTTCGTCATCCACGCCACCTGCCTTTGGTGTCTGACTTCGGCGGCTACGATGGTCGTGACGCTCATCGTCTACGCCTTGCTGGCGCAAGAGCTCGAGAATATGCCGGCTCCGGTGGAAACCACCGTTGCGGACGAGGCAGATGCGACGCCGGTAGTGGCTCGCAGCGGCCAGCGACTGGACGCCACCTTGCTCTGGGTGCTTCCGGCGGCATTGACGGTCGGAATCGTCATCATGGGCTCTACCATGAAAGACGCCGGCGGCCTCCAAGGGATCAAGATGTCGAAGGTGAGCTATGCGACGCTGGTTCCTCCCGGCGCCCACATGATGGGGCCGGAGCATGCGCCGTTGACGATCGTCGAGTTCGCCGACCTTTGCTGCCCCGCTTGCCAGCGTACTTCGCCGCAGGTGAAGGAGTATGTCCACAACCATCCCGGCAAGATCCAGCTCGTTTACCGGCACTACCCGCTCAGCCAGATCCATCCGTTGGCGAACGCGGCCGCGGCGATCGCTGAGATCGCGGCGGACGAAAATCGGTTCTGGGAGTACGCCATGGGCGTACTCTCCCTCCAGCGCCAGCCCAACGACATCGAGGAGCTGATCCAGATCGCGAAGTCGAACGGGGTCAGCGAGGATAAGGTGCGGACCCGCCTCCAAGATCCGAACGACCCGGCGTACGACCGGGTCAGTCGCGACCTGAAGACGGTGAAGGAACTGGGCATCACCAGCACGCCGACCTTCTTCATGATGAGCGGCGACAAAGTGCTCGATACCTACGGGCCGACCCAGGTTATGGAAGGTCTCGCGAGCGCCAAGTACCAGGACATCATCAACGGGCATGGCGGCTAAGCCCACCGTTCTCGTCGCCATGTCCGGCGGCGTCGACAGCTCGGTTGCCGCGGCGCTTTTGGTGCGCCGCGGCTACGACGTTGTCGGGCTGACGATGCAGATCTGGCAGGAGAGCCAGACCGACCCGCGGCACGCCGGGTGCTGCTCGCTCGGCGCGGTCGAGGATGCCCGGCGTGTCGCTCGGGTGCTCGGCATCCCCCACTACGTGATGAACCTGCGCGACGAGTTTCGCGCCTCCGTGATCGAGAACTTCATCGACGAGTACGCGGCTGGCCGCACCCCCAACCCGTGCGTGCAGTGCAACCGGCACGTGAAGTTCGAAGTGCTGATGGGGAAGATGCGCGAGCTCGGATGCGACCGGCTGGTAACCGGGCATTACGCACGCATCCGCCGCGACTCGGCGACGGGACGGTATCGGCTGCTGCGCTCTCGGGCGGCCGACAAGGACCAGAGCTACGTGCTCTACATGCTGGGGCAGGAGCAGCTTTCCAAGGCGTGGTTCCCGATGGGAGAAATGCCAAGTAAAGCGCAGGTGCGCGATTTGGCGCGAGAGCTGGGGCTGCATCTGGCGGATAAACCGGACTCTCAAGAGATTTGCTTCGTGAGCGAGGCCGGTGGCTACGCGGAGTTCTTGCGAAAGCAGCGCCCGGAGGTGTTTGCCCCTGGCGAGGTCGTCGATACCGACGGCAACGTCGTCGGCGAGCACGCGGGGGTGGCGGGGTTCACTATCGGCCAGCGTAAGGGGTTGGGCGTTTCTGCGAGGAAGCCGCTCTACGTCCTCGGCATCAGTCCCGGGCAGAACCGAGTGGTCGTCGGAGAGGCGGACGACTTGCTGAAATCCGAGGTCGTTCTAGAGGATCTGCACTGGGGAGCGATGAGCTCCAACGCTCCGCCGATGCGGGTGGAAGCGAAGATTCGCTACAACATGGAGCCTCAGCCGGCCACGTTGCACGGCGGTGCGAGGCCACGTTTGGTGTTCGACCGTCCGGTTAGAGCGGTCACTCCGGGGCAGATCGCCGTCGCTTATCGGGGCAAAACGGTGGCGGCCGGTGGGACTATCTCCTAAGGATTAGAACCCAACGGCCTCGGGCGTCGTCTGGGGTTTGTTGGAAGGTTCGACCGAACTCCACCCAATTACCACGTTCCGGAGCGTACAATCTATGATCGATATCAGGAGGTTTCCCTTGTCGCGACACGACGATGATAACAATGTGCTGATTTACATGCTTGCCGGTGTTGGCCTTGGCGCCATTATCGGCGCCGCCGCCGGCCTGCTCTTCGCGCCGAAGGCGGGAACCGAGCTGCGAGAGGATCTCGCCGACCGGTTCAAAGAGATGAAGGGCAAGACCGAGGAGTGGGTCAGCGAGCAGCGCGCGAAGCGCGCGGTCGATGGCGCCGCCGAAGAGCTCGGAGTCTAATCAAAGTGGCACGTGATCGTGGATAAATATCCACGGTTTGCAATTCACGTGCCACAGTAATCATTAAGATGCCCGGTTGGAGAATTGCACTGTGGGCGGTCCTTGTTTTGACCGCCCTCATTTTTCTTTATCTCGTCCGGGGGATTCTTCTTCCGTTCGTGATTGCCGGCGCCATTTGCGCTCTGATCGATCCGACGATTCAGAAGCTGCGGCGGCGAGGTTGGCCTAAATGGCTGGCGATCTGGTCGCTGGTCTTGGTATCTCTCAACGTCATTATCGCCTTGGGGGTATGGCTGACGCCGGTCGTCACGCAGCAGGTCTCCGGGTTCCGCGACCGGATCGACGAGCTCACCGTCCAGCTCACCCGTCCCAACGACAACGCCAATTTCTTCAAACGGTGGGATCCGGCGATTCAGGCCCAGCATCCGACGACACCCGACCCGTTCGACAAGCTCCTGGAGCAGAACAAGGACCTACTTGGCCGGCTCGGGCTCCCGACGACGAAGGAACGGATCTACAACGACTACATCGAGCCTCAGCGCCCGCAAGTAGGGAAGTCGATCCAGCGTTTCTTGCAAGGGTTCCTCGGCGTCGCCAGCGGGTTCGTGTCGAATGTGCTCGTCCTCTTGTTCGTCCCGTTGCTGGTGATCCTGATGCTCTCGAACATGGAGCAGTTCAAGCGCCGGGGGGTTACCTGGATTCCGCCCGCGATTCGCGCCAATACCCTGGCGATCATGCAGGACATCGGCGAAGTATTCGCCAGTTATCTGCGCGGAGTCACCATCGCGGTGGTCGGTTACATGGCATTCATGGGGATGCTGTTGACGCTGCTGGGAGCCCCATATTCGGTCCTGCTCGGCGTTCTCTTTGGCGCGCTCTATCTCGTGCCGTACCTGAATGTCGCCATTAGCGGCAGCCTTCTGTTTTTGGTAACCGGACTGAGCGGCCGGACGGGCGATCTACTGTTCTCCGCGTCGTCGCCCTGGGCATTCGGCGCGATTCTGCTCGCCATCTACGTCGTGTGCCATTTCGCCTTCGACACGCTCGTCTACCCGCGCTTCGTTGGACGGGCGGTCGGGTTGGACCCGGTGGTGAGCATGTTCGTGATCTTCAGCGGCGGCGCGCTTTTCGGTCTCGTCGGCATGATCATCGCGTTCCCGCTCGCCGGGGCGGTCAAGGTCATCCTCGATCGCCTGATTCGGATCACCTCGACCAGCCACGAAGGTCTGAAATTGCCTGCCGTCCCGCTCCGTCATCGGACTTAGTTGGGTGCCACGGGTGCAGGGGGATGTTCGTGCCCCCGTAACCCGTGTCCCAGAGCGATACGTCTCCGGGCACCAATTCCGAGCCCCACGGACACAAATCAGCCTGGATTGGAGCCGGCCCCTCGCGTTAAGCGGCGGTTACTCCATCGCCCGATGTGGCTAACAGGGAATAGTGCCTTCGTCGCCAGTCAACGCTAGTTGGACACGGGTTACGGGGCACATGCATCCCCTGCACCCGTGGCACCCTTGCTCGACCTAGCAGAGACGTTTGGCCAGATCCTCAGCCGTTACAACCAAATCCCAGTTGCCGGATTCCAAATGAGCGGTTAAGACGATGGGTTGGAGGTCGAAAACTACTGACTCCGTTCGTCCGCTGAGGGTGATTTCTAGTTCGTCTTCTTCAAACGATGCCCGTAACACGGCATCCACTGGCACCTTCCAGCGGCGGAAGCGGCCGCCGAACGAGACTTCTTCGGCGGAGACGATCAGGGTGCCGACGGTTTCGTCGGACAGGCGGGTAGCCTGCCCGCGCCAGGCGGTGTCGACGTTGTCGAACGATAGGTCGCCGTTCCGGTACGCCTCACGCAACATCGGGACGAGCAACTTTTCTAGTTCGCCTTGGCGGTCGATGGTGGGGACTTTCTGGCCGATTCGATGCCAGTCCTCCAAGGTTCTCGGTTCGCCCAAATGGCGACTGAGCTCTCTTCGCTGAGACCGCACCAACCGGTAGTACTCGCCGTCTCGGTCGAATTCGGTTGGGCACTCCTCGCAGTACAGGCCGGGGGAGCCGCTCGACTTGCCGACGCCGAGCCAGCGAACGTCATCGAGCTGCAGTGCCCGGCCGGTGTAGCGAGAGCCAAAGTCGAACGGGTCGGTGGCGGCATCGAGAAGGGTCAGGCGATCGTCTTCCAGCCAATAGTCGGCATGGCATAGATCGCAGGAGGCGTTGCCGGCGCCGGGAGATAGTCCGGCCGCCAGCCGGGTCCACTCCTCGGCATAGTAAGCCGGACCAGCGCCGAACCGCTGCCATCGGCCGTCCACGAGTAGATCGAATTGGGCGTCGCAGGTTGAACATGCACGCACCTTTGCCCCCCGTCCGCAGCGGGCACGCCACTCCTCGAACGTCGCGGATTCCTCACCAAGCCGCATCGTCCCATCGACGACTTCGAAGTGAGCGCCGCACCCGGCACAATCGGCGATACGGTCCCGAGCCAATACCGACCGTCGCCTTTGAATCAACCGGCCCTTGGCGCAGACCGGGCAAATCGAAAGCGGTCCGGAGTTTTCCAGGGTCTCCATCGAACCCGCGCGGCAAATCGGGCATTTCCGTTCGTCCAGCTCGCGGCGGCGGACCGTCCCCTCCCGGCAAACCGGGCACGCCCCTCGCCGTAATGGGCGAGCCTCCACTAGTACCCCCGAGCAGGCGGGGCAGGCGCGTCGCTCGAACCGGAACCGGCGGGCCGCCGCCAACTCGCGGTCGATGCTTTCCAGATCGGTCGGCTTCGGTGGCGGTTCCTGGTCGGCGTGAAACATTTGCCTGACCTCGTCCACGGATGCGGGCCGGTCGGCGGGACGGACCTCGAGGCAAGCTTGAATAGCGTTCGCAAAGACTGGGTCGATCTCACGTCGCAGGACAGCGATCGGAGTCAGGTCAACTCCGGCGAGACGGTCGTTGGCCGTCGCAGGGGGACGGCCCGCCAGCGCGTGGTAGATAGTGGCGCTTAGCCCGTAGAGGTCGGTATAGGGGCCTCGGGCGGCCTTCTCCGACAATTGCTCGGGTGGGGCATAACCCGGCGTATGCATGACCGTGTGCGTGAGCGCGTTTTCGGCCACCCATTCGCGTGCCGCTCCGAAGTCGATCAGAAGCACCTCGCCCTCGCGGCCGAGCAAGATGTTCGACGGCTTGATGTCGCGGTGCAACACGCCGGCCGCGTGCACGCGCTCCAACACGTCAAGAAGCGAGAAAAAGACCTCCCTCGCGTCATCTTCCGAAAGCGGGCCAGCCTGACGGAGACGATCCTCCAACGTCTGGGCTCCCGGCAGAAAGCCGGTGACGTAGTAGGCGGTTCCGTTCTCGGAGAAGGTCGCTCGCAAAGACGGGACGCCCGGGTGGTGGAGCTTCCGCAGAACTTCCGCCTCTTGCAGGAACCGGTGCCGCAAGATGTGGCCGGGAGTCGCGGCACGGTCGAGATCGAGCACCCCCTCGCGGTCTCGCCGCACGCCTTGCGGGGCGAGCTCCTTCACCACCGCAAGATCGGATCTGGCGACGTCGCGGGCAAGGTAGGCGATTCCGAAGCCGCCCCGGCCGAGGACGCGTTGAATTTCGAAGCGGTCGGCCAATACCCGGCCCGCGGAGAGCGGAGGAGGATCGGGCGACATCACTTCATACTATAGCGGCAACGCGCGTAGCGCTTCGCACGTCTCGAAACCTGAGATGCTTTCCATCATCGTCCTCCTCGCCGCTGTCCCCGTTCGGTACGCCTTCACACCAGCACTCCGGGCATCTTATGGCGTCGAGGTCCGGTTCGACGGCTACCTGCCGGTTCTAGGGGGCAAAGAAGGGAAGATCGGCGTAGACCTGGGGGTCGCCGTAGAGGGTCTCAACCCAACCGACGATGGAAAGCCACGGGTAGCCAGCGAAATCCGAGAGTTTAAGATGACGCTGAACGGAGCGCCGACCTCCTTTACGGCCAAGAACGTCGCCCTTTTCTTTCCTCGCACCACGGTGGATCTCACTCCCGAGGGGAAGATGCTGAAAACGGACGCGCCGAATAGGAAGCTGCCGGTTCGACTTCCCGGTCTCGACGCCAAACGGTTTCCGGACATTACCTACCTGCCGATCGAGTTCCCAGCGACGGGAATTGAGGAAGGGAAGCCGTTTAAGTTTCGCAAGCCGCTCGGGGACACCGAAATGGAGTTCGAAGCCACGCCGACCAAGATCGCGGACGACAAGATCACGCTGGCGGTCAAGCTGAGCCAGACCTACGTGACCTACGAAGACCAGAGCGGGAATCCAGTGGACGAAGCGTCCGCGTCGGTACGGGTTGGCACGGAGGTGACGGGAGAGGGAACGGCGGCGTTCGACCGGAAGCGAGGGCTATTCAAAGAGGTCGACATCGTCTCCGATGCTCTCGCCCATGCGGTGGACCTCGCGAGTAAGAAGCAGAGCGACCGGAAGCTTCGCACCACCCTAAAGATCGTCCTCAAGTAGAAGTTAAGAGAACCGCGATGGTCTCGATGCCGGTCTTGAACATTGCAAATGGTTCCTGCCCTGCTTTCTATCTTGTTCGGATTCTTTCGCGGTTCGGATCCGGTGCCCGTAGCCGCCGAGCCGCTCCCGCACGCGTGGGAGGCGAGTGAGTCGCCGCTACCACTCATACCGAAGCCTAAGCACGCCTCCCTCGACTTTGGCAAGCCGGTCGAGGTAACCAACCTTTTCATCTTTCCGGTCGGCCGGGTCCGCTACTGGGATCTCTTCAAGGAGACGGTTGCTCGCCGGTTCGTCGTCACGCCGCCGGCAAAGGGGGCAAAGCCGCTTTCCGTCGATGGCGGCGTCAGCAAACTGACGATGCGGCCGGGCGGCTACACGATCAAGATTTCGGGCAAACGGGTGTCCGTTCTGGGAGAAGAAGACGAGGGGTTACGGAACGGCATGTACCGGCTGGGACGGCTCGTCTTCGCAAAAGGGGGAAAGCTGTGGCTGCCTACAGGCTCCATGGAGGATGAGCCGAGCGTCGATTTCCGGGGGGTGCAATTGTTCGTCGGTCCGGAGGCGCGTCACTTTCAGCGGCGGCTGTGGGACCGGGTTCTGCTCCCGCTTGGCCTGAATAACGTTGTCTTGCAGTGTGAACGCACGGCTTGGGCGAGCACCCCGATCGGTGCCTCGATGGAGCCGATGGCGAAGGAAGAGCTTGCCGGACTCTTCAACGACTATCGGAAGCGGGGAATCGAGCCGATCCCGCTGATCCAGAGCTTTGGCCACATGGAGTGGTTCTTTGCCGGCGGCAAGCGACTCGACCTTGCCGTAAACCAAAGCGAACCATACACCATCGACCCGCGAAAGCCCGGCACGAAAGTGGCACTCAACGCCCTATGGGACGAGGCGATCGCGCTGCTACAACCTAAGAGCGTCCATTTCGGCTGCGACGAGGTGGATATGAACGGAATGAAGCCGCACGACCCTGCCCTGACGACCCGGCTCTGGCAGGCGCAGCTACCGATGCTTGGAGAGATTGCGAAACGACATGGCGTGAAAATGATGATTTGGGGGGACGAGGCGCTGGCTCCCGGCGAAGCGCCCGATGCGACCAGTGGCGACGACAAGGAGAACGCCCGGCTGAGGCGGGCGGCGATCCCGAGCGGCACGATCATCGCCGATTGGCACTACAAGGCCGATCCGGGGCCAGAACTTTTCTATCCCACGCTGCAGCTTTGGAGACGGGAGGGTTTCACGCCGATCGCCTCGACGTGGTATCTCCCGGACAACGTCCGCGCCTTCAGTCTTGCCGCTACCTTTGAGCACGCCGGGACCCTTCAGACGACCTGGGCGGGCTACAGCAGCAGTGAGGCAGCCATGGTGCAAAACCCCGAGCAGTTCGCGGCTTTCGTCTTGAGCGCGGATTACGCGTGGAGCGGGCGCGACGAGCTGCCGGCCGACTTGGGCTACGACCCGGCGGCAATTTTCCGGGAAATGTACTACGGCGCACCGGCTCCCGTTAAGGGGGTCTCCGGCGCCTCCCTCACTTGGGATCACGACACCCAAGTTGCCCAGGTCGGTCCGTTCCGCTTCCGGGTCGGCACGCCTTTGACGTCGGCAACCGACAACGTCCTTTTGCTGAATAAGCCAGCGACGGTCCATCGGGCGCTCTTCGCAATCGATTGCCTAACGGTTGGAAAGGAGGGGGAACCGGTCGCAGAAATTTTACTGACCCTTTCCAATGGCAAACGGGTCACCAAAACTCTGAAGTACGGAGTAGACGTCCGAGCCTCCGGCGATCGTCGAATGCTTCCAGGGTCGGAGCGTTCGGGAGGTCGCTCGGCTGTAAGCTTGGGACTGCCGGAATCGTTTAAACTCATGTCGATAACGATTCGGCCGTTAACGTCGCAAGTCGAGGCGCATGTTCGGGGAATTACCCTGTTGTGAACCATGGATTTGTCGAGAGAAGCAAATAAAACGGGACTATTGGCCCATCGCTTCGTTAGATTGATGAACGCGGGACCGCTTCAAACGTTAGCGCGCATAAGAACCGGATAAATTAATCGATCCTCCGGAATGAGCAAATAAATGACAGGCGTACTGCTGGGTGCCTTTTGCGAACGAGGTGGCGACAATTCGTCGCGATGCCTCGAGCTTTGGGCATATCCCGACACCAGCCTTAACCTAGTCGTTAATCGGTTCAGCCGCGACAGCGAGGAGGAGTATTCGTTTCCGTGTGCTCCTCACAATCTGGTGAACGTGTTACGCAATCGATCGTTTCGGACCGAGACCGACGAAGGATCGGTTCTCGTCGAGCGGCACGAAGGGAACGTGACGGCCGAGTTTCTCTCGTCGAACGGAGACGACGGTTGGAGCCACTCGGTGCCGGTGGAACCGTTCGTGAGCGCCTTGGCTCAGGTGGTGCCGGAAGCCGAGCAGATGGAAGAAGTCCGGCCTTCCTCGCGATAAAAGCAAAGAGCGCCCGTTCCGGTTTTACGGAACGGGCGCTCTTTTGTGTAGTAAGGGGTCTTACTTGATCTGGACGGTACCGCCAGCTTCGGCGACGGCAGCCTTGATCTTCTCGGCATCGTCCTTGCTGATGCCCTGCTTGATCGGCTTGGGGGCGCCATCGACGAGGTCCTTGGCTTCCTTGAGGCCGAGGCCCGTGAGCTCTCGGACGACCTTGATGACCTGGAGCTTCTGACCGCCGGCCTCGGTGAGGATGGCGTCGAACTCGGTCTGCTCTTCCTCAACGGCGGCCGCGCCGCCACCGGCGGGAGCCATGCCGGCGAACATCGCCGGGTTGAAGGAAGGAGCGGCGGCGGTGACGCCGAACTTGTCTTCGAGGGCCTTCTTCAGCTCAGACAGCTCGAGGGCGGTCATTCCACTGATCTGGTCGACTAGGGTTTCAACTGCGGTGGGCATGATTATGCGTTCTCCGTGGATTCGGTTTCGGCCGGGGTTTCCGGCTCAGCGGGCGCTTCTGGCGCAGCTTCAGCCTCCGGCGCGGATTCGGCTTCCGGCTCGGCGGGGTCGGGCGAGGCGGAAGCCTCGGGGGAATTCGAGTCGCCAGCAGCGGGCTGGGCACCCTCGCCGACCTTGTCGGCGACCGCGCCAATGACGCGGATGGGGTCGGCGTAAAGCGCCTCGATCGTACCGACGAGGGTAGTCAGCGGCGCGGCGATCGCTCCGATAACCTGTGCGATGAGCACATCTCGTGGCGGAAGTTCGGAGAGAGTCTCCACTTCCTTGGTCGTAAGCGCCCTACCGCCGAAGAATCCGCCTTTGACGACGAGCTTGCGGCTGGTCCTCGCATAGTCGAGGAGCGCCTTTGCGACGTCCGGCTCATTTTCGAACACGAACGCGAATGCGGTCGTGCCGTTGTGAAGATCGGCGGGCAATTTGGCGGCGTCCTCGCCGGCGGCGATGCGGAAGAGAGTGTTCTTGACCACATGCAGCTCTCCGCCCTTCTTTCGAAGGTCGGCGCGAAGCTGCTGGATCTCCTTCACTTTCAGACCGCGATAGTCTGTGAAGACCACGCCGCTGGCCTTGGAGTACCACTCCTTGGTTTGCTCTATCGTGCGTGATTTTTCTGCGGTTGGCATGGTGTTGACACCTGCCCCCAAAAACAATCGGGACCTCCGCCCAGGTCGAAGTGGCGGAGGTCCCGGCACGCTGGCATCCCGGCGCGTATAAATCCGTTTCCAGTTTTCGCCCCCTCGGCTGGCCGACCTTTCGGTCGTTATGGCGGATGCCACCGGCTGTCTTCAGAGTCGGGGAGAGTATGGCATATTTTTCTTGGGCGCTGGGCGTTGGGCCAGCGTTTCGCTTTCAGAACAAAGGTTCGTAGCGTTTAACGCCCAACGCCTTAGCGCCCAACGCCTTCCCCTTAAAACTTCCCGCTTAGGACCAACCGGAGGGAGCCGAAGCCGATGGCGTCGGTTCGCAGTCCTTCCGCCACACCGCCGGGGCGGTAGATCTGGAAGCTGCTGAGGCCGGTGAACCGGCCGCTTTCGAGCGGCATGCCACTTGGGAAGAGGGAGCCGTCCAGTTCGATTCGTATCGCCTTGGACGTCTGGTATCCCAGCGCGGCGTACAGAACCGGCTTAAATTGGCCGTTTACGGTTTCTACTGTGTCCGTGTACCACTGCCCGGCGATCTCGCCCTGGAGGCGAAGGTCCAGATTCGGTTTCAGGGACAAGTCTTTTCCGACGCCGAGGGTGAAGATCCGGGCATCGCCGGTTCCGGCCCCCTTGATGGAGCTAAACCCAAGCTGCGTTTGGAGGCCATTACCAAATCCGTAATCGACGGCAAAGCGATTGTTCCGGGTGGCGCCGAAGGTTGCCGACGCCGAGTTGGTGACCGCCACGGCAGTTTCGGGCTTCACGGTTTCGAATTCCAACGCAATCGAACTGCGGTCGAATTCGTTCGGCGGACGCACCACCCACTTGGCGCCGTAAGAGTTGGCGTTGACTCGGAAACGGCTCGTGGAGCTTCGACCCTTCACGAGATAGCTCTGGCGAGAAACCCAGAACGAGATTCGCTCGTCGACCGCGGCTCCAACCACGATCTCGCTCATCTCTAACTTGCGGCCCTTATAAGAAGAGAAATACTCCGAGACGGATGCGAAAGCGCCGCGCGCGACGGGCCGAGCGTCGATTGCCATCGGACTTGTCCACCGAATGCCTTCTGTCGGCAGGTAGAAATCGGAGCCTCCTTGACGCCGCGACTCGGAAGCTAACCCGAGAGTCGCGAAAGAGGCAATAGCGAGCACCGCAACGGTGGAAAGGGAGAATTTCATGATGATGGACAGACGCAAGGTCGCAACGATCATACACCATCGACCTTCCTGACAAAAAAGAATCGGGACCCCAACGGGGCCCCGATTGCGTTCCGCCATCTAAACCTATTGGCTTAGAGGTGGGTGAACTCAACGACCTGCACGCCCTGAGACGGGATGTGCGACTGCGTGTCGTTCTGAATGTCGGTGAACGTTGCCGTGTTGCCAACAAGCGCGACCGTCTTGTTAAGCGTGCCGTTCAAGTGGGTGATGTGCAGGTTGGCCGTTCCCGAAGCGAACGCCGGGTAGAACGTCGCGGTGATCGAGTTCGTCCAGTTGTTCGAACCGTTCGCCGGAATCTGACCCTTTAGCTTTCTCGGCAGCGAGATGTGGTGACCGTCGGATCGGAAATGGAACACGAACGCCTGAACGTCGAGGCGGTTAGCGCCTTGTCGAACGACGAATGGCCCGTCGAGCCGAACATTGTAGGTACCGGCCGGCAGAACCACGGCAGGCCGAATTCTGCCCTTGACGACCCGGACCCCTTTCCAAAAATGGCCGTTTATCGTAATGTCGCCCGCATTTCGATCGGCTCCGCCCTCAAGACCCTCCAGAAGGGTCGTGTCGCTGGGAATGATCGCCACCGACTCTCCAGCGGCGATGGACACTCCGGGGGGCACCGCCGCCTGAATCGGAGCGGTCTCGCCCGCCGGCGTCAACTCGACAAGGCCGCCGTCGTCGGAACTGGGCACCGCGTTCGGGCTTGTTCCTTCCTGGCTCTCGATGCCACCGTCGACGGTGACCGTATTGTTCGTTGGTGTGGACGGAATTCCGCCTGTGTTACCACCACAGCCAGCCAGTCCAGCCGTAACAACGCTGGCGAGTAATAGACCGCCGATCTTCTTTCTCCAAACACTCATCGCAATTCCTCCCAACCTTTTGCCCCGGGTCTTCTTTAGCCCTAACCGGAGCAACCTAATATACCAAATGGAAGCTAGCACTCTTAGCAGTTACTGCTAGATAAGGCGTTCACTTTGCGAACATCCTAACATGATCTGAACCGGGATCGCTACATCCGAGGGATTGGAGGTCGATTTCCATAGCGAGTTAGGCCGTTCGGCCTGCGTCTTATGGTCGCACCGAAACGGTCGAGAACGATGAATGTCCGAACGCGCCGTGCTTTAAGCCTTGCACGCGACCGCTTACTAGTTCGGCATCCCTTAAGAAAAGAAGCGGCACGATGGGAGCATCCGCCAGTGCAGCCGTCTCGGCGGCGCGGTACCGTTCGAGCCGCGCCGGTCCGAGAGGCATTCGGTCGGCGGCGTCGAGCATCTGGTCCACTCGAGGGTTCGAGTAGGAAGATCCGTTGGCGGAACTTCCGGTGCGGAGGAGCATCGAGGCGAAGTCGTCCGGGTCCGGATAGTCCCCCACCCAGGCGGTAAAGAAGCAGGGAAGACGGCGAGCCAGATTCGCTTCGCGAAGCGCCGGAGCGGGGATTCCGCGCCCCGTCGCCTCGATCCCCAGCTCCTTACGCCACATGGTTACGATCGCCTCGACGGCGGGATTCTCACGTTGCGTGTCTTGGTAGGCGATTTGAATAGGAGGAAACCGTTTCCCTCCGGGATATCCGGCTTCCGCTAGCAGACGCCTGGCGGCTGCAGGGTCGGCTGGTGGTACGTCGGCTTCTTCATGCCCGGGCACTCCAGGAGGGATAAGGGTGGCGGCGGGGATTGGAACTCCGCCTGAGATATCGGTAGCGATCCGCTTTCGGTCGATGCATAACGCCAAGGCGCGGCGGACCCGCGGATCCTTGAGAACCGGTTCGGAGATGGCGTTGAACTGAAGATAAGAGACATCCGCACGCGGTGTGACGACGAGCGCCTTGGCAAGGCTTGGTTCTCGGCGGACGCCGGGCACGTCACCGGATGGCACCGAAGTTAGATCGACTTCACCCGTTCTAAATAAGTTGAGCCGCGTGCCGGAATCGGGAACGAACCGGATCGAAAGGTGGGAGAGTTTGGGAGTGCCTCCCCAGTAGGCGAGGTTTGCCTTCATCTCCAACCCGGTCGTAGTACGGCTCACCGGGATGAAGGGACCGGTGCCGATCATCTGCGCCGCATCTCGGATCTCGGGGGATCCAGCCGGTACGATGGCGCAAACCGGATAAGCGAGGCGGCTCAGGAAGGATGGTCTCGGCTCGCGCAGCTTAATTTCTACAGTTAGAGGGTCGACCGCTCGTAAACCGGCAAGGTGACGAGCGGCGCCTTTCACCACTTCGTCGACGCCGACGATATCTTTGAGATAGTCCGGAGCGAGGGGGGATCGCATCTCCGGGAGGCAGGCCCGTTCGTAGCTTCCTACGACGTCGGCGGAGGTAAACGGTCGGCCATCCCCAAACCGGACTCTGGGGTGGAGGTGAAAGAGATACGTCCTCCCGTCGTCGCTAATTTCCCATCGGTCGGCGAGGGCGGGCACGACTTGGCCCCGCTCGTCGATCGCAAGCAACCCCTCGTACACTTGGCGAAGCACATCGAAGGCGCGGCCCTCGGTCGCGGTGGCCGGATCGAGGGTGGTCAGCTCGAAGGGGATGGCCCACGTCAGAGTGTCGGCCGGTGACCCGGACTTTGCCGAAAACTTTGGGCCGCATGCGGTTGCGGCCAGGCAAAGTCCGAAACAGATGAACCGACGGGCTGCCACTCTCCCCTACTTGGGCAACGGTAGGCCGAACGCCTGCAGCCAGCTTCGCAGCTTTTGAACGCGGTTCGGGGTGCTGAGATCGACACTGAACGGGCGGCCGCGGGCGTCGATGATGATGCCGACGGTTCCCCCTTCCAGGCGAGCAGTTCGGGCTTTGCCCTTGCCCTCGCCGACGTCGAAGTTCTTGGTCGGGGTGATCGTCACGTTCTTGAACTCGCCGACTCCGCACGGGATCACCTTGAGATCCCCTACGTTCGCGGTTTCATTGATCCCGTCGCCGGTGATCGTTACCATCGGCTCGCCTTCCTTGCCGGCTCCGACCGGGGCTACGCAGTGGCCGCATTTGACGATGCAGTCGCGCTCGAAGACCTGCTTGGCCGCCTCGTACAGGTGCTCGCTAAGCACGCCGAGGTGGGGCATCATGAAGATGCTGTCGACGGTCAGCATCGTTACGCCTTCGGGCTGGTAGGCATCCATCATCATCAGCGCCGACTGAGCGCGCCGCGGAGCGTGCGAGAGAACGCCTCCGGAGCCAATGACCATGTCGAGCTCCATCATCTTGACAAGCGTCTGACCGCTCGCCTGCTGGTCGAAGATCTGGCCGACGTCGCGTTGCTGAGCCGAGCCGGTGAGGCCGCGGGCAAGCGACTTATGGTGCTCGAACGCGAGGCGGAGCGCCTCGCGAGAGACAGCGTGCTCGATAAGCAGATCCTCGTAGGTCTGCGGAATCGTCGTCGGGCGGATCATCTTGTTCCGCAGACGGTTTCGCACTTCCGCGGGGTCGATCTCGAATGGCAGCCACCGGGCGATGTTCTCGACTCCGGCCTCCTTGAGGACGTTGCAGATCGAGTACGACATCCCGAGGTTCGCCGAGACGGTGCGGTTATAGATCCGCTCACCGGTGGGGGCGAGGAAGACGGAGAAGACGTCGGTGGTGGCGCCGCCGATGTCGACGCCGAGAACGTTGATCTTCTCGTTCTCCGCGTACTCCTTGAGGAGCTTCCCGACGGCGTTGGGGGTGGCCATGACCTCCTCGCTCGTCCATTCCAGCAACTTGGAGTAGCCGGGGGCTTGCTGCATGACGTGCTCGAGGAACATCTCGTGGATTTCCTCGCGCGCCGGCCCGAGGTTCTCCCGGTCGAGCGTGGGGCGGAGATTTGCGACCACTTGTAGCTGGATTGACTCGCCGAGCACCTTGCCGACATCCTCGGCGGCGTCCTTGTTACCCGCGTAGATGATCGGAAGCTTCATGTCGCCGAATCGAGGCTTAGGGTCGGCGCGCCGGACGACTTCCGCCATTTCGATAAGGTGAGCCTTGGTTCCGCCGTCGGTGCCGCCGGACATGAGGATGATGTCCGGGCGGAGCTGCCGAAGCCGCTCGACTTTTTGGTAGTCGCGACGGCCGTCGTCGACCGAGAGGGTGTCCATCAGGATGGCGCCGGCGCCGAGCGCGGCCCGCTCGGCCGATTCGGCCGACATCGCCTTAACGACCCCGGCGACCATCATCTGCAGGCCGCCTCCGGCGGAAGAGGTGGAGACATATAGATCCGAGCTGTCCAGCGGTCCGCCAACATTGCTCGTGTCCCGATTCCCCTGCTTTAGCTGTCGCCACACGCGACCATCACGCAGAAGAACTCGACGGCCCGCGCTGAATCCCGCGGGGACCGTCGTCTCGGTGATTTCCTCGAGCTCGGTGATCGAGTTCATGACGCCGAGGGTCACGTCTTCGAACGGACGCTCGACGGTCGTCGGTGCTTCTCCGCGGGCAACCAGGCGGTACTCGCCAGTCGTATCGTTTCGCTCGATCAGGATCGCTTTGGTGGTGGTCGAGCCGCAGTCGGTGGCGACGATGCGGCGGATGTCGTTGGACATGGCTCGAATTATAGCCGTGGACGTGCCGGAGGGACCGTGGGCCGGTAATTGCTATTTCGCGCTCCGTACCTGTGCAAGAAGCCGCTAATGCGACACTATCGACAAACGTCATGAGGCACTTTCAAGCCCGGTTTACATTGCTGTTCGCGGTCCAGTGCCTGCTCATCGGCTGTGGAGGGCTCGAGCCGTGCGGGGGCGCCGACTCCGGCACATCCAACGCGACATATGTAGGCGACTATAACGGCGCCTTTACGATCACGTCGGTGGGCGCTCCCGGGAAGAACCTAACGTTCGACCTGTCGGTGGATATATTGGGCAAGGTGTCCGGAACGGTGACCGAAGCCTCGACGGCTCGTAGCGCGGCGGTCAGCGGAACGGTGATCGACTGGTCTCATCCTTGCGGAACGGACGCAACGGTCCTCGAGGCAAACTTTCAATTCACTGGGGAAGGGAACCGAACTCTTTCCGGCACGCACAGGAGAGGGAAGCCCCTAACCGACCCGCTGAGTTCGAGCTACCGGCTGCTGGGTCCCGACAACGCGCAGTTTCTCGGTAACGGCAACCTCGTACTGACCAAGAAGTGAGAGCGGACCGGGCCGAGTAACCTATAAGGGTGCCGAACGACGTTACGTTCGAGGAAATAGTCGCTGCGCGCGAGCGAATCGCCAGCGGCGTTCTGAAAACCCCGTGTTCGGAATCGCCGCTGCTCTCCGAATTGTGTGGGTGCCGGGTGTTTCCGAAGCTGGAGTATCTGCAGCGCACCGGCTCGTTCAAGGAACGCGGGGCCCGGAACGCGCTGTTACTCCTGTCGGAAGAACAGCGCCGTAAGGGGGTTACCGCAGCATCGGCGGGGAACCACGCCCTGGCGCTCGCCTATCACGGCCGGGATTTGGGCATTCCGGTGACCGTCGTGATGCCGGTGTTCGCTCCGCTCGTGAAGCAGATGCGGGCGGCTTCATTTGGAGCCAGGGTCTTGCTTCACGGCTCTAATATCGGCGAGGCGAAGGTGCGGGCGGACGAGCTCGTCGTCGACGAGGGCCTAACCTACATCCACGGCTTCGACGGCGCCGATGTGATCGCCGGGCAGGGAACGCTTGGCCTCGAGATCTTGGAACAGGTCTCCGACGTCGATGCGATCGTTGTGCCCATCGGGGGCGGGGGACTTATCGCCGGGCTTGGTCTGGCGGTGAAGACTCTCCGGCCGGATACGGAAATCATCGGCGTTGAACCGGAGAATGCGGCCTCGTACAAGGCGGCCCTGGAAGTGGGCCATCCGATCCTGACGCACATGGAGCCGACCCTCGGCGATGGCTTGGCGGTGCCCACGGTGGGGCCGAGAGCTTTCGAGATCGCCCGGAAGGTGGTAGACCGAACCGTTACCGTCGACGAAGGCAGGATCGCCTTGGCGATCCTGCGGCTAGTCGAGCTGGAGAAAGGGGTGGTGGAAGGGGCCGGGGCGACTCCCCTCGCCGCGCTGATGTCGAGCAAACTGGCGGACCTTAAGGGGAAGAAGGTCGTGATCGTTCTCTGCGGAGGAAACATCGACCCCACGGTCCTGGGTCGGGTAATCGAGCGCGGTCTGGTGCAGGGAGGGCGGCTGGCCCAATTCCGAGCGGTGATTTCGGATCGCCCCGGGGGACTGGCGCTCCTTGCGGAGACGATCGCCGATACCGGCGCGAGCGTCCAGCAAATCACCCACGAGCGCGCCTTCGCCAGCGCGGACGTCTCGAAGGTCGAGGTGACGGTAGTCGTCGAGACACGCGACAACGAGCATTTCGCCCGGCTCCGGAAAAAGCTACGAGAACGCGGGATCGTCGTCAAGTAGCCTCGCCGCCCCCGTAGCGTCGGCGCCCTCGCCGATGATTCCGGTGTACCTTCCGTACACCGGAATCGGCCGGGGCGTCCCGCGGGCCGATGCCCCCCGGCGTCGAGGACGGGGAGGCCGGTCTGGAGACCGGCGGTCCGTAGGCTTCGGACGTAGGGAGACTCCATACTTCGTAACGTGAGCCCCGCTAAGGTCCCTTTGATTCTCAGCCCGACGCCGCTTCACCGGCTCGACCGGATGTCGGAGGAGTTGGGCTTAGATCTTTGGATCAAGCGCGACGACCTGACCGGGTTCGCGTTTGGGGGGAATAAAGGGCGCAAGCTCGAATACCTTATGGCGGATGTGCTGGACCAAGACGCCGACGTGGTCGTCTCTTGCGGCTCCACGCAGTCGAACTTCATTCGGCAACTGGGGGCGGCCTGTTCGCGCTTTCACAAGGTCTGCGCGGCTGCCACGATGGCGCTGCCGTACGAAGATATTCCTCCTCCGGCGGACGCCGTGAAGGCCGAAGGCGGAAATGTGATTCTGGACCGTTTGCTCGGGATCGACTTACGCGTTCATCCGAACGGCACCTGGGAGGAGCTCTATGAGTTGGCCGAGGAACTGGCGCGGGAATACGAAGCAAGCGGAAAGCGGGTCTACCGAATTCCGATCGGCGGCTCTTCGCCTCTCGGCGCGTATGCCTTCTACCAAGCCGCGATCGAGGTTGAGAAGCAAGCGCCCGCCTTCGACCAGATCGTGTTCGCCAGCTCGAGCGGCAGCACGCATACCGGCCTCGCCTATCGACACTTTGGCAGTGCGACCGAGGTTATCGGCATCGCTTGCGACCCGGAGCCCGAGATCGCGGAAGATTTCGCCCGCCTTGCCGGCGGTGTAGATGACCTGGCTGGTCAGGGAGTCCGGCTTGCCGCCAAGGACTTCCACCTTGATTTTCGGTTCGTCGGCGCCGGTTACGGCGTGCCGAGCGAAGCCGGTGAGGCCGCTATCCGGCGATTAGCCCAGGCGGAGGGGATCTTCCTCGATCCGATCTACTCCGGAAAGGCGTTCGCAGGATTGATTCAGTTGGCCGAGGAGAAGCGGGTTGGCGGTCGAGTTCTGTTCTGGCATACCGGCGGAACTCCCGCGCTCTTTGCCTAGGGAATGAAGCCGCTCTGGATCACCTGGATCGCATTTCGCGATCGAAGCTCACCATAAAGCGCTCTTGGGGGGAGGCGAAGTGGGGGGTGGTGGCCATTCGGAAGAAGCCGAAACCAAGGAAGATGGTCAAAGCGACGCCGAATCGCCAGTTGAAGCTCGGCGTGTCGGTTTCCAACAGCAGGCCCTTGCGCCATCCGTAAAGGCAAAGGAAGGCACTGATCGTAAACGCGAGGTAGAGGAGTGGACCGAGCGGGTGGGCGGCGAATGCATGCGCGAAATCACCATGCATAAGGGCCGTCCAGCTCGTCGTCAACCCGCATCCGGGGCAGGGACGATCGAAAAGGAGGACGCTGGGACAGGGCGGCAGGCCGAGTTGTTGATGGGTGCCGTGGCCATGCTTGTCGGGGTGAAGCAGCGCGGCGATCACGGTCACCGCGGCCCATGCTCCGAACCACAGGAGCTGGCCCAGAAGACGCCGGGGATTCGACTCCGGTCTATACAGCTTCATCGAGCACCTCGGCAGGAATAACGCATTCCGGCTGAAGGAGGTTTCCTTGGACCCGTGCCACGCTAAACACGGTTCCTCCAGGCTCTAATAACCCTACGAGAAAATTGTCCGGTGGCTCGCCCATCCCGATGGTTCGCCCTTCCCGCACGTGCTGAGTCTGCCCCGAGTCGAGTTGCAGCAACGGCATCGGCGGCAGCGCCTCGTGAAGTGGCATAAGGTCGCTCGGACGCGCTTCCGCGAGATCGACGGCTTGATCAAGGGAGAACCTACCGACCCCGGTCCGGACCAAGCCGCTGAGGTAGGCCCCGCAGCCGATCGCCTCGCCAAGATCGTTGGCCAATGAGCGGATATAGGTTCCACCGGAGCAAACGATCCGAAATGTCACCTCGGCGCCGTCGAACGATAGCGGCGTGAATTCGGAGATGTGGACGGTCCGGGGCTCCCGCCGCGGCGCTTCTTGCCCGCCACGGGCGTATTTGTAGAGCGGCTTGCCATTCACCTTGACGGCGCTGAACATCGGCGGCAACTGCTGGATCAGCCCCGTGAATGCCGGCAATGCCTCGGTAATAGCGGCCGGGAGGTCCTCGGGCAGCGGTCGGCTAGGGCTTGGATCGCCCTCCGCGTCGTAGGTGTTCGTGGAGTATCCGAATCGGACAACCCCTTCGTACACCTTGGGCTCTAGCGGCAGGTATTGCAAAAATCGGGTGGCCGGACCAACCGCAACCACGAGCAATCCGGTCGCAAGCGGGTCGAGGGTACCGGCGTGGCCGACGCGGCGGGTGTGAAACCGACGGCGAATATCGTTGACGACGTCGTGCGACGTCAGCCCCGGCGGCTTTCGAACTAGCAGGATGCCAAGCAAATCTTGAGCCTCTCGACGAGTCGTGCTTCTGCTTCTTCGAGCGGCATTTCTAGCGTGCATCCCGCGGCGTTTCGATGCCCCCCGCCCCCGAAGTAGCGCGCGACCTCGGCCACGTCGAAGTCGCCTCGCGAGCGTAGCGAGCACCGGATCTTGCCTGGCTTGGGTTCCCGCATGAGGGCCGCGATCTGTACCGAAGTGACGAAGAGCATTTCATTGACGAACCCTTCGGTGTCCTCATCCTCCGCATGGGCCATCTCAAAATCGCCGGCGCTGAGTGCGCTCCACGCGATTTTGTTGTCGCATGCGAGCCGCATCACTTCCAGTGTGTGGCCGAGCAGCTTCACCGAGCTAAGCGTCTTGCTTTGGAAGACCTCTTCGCTGATCTGGGTGATACTGCCGCCGTGCTCGAGCAGGAAAGCGGATAGAGCGAGCGCCTCGGGAGTCGTGTTCCGGAATCGAAAAGAGCCTGTGTCGGTAACGATGCCGGTAAGCAGGGAAGTGGCCATTTCGGGCGAGATCACCGCTTTCAGCTCGATGAGAAGCTGGGTGAGGATTACGGCGGTGGCCGCCGCCGACGTGTCGACGATCCTCAAGTCCCCCGGCGCGGTGTGGGGAATGTGGTGATCGATCACTACAAGCCGTTTGCACCTCGCGAAATACGGCTCGGTTCGCCCCAGTCGTTCGAGCGAGTCGAGGTCGAGGACGATTCCGAGATCGTACGATTCCCTCGTCGGCTCCTGCAGCACCGACTGCACCTTGGGGAGAAAGCGGAGGTTGCGCGGCGCCGGGTGATGGCAGATCACCTCGTTCTCGACCCCGATGGAATCCAAATACATCGACATGGCGAGCGCGCTGCCGAGCGCGTCGCCGTCAGGATTCAGGTGGGTACCGATCAGCACCGACGAAGCATTCGCCAGCTCTTGCCGAAAGGCCGACGCGAGCTCGGGTGCGACGCTCACGCCATCCCCCAATGCATGGTGGAGGGTCTCAATGAATGGAGATTGTACTCGCCCGCCATCGCTGGGCGTACCGGCGCTTCCCGGCAGGGATGCCGGGGGGACACTGGAGAAGATGCCGGCAAGGATGCCGGCACTACGCGAGGCTTCCCATCGGATCCCACGGTTCCAGCTCGACGGGAGCCGCTTCGAGGGCTCGTAGCGAGTCCCCGGGAACGTGATTCTTGCTCACGACGACCTCGTAGGTGTATTCGTCGAACCAACGGTCGGTCATCTGGAAGAAACCCTTGTCTCCGGGTTCGGCGCTCCACGAGTTTTCGACCCGCCACTTCGAAGGCCTGCCCTCGTCGCTCAGATCGACGCCGGTGAAGACCATCGCGTGCGTCATGAGCGACTGGCCGTACATCAGCCGCTCGGCCTTCGACATGGCGGGCGTCGTTCCGTACACCAGGTCGAAGTCGTACAGGTCGAGGTCCATAACGCCTAGGTCCTTGTGGAGGTGCTTGCCGACGTCGCAGCCGAACCAGACGGAATCGCCGGCCTGCAACTGCTTGATCGCCGCCTGCTTGATTACATCGAGCTCCACGTTCAGATACTCGGTGGGACGGCCGCCCACGACGTTGCCCAGGAACTTGACCGTGAACGCGCGGTTGAAGTCATGCCCGGGACGAGGATCGTGGATTAGGCAGACCATCTCTGAGAGGTCGACGCCGACGTACTTTGCGTAGAACTCCTGAGGAGTAAGCGCCCCGGCGCGGTGGAAGACGCGGTCTTTATCGCGCCATTGCCACTGAAAGCGGGAAGGGGGCTCGCCGAGGTGGATGCAGAGCATCCGATACACCTCGGTCATGTAGCCCTGTTTTTGCTCGCGAAGGTCGCCTTCCGAGGCTCCGCTTCGGTGAGCGCCGCGCAACCGGCAGGCATATTCTCGAAGCTTTGTCGTCACAAAGTCGGCCATGCGGCCGGTAGACGACGAACTTTCGGTTTCCGGCATCACCGACTTGGGAACGACCCCGTACTTCTGGATCAGGTTCACGAACATGTCCCACTGCCCGCCGTCGTTCTGCGGAGCGACCATCAGCCAATCGAGCAGACGGCTCCCTTCCGGTTCATCGAGCGTAGCGAGGATGTTTTCCAGGAAGTAGTTCGCCTTCTCCAGCTTGTCCCAGAACAAGATGTAGTTCTGGCTGAACTCGAATCCGGCCTCCATGTTCATCACCTGCTGGGCCTTCGTGCGGAACGTATTCAAGGCGGCGAACATCCAGCATCTCCCGCTCGATTTTTGAGAGGTCGCGGGGTTTTCGGGAAGATGGACGCTGAACGAATGATTCACCAACGCCGCCTTCCGGCGGTTCAAAGCGACCTGGGTGACCGTCGTCGTGGTCACCGCATTCATCGCCGCGCGATAGGCGGGGTCGTTGTCGAAAGCGGATTGAAACCCGCGAAGGTCGTCCGGCGAAAGCGCTCCGGCAGACGACGAGGTCTGGACGAGATCCATACCGTTATCGTATCACTCCGCACGTCCGGAGCCTCCTCCTCGTCGATGTTTGTGCGATGAGGAGGGGGTTGGGGCTGGAGAAATCCGGCCCATAGCGTCGGTGCCCTCGCCGATGATCCGGAGTACCGAGGGGCGCCGGTCTGGAGACCAGCGGTCCGCCGGAGCTAGAGCCCCAAGCGCTTCGCTAAGTTGTGAGTCAGAAGCGCATCGGGATCGAGCTCGGATTTTAAGCGGCGGTAGCGGGAGAGGGTGTCACCGCCGAGATACGCGTCGACATCCGACGGTCGGAGGGTGCTGTCTTTGGCGAAATAGAAGCGACCGCCGGCGGCGAGGACGACGTCGTTCATCCGGTGGCAAAGGTTCTCCAGCCGTGACCAGTTCTCCCGTGTGACTTTGAAGTCGAGGGCCAGCGAGTAACCGTCGACGGCGTGGCTGAACAGGAATTTGTCCGGGCGGTGCCGTTTGAGCACGCCGAGGAACGACTCTAATCCCGCTTCCTGCTGCATGGCGACCTGACGGGCGAAGACCTCCTTCGCGTGCTCCTTCGGAACGAAGGTTTGGTACTGGATGAACCCGCCCGGTAGGTAGGCATTACGCCAATTCGGAACGTAGTCGAGCAGGAAAGAGAAGCCGACGAGGCTCTGCGGGTGGACCTTGTTGTTGCCAATCGTCTTGCTGGCAAAATCCTTGCCCCAGTTGATGAAGCGCATGCCCCAGCGGTTATTGAGGATCTTCAAGAAACGCCAAACCACCGACTTGGGTACCAACCCCATGATGGTGTCCGGAAGATCTTGATGCTCAGGACGGAACGAGGAGGAGAACTCGTGCCCATCGTCCATGTACCAGGCGGCGTGGAACTGGCCACGGCCCGATTCTGTGCCCCGTCCGAAACAGTCGACCCAGCTCACCATGTAGTCGGCATTCGGCTCGTGCCGTTCGAATTCGGCGAACTGTTCGTCCCAGTTTCGAGGCGCGGTGGCCAAGACCCGAAGGTCGCCACTGTGGATCCGCTTCATCTTGAGCTTCACTCGGACGATGACTCCAAGAAGACCCGCGCCGCTGATCACGCAATAGAAAAGATCGTCCGCCGGCGTTAGGGTGCGAAGCTCGCCGGTGGGGAACAGGACGTCCATATCGACGACCTGCTCGCCCAATGTGCCCACCCGGAAGTTGTTTTTCCCGTGGATGTTCATGGCGAGGGCGCCGGCGAGGGTCGGGTACATGGTGCCGCTCACGACCGGCGGCCAATAGCCGTCCTCGATCGTGTGCCGCCACAAACCTTCGATGGTGACGCCCCCTTCGCAGTCGATATGGCCAGTCGACGGATCCCAGGAGAGGATGCGACGCATGCGGCCGATGTCGACCACCAATGTCTCGCTGCCGATGTTGGCGTCGCCGTAGCTTCGCCCGGCCCCTCGCAAGGTGATTTGCCTCCCCGTCTCCTTCGCCAACAAAAGAATCGCTCTGATCTCGTCGACCGAAGTCGGACGGAAAAGATAGCCGTCCGCCGCCGACCGCATGCCGTATCCTGCCTGACGTGCGATCCGCTCAGACGCAAGAAGCGGCGCGTGAGCCAGTTCGACCTCGGTGGGTTCAGAAAGGGTGGCGAGACTCATATGCTCAGTTTTCGGAAGATCCCACTTGGAATACGCCGGATAATGGCGAAAGCGATTCGGTGCGTCAGTTTGATGTAGTGTTCACCGGTCCGCTGGCTCTTCTCAAGAGTAATTTCGGCCACTTTCGCCGGGTCCATCATCCCTTTCATGTGCAGGCGGGACGTCATTTCGGTGGCCGTGGGACCCGGTTTGATCGTAACCACCCGAACCCCGTGCTTGCAGAGCCGGTTTCGGAGCGCCTCCAGGTAGGTGGTCAGAGCGGCTTTGCTGGTGTTGTAGACCGGCTGTCCGGAGCGCCCCCGGTCACCCGCCACGCTGCCGATCCCCACAATGGTTCCGCTCTTTGTATTCTCGAACCGGATCGCGGCTTGGTTCAGCCATGCCATCGCGCCGAGAAGGTTCACCTCGATCATCTGGCGGTCTTTTTGGAAGTCGTATTCGTGGGCTCCAACTTCGGGCATCACACCGGCGGCGTAAACGATCAGATCGAGTCCGCCCAGCTTGCCGGTGATCTCTTGAAACAGCGCGGGGACGGCGTCGAAGTCGGTAACGTCATGCTCAACGGGGATGATCTTGCCCGGGAATTCGGACGCGAGAGCCTCCAACCGATCCCCCCGCCTAGCCACCGCCGCTACCCGGGCGCCCTCCTGGGCGAGCTGCCGAACCAACTCCGCCCCGATCCCCGAGGAAGCTCCGATAACGATGGCGAACTTGTAGTCGTGCATGTGTAGATTCGGGTGTTGGGCGTTGGGCGTTTTAGTGTGCGGCTTTACCTTGTTTGATGGGACGGATGGGTCCCATGGGTCCGATGAGTCTCATATGTCCCATTCGTCCCATCAAGCCACAATCCACAAGCTACAGTCCACATCCCCTCAACGCCCTCACTGCTCCAAAATCGGTAGTCTGAGTCCGCTCATAGCCAGGACGGCGGAGATGACGAAGAGGATGACGCAAGCGATGATGTGGCGGTCCTTGAAGAGTACATCGGCAGGTTCGCCCCCTTCGTCTATGGTGAAGATCAGCAAGATGTAGCGTGTGATCCCATAAAAGACGAAGATCGAGGTGAGGATCAACGCCGGGTATTTGTGGGCGGTTTGGCTTTGGAGGGTGTAGATGCCGTAACACATAGCGGCGCCCGCCGCGAACATGATGACGATCGCATCGAGAGCGGCCCGGTTGTAGTGGACAAGGCTTTCTCGGCTGCTGGATCGGTCTTCGCCTTGCAAGATAAATTCGTTGCGGCGCTTGGCGAAGCCGAGCATGAGGGCGAGCGCGCCCGTGCAGAAGAGGAGCCATCCCGAAATGAGGACCTTGATCGCGGCCGCCCCCAAGACTGCCCTAAGCACAAATCCGACCGCGATCGTGAAAACATCGGCGATCGGCGTGTGCTTGAGTCGCCAATTGTACAGGACCTGCATCCCCAAGTAAACGATCGCGATGACGATCGGACCCTTGCCGAGACCGAACGCGACAAGAACCCCCGCAAAGAGCAGTCCGGTTCCTAGCGCCACCCCCGATTCTTTCGACAGAGCGCCGGAGGCTAAGGGGCGAAACCTTTTCTTGGGATGCATCCGGTCGCGTTTGATGTCGATGAGGTCGTTAAACACATAGGTGCACGAGCTCAGCATCGACATCGCGAAAAACGCGGCAACCGAGCGGAGAATCAGATCCGGGTGGTGGTAACCCGCGGTGAACAGGAGCGCTGCGAAGACCAGGAGGTTTTTCGCCCACTGCTTCGGACGGATCAGCTTGACAACGCTCTTGATCAACGCCACGCCCGAAGAGCGCGGGGCCATCGGCGGCTCTTCGTGGGCGGATGGCTCGGGCGTTAACACTGACATTGGTTCGTTCCGGCCCGATTATACGAACACGCGAGTCGCGGGAGCCGTTCGCACAAGAGCGGTTTATCCCGCTTAAACGGATAAGGTGGCTGAAACCTGTCCCCAACCTCGAAGAGATTGCGCCCCCTAGCGAAGGGTTGCGAGGCACGAGCTCCTGGTGTACGGCGCACCGCATTCCTACCCCAAAAAGGGGTTTCGGCCGGACACAACCCCTTTGGGTTTGGGATTTGTGGGCACCCATACAAGGGTTGCCCGCGGGAGCGGGCAACCCTTCGCTTGGGGACGGAATCCCTTCGGGATAAAGGGCGGACTCCAGATTTACGCGTAACCTTCAGGATGGGTCTTGTGCCAATTCCAAGCGTGCTCTACGATGACTTTTAAGTCGCCGTATTGTGGATTCCAACCCCAGTCGGCGCGGATCCGATCGGAGCTGGCGATCAATTTCGCCGGGTCGCCGGCGCGGCGGGGGGCTTCCTCGTTCGGAACTTTGAGACCGGTGGCGTGCTCGACCGCGTCAATGACTTGCCGAACGGTGAACCCTTGCCCATTGCCGAGATTGTATTGGCGCGAATCTCCCCCGGCCCTCAAGTGCTTAACCGCCAGGAGATGCGCTTGGGCGAGGTCGAGAACGTGGATGTAGTCGCGGACGCAGGTTCCGTCGGGAGTGTCGTAGTCAGTCCCAAAGACCTTCAGACTCGGCTTCTTACCCATCGCGGCCAGGATCGCGACCGGGATGAGGTGGGTTTCCGGGTGGTGGTCTTCGCCGATCCGATTCTCCGGATCGGCCCCGGCGGCGTTGAAATAGCGGAGACAGACCGACTTGAAGCCGTGCGCCACGTCGAACGCCTTTAGGATGCGCTCGACCATCAGCTTGCTGTCGCCGTAAGGGCTGGTGGGATCTTTCGGGTGCGCCTCGTCGATCGGCACGTAATGCGGTTCGCCGAAGATAGCGGCGGTAGACGAGAAGACGAACTTGCCAATGCCGGCGGCCCGCATCTCCTCTAACAGCCCGATGACCGCGGTGGTGTTATTGGTGAAGTATTTCCCCGGCTGCTCCACGCTTTCGCCAACCGCGATGTAGGCGGCGAAATGCATGACGACGTCGATGTCGGGGTGGTCGGCAAACAGCTTTCGCAGATCGTCTCGGTTCCGCAGGTCGCCCTGC
Organism: Fimbriimonas ginsengisoli Gsoil 348; assembly: GCF_000724625.1. Taxonomy (GTDB): domain Bacteria; phylum Armatimonadota; class Fimbriimonadia; order Fimbriimonadales; family Fimbriimonadaceae; genus Fimbriimonas; species Fimbriimonas ginsengisoli. Next base: position 4,411,354 of record NZ_CP007139.1, on the reverse strand, counting down.
ACGTACGGGCTGCCTAACAGTGCCTCCCGGTGTCCTTCCTCGAAATTATCGAAAACGAGGTGGGACTCACCCGTTTCTCGCAGCAGCTTGAGCATGTGCGAGCCGATGTACCCGGCCCCTCCCAGCACCAGAATCATGTCTTGGAGGCTACCCGGTGTCCTAACGGGGATGCCGCAGGGGTAATCTTGGTTTCGATGGCGGTTGCCCTGAACCGAGAGAACTACCTGCTGCACAAGCTGCACTCGCTAACCGGCGTGATTCCGGTGGGCTACTACATGGTTCAGCACCTGGCGTTGAACTCGTTCAGCCTGGCGGGGCCGGAGAAATTCAACGGCGTGATCGGCTTCTTCGAAAGCATGCCGAAGTTTTTCTTGCTGGCGATCGAGCTGGTCGCGATTTGGATTCCGCTGCTTTTTCATGCGATTTACGGAGTCTTCATCAGCTTCCGTGCGCAACCGAACTTCATCGGAACGAAATACAACTGGTCGCAAAACCGGATGTTCGTTTTCCAGCGTTGGTCGGGGCTATTCCTGTTCTTCTTCCTCGCCATCCATGTGGCAACGACGACCGGGCAGAAGTACCTCAACAACTCCGCCGAGCCGCTCCTGTACCAAGCCTGGTACACCAAGCTGACCAGTTACGGCTACATTTGGCTGATCTTTTATGTGCTGGGCGTGGCCGCCGCGTCGTACCATCTCGGCTACGGGATCTGGAATTTCTGCATCCGGTGGGGCATCACGATCAGCGATAAGGCGCAACGCCAGGTCCAGAAGTTCTCGTTGGTTTTCACCATCGCGATCACCCTCCTCGGCTGGGGCGCCCTCGCCGGCTTCTTGATGAACAAACCGCTAACGCCACCGGCCGCGGTCAGAGACGCCCCGATCCCGCCGATGCCCCAAGGCACGCAGTAGCTGGCTTCCCTACGTCCGAAGGACGTGTAGCCGCAGGTTGGCTCGTACCTGCGCCCGGTGTACCTTCGGTACACCAGAATCATGGGCGGGGGCGCCGATGCTACGTGCGGGATCGTCGGCGGGGACGACGATGCTACTTGGCCATGCCGCACGAGCAAGTAGTAGAATAACGTCTATCGGTAGACGATGGCGGGTTATGGGCCGTCGTAGATAGAGGGACGATTTCATGCACCCTGGGATCACGGAAGTCAGGGACTGGTTTGAGCGCCAGGGGTGGGAGGCATTTCCGTTTCAGGAGGCGGTTTGGAACGCCTATCTGGAGGGGAAGAGCGGGCTGATCCACTCGGCGACGGGTACCGGTAAGACCCTCGCCGCGTGGATGGGGCCAGTCGCGGAGGCGCTCGCGGCGGGAGAAGCGACTGGCCCGGTCGACCGGGAAGACGCGCCACCTTTGCGGGTGCTGTGGATCACCCCATTGCGAGCGCTTGCCGCCGACACGGCGGCCTCGCTTCAGTGGCCGGCGGAGTCGTTTCACCTTCCGTGGAGCGTCGAGCTTCGGACCGGAGACACCACCCAAAGCGTCCGGGCGAAGCAAAAGAAGCAGCTTCCTACCGCGCTCGTCACGACTCCCGAGAGCCTCACGCTGATGCTTACGCGCGAGGATGCCACCGAGCTTTTTAGCGATCTGCGGCTGGTCGTCGTCGACGAATGGCATGAGCTCATGTCGACCAAGCGCGGGGTGCAGACCGAGCTCGCGCTGGCGCGGATTCGCGCGTTCAAGCCGGAGCTGCGCGTGTGGGGAATCTCCGCCACGCTGGGGAACCTCCGGGATGCGATGGAAACCTTGCTTGGCCTCGGCAGGGAAGGGGAACTCGTGCAGGGCGTGGTGGGGAAGCCAGTCGTCATCGACACGATCCTCCCGACGAACATCGACCGCTTTCCGTGGGCCGGCCACTTCGGCACACAGATGATCCCGCGTGTTATCGAGGCGATCGACGAAGGGGGAACCTGCCTGATCTTCACCAACACGAGGGCACAGGCGGAGATTTGGTATCAGTCGATCCTGCAGGTCAAGGCGCAGTGGAAGGATGTCATCGCGCTTCACCACGGCTCGCTCTCTCGAGAAGTGCGCGACGAGGTCGAGCTTGGGCTGAAATCGGGCCGGTTACGCGCCGTCGTGTGTACCTCCAGTCTCGACCTCGGAGTCGATTTCACGCCGGTCGATCGGGTCCTTCAAGTCGGTACGCCCAAGGGGGTGGCTCGCCTACTTCAACGCGCCGGGCGAAGCGGCCACCAGCCTGGGGTGCCGAGTCGCGTGACCTGCGTGCCGACCCATGCCTTCGAACTGCTCGACATCGCGGCGGCGCGGAACGCCGCTTTAGCGGGGAAGATCGAGGCAAGGGAAGGGGTGAACAAGCCACTGGACGTGTTGGCTCAACATCTCGTAACCATCGCGACCGGCACCGGATTTCGAGCCCAAGATCTGTTTCGAGAGGTGCAGTGCACCCAGGCGTACAAGACGTTGTCCCAGGAGGAATGGGACTGGACCCTCGACTTCGTAGTCCGAGGCGGTGAGAGTTTACGAGCGTATCCTGAATATCACCGGGTCGTCTTGGGGACCGACGGCGTGTATCGCGTCGAGGATGCCGATATCGCGAAACGGCACCGAATGTCGGTCGGCACCATCGTAAGCGACGAGGCGCTCAACGTTCAGTATTTGAAAGGGGGCAAGTTGGGCACGGTGGAAGAGTCGTTCCTCGCCCGGTTGCGGCCCGGCGACCGGTTCATCTTCGCCGGGCGTCCGCTGGAGTTTGTCCGAATCAAGGACATGACGGCTTGGGTAAGGCGGGCGAGCAGTGTCAGTGGCGCCGTTCCACGGTGGATGGGCGGCCGACTGCCGCTTTCGAGTGAGTTAGCGCTCGCAATTCGCGAGGAACTGGAGCGGGCCGGAAACGGTGAGCTCGCGAGCCCGGAGATGAAGACGCTGGGTCCGATTCTGGAACTGCAGGCCCGGTGGTCGGCGATTCCCGCCCTCTCGGACCTGTTGATCGAGCGGGTGGAAACGAGGGAAGGACACCACCTTTTCTTCTATCCGTTCGAAGGGCGACTGGTGCACCAAGGGATGGCCGCGCTCTTTGGATACCGGATCTCGCAGCTCGTGCCGATCACGTTTACGTTTGCGGCAAACGACTACGGATTCGAGCTCTTGGCGCCGGAGGAGGCGCCGCTGGAGGAAGCGATTGCGAAGGGCCTGCTATCACCGGAGAACCTGGGAGCCGACATCGTGGCGAGTCTGAATTCGGCCGAGCTGGCTCGGCGGCAGTTCCGGGAAATCGCCCGCATCGCGGGACTGGTTTTCCAAGGCTTTCCCGGAATGAACAAGAGCGCCAAGCAGCTTCAGGCTTCGAGCGGGCTCTTCTACGACGTGTTCGCCCGCTACGATCCCAATAACCTTTTGCTGAGACAAGCCGACCGTGAAGTCTTGGAGCGCCAGTTGGAGCAGAGCCGACTGTCCCGGTCTCTGGGACGGCTGAGCCAGTCAAACTTGCTGATAACCCACCCAAAGCGCCCATCGCCGATGTGTTTTCCGATCCTCGTCGACCGGCTTCGCGAGACGGTCACCAGCGAGAACATTCATGACCGGATCGAGAAGATGGCAAGCCAGCTCGAGCTCGAAGCCGGCGACAAAATAGGAGCGCCGGACGGCGTATAAACGAGTGGTGCGTCGGGAGTTGGAAATAACCGTTCGGGGGGAATGCCTCCGGTTGCTCCCGGACCGGGCACTGTTTTGGCCAAGCCAGTCGACCCTTTTTGTCGCCGACGTTCATCTGGGGAAAGCTGCAAGCTTTCGATCTTTCGGCGTTCCGATCCCCGCCGGATCAACCGACGTCACCCTGGGTCGGCTCTCTGAGCTCCTGGTGCGCACGGAAGCTCGTCGCCTCGTCGTCTTGGGCGACCTTTGGCATGCCAAGGCCGGGCGTACGGAGGACGTGACAGGGAAGTTTGCTCGGTGGCGAGCCGCCCATGAGGAGGTCGAAATGACCTTGGTCGAAGGAAACCACGATCTGCGCTCGGGGAAGCTTGCGCCCGAATGGGATATTCGGGAGGTAGCAGAGCCGACTACCCTAGGTCCGTTTTCCCTCTGCCACTATCCCGAAACGACGGTGGAGAATGGGTACCGACTTGCCGGTCATCTCCACCCGGGCGTTCTGTTGGAAGGGAGAGGAAAGCAGTCGTTGCGCCTCGCATGCTTCCTATTTGGAGCCGAAGGCGCGATTCTGCCGGCCTTCGGTGAATTCACCGGATTGGCGATGATCCAGCCGGAAGAGCGCGACCGCGTCTTTGTCGTGACCCAGGAGCGGGTCATTCGGGTCGCCTAGTGCGTTGCAGACCGGTTGATCGGAGTAAAGAGACCAGGTCCTGGGTCCCACGAACTGTTGGGAACCGCGCGGGGTTGAACTATACACATGACAAGACCAGTGAAGATTTGGGTCGGTGCGCTTTCTGCGGTTGGCGCAGTCGCCTTTCTGATGGGTCGCGGATCCTCGCTCGAAGCGCTACGTCCCGTTCCCTCGGCTCCCATACTGCAAAAGGTTCAGGCGTTGGGAGACCTTCACAGCGCCCGGTTCACTTATCAGAACGTATTCGAGCACGCCACGGCGAGGCAGCCGGCGGAGTGGGCGAGTTACGTGCCTGGCGCGGCAAGCTTGGTTCGGGCGGCAACCCGAAACACGGCGCTGGTTGAAGTAAGCGCAGAGGTCGAGGCGGGAGTGGACCTGTCCAAAGCGACCCTGGAGCACCGGACGGGACAGCCGGACCATCTGATTCTTCCACGCGCTCACGTTTACCGCCCCCAGGTGGATGCTCGGGTTCACGACGTCCGGCGCGGACTTTTGTGGAGAGACGAGAACATCGGCCTCGACGCGGAGCGAGACGCCCAGATTCGATTGCGACAAGCCGCCATCCGGCAGGGAATCGAGAGGGAGGCGGAACAAAATGCGGTCAAGCAGGTTCTGCTCATCGTCCCTTCCGGAGTTGTCGTGACCGTCAAATAAGGGTAACCCTTTCAGGTTACACCGAAACCGGGGCTGCCACTTGGCCCGCCAATGGACCACCATTTGTGAGGAGAGACCAGGATAACCAATGTTTCTGGCAACTCCGGCCGAACGACAGGACAAGACAAGACACCGCGACTAGGCGGAATCATATGCACTATTTGACAAGTTTCGTATTTGTAGCTCTGGTTGTCCAAATCATCACTTTGATGCTGCTGGGCCTCGTACTGGGCACTCAAGCGTTGGCTAATTCCGCGAAGCAGTTTTTCGGCCGTTTCTATCGCCGTGCTTCCGAAACGGGCCATAGCCACTAAAGAGCGAACTGAAAAGGCGGCGCCTTCCATCCGGAAGCCGCCGCCTTTTACGCGCCTCGTGAGCGTCTCGGTCTAGAGCATCACCACTTCGTTCGATTGCAGCGCAGCCTCGTTAACCTTTGCGACGACCGCTTGGATCGAGTCTCGGATTTGCACGAGCTCCTCTGAGAGAGAGCGACCCAGGACGGTATCCGCCATCGGGGTCTGCAGCTCCTCCTTACGGATGCAACGGACCGCATAGCCGATGCAATTCAGCAACTGCTCCATCTCATCCTCGGAGAGCGCAAGGTGATATACGGTCGGCTCAGCCAGATAATAGCCAGCCTGTTCCGCAACGAGCGGTTTCATGCAAACCATCCTACTGCAAATCTCGCCTAGAAACATTTATAGTGCAATGGTAGACCGTGTAAGCTCCCTGTAACCAGTAATTTTACGTGCGGTCTAGATTCAACACGGTTCTTTTCGGGCACGTCAACCTGTGAAAACCTCATAGGGTCGCAAACACCTTTTTGTCGGTCCTTCAGGCCCAGATCGGGTTGAATGCGGAGTTCAGAGTCAACGCCACGGAAAAAGGACCGTCCGCCTCCGCCGGCCGCCCTCTTGGACCACATCGCGATTTTCGCCGTTTGCCGCAACCGTCATCGGGAAGAAGGTCGAGCATGAGCACAAAGTAGCGGCCAGTTCAATCGAAGCGACCAGGCCGGGGGAGTTTGCGAACTTCATAATAATGATTATCAGAAGACAATCTTCTCACGATGTAAGCATCCCCGGGGGCTGAGCTTTTAACGAATTCGGCCTCCTATGCCCGAGCGGCCGAGGTGATGATGCGGCTCTCTAGCTCGTCGACGGCGCGGAGGCAACGGTCGACGACGGCGCTCGGGCGGCGGGAGCGGGTTTTCTTCACAAAGAACGTAATGGCGACGGCGGCTCCGATGGCGGCAACGCATGCGGCCACAATCCCGGAGCTGCTCGACGGTGATGTTTTCCTGAAAAACATTTCTAGTTGTGTAGACAAGTTTCGGGCGCGATTCGTTGCTTCCCGAGGTCGGTCATCGCAATAATTTGGGCCTATTGTGAAGAAAAATGCCTTAAAGGCTCAGGTGCTACCGAAGTCGAGGTGAGCGAGCTGATCGCGAAGCTCTTCGCGATGCGCCGTAATACCGAAACGCACCGGTAAACTCATCCCCGCATGCTAGACACGCTCACCCGACGCCTTGCGGGGATTCTCGCGAACCTTAGAAAGCAAGGCAAGCTCACCGAGGACGACGTCAATGAGATGCTCCGCGAGGTTCGCGTGGCGCTGCTCGAAGCGGACGTCAACTTCGCGGTGGCCAAGAGCTTCATAGGTCGGGTTCGCGAGAAGGCGGTCGGCGAGGAGGTCTTCGCTTCCCTAACCGCCGATCAAACGATTATTAAGATCGTCCGGGACGAGCTCACGGAGATGCTCGGCACGGAGCAAACCCGGTTCGACTTTGGATCGCAGCCGCCCACCGTCGTGTTGATGTGCGGGTTGCAGGGGTCTGGAAAGACGACCACTACGGCGAAGCTGGCTAAATGGCTGGTGGCCCAGGGGAAAAAGCCGATGCTTGCCGCTTGCGACGTTCAGCGGCCGGCGGCGATCAAACAGCTTCAGGTGCTCGGCGAGCAGGTCGACGTGCCGGTTTTTGCCAAAACCGACGGGTCGAGCCCGGTCCAGATCGCCCGCGAAGCGCTGGAGCGATGCAAGTACCTGATGCGCGATGTGCTCATCGTGGACACCGCCGGCCGCCTGAGCATCGACGAGGCGCTGATGGCGGAGCTGAAGCAGATCCACGACACCGTCCGCCCGAACGAGGCGTTCCTAGTGCTGGACTCCACCACCGGCCAGGAAGCAGTCAGCGTCGCAAAGGCGTTCCACGACTTGATTCCGATCACGGGCGTCATCTTCACCAAGCTGGATGGCGACACCCGCGGCGGCGCCGTCCTGAGTGTGCGTGAGGCGACAGGAGTCCCCGTCCGGTTTACCGGCGTCGGCGAACAGGTCGACGCGCTGGAGCCGTTCTATCCCGACCGCATGGCCCAGCGGATTATCGGAATGGGGGACGTGCTCGGAATCATCGAGAAAGCCGAGCTCGCCTTCGAAGGCGAAGACATGACCGGGCTGGAAGCCCAGTTCAAGCGCGGTGATTTCGACTTCAATACGATGCTCGATCAGTTCCGCATGATGCGGAAGATGGGCCCGATCAAGAATGTCCTCAAAATGATCCCCGGCCTCGGCGCGCAGATTCCGGAGGAGGCGCTGGAGGCGATCGACGATAAAGGGGTTAACCGGATCGAAGCGGTGATCTTCTCGATGACCGCCAAAGAGCGGTCGAATCCGGACATTATCAACAGCTCGCGCCGGAAACGGATCGCCGCCGGCTCTGGGACCAGCGTCGAAGAGGTGAACCACCTCATTCGGCAGCTTTACGAGATGCGTCGGAACATGAAGCAGCTTGGAAAGATGCAGAAGCAGTTCATGAAAAAAGGGCGAAAGAGATAGGCTGTGGCACGGGCGGCCCGCCCGTGGGTACCAGACGCGGCTCGCGTCTGGCGGGAGTTTTGGAAAGCGACCTGGTTTTGCTCGGGCAAGATGCCCCGGATACATATGGGCTAGAAGCCCATGCCACGATGGTTGGTATAATAAGCGGTTCGCAGCGGCCGCATTGCGTGTTTGTCGCGGCTATGGAGAGGAAAACAGAGTAGATGGTAAAGATCCGACTTCGGAGAATGGGTGCCAAAGGGCGACCGTTTTATCGCGTAGTGGTGGCTGAGAGCAGCACCGGCCGCAACGGCGCTTTTGTCGAGACGATCGGCACGTACGATCCCGTGGCCCAGCCCAAGCTAATGGAAGTAAAGGAGGATCGCGCGATCCACTGGCTTCTTCAGGGCGCCGAGCCGACGGAGACCGCGGCATACATCCTGAACAAGGTCGGCATTCTGCCCAAGTTCCTGGAGCAACGCCCCAACCAGAAGAAGAAGTACGCCTTCCTCGACAAGCGAACCGCCGCTATCTCAGTGGCCGCTACCCCCGCCGAGAACGCCTGATGAGCTATCGCCCGTTCGTAGAGACGCTGGTGCGGTCCGTGGTCGAGAACCCGGACGAGATCCAAATCGATGAAGAGCACGAGATGGGGACCCGGACCTTCTACGTGCGGGTGTCGCCCGAAGATGTGGGCAAAGTGATCGGGAAGAGTGGCCGCGTGGTTAGCGCCATCCGTTGCGTGGTTAGCGCCGTTGCCGCCAAATCCCGAGAAAAGGCGTTCGTCAAGATCGTCACCGATTAGTTTTTAATTCCGACTTCCCTGCGAGCCTCCGAGCCGATCCGATGCTCGCGGGCTCGTTTTCTTTTATGAGCGAAGCTACTCCCTCCCGAATCGGTCAAATCGTCGGCGCCTTCGGGTTGCGTGGCGAGATGAAGGTTCAGCCGCTGACTGAGTTTTGGGAGCGGTTCCAGAAGGGGGCTCGGCTTCGACTCAAAGGCGAGTGGGTGACGGTTAAGTCATACCGCGAGCACAAGAACCGCCCGCTCATCAAGGTTACCGGCGTCGACGACATCAGCGCCGCCGAGGCCCTTCAATGGGAATATCTCGAGGCGATCATCGCCGACCGCCCGGATCTCGACGACGACGAGTATCTAACCAAGGACCTGATCGGCCTTCAAGTGGTGACCGTCGGCGGCACGAACCTCGGCATAGTGAGCGAAGTAATGCCGATGCCTACGCATGACGTTCTAGTCGTAGGCGAGGTCCTGATCCCGGTGGTCAAGCAGTTCGTGAAGAAGATCGACATTCAGGGTGGGGCGATTACGGTCGAACTGATTCCGGGCATGCTACCCGGGGAAGAAAGCTAGCAGGACAGGGCCGCCTACCACCCTCAAACCGTGTGCTACCCTAAGTTAGACCCCAGCAGTCGGCCGCCTATGAACGAATCCATTAGCCACGATCGTGAGCAAGAGTCCGCGCGGGCTAAGGCGGAGTGGTTTCAGTCCCTTTCCAAGCCCGAGAGGATGGACGTATTCGTAGACATGATGGACCTAATCATTGGTCTCAACCCGTCGATTCTGACCGGGAGACATTGACCTACCTTGGCGTTACCATCGAGGTTATTGGCCGGGCAAACCTGATCGATACAAAGCTAGCAGCCGGGTGGCCGGTCGATATTGAAGGCGTTAAGATGCTCAAGGGGCGCTCAGAAGGCTAACCGCCGACTACCTTAGAACTCTTTCCCTGCTTTCGCGCGTTCTATTTCCCGGCGCTCGTCGTCTTTCGCGATCTTGTCCCGCTTGTCGTAATGCGCCTTGCCGCGGCCGAGGCCGATATCGATCTTGACTCGCCCGTTTTTGAAGTACGCCGCCAGCGGAACCATGGTCAGTCCCTTCTCTTGAGATTTCCGCTGCAGCACGTCGATCTCCCGGCGATGTAGGAGCAACTTCCGGTCTCGCCGCCGCTCGTGAGCGAATACCGAGGCTTGCTCATATGGCTCGATGTCCATGTTGATCAGCCACATCTCGTTGTTGACGACACGGCAGTAGGCGTCGGTCAGATGCGCCTTGCCGAGGTAGATGCTCTTCACTTCGGAACCTACCAGCGCGATGCCCGCCTCGAAGTTCTCCTGGATGGCGTAGTCGTACCGCGCACGGCGATTCTGAATCGAGTGCGGAGCCTTTCCTTCTTTGGTATTGCCCTTCTTCGCCATGGAGGGAGGAGTGTACTCGCTGAGAGACCACAACCGAGGGTAGATTAGCTGCATGCGCTGCAAGCCAATGGCTTACACAGTTTTTGCCTCGCTCGTCCTCGCCGGTTGCGGAGACAAGACCCCGACCACGCCAGCCGATGCCGGCACCACGGGTACCACGCCAAAAAATGGCTCGACGCCGGCCACGAGTTCGGCCGGGCTTAAGGAACTCAAGATCCTGGATGTCAAGGTCGGAACGGGCAAGGCGGCCGCGGTGGGAGACACCATCTGGGTTCACTACACCGGAACCTTCGCCGACGGCAAAAAATTCGATTCGACCAAGGACCACGAGAACAAGCCGTTCGGAGTCGTGCTGGGCGAAGGGAGCGTCGTTCCCGGTTGGGAAAAAGGACTCCTCGGCATGAAGGTGGGCGGCGAGCGAAAGCTCTCGATCCCCTGGAAGCTCGGTTACGGCGAAAACGGCAGTTCCAGCATCCCGCCCAAGACCGACCTCTACTTCGATATCGAGGCGGTCGGCTTGGTGAAGCAGAACGAGCAGGACCTCGTTCAGGGCAAGGATATCAAGGTTGGCACCGGCGCGGCGGCAAAGAACGGGAGCAAGGTCACGATCCGCTACACGATGTCCATTCCGGGCGGCGAGGTGGTTGAAGACAAGAAAACCGTTACGATCACGATTGGTAAGGGTGAGGCAATGGACTCGCTCGAGCAAGCGATCATCGGGATGAAAGTCGGTGGAAAGCGAAACTTGATCATTCCGCCCAGGGTGGGACTTCCGAACGGAAATCAAAAGGTGCCCCAGAATTGCCCCGTTATCTTCGATGTCGACCTTTTGAAGGTCGGCTAGGAATTCAGGGCGTAGAAAACGTAAATGAAGAAAGGCTTGCTTTCGATCCTTGCCTTGGGCGCTCTCGCGGTTAGTGGGCAGGCTCAGGTCACACGCGTCCGTGGCGGCTACATGCTGCGCGTCAAATACACGAAGGGTCAATCGATCCACCTCGACAGTTCCAATACCGCCGGCGGACTTGGCAAGGAGATGGCCGGCGGCAAGCTCCAATTCAAGATGCCCATCACCATGAACGTGTTGAACGTGAAGGACGGCTACGCCCTCGTTCAGATCAAATTAGGGCAGGTGAAGAGCGGAAATCGCATCGTCAACCCCGGCCAAACGGCGGTGGTTCGTCTCGACGACCGGAATCAGCCGAAGGACTCGGAGACGCCGACTAACCTGGGCGCGACACTCCCCAAGAAGCCGGTCAAAGTCGGGCAGACCTGGTCGGGGAGTGTTCCGGTCTCCACTGGTATGGGAGGTGGGAAGTTGAACGCCACCTATCGCTTCGCCGGTCTCAAAATGGTCGGTGGCAAGTCGGTGGCAGTTCTAACCTACACGCTCAGTGGCTTCGCAACCGGAACGGGACGAATTACGCTGCTCGCGAGCGACGGTACATTGAACAGTAACGAGATGAAGCTCTCCATCAAGGGACTGGGGGCAAATCCGATCACCGTGACATCGTTAATGACGCGGGGGTGATCCGATGATCGATCTCGCCATCTGCGCCGATCCCGCGGTCTCCGTTCTCCTGGCGCGCCATCCGCGCGTTAGTCGAACGGAGACGGGCGATGTGGCGGGGATCATTTTTTACCAGGGTTCCTGGCGTCGCGAGGTGCGCGTCGGCGATGCGACGGCCGAGCAGTTCGGCCTGGTGGAGCTCATGGACAACAATCCTGTGGTCTGTGCCGACACCGTCTCCGTTCCCGCGCCGGTTTCCACTCTTGCCCTCATCGCGGTCGGTCCAGTGGCTTGGGCGAGCCTTGTCCAGGAGACCCCGAGCGTCATTTCGAGCCACGCGGTAGACGGAGGCGAGCTCAGCTCGTTCCTTACTTCGGCCGGTTGGGACGGCGGAGCGAATCTCCACGTGGAGCCGGTCGATCTCGACGGCGTGGTGGCGATTACCGCGATGGTCGAGATCCGAACGCCCGACGATTTGGACGACATCGATGCCCTCTACGAGGAACGGTTTGGCCGCTCGTTCTTCGTGCGACGCGATGAGGATTCGGTATGGGATCCATCCCTCGTCAGGGGGACGCCGTATGCGGTCTACCGCCTCTTGCTCGCTCCCGACGCGCCGAATAGCCTGCTGACCATCCGCGTCTTGGCCGATCTCAAAGGAAAGGCGGGAGCGAGCCAGATGGTACACGCGATGAACGTCATGGCCGGCTTCGAAGAAACGCTAGGCATCGCCTAGGTCGATAACTTTCTTCGGCCCCTTTTTCTCCGCTTCGACCGCGGCAATGTCTTCCTTGGTGCCCGCGATGACATCCGGACCCACGCCGTCGATCCGTTCCCAAACTCCTTTCTCCGCCCGCTTGTACGTAGTGAACCCCTTCTTCCCCGCTTTGTCCATCTGCGGAAGCGCGCCGGCAACCTTGAATGTGGCGCGGCTGATCACCCGCCGCACGTCTAGGCCGCAGTGCGGGCAATACTTAAGCGGCTCCTCATCGACGCCCTGGATGACGTCGACGCGGCCGTCACACATCAGGCAGTCGTGGTCCGCTGGTTCGTACTCGTAAACGGGCATCTCTCATGAGTGTATACGGCGTAGAACGATCGGATATGAATCCGATTGCGGTGTTGAACGAGGAGATCGTCGAATGCCGGCGTTGTCCGCGTTTGGTAGAGTGGCGAGAACGGGTTGCCCGCGAGAAACGCAAGTCGTTCGCCGCCGAGACGTACTGGGGCCGACCGGTGCCTTTGTTCGGAGACCCAGACGCGGAGCGTCTTATCGTCGGCCTCGCCCCGGCCGCCCACGGCGGCAATCGGACCGGGAGAATGTTTACCGGAGACCGGAGCGGAGATTGGATCTATCGGGCTCTGCACACCGCCGGGGTTGCCAGCCAGGCAAGCAGCACCCATGTTGGCGACGGACTGGAGCTTCGCGGGGCACTCATAGCCGCAACGGCCCATTGTGCGCCGCCCGATAACAAGCCGCTCCCCGACGAGCTGGCCAACTGCAATGTCTTCCTGCAGCGCGTGCTGGCGTTGCGGGAGTGGAAATCGATCTTGTGCTTAGGCGGCATAGCCTGGGATAACGTGCACCGAACGCTCGGCGAACGAAAACCGGCGTTCTCGCACGGGGCGACGAATAGGCTTTCAAGTGGTTTGTTGATCGTCGCGAGTTACCACCCCAGCCAGCAAAACACCTTTACCGGTCGGCTGACCGAGCCGATGTTGGATGCCGCCGTCGCGGCGTGGTTGGATTAAAACGTGGCATGGGCTTCATGGTCATTGGCAAATTAGGCTTACATTTCCCTCGTCCAATTTCACCCGTAGCCCGTGGCTTTAGCCGCGGTTCAGGGTTCTACCGGGGATAAGTCCCCGGGCTACGCGTGAACCTACTTTGTCAATCCATTTGGTTAAAAACCATAGTCCCCGGGCTACGGGCAAGCGAAATATAGACCTAAATAGAGTCTCTCGCTTCGCTACGAAGTTGCTCGGACTGCCGGCTGGAAGCCTAAATCCAACCAGTTTTTGCCTGGCGAGCCCTGAGAGGAGACAAACACAGAGACAGTAGAGTAGGGGCGGGTTTGCCGCCCCTACTCTACTGCCTTAGCGCCTTTGTGTTAACTCCGGACGGAAGGTGCCATGTAGCGAAACTAGGGGAGGAGTAGGCGAAGGGCTTCACCTACGAGGTAGTAGCTTCCGGTAACGAGTACAAGTTCGTCTGGCCCGGCTTCTAGGGCAGCCGCTTTCAGGCCCTCTTCCAGCGTTTCGTGCCCTTGGGCAGACTTGCCGAGTTGGCGAATTGCCGACAGAGTTTCTTCGACCGGGTAAGCCCTCGGGACCCCTATCGGCACTACGTGGGCCGTTTGGATAATTGGCAGGATCTCGCGGTAGAAGTCGTCGAGCTCATGCCCTCGAACCATATTAGTCACGATCCGGGCGCCGAAGAAGCAGAAGTCACTTTGGAACACCTCCGTCAGATTGCGAGCCGCTTCGGTGTTGTGGGCTCCGTCGAACACGAAGGTGGTTCCGAGAGCCTCAACCACCTGGAATCGCCCGGGCGCGAACGCCCTCGACGCCCCCAAACGCGCCGGCTCGGGATCTAAGCGAACTCTTGCGGCATCGAGCGCGGCGATCGCGAGCGCAAGGTTGTGCCGCTGAATATCTCCCTTTAGACCCGGCACAAGGCCGTCGTAGTGCCCTGCCGGAGTAACCACGGTGCCGCTTCGTTCCCAAAGCACTTCCCTGCCGTAGCGCCAGATCTGGGAACCGCAATCGGCGGCGACCTCTTCAACGACCTCCATCGCCTCCGGCGGCAATATCCCGACGACGACCGGCACTCCCGGTTTGATAATTCCTGCTTTCTCTCTGGCGATCGCTGCCAACGTGCTCCCGAGGATCGCGACGTGATCGAGTCCTATGCTGGTAATCACGCTTACCGCCGGCGTCACTACATTCGTGGCATCGTACCGGCCTCCCAAGCCGACTTCGAGCGCGACCCAGTCGCATTTCTTCCGGCGCCAATATTCGAAGCCGACAGCGGTCTTAAATTCAAACTCGGTGATCCCCCCAAACTCGGTCTCGGTGAACTGCTCCGCGATCGGGATAAGCGCCTCGGTCACCTCGGCCAGTTCCTCCTTGCCGATCATCGATCGTCCGAACTGAACACGCTCGCGGGGATCGACGACGTAGGGGGAGAAGAAGGCGCCGGTTCGCTTCCCTGCTTCGACCAGAAGCGACTGCGTGAAGGCGGTAGTCGATCCCTTTCCGTTCGTACCGGCGATGTGGACGTAGTTGATAGATCGAAGCGTCTCCGAAAGCCCAGCGGCCTCGCAGAAGGCTCCCATCCGGTCAAGACCAAGCCGCCAGCCCCGTGGAGCGAGCGAGGCGATGTAGTCGAGCGCTTCTTGGTACGTCATGCCGCAACTGAGAGAATCTGCAACTCGAATATTAACCGACCATTAAGGGCCTTTGGAGCGATTTGAGACTGTCGTATCATGACTTCGATGACACTAAACGAAAACCAGAGTGAGCTCTGGACGAAGCTCGCGAGCTTCCAAATCGACGAAACGGGACAGATCCTTGGCTTCCGTGGACGCCTGGCACGAGAAAACGGCTGGAGCCACCCCTACACCCACCGGGTGGTCGAAGAGTATCGAAAGTTTCTTTTCCTCTGCTTTGCCGCTGGACACCCCTGCAGCCCTTCCGACCAGGTGGACCAGGCTTGGCACCTTCACCTGACCTACACTCGCTCCTATTGGGATCGCCTATGCGGTCAAGTCCTTCCAGGGCCGCTGCACCACGAGCCGACGAAGGGAGGACCGGAAGAAAGCGCGAAGTTCGACGACTGGTACGACCGAACACTGGAGTCGTACCGGAGGCTATTCGACTGCGAACCGCCGATCGACATCTGGCCTCCGACCGAGTCGAGGTTCGGGAAGCCGCTTCCCGAACGAACGACAGCAGAATATTGGATGATCCCCAAGGCCCGCGCGAAGCGGGCCTTCGCTTTTCTCAGCCTCTTCGGGATCGCCACCGGAGCGGCGGTGGGATGCGGCGAGACCGGGGACGCGGAGACGATCGTGCCGCTGCTGATGATGGCGGCGTTCGTCGCGGTGATCCTCTTCTTAATCGCCTTCTTACCCAAGACCGGTTGGAAGGGGGCGGGGGGGCCGGAGGGAGTTGGGACCTCTCGGGCGGGTGTGGCTCCGATGGAGGAAGCCCCAGCGACGGACATCACGGCGGAGGTGACGGGGGACATGGCGGCCACGGGTGCGGAGGACACGGATGTGGCGGACATGGGTGCGGCGGGCATGGATGTGGAGGCGGCGGATGCGGCGGCGGACATTAACCCATCCTAGTGGTTAGGGAATAACAATAGGTTTGTTACTCGGGCGAGCCGCCTGTGCCACGAAACTCGATGGGGTTTGGACACTAACTGCGAGGCCGAACGGGTACCCTCTATCCCCGTGTCGGGGCGTAGCTCAGCTTGGTAGAGCGCGTGCTTTGGGAGCATGAGGCCGCAGGTTCGAATCCTGTCGCCCCGACCATTTTTATTCCTCTACGCAAACTCGATTGCGTCCTTCAGCCTTGGCGGCGTAGAGAGCGCGATCGGCGGCCGCGATAAGGCTCTCCGGATTCGATTTCCCCTCTCCAAGAGCGGCGCACCCGAAACTGGCGGTGATTTGCCGCAACGGCCAGCTCGCACCCTCGAGGGCGCGCCGGAAACGCTCCGCGAGTTGCCGAGCACCGTTTAGATCGGTGTCGGGCAGGAGGACCACGAACTCTTCCCCGCCGTAACGGGCTACTACGTCGATGCCGCGGGCCGCCATCACCACGATCCCCGCGACCCGGCGAAGCACGTCGTCGCCGGCCGGGTGGCCGAACTCGTCGTTGAAGGCCTTGAATTTGTCGACATCCATCATCACAACGGCAAGGTCCCGCTCGTATCGCTTTGCTTCGATGATCTCTTGCTCGAGGCGAAGGTCGAATTCTCGGCGATTACGAACACCGGTCAAGGCGTCGGTGGCGGCCTGCTCTCGGAGTCGAACATTAGCCTCCTCCAGCATCCGTTCGTAACGCCGCTGCTCGGTAACGTCCATTGCGAAGAAATAAAAGCCGTCTGGCTCCGCGTCGCGAGAAACGGAGATGAAGACGCAGCGCATAACCAAGGTGGCCTTATCTTGCCGCCGTCCGCGGACCTCTAGCTCAACGCGAGGCAATTGGGCGAGCTGTTCGGCGGCGTTCTGGGCCTTTGGTAAGTCGTCGGTTCGCACGGCGACATCCCAGGGCTGGCCAACCAGCTCTTCGGGGACCATCCCGAGCATCCGGCAGAACTCTCCGTTGACAAATGTAAAGAGGCCTTCCTTGGATACCAACGCGATTCCACCGAGGGAATTCTCGAGTACCTGGGTGTGCTGGCGGGCCATCGCGTCGGCCTGTTTTTGACCGGTGATCTCCCGAAGCGTAATCGCGATCCCCTCGCCGAGCGGGACGACTTGGTTGCGATACCACTGCGTCTCTCCCGCCTTATTCACCATCGTGAACTCTTCCTCGGAGGGGGTGCGAGTTTCGAGGACCCTTGCGAAACGGCCGATGATTCCCGCCTCGGCGCGCTCCGGCAGGAGCACGGTAAGTCGATGTCCGACGAGCTCCCAGCGAGTCCGCTCGAGAACCCGCTCGCCATTTCGGTTCACGTCGACGATCACGAAATCCACGATTTCATGCCTATCGTCGCGGACGGCGTCCAAAATAAAGAACGCGTCGTAGCCGGCTTCCAAGGCCGCTTTTAACCGCGCCTGGCTGTCGGTAACCGCCCGCTGGATGCGACGCTGCTCGGTGACATCGTAAACCATTCCGCCGACGAGACGCCGCCCGCCCACCTCAAAGGCGAACTTGACCGATGTGAATTCCCTGGGAACTCCGCCAGGCTGGAGGGTTTCGTTGGTGCGAAGCACTTCCCCGGTCGCCAGTACTTGACGATCGTTCCTGACATTGCGGCGCGCGCCTTCCTCACTGAAGAGGTCACTATCGGTAGCCCCGACGATTTCAGATCTTGGGCGCTCCATTAGCCGCTCGAACTCAAGGTTGGCGTACAAATAGCGGCTGTTTTCGTCCTTTACGAAGGCGATAAAGGGCATTGATTCGAGAAGCGCCTCCAACATGTTGTTAGACGCGATAAGGCGCGGAACATAGGGGGTCGGCTCCGGCGAGACATCTTCGGCTGTTCCCTCTTGTTTCAATGTTTAAATTATCCCGATCCTTGCCGCTAGGCCGTCCCGGCAATACTCCCTGGTTAGGGTTAGGCTCTTGCGATGTCCCCCACAAAAGGGCCGAATGCCGCTACCGGTGCTCGTCTGGTGATAGATCATAAACGTGATATGCAAGTTATCGAGCCGCCCGTTCAGCTCCCGCAGGGGTACGAAGTCGTGGCGGATTTCCACGTCGCGGGACGTTCTTTTTTGCGGGGCGAGCAAAAAGAAGAGCGTGAGCTGGCCGGGTTGAAGACCGCCCTTCTAGCTGCTGGCCTGATCCGTCGGGTCGAAGCATCAAGTTCCATCTAAACGGCGCCGGCGCCTGGTCTCTACGAAAGGGTCTCTTCTTTGAGGAGGCCCTCTCTCGTTTTACCGGCTATGTTTGATGGTTGTTCAGTCTAAATCCCTAGCGTTCCACCTTACCCCTCGTAATTGTGGCCTGGGCGCGTTAGCTCCCTTGATGGAGCCCCAAAGAATGTCGTTTAACTCGAAGTCGGCCAACGACTCCTCGCTCATCCGGCTGATAAGCCGCGCGCTATCCCTCGATCGATAGGCATCGCGCCGGTTCACTTCCCCGACGATCTCCTTTGCGGGCAAGATAGCCGCGTACGGGTCCATGTTTGCGGCCCGACCACTAAAGACGTCGATCGGCGGGGCAATGACGTCATAGGTGTTCATCGGCCTCAGGCCGATCAGCAGCTCGATCGTTCGCAGCATGCTGTCGGTGTTGTAGAAACGGCTGTCGAGCTTCCCACGCTCGATGTACGGACTGATAACCAGGGCAGGTGAGCGGTGGCAGTCGACATGGTCGAAACCGGCCTGCGCGTCGTCTTCGAGAACACAGATGACGGTGTCTTTCCAAAACGGGCTGTGACTGATCAGGTCGACCAGTTGGCCGACCGCGTAATCGTTGTCCGCCACCATTGCGCGTGCGGAGCCCATTCCATCGGCGGTTCCCACGGTGTGGTTGCGCGGCAGTCGAATGGTGACGAGCGACGGAAACTCTCCTTTTGCCACGTAGGCGTTGAACTCGCGGTGGAACGTGTCCATTCGGCAACCATCCTTGTGGGAACCATACGCCTTGAGTTGCCGGGGCGCCGGGGCGACGCCGAGCTTTCGCCAAGCGTCGCTGTCCGGGTACGCCATATCGAACTCCCGAAAGTCGGTGCAGGTCTGACGGGTCAACGCCCGCTTTGTCGCCTCTTCATGTTCGGCCTCGCCGGCCTTCCCCGGCTTCCCTTCCACGAAGAACCCGTAGTTTCGGTACGACTTGCGGGCTTTCGCCGCCTGATCCCAGAGGTATCCGCCGGCGGAGGTGGCAACGTCGCGCATTCCTTCCAGATCGACGGAGGTTCCGTTGTTCGTTCCTTCGAAATCGTAGGCGCGGCCGCGACCGCTGTAGTTGTACGGCACGTTCCGCTCCGTATATGCATTGCCCATGCCGGAGGTCGACCAGTTCCAGCCGTCCGCCGAAACCTCGGCGCAGACGTAGAAGTTGTCGAGCAGCGCGAACCGGTCGGCGAGGGCGTGTTGGTTCGGCGTGACCTCCCGAGGGAACAAGCAAAGGCTGGCGTCCCCGTTTGCCCGGGATATGTCGCCGAACACCTGATCGTACGTCCGGTTCTCTTTAATGACGTAAACCACGTGCTTCACCGGCGGGCGTGTGAATTGCCGGCTAATCGCCGTGGCCGCATGGCCGGTCGCGAGGTTGTTATCCAACACACGGGCGGTTGAAGCGGCCAAACCTTTCTCCACGTCGCTGAGGAGCAGGTGAGAAACCGTGCCTTCGATGATGTTCGGATGGTATTGACCCCAGTCGCGGACCGGCTTGTCGTTCGGATTTCTGGTTTGGACGCCCTTGGCGTTGGCGACGAACAGGTGTCGTCCATCGGGAGAGAGCGCTACTGCGGTGGGATACCAGCCGGCGTCGACCAGTCCGCGGACCCGGTGGGCCTTGACGTCGACTACGGCTACCGCATTCATGTCGCCCAAGGCGACGTAAAGGGTCTCCTGATCTGGAGCGAGCACCATCCCGAGCGGAGTCGCGCCCGGTATGCCGCGTAGGTCCCCTTGCCGGAGCAGCAGAGTATCCGTTACGCGATTGGTGGCGACGTCGAGGGCAGAAACGGTGTCTCCATTCGAGTTGGAAACGTATAGGGCGGTGTTATCCCGGTTCAGCAACAGTGAAGTCGGCCCGCCGCCGGTCCGGATGGTAGTGACGGCGCCCGACTCGGTATCGATCGAGGCGACGACCCCGTCGCGCTCGCAACTGACATAGATCCGCTTCCCCGCCATCGGGCCGCGAACGACCGCAACTACCGAATACGGGAACGCCGGGACCTTCACTTCTTTCGTCACCGTTCCATTCCCGGTATCGATGAAGCTAACCGAGCCGGTGAAGCCGTTCTCGGCGTGGCTCTGGTTATTCACGGCGAAGAGCGTGCGGCCGTCGGCGCTGACGGCGACGCCGGCCACATGGTGTGGAATCTTGTTCTTGTAGGCGGGGGGAGGATCGGCGAACCGAGAGACCCTTTCGAGCTGACCGTCGGAGGAGAGCTCGAAGACGCCGACGACGTCTTCCGACCCTTGCGAAGCATAAAGGAGCGTACGGCTACCTTCCTGGCGAAAAGCCAGACCGTAGTAAAGCGCCTTATCCTGCTTGGCCCGAGCCAAGAACTGAGTTCGGCTCAAGAGCTTTCCGGTGACCGAATCGAGCACCGAGAGCTGCTGCCGAAATCCGACGTTGGTGACGACGAAATATCTCCGATCCGGACTTAACGCAATATTAATCGGAAAGCTGCCGACCTCGGTCTGTTCGCCCTGTGGCGAGATGTATTTGCCGGTCACGATGCGCCGCTTGTCGTCCCTTCTGCTCAGCAAAGTAAGCGCGCTCGCCCCTAATCCGGCTACGACGGCGCCGATTACAAGAATCTTCCCTGCCCCCATTCCCCAAGGTTACACCTTTGGGGCGCGTTAGGCGTTAGGCGTTGGTAGCGCTTAGGGTGTTAGGGTGTTTGCTTCGCGGGGTGTTGGGCTGTTAGGGCCGGAGGCGTGGGGAGCGGGTTGTCTTGCGCGATGGCTGGGAGCTTACGAATCGCCTCGCCCCTGGAGGGAGGTGATACGCTCCAACGCTTCCATTGCGCTCTTCTTAACTTCGTCGGAACTCACTTGGATAAGCCGTTTAAGTTCGGGAATGGCCGCGACGTCTTCGTGGCAGCAAACATAATCGCACCAAAGGATCCGCATCATAGGGTCTGGATCGTGCAGCCATGAATCGAGCACCGGGCGGATTTCAGGAAAATCTTCGCCGAGGATTTGTCGACCCAAAAATTCTCGGTTCGGCATTTTTGGATTGACCAGGTAGGCACAGATAAACTTTTCGACGCCGATCACCTTTCCAATGCTTTCGACGAGGACCAGTCTTGCCGTGTCGGCCTCGTTCGCATTCTTGCTTTGGACTCTTTCCCTTGCCCAAGTAAACGATCTGAATGCGTCAGCCTCCACCATGTATTTGGCGATCCAACCTCTCAAACGACTCACTCTATCGTCAGCACACTTCACCAAGAAGGGCCACACGCTGTCGGGGTGCCGGTCGACCATGCAATCTATGCTGGTTTCCCGTACCCGTGCCCAAGGGTCACGACTAAGTCGCCATAGGACGGTGTCCACCTCGGCAGATGGGGTGTATCGCAACGACCGACAGGCAGAACTACGGACCCTCCAGTCGCAATTAAAGGAAGCGCGGAGCAGGATCGTGCGCAGCGCCGGAGAAACCGGACCGTCAATGGCATCCATCAATGCAGCCTTGGCCTCTTTCTCCGCCTGAATGACCTGCACAAAGAGTTCCGGCCAGCACTTGTAAGCCCAAGCGAGCCGTCGCTCCGGACCACGGTCATAGCTTCCGCATCCCGTTGGAAGATCGTCTCTTTGTTCCTGGTCCTCCGAACGGTCACTCGGCGTTTCTTTCGCCCGCCAGTTATCTTCACGAAGCAGATCTTCGACCGCTCGTCTGCCTGCCAATAGAGTCTTAGGTTCGTTGGCGAACCTTGTAAACCACTCTGGACCAACATCGCGGTCAGGAAAACCGGACGCATGCCACAGGTCACAGATGGTTTTCCACCTGGCTGTGCGCTCAGCTAGCTCCCCGGTTGGAAGATTCTCTTCGCATCGCTCGAAGAACGTGAAATACAACAGAGCGGCGGGCAGTCTCAGCCGAGTATCGCGATCAGTTACCGTATCCAGCAGGTCCTTTGCTAGCCCAGGACGGCCCAACATATAGATCGAGCCGAGCGCTCTTAGACGGGCGTCATAGCTTCCGCTCCCTAATTCGGTTCTAATTTGTCGGATCTGCGCTGGAGAGGGGCCAACCGCGTCGATTGCCTTATACAACGGCCTGGAAAAATCGATCGCCCACCAGGATTGCGCCTGCAGGTATGCCGTCCCGCAGGCGAGAAGCGCAATCGACGCAAGAAGCTTCTTCATGGCTGTCGATGTCTAGAGTACGACTGATTTGCGGCTCCAAGTCATCTAAATCAGGAACCCCAACACCTTAAAACCCCAAAACTCCAACGCCCATCCCCAGGGCGGTAACCTTTCCCGCGATGGATCCGCTGGTCTCTCAGGTCAATGTCGACGATTCCGAGCACCGGGCGAACCGGGCGGCGATGGATACCGTGCTGGCCGATTACCGGGCGCGCATGGAACGCGCGATGCTCGGCGGCGGCCCGGACGCGGTAGCCAAGCACAAGAAGCGGGGGAAGCTTTTGGCCCGCGAGAGAATCGATGCCCTCCTCGATGACGGCGCCCCGTTTCTCGAATTTTCCACCCTCGCCGCAAACGGAATGTATGGCGACGAAGCGACGGGGGCGGGCATCGTCACCGGCATTGGCCGGATCCACAACCGCGAATGCATCCTTGTAGCGAACGACGCCACCGTTAAGGGAGGCACCTATTTTCCGATCACGGTAAAGAAGCACCTTCGCGCCCAAGAGATCGCGTTGGAAAACCGGCTTCCGTGTATCTACCTGGTCGACTCCGGCGGAGCGTTTTTGCCGCTGCAGAGCGAAGTCTTCCCAGACCGAGACCATTTCGGGCGGATTTTCTACAATCAGGCCCAGCTCTCGTCGAAAGGCGTCCCCCAAATCGCCTCCGTCATGGGCTCATGCACCGCCGGCGGCGCATATGTGCCGGCGATGAGCGACGAGACGGTCATCGTGAAGGAGCAAGGAACGATCTTCCTGGGCGGCCCACCGCTCGTCAGAGCGGCTACGGGCGAAGAGGTCTCGGCCGAAGATCTCGGCGGAGCCGACGTGCATACGCGATTATCCGGCGTGGCCGATCACCTCGCGGATGACGACGCGCACGCGCTGGAAATAGTAAGGAATATCGTCGAAGCTCTCGGCGAGCCTAACGCCCAGCGCCTAACGCCCAACGCCCCCGCCGATCCCCTGTACAGTCCGGAAGAGCTCTACTCCCTCGTCCCCACCGATGCGAAGACGCCGATGAAGATGCGTGAGGTGTTGGCAAGAATTCTTGACGGCAGCCGTCTACACGAGTTCAAAGCTCGCTACGGAACCACCCTCATCTGCGGCTTTGCCCGAATCCACGGACACTTGGTCGGCATTCTCGCCAACGACGGGATCCTCTTCTCGGAATCCTCGCTTAAGGGAGCGCATTTCATCGAGCTCTGCTGCCAGCGGGGCGTTCCGCTCGTGTTCTTCCAAAACATCACCGGGTTTATGATCGGGCGGAAGTATGAAAACGAAGGGATCGCCAAGAACGGCGCCAAGTTGGTGACCGCGGTCTCGACGGCGAATGTGCCGAAGTTCACCGTCATCGTCGGCGGCTCGTACGGAGCCGGAAATTACGGCATGTGCGGTCGTGCCTATCAGCCTCGCCAGCTTTGGATGTGGCCGAACGCACGAATCTCGGTGATGGGAGGCGAGCAGGCATCGAACGTCCTGCTCACCGTAAAGCTGGACCAGCTCGCCGCCCGGGGCGAAACGATGTCGACGGACGAGCAGGACGCCTTCCGGGCGCCGACTTTGGCCAAGTACGCGGAGGAATCGAGTTGCTATTACTCGACGGCGAGGCTGTGGGACGACGGGATCATCGACCCCGTCGACACCCGCCGCGTTCTCGCTTTGGGAATCGAGGCCGCGGCGAGTGCCCCAGTCCAGCCGGCCGGATTCAGCATGTTCAGGATGTAGCCGCCGGGCCCCCTCCTCGTCGATGTTCGTGCGATGAGCAGGGGGTTGGGGGTGGAGAACTCAGTGACCCGCCGGGTCAAAGACCTTAGCCAGGGCGTCGAAGACCCCTGGAACGGAAGCACCAAATTCCCGACCCGGAGGGTCGCAGAACAATCCCAGGCGGCGGGAGGGATGTTGAGATCCGGACTTCTCCACCCCCCAACCCCCTCCTCATCGCAACTAGAACAAGGTCGGCAAGCCACTAACTCGTCGTGCGACGAGGAGGGGGCTCCGGACGCGCCGCACCTACTTACTCAGCGAGAGGGCCTGATCCAGGTCGGCCAAAATGTCGTCCACATTCTCCAATCCGACACTGAGCCGAATAAAGTCGGGGGTTACCCCCGCGCTTTGCTGTTCCGCCTCGGAGAGCTGCTGGTGCGTGGTGCTCGCCGGGTGGATCACCAGCGACTTGGCGTCGCCGACGTTGGCGAGCAGGCTGAAGATCTGGAGACCGTCGATGAACTTGAGCGCCGCATCGTATCCTCCTTCGATTCCGAACCCAATGATTGCCCCGTATTGACCACGGTAGTGGTACTTGGCCGCCGTTGCATGGTCTGGGTGGCTCGATAGCCCCGGATACGTCACCCACTTCACCTGCGGGTGGCCCTGAAGGAACTCGGCCACCCGCTTCCCGTTAGTCGAGTGACGCTCCATACGGAGGTGAAGCGTCTCCAGCCCTTGAAGGAGGAGGAACGAGTTGAACGGCGAAATGCAGCCACCCGTGTCGCGCAGTCCCTGGACCCGTGCCTTGAGGCCGAATGCCACGTTTCCGAGCCCGGGGAAGTTTCCGAAGACCTCCCAGAACTTCAGCCCGTGGTAGCTCGGATCCGGATCGGTGAAGTTCTTGAACCGGCCACTCGCGCCCCAGTCGAAGTTTCCTCCGTCGATCACCACGCCGCCGATGGAAGTGCCGTGGCCGCCGATGAACTTCGTGGCCGAGTGAACCACGATGTTCGCCCCATGCTCGAACGGCTTGAGCAAGTACGGCGTGGGGAAGGTGTTGTCGATCATGATCGGAATCCCCGCTTGCTTGGCGATAGCGGAGACTTCCGCGAACGGGAAGGTGTCGAGGCGCGGATTCCCGACCGACTCGCCATAGATCAACTTGGTCTTATCAGTGATCGCCCGGCGGAAGTTTTCCGGATCGCTCGGGTCGACGAACTTCACTTTGATCCCGTATTTGGGCAAAGTGTAGTGAAACAGGTTGTAAGTGCCTCCATAAAGCGATGTGCTGGAAATGACCTCATCCCCCGCCTCCGCGATCATCGTGATAGCGAGGGTTTCGGCGGCTTGCCCGCTCGCCGTCGCCACTGCGTGGGTTCCACCTTCAAGCGCCGCCATCCGCTGCTCGAAGACGTCGGTTGTCGGATTCATCACCCGCGTGTAAAGATTTCCGAACTCTTCCAGGGCGAACAGCCTCGCCGCGTGCGAGGTGTCGTCGAAAACATAGCTCGTGGTTTGATAGATTGGAACCGCGCGAGCCTTCGTCCCAGGGTCCACCGTCTGGCCGCCGTGCAGGGCGAGGGTTTCGAAATTCTTCGGAATGTTGTTATCGCTTGCCATTTGATCTCTCCATTAATCAATGCAGCCTAGCTTTATTACGAGCATAGATGCGACAAGGTCCTAACGTGCTGAGGCAACAGCTTTTCACTTCCGAACTCTCAGCGGCGCTTCTTTTTCCAATGTTAATGAAAGTCGGTGTATGATGTCCCATTGAGGACCTGCCACCGAAAACTCAGTAGGCCGGAGCCCAAGGACCTCATGAATGCGAATATGTCTGGCGACGCCCGCGGCTAGTGCCGCCTTGGCGAACGTCATTGAGGTCCCGCTTTTCAGGGCGGGATCGGTGAGTACGGGATCGTTTTGGCGATCCTATATGAGTACTTCCATGTCGACGGCGGCTTTCCGCCTCGCATCCCTGCCCGCCGGCTAGCTTAGCCGTTCTCGTTTCCTAATCAGAACGAGCACGCGGGCGTGTGCCTTCGCGTGCCATTGACGCCACGAGGAGATCTTATTCTATGCGTAAAGCCTTTACCCTCATCGAACTGCTTGTCGTGATCGCAATCATCGCGATCCTGGCGGCCATCCTCTTCCCTGTTTTCGCCCAAGCGAAAGCGGCGGCTAAGAAGACCGCCTGCATGAGCAATCTGAAGCAAATCAACCTTGGCTTCCAAATGTATCTGGGAGATAGCGACGACACCTTCGTTCCTTGGACCACCAATGCGTGCAACACGGAGACCCCGATCAACGGGGGAGGATCGTTCGACACCGGCTACCTATATAACAACCGAATCGCGCCGTACATCAAGAACGGCGTAGACCCGGCGACCGGAAAGCTGAGCGGAGTGTGGGAGTGCCCGTCGATCAAGTCGTCGACCAGTGCTATCACCAACAATTACGCTTACAACTACTATTCGCTGGGCGGTACCCACAACTGTCCGCAGATCAACGCGGGCCCGCTCAACGCAAGCTTTGCGCCGTTTAACGACACGCAATACACGAAACCGGCCAACGCAACGACTCTTGGACGGCCCGCAGAGATCTACGTGATCGCCGATGGCCCGCAGCTCATGCGCCCGCCGGCGTACATCGACTCGGCCGGTACGGGAGCGATTCAGAACGTCGGCGTTTGGGGATCGCACCAGATCGGTACGGGCGTCGTGGCCCCGTCGGCGGCAGCCGGCGCGAATGTGACGAGACTTCCGTTCCACACGGGGCGAAAGTCCAATGTCGGCTATGCGGATGGCCACGTGAAGTCGATCACCACGATGAATATGGTCTCCAACAAAGTGATCATGGAGAACGGCGCGTGGCGGGGGGCGCTGCTGGGAGGTGGCACTCCCGAGGGAAATCCCGGGTGGGCGCGTGACTGGCAGTAAATTCCTGCCGATCCTGCTGACTGCCGCCGTCATGGCGGCGGCAGGCTGCGGCGCCAAAGAGGACCCGGATGTTTCGAAGCCGGTCGATCGATCGGCGGTAGCGGCGCCGGCGCCGTCGAACGTGCCGATCAAGCCGGACGGTTCGCAAATCGACCCCAGCCAGAAGGCGCAGGTCGACGCGGAACAACGGCCCTGACAGACAGAAAACCTGCCGCCCGACATCCATCGAGCGCAGGTTTTCGATCCTAAAGCTTTTTGATGCGAAACGAGAGGGTGCCCGACATCTCGGCATAGGTTCCCTCGGCGCGAAGTAGTTGGCCGCGGCCAACCCGGTACCAGGAATGAACCGTCATCACCGGCGCGGAGTTGCCCCCGCCAAAGACGACCTGCTCGGCGAGCTCCATCCCCTCGGGCCTAAAGCCGATGACGCATCCCGTGACCTTCAGCGCGCCAACCCCCTCCACCATGTAGGATGCCAACTCGAACGTCCCCTCCGGACCGGGCGGCGAGGAAGGAAGAATAAAGGCTAGGAGCGGGTAGACGTAGGTGTTCAACGCACCGCCCCCGTTTAGCTTCTGTGGTGGACCGGATGGTCCGAGCTCGAAGGGGATCACGCCGAAGAGTCGGCGACTCACCACTTGGTCATCCATCTGCGCTCGGAGATTTTCCAACCTCGCTACGACGATCCGTTGGAGCTTCTCCGGCCCAGCTTTCTCGTTCTCCAGCCGCATTTCGTACGAATACTTCGCGTGTCCGTTCGGGCTGCTCCACTCGCTCTCGACCGAATACCGCGTTACCTCGCCCGGGCGAATCTGCCGTTGGTAGAAGATCTCCGGCGTTGGTAGATAGACGGAGGGAATCTGAAAGATCGGCATTGAAGTTAAGACGCTCCCAACGCAGGATATTACGTGGCCATCGGCGTTCGATATAAGGCAAAGTCTGGGGAATGAAGCGTATCGCTTTTGCGGTGGCGGCCTTGGCAAGCCTCGCGGTTGGGACGACGGTGGTTATGAGAGACCTCCGAGTGGGCGACAAGACTAGGGACGGCATCGTCGTTCCCACTGGACGGGCGGTCGCTGCCACCGGCAGGACGGCAATGATTGCCGGAGGCGGCGTGGACGCGGTCGTCCTCCCGGGCGGATTCGCCGCCGTTAAACACTCGGACGGCATCACTGTTTTCCGCCTGAGCGACGGCAAGACGGTTGCCGAAGAGAAGCTACCTGGAGGCGCTTCCCTCACCGGAATCGCCGCCTCTCCCGGCGGAAAGACAATCGCCGCCTCTAACGCTAACGACTCGATCTACCTTTGGTCGCGGGTCGGGGATAAGCTCACTCCCCTTTCTCCCATTAAGCTGGCCCCGGCAAAAGCGGGAGGCGCACCGTACCCTTGCGGGCTACGTTTCGTCGACAACCGACAGTTGGCCGTCGCCGTGCACCGCGATAACTCGGTTCAGATCGTGAACCTCGACAGCGGCAGCGTGGAGAAACGGATCGAGGTCGACGTCGCTCCTTACTCATTGGTAGAAGATGGAAAGGGGGCTCTGTTCGTAAGCTGCTGGTCCATCCGGACCCCGGTCGGCAGCGAAACCGCGCCTGCCTCGGGGACCGACGTTCCGGTGGATAAGCGGGGGATCGGTACCTTCGGTTCTCTATGCAAAATCGATTTGCGGTCGGGCGAGGTCGTGGGGAGGGCGCGGACTCCGCTTCAGCCGACGGAGGTCGTTCTCCAGGGACGAAACGTCTTGGTGGCCTGTGCCAACAGCACGGATGTCGTAGCCTTCGATCGTGCCTCGATGATGCCTCAGGGAAGATTCCGCGGCTCGAAGCAAGAAGGAGGGGCGCCCAGCTCTTTAGCCGTCGACGGAGATCGCCTGCTCGTCGCCTACAGCGGGCTGGACAAGGTCGCCGCGTTCAATCTAAGGGATAGGCGGTGGATCGGTTCCATTCACACCGCCTGGTATCCCACCGTCGTAAGGGCGGCCGATCATGGTTTGCTGGTGGTCACTTCGAAAGGGATCGGGAGTCGTTCCGGGCATAGTCCAAAGCGTTCCGTGGGCGATTTCACCGGAAGCGTAAGCTTCGACCCAAGGCCGGCTTTCAACGCTAGCAAGATTTCCGACCTCTCGAGCGGACCACGCCGTTCTGTACCTGCCGCCGTACCGGTTCCCCGCCGTCCGGGTGAACCCAGCCTGTTCCAACACGTGGTTTACGTGATTAAGGAGAATCGGACCTACGATCAGATCCTTGGGGACATAAAAACCGGCGACGGCGACCCAGACCTGGTGATGTATGGCGACAACGTCACCCCGAACCACCACGCCCTCGCCCGGCAGTTCGCGCTTTTGGACAACTACTATTGCAACGGCATCAACAGCGCGGACGGCCACGCTTGGACGACGGAGGCGAACGCAACGACTTACTTCGAGCGAAGCCATGGCGGCTGGACCCGAAGCTACCCGTTCGGGGACGACC
The DNA here is from genome assembly GCF_000724625.1 of Fimbriimonas ginsengisoli Gsoil 348. Classification (GTDB taxonomy): domain Bacteria; phylum Armatimonadota; class Fimbriimonadia; order Fimbriimonadales; family Fimbriimonadaceae; genus Fimbriimonas; species Fimbriimonas ginsengisoli. Next base: position 4,382,008 of record NZ_CP007139.1, on the reverse strand, counting down.
CGCTCGCTACTTCGCATTCCGGCTACCTATGGGATAGCGCGTTGGATCACGGCCTGAGCGTGTACAACTTCGGCGAATTCGACTACGCCGAGCCGGATCCGCACCGGTCATGGACACAGCTCTACCAAGCTTTTCTTGCCGGCGAGCAGCCCAAGTTCAAACAGAACATCGGAGTTCGGCGGCTTCGCGAGGTCTCGGATCGCGATTTTCCGGGGTGGAACCTGGGGATTCCGGACGTGCTCAGGGCCGACCGCTTCGTGCGGCGGCTTAAGGAATGGGAGGAGAAAGGCGCGATGCCTCGCCTAACCATCCTGTACCTTCCTCAAGACCACACGAGCGGAGGCAGCGCGGGCGCCCCAACCCCGCGGGCACACGTCGCGGATAACGATTTGGCCCTGGGACGTTCGATCGAGGCGATCAGCCACAGCCGTTTCTGGCCCTCCACCGTCGTTTTTGTGATCGAAGACGATCCGCAGGACGGATTCGATCACGTCGATGGCCACCGCAGCCTGTGCTTGATTGCAAGTCCTTATACGAAGCGGGCGACGACTATTTCACGCTTCTATAACCAAACCTCGGTTGTCCGCACGATGGAGCTGATCCTCGGTCTGCCGCCAATGAACCGCAACGATGCCGAGGCTAACCCGATGGATGACTGCTTCCAAAACGTGGCGAACCTCACTCCTTACACGGCGTTGCCGAACCGCGTTCCTTTGGACGAGCTTAACCGGGGCGGTAAGGAGACGGCGATGCGATTGGACCGTCCCGACCAAGTCGATGCCGATCGCCTCAACCGAACCCTGTGGCGGTTGGCAGGCAAGCAGACCCCGTACCCGGCCAAGTACGCCGGCGCCCACGGAAAAGGGTTGAAGGCCAAGAGACTCATAACGGCCGAAGAAGTCGACTAACGTGGCACTGGCATCTTGCCAGTGGGTCCCATATCCTTCCAGGGCATGGCCAAATTGGTTTACATTTCCCTAATCTGATTTCACCCGTAGCCCGTGGCTTTAGCCGCGGTTCAAGGTTCAACCGGGGATAAATCCCCGGGCTACGGGTGAACCTACTTTGTCAATCTATTTTGTTGATGACCATCCAGGACAGGGCCGATCTAGGCGACCAGGATCACCCTGGGATCATCGGCTGGGAGCCGTTGCTACGGTTACACGGCCAGGATGGTCGTGAAACGCATGGGCTGGAAGCCCATGCCAGGCGTTAGAGGGCGCCGGCGGATTTGCCGTCTGGATCGAGGTTGGTGTAGCCCATGCTGCTTTCCGGCATCGTCGGCTCCATCCAGACTCCTCGGGATTTAAAGTGGAAGATCGTCCACGCCCGGGGATTTCCTTTCGAAGCCGGGTTCATTCGCTCGTCGGCAAAGAAGCTGGCATGCCCGTCCGCAAATGCGAGGTTCGCACCTTGGTTATAGAGCGTGTACTGCTGAAGCTGGTTATCAAAGTCGCTGGCCTGAAGCGTCGAGTACAAGCAACCCCAACTCTGAGCGGAAGGGGCCACCGTGCTGGAAAGCATGAATGCGATCGTGTTTGCGGGCGACATCACTTCCACGTTGTTCATCGGACGGCTGAAACGGTGGGTCCCATCGGGCGACCAGGCAAAGGAATCGTTCTTGTCTGAGCCGCTGCCGAAGCTGCCATCGCTGCCGAGCATCCAGTTCATCGCGTAATTGTTCGTCAGGTCCATGCCGGTGGCGTGGGCGCACGCGCCGGTGTAGCTCCCCTTCTTGGAAAAATACGGCGAGCGGAATACGTCGTAGCTCTTGACGTAGGGGGCCAACCGGAGTCCCCAGCCGTTCCAGGCGTTGCCGGAGGCATCTACGGACGCGTCCCGGGCCGGCGACCAACTAAGATCGGAGGCCGGCGAACCAACGGGCGCGAACACCCCGTCTGCGTCCAAAAGATAAATCGACGCGCCCTGTGAAAGCTGCTTGAGGTTGGTGAGGTCATCGGCGCTTTTGGCGGCGTCTCGACCTTGGCCAAAGACCGGGAAGAGAACCGCGGCGAGCACCGCGACAATCGCCATCACCACCAGAAGCTCAACTAGCGTAAAACCACGGAAGCGGCGGGGCGACGGACCCGGATAGCAAAAAGGCATTGCAATTCACAGGCGCAAACCCGCGCCGAAATACGATATTGGCAGAAGAATTAGGCATCTTCACCAGTCGCGAAAACTTACACGCGTAAGCGGCGACAAATTTGCTATCTGCGATTACTTTTCCCGGCAGTGAAACGATGGGCGGGGACGAGGGGTATACAGGATCGTCATGATTTCCTACAAGTTTTCGGCGGTCGTCTTCGCGGTCGCGGCCCTTGGAACCTCCGCACTCGCGCAAAGCCCCGTTGGTACCTGGTCCGGACATCTTGAAATGTCCATGCCGGCGATGCCCGCCAACACTCCGCCTCAGCAGCGCCAGATGGCCACCCAGATGATGGCGATGGCCAAGAAGATGACGATCACCCTCGTCTTCAACAAGAACAAGACCTACACGATCAACGCCAAAGGCGGAATGGTTCCGGCGAACTCTAAGGGGCAGACCGGCGATTGGTCGCAGAGCGGCCGTACGATTACCCTGAAGTCGCCGAAGAAGCCTTCCGGAATGGGCGGCGAGCCGCAGACCGCGACTTTGAGCGCGGACGGCAAGACGATTACCATGACCCCACCGACCCACGGCGGTCCGGCGGCCAAGATCGTCTTCAAAAAGGGCTGATCTGACCAATGCAGCGGTTGGCGAGTACTCGCCAACCGCTAGCCGTTTAGCGAGATCGTCGGGGTAGGCGCCGGCAAGGTGGCCGCCCCTTCGTCGGGAGTTACCGCGGTTCCGACCGCGAAATACTCGATCACATGGCTGTCCCAGCCGTGGCTATTCTCCTTGACTTGGACTCCGACGATCCCGGCGGCTCCTTCCCTCTCCGCCTCGGCCTGCATTCTGGACATCGCCAGCTCCCGGGCGTAGTAGAGCGCCTGCGTGTAGTTCGTCATTTCGATATTCCGGCCCGCCTGCTTCAGCGCCTGCCGGATTCCTTGGTGAGCGACGTGGTAGACACACGAGCCCATGACCATGGAAACCGGCCGAAATCCGGTGCGCAGCAAGGTCCAGAAGTCTTGGCCGCTAAGGTCGGAGGTGAATGGACGCTTGTCGTTCGTTCGGTAGTTTCCACCGCTGCGGTGCTTGACGGCGGTGCCGATCGCCATAAACTCGGCCATCGAGGCTCCCCACTCGTAGCGCGAGACTTCCAAGCGCACGCCGACGACTCCGTCGGCTCCCAATAGATCGGCCTCCTCCTCCATCCGCGTCATGGCGAACTCCCGCGCTTCGTACATCGCCTGGCTTAGAACGTCGAGCTCCTGGTTCTGGTAGAAGCTGGCGATCTGAATTCCGATGTGGTAGATCGAGCTTCCCATGACCAGGCCGACCGGATCGAAGCCGGCTTCCCGAATCAGCGCGAATTCGTTGACGGAAAGATCGCTGGTAAAGAGCGGCTTCCGCCCTTCCCCGCCCCGCATATTCTGCAGCCGCCGCTTGGCGGATTCCGGTAACCCCTCAACCTGACCTGGCTCGTATGGCATTTGCTCAATCTTACAACGGTTGGAGGTCAGAGGTTGAGGAGGCCGCTAAGCGCGGCCTTGGTTCGCGCATTCGACCTCATTCGCTCCTCGATCGCGGCGCCGACTTCTTCGATCCATGTTTCGATATCGAGCGGCTCGCTTTTAAGGCTGATACCGCGGACAACGTGAGTTCGGGTGGCTCGGATTTGCCCTTTCGCGCCGGAATCGATCTCGTATTGGAAGTCGCCTAGCGAAACCCGCACTCCCGAAACCGTCTTGCGGGACAGGAATCCTCCGGAGAGAATGACTTCCGTCGACTCCGGAAGCCCCTGCTGGAGCACCCGGCACAGGCCGGGCACGAACTCCTTCGCGTCCGACGCCAATTCTCGCGCCAATGCGGCCGCCACGCCCATTGAGACCAAATCGTGCTCTTCTGGCATCGATGTCGTATACCCGGTGAAGCAAGTGGTGCCCGCCATGCGTACAATCTTTGAAGATGCCTGAACTCGACTCGCGGAAACAAACGGTCCTCCAGGCGATCGTTCTGGAATACATCACGACGGCCGAGCCGGTCGCCAGCGAGATGTTGGTGCAGAAGTACGACTTAGGGGTCAAGTCGGCGACGATCCGGAACGAGATGGCCGAGATGTCGGAGCTCGGATTTCTGGAGCAGCCTCACACCAGCGCCGGCCGCATCCCCAGCGATCTCGGATACCGCTATTACGTTGACCGCCTGATCGTCCAGCGCCACCCCGGTGAAGCCGAGAAGCAGCGTCTGCGCGACGCCACCGACGATGGCGAAGCGCTCCACACCTTGCTTCGCGACACGATGCGCGCCTTGAGCCGGGTCACCCATTTGTTGGGTGTGGCGACCACCGTTCGCGACACCAGCGTGACCGTACGCACGGCCGTCTTCAGCGCCCTCGGCCCCTCGCAGGCGCTCCTGGTGCTGGTGCTGAGCAACGGTCACGTTGAAAACCGCATGATCGAATGCCCGCCCGGTCTTACCCTCGAGGATATCGGCAAAACCAACGAGGCCCTCACACTGTCTATCGGCGGTAAGGACCTGCGGAACCTCAGCAAGATCAAAACGAGCGGAACGCTCGGAAATCCGGCCGTGGACAAGCTGATGGGGGTGCTCACGACAACGATCCGCTCGATCGCCCGCGAGCTAACCCGGGGAAAGATGATCACTGAGGGGGAGGAGTTCCTCTTCGCTCAACCCGAATTTCAGCGCGATGCCGGCATGCTAGCCGACTTGCTGCACCAAATGTCCGAGTCGGCAATCCTCTACGAAGCCGTAACCCCCGGCGAAGCCGTTCGGCCGGTGATCATTGGCCGCGAAAATCGGAACGAGCGAATGCGCCAACTCTCGGTCGTCCGCCACAGCTTCTTTGTAGGGGAAAACGAAGCCGGCGTAGTCGCCCTCGTCGGCCCCACCCGCATGCGCTACGACGCCAGCATCCCGCTCGTTAGCTACACCGCGAAAGCGCTAAGCGATTCCCTAACCCGGTTCTTCGGCTAGAGGATCACGCCCTGACCTTTTCGAGATGTCGATAGATATTCTTAAGGCGCTCGTAACTCGCGCCCAAACCATAATCTCCACCAAGCCACGCAGCAGGTTTCGCCAAAGCCCTTCACGTCAAGTCTCGCAACCTATCACGTTGCGCCGCAGTATCTGGGCGGAGCAAAAAGCGGAGACACTATCGCACTCGATGCTGCATTCCATCAGAAGATTACGAACGAGTTCCGGACTCTACGGGATCGTGTCACGGAACGTCTACTGTGCGTCGAAAGGGTTCAAGAATAAGTGGGCTCCATTCGATCCCATTCTCGATTGAGGCCCAAGATGCTGGCCGGCGCTGCCCGGCCAGCCTGTGACCGCGATTAGTGCGGCTTGTTTGCCTTCTTCATCTTCTCGGCCATGGCGGCTTCGTACTTCTCGTACTCGGCGTTGTCGACGGTGAAGTCGTTGACCATGAAGTTGGTGTTCTTGAAGTCCCAGTTCTGACCCATATCCGTGAAAGTCAACCGAGTGGCGACGCCCTGCTGGAACGACCGGTGGGTCGGGTCGGCCAAGGGTGGGTTGACGATCTTTGGCGCGCCAGTGAAGCCGCCGTCGATCAGATGACCTGAGATGTCGCTGACCTTGCCGACACTCACGAGGAACTCCTTCCCTTCCATCCGGCGACTGATGGGCACGTACCTGATCTCGCGACTCTTCGCACTAGGCGCGAACAGGTGCTTGGCGACATCGACCAGCGCGGCCCGTTGCTGCGGATTGGCTCGCTCGTCGATATAGACGCTATCGAGATCCCAGCTCCCGAACGACTCCAGCATCGACTTCCCATCGGGACTCTTCACGAATTGGGCGACGGCCAATCCGTCGAGCGGGACGGAGCCGTATCTGCCGGATTTGATAAACACGACCTGATTGCCACTGCATGCCATGCGGCTCGGCATCGAGCCAAACCAACACGGGCAAGCGGCGTTACAGGAGCAGGCCTCGACAAGCTGGCCGGTGATCTTCCAGTTCGTCTTCACAGGGCGAATGTGCTTTCTGACTGGATCGCTTGCGGGGTGGACGCTGGCGGCCAAAAGCAAAGCAAGCAACGACAAAGTAAGTTTCTGAAGCATCAGGGTTCCTCCTTCGTTGACCTTTCCAGGCAATTGTACTAGAGTTTTTGCCGTGCGAAACGGCGATTATTGGAGCTCTTCGCAAGATGCGCGGTCTTGGAAGAACCGGATGAGCGACCGGCGCCATGAACCCTTTTGCCGGGAAAGATGGGAATTAGTCGAAGTTTCGAGCGGGAACGGGCGTCATAGTGAGCGTTGCTGGGTGTAATAAGAGCTATCAGCCCGCTTTCCGGAGGACCCCATTTGAAGAAGATGTTCATCGCGGCACTCGCCGTGCTCGCCGCTACCGCGGCATTCGCCCAAGTCGACCCTGCCCGCACCGTCGTTATCGTCAACGGTGAGGAGATCAAGGGGGGCGAGTATTACCACCGCATGGAGTTCCTTCCCGGCGTTGGCAAAAAGACCGGCGCTACGATCAGCGAATTCCCCCCCGGCTTCCTAACCATCGAGCAGCTCATCACCGAGCGGCTCGTATTCCAGCTCGCAAAGAAGAAGGGCGTCTCGCCAACCGACATGGAGGTCGACGCCGAGTACCGCAATCGGAAGGAAGAGACCCCGAACCTCGATGAGCTCTGGATCGGCACCGGCCGCAGTCTGGACGACCTCCGCTACCAAATTCGTTACGAGCTCGCCCAATTCAAAATCCAAACCTTCGGCGTGACGGTGACCGATCAAGAGGTCGCCAGCTACTTCAACGCCCACCCCGACGAGTTCACGATCCCAAAGAAGTATCAGCTCCGGGTCATCGTCGTGAAGGCCGACGCCGACAAGAGCGCGGTGGACAGCGCCCTGTCGGGCGGAACCTCCTTCGCCGACACCGCGAAGAAGTACAGCACCGACCTCACCAAGGGGATCGGCGGCGAATATGGCCAAGTGCCGGAAACGATGCTGGGCGCCTCGGTCCGAAACGCCATCGCGGCGACAAAGATCGGCGGCACCACCGACTGGATTCCTACCCAGCTTCAGGGCGGGGAAACCGCGTACGTGAAGTTCCTCGTCGAGAACATCATCGCGGCGAAGAAGCTCTCCCTCGACGATAAGCTAAAGGTACGAGTTCGCAAGAAGCTCATGATGGACCGAGGCAATGTCAAGAACAACATCGACAAAGAAATGAAGGCGATGCGTCTGGATGCCAAGATCGACATCAAGGAGCCGAACTTCGCCGACGCTTACCGAAAGTTCATCGACGCCTATCTGAAGCAAGGCGGTTAAACCACCTCGCCCCAACAAAAAAGACGCCCCGCTCTACTTAGAGCGGGTCGTCTTTTTGCTTTGTTGGTCTTACGCCGACTTGATTTCGATGTCGACGCCGCTCGGGAGGTCGAGGCGCATTAGCGCATCGATCGTCTTGTTGGTCGGCTCGAGGATGTCGATGAGCCGGTTGTGGGTCCGAAGCTCGAAGTGCTCCATCGACTCCTTGTCGATGTGCGGGCCGCGGATGACGCAGAACTTGCGGATGTGGGTAGGAAGCGGGATCGGGCCCGAAACACGGGCGCCGGTGCGCTTCGCCTGGTCGACGATCTTCTCCGCCGAGCTGTCAATAATACGGTGATCGTAGGCGCGAAGCCTAATGCGAATTTTAATTCCTGCCATTGATACTTTCTCTTGTCCGTCTCAGGCGCAAACGCGCCCGAACGAGTTTCGACCGTGAATTCCGAACGCCGGCAATCAGCGCCCCAACCTCTCGGCGGCAATCATTGTACCATCGTGGCGCCGGCTTCCAGCCGGTAGCCCTTCTCCGTCACGGTTTGCCGGGTAAGAGGCTACCGGCTGGAAGCCGGCGCCACGGGTACCCTTAGAAGAATGATTGAGCGATATACCACCCCTGCCATGAACGCCATTTGGTCCCGTGAAGCCAAATACCAGCGGTGGCAGGAGGTGGAGATCGCGATCGTCGAAGCTCACGCGCAACTTGGCGCGGTACCCGCGGAGGCGCTGGAAACAGTACGCGCGAAATCCAGTTTCGACCTCGCCCGGTGCGACGAGATCGAGAAAGAAACCCGTCACGACCTCATGGCGTTCGTCCGGAATCTCTCCGAGAACATCGGCGAAGCCGGCCGTTACGTTCACATGGGTGTCACCAGTTACGACGTGATCGACACCGCCCTCGGAATGATGTTGCGAGACTCCGGCGATGTCCTGATCCGCAGCGCCGAGGCGCTGGGGACGGAGATCAAGCGGCTCGCGAACGAACACGCGATGACTCCCGAAATTGGGCGGACCCACGGCATCCACGCCGAGCCGATCACCTTCGGCTTCAAGGCGGCCAACTGGTACGCCGAGCTCTCGCGAAACATCGAGCGCCTCAAGCAAGCACGCGAGGACATCGCGGTCGGCAAAGTCTCCGGCGCGGTGGGAATCCACGCGATCACGTCCCCAGAAATGGAGACGATCGTCTGCGAGCGCCTGGGTCTTCGCCCCGATCCGGCCAGCACGCAAATCATCAACCGCGACCGACACGCTAACTTTCTAAACGTCCTCGCCCTCCTCGGCGCTGGACTGGAGCGGATCGCTACCGAGTTGCGGAACCTGCAGCGGACGGAGATTCTGGAGGTCCAGGAGGCATTCGCCCAGGGTCAGACCGGCAGCAGCGCAATGCCGCACAAGCGGAACCCTTGGAACTCGGAGACGGTTTGCGGCCTCGCCCGACTGCTCCGCGGTAACTCCCACGCGATGCTCGAAAGCGTGGCCACCTGGCACGAGCGCGACCTGACCAACTCCTCCTTGGAGCGAATCGTCTTCCCCGATTCGTGCCAGCTTGCGGACTTCATGCTGGGACGGCTGACGACGATCCTGAAGGGATTGGTCGTGTTCCCCGAGAACATGGCGAAGAACTTGCGTCAGATGGGAGACTTGGTCTTCAGCGAGCATGTAATGATCGCCCTCATCCATGCCGGCATGTCGCGGGAAGCCGCCTACAAAGTCGCCCAGCGGAACGCCGCGAAGGCGTGGGAAGGGTTCGACTTCAAGTCGAGCGTCGCTGAAGATCCCGATGTCCGGGAGCGCCTCACTCCCGAAGAAGTCGAAGAGCTGTTCAGCCTCGATCACCATTTGCGTCACGCGGAGCACACTTTGTTGGCGACCGGCGTTCGCCCCGCGTAACTTTGGCCGGCACTACGAATGAGCGAAGATTAAGGGGAAAGGACCTAGGACTGCCTGAAACAATTGCTGGGGTCTCTCCTTCAATAACTTCGTGAGGCGCGGTGGCGTTTGCCCGCCCGCCTACTGAAAGAGGAGAGCCCCTATGCTGAAAAGACTTACCTTGGCCGCGCTAGCCACGATCTCGATGTCGGCGTTCGCCCAGAACACGATGACCACCACCGAATACCAAACTTCTCGCCCCATGATGTGGAGCGACAAGGATTGGGACATGTCCGGAAAGTCGGATATGGAGGTTCGAAAAGCCGTCGAGTCGCGAGCGAACGACGTGCTTAGCGGTGGCGACCGCTATTGCCTCGCTACGATGCTCGATCGAGCCCCTTCCAGCGTCGAACACGCGCTCTTGTGGGGCCTTGCGAATAGCCACAAACAGGCGATCATGATCAACGATCGCATGCTGGCCTATCGGTTCCCCGATACCACGGTCACGACGACCAGCACGACGACTACCGACACCACCGGTACCACCACGACGACCGTCGCAACGACCACGACCCCCGACTGGAACGCCTCGAACATGGATTGGTCCAACACCGAGGCGAGTTGGCGGCCGATGCGCATGGTCATGACCAAATCGATCAAGCCGAAGGATCTGAGCTATATCGAAGCTCTGGACATCCTGAAGTCCGACCTGAATGACACGTCCGCCGGAATCCTCACGGATTGGTGGAACAACACCGCCAGCGACCGGCAGAAGGACGTCCTCGTGCGGATGGTGAAGGGCGACGCCCGAATGGCCGACGCCATCTACTATCCATCGGTGTACACGCACCGCACCTATTCCTGGGTCACGACCCAGTAATCGGACACTCAAATAGCGTAGCGACCTCGGGAAGGCAACTTCCCGAGGTCGCTATTTTTCTGGCTCAGTCCTTCCAAGCTTTGCCAAGATCTTCCGGTAGCGGCAGCGCCACCTTCGCGAGATCCCGGTTCACCAGGGTGCCGGCGATCTTCCCCCAGTCGAAAGTGTGAACGAGGCGGGCGTGGCCGTCGACAAACGAAACCGCCCGGAGACCATCCGGCCACGGCTTCGATTCGTAGAACATTACGATTTCCGCGGGGTTTTTGATCGACGCTTTGGCCACCCCGCCGACCGAGCTGTTGAACCTGATCTCGCTCTTCGGGTTCTCGGTTTTCCAGGTGGATTTGTCCTTGACGTAGGGCCAAGTCACCACCTTGAGCGATTTCAGATTACGAACGTTTGGATAGATCCCGTCTGCGTCCTCGGCATACATATTGAGCGCGATCGCCAGCGCCTTGGTGTTGACGACCGCCCCGATCTGCTTGACCTGCAACTGAGGGCTAAGCTGGCGCTGGAAGCCGACGGCAGAAGCCACCGCGACCGCCGACAGGGCAAAAACGAGAGAGCGACGCATAATGCCTATCTTATCCCGCCGGTTTCCAGTCCTTTCCGTAATTGAGAGGAAAAGGCTTGCCCGATGCCGGAAGCCAACGGGTTAGGAATTTCTGCATCTTTTTCCACTCTTCCTGATCCACTCGCTTGACGTGGCCATCCAGGAAACCCACGGTTCGTTTGCCATCCGGCCAGGCTTTGGATTCGTAAACCATCGGGGTTTCCGCCGGGGCCTCGAACGCGGGCATACTTACCCCTCCCACCGCGAGGTTGAATCTAAACTCCCCTCCATTGGGGTTTCTAGTTTCCCACGCCTTGATGTTCTTCAGGTACGGGTAGGTCACGTACTGAACCGCGTGAGTGCCTTGAGCGTAAGGCAGAACGTCGTCATAGTCGTTCGTGTACATAACTAGGGACAGCGCAACCTGCTTCATGTTGCTCACCGTTACGGTTTCGTCGGCCCTCTCCCCCACCGCGTCCATCACTGTCGGGGCTCTCCCCGCACCGAGAATCCTTCGGAAGTTGTCGGGAGTCATCTTGGGCGCGTATTCGATTTCTTGGATCGCGTTCAGCTTCACGAGGGCCAGCCGCAGATCCGTGGGCAAAGGTGCCGGCTTCTCCGCCTCTTGACCCGGAACGCGTGCCGTCCTCATGACAAAATCCACCGGGTTGAGGTCGAGCTTATAGGAAACCAGGAATCGCTCGGCGCCAACTAGCACGATATCCCCTTTCGTCCAACTAAGAGCTAGCGCCTTCTGGAGGTCGAGGTTTTGCGCCCCTCCCGTCGTAGAGACGCCGAGCATCATGAACGGCAACATGCCCGCGACCGGATCCGGAGCCGCGCCGGTAGAAATACGAACCGCGTGATAGTCGGCGCTGAGATCGGCCGCCTGCATCGTCAGCGGGACTCGAAGCCCGCTAAGCAGGCCAGAAATTGCCGGATCGGTCTCCACGCCTTGGGCGATGACCAAGCTATAGGGAGCAAGCAATGAAGCAACAATGGCAATGCGGGCTAGAAGCAACGATTTCATAAAGCAAATCCCTCAAGAGATACACGGAGGATAGCAGTTGACGCATGATGGACAAATGCTTTCACGTCGCCACTTCGTGAGCGCCGCCGTGGCGCTCGCGGCGTTCCGAAACGATACGCTCGACCGGGTCGAACGGTTGATGCTCACCACCGACGCCGACCCGGAGGTAGCCGCGCAGGACGAGGAGTTTTGGGGCGGGATTCAGCAAGCGTTCTCGCTGGATCGGAACGTGGTCAACTTCAACAACGGCGGCTGTTCCCCATCACCGCGAGTCGTGCAAGACGTACTGCGGCGGCAAATCGAGTTCAGTAATCAGGCTCCCAGCCAGGTGATGTGGCAGCAGCTCGAACCGGAAGTCGAATCCGTTCGCCGCCGCCTCGCCCGCACATTTGGTTGCGACGCCGAAGAGATCGCGATCACCCGCAACGCGAGTGAATCGCTGGAGAATGTCCTTTTCGGTCTGGATCTCCCCCGCGGCGCCGAGGTGCTGACGACCACCAGCGACTACCCCCGGAATATCACCACGCTTCAGCAGCGGGAGCGGCGTGACGGCATCCGAATGGTTCAGGTGGTCCCGCCGACGGTTCCGAAAGATCCTCGCGAGCTGGTCGACATCTTCGAAAGAGGGATCACAAAGGAAACGAAGCTGATCCTCGTCTCTCAGGTGTCGTTCTTGAACGGTCAGATCTTCCCCGTCCGTCAGGTCTGCGAGCTAGGCAACCGGCATGGGATCCCCGTCCTGGTGGACGGGGCTCACGCGTTTGCCCAGTTCCCGTTTATGCGCGACGACTTGGCCTGCGACTTCTACGGGACGTCCCTCCACAAGTGGCTGATGGCGCCCCTCGGTACCGGATTTCTCCACATCCGGAAATCGCGCATTCCCGAGGTCTGGTCCCTGATGGCTTCCAGCGAAGCTCAGAAGGGAGATATCCGCAAGTTCGAAGAGATCGGCACCCACCCAGCGGCTAACCACAACGCGATCGGAGAGGCCCTCACCTTCCACGAGATGATCGGCGTCGAGCGCAAAGCGGCCCGGTTCCGCTATCTACGACATCGATGGACCGACAAGATCGTCGACCTGCCGAAGGTCAAGTTCTCGACCAACCTTGATCCCCGCCACTCGTGCGCCCTCACCCTGGTTTCCATCGACGACATCAAGCCTGGCGACCTCCAGGCCTGGCTCCTGGCCAAGCATTCGATCTACACGACAACGATCGGCACCGATCACATGTCCGGTATCCGAGTCACCCCGAACGTCTACTCGACCGTCGACGAAATCGATCGCTTCGCGGAGGCGATGCGGATTGCCGCGACGAAAGGAATTGGATGAGGGCGTTGTGGCGTTAAGGCGTTGGGCGTTTCCGTCGACGGGACGGATGGCACCCCTGAGACCTATGAGACAGGCAGCCACCTCTGCTACAGCCTAATACCATAACACTCGAACCCCCTTCCCGCCTAACGCCCAACGCCTTAACGCTCAACGCCCATCCGAACCCCGGTATCCTTCTTAACCGTGTCTGAAGCCGGTCCGGAGAAGGTTTGTACCTACGATCCGCTCCATGAGTTGATGGCGCGGTTTGAGACGGTTAAGCTCTCCAGCGGGTCGGCCGATCCGTTCGAAGGGCTTGGCGTTGAGGACCGGCTGAAGAAGCACATCGTCGACGGGATCAAGAAGAACCTCGAGCGCGACCTCGACGAGGCGATGGCCGTCTATCCGCCGTTGCAGATCATTAACGAGATCCTGCTCGACGGTATGAAAACCGTCGGTGAGCTGTTCGGCTCCGGCAAGATGCAGCTTCCGTTCGTGCTCCAGAGCGCGGAGGTGATGAAGACGGCGGTGCGCCACCTGGAGCCGCATATGGAGAAGGTCGAAGGATCGGAGAAAGGCTCGATCTTGCTGGCCACCGTCGCCGGGGACGTCCACGACATCGGCAAGAACCTCGTCGACATCATCCTTTCGAACAACGGCTACCGGGTCGTCAACATTGGCATCAAGCAACCGATCAACTCGATCCTCGAAAAAGCCGAAGAACACCGCTGCCAAGTCATCGGCATGAGCGGACTCCTCGTAAAAAGCACGCTCATCATGCGCGACAACCTGCTGGAGATGAACCAGCGCGGGTTGAGCGATATGCCGGTCATTCTCGGCGGAGCCGCGCTTACCCGAGGATACGTCGAGCAAGATCTTAGGGACATCTACGAGGGCCAGGTCTTTTACGCCCAGGACGCTTTCGAGGGGCTGCGCCTCATGGGCGATCTCGGCCGAACCGGCACCGCAACCTTGGAGCGTCCGGCTCCCGCGGTGGAAGAAGTCGATGAGGCGACGCCCCGGGTGCAGAGCCACCGGGTCGGAGTCATCGACTCCGCGCTCTACGTCTTCACCGGCGAGCGCTCCGATGTCGAGCCCGTCGCCGAACCGCCGAAGCTCCCTTTCTACGGCGACCGCAAGCACACCAAGTTCGACATTTTCGAGCTGTACAAGTACATCAACCCGATCGCCCTATTCCGTGGCCAGTGGCAATATAAGCGCCCGGACGGCATGTCCAACCCGGAATTCACCCAATGGCTCGCGGAAAACGTCGAACCGGTCTTCGAGCGTCTCAAGCGAGAGTTGGCGTCGGTTCTCAAGCCGCGCGTTAAATGGGGCTACTTCCCTTGCGCCAGCGAAGGGAACGACCTGATCATTTATCAAGACGACGCCCGAACCGAGCGAACCCGGTTCAACTTCCCTCGCCAGCGAGACGGCCGGCGTCAGTGCCTCAGCGATTTCTTCCAGCCAGTAGGCTCCGGAATTGTCGATACCGTAGCCTTCCACGTGGTCACCGTCGGCGGAGATACTTCTGTGCTGGAAAGGAGTCTCTTCGATCGAGGCGACTACCAGGACTACCTGTACGTACACGGCATGGGGGTCGAGACGGCGGAGGCGTTGGCCGAGTATTGGCACCGTCAGATCCGCCTCGAGATGGGAATCGGCGACCAGGAGCCCGAGGAGATGCGGCTCCTCTTCAGTGCCCGCTACCACGGCGCTCGTTACTCCTTCGGCTACCCCGCCTGCCCTAACTTAGAGGATCAGGCAAAGCTCTTCGATCTCCTGCGTCCGGAAGAGATCGGCCTGGAGCTAAGCGAGGAATTCATGTTAGTCCCCGAGCAAAGCACCAGCGCGATCATCGTCCACCATCCCGACGCGAAGTACTTCAACATCCGCTAATTCCTGCATAGGCTGACATGGCCCCCTGCCAGCATTCTCCCTTCCGCGCATCCACCCTGGAAGGGTGCCAGAAATTAGCCCCGGGTTTCCTACCCGGGGAAGAGGTGCCGGTCTGAACCGACCCCGGAGCGGGTCGCAGAACCGTCTACGGGACATGCCCGTCGAGATACGCGATCGTATTGTTCAAGCCGTATCTGGGCGGACTCGGCACCGTGGTCGTCGGACCAGTTGCGTTTCTGTTCAGGAGCGTCGAATCGAAGATCGAAATCATCGTCGCCGGATTGTCGAACTCGGCGAAGCTGTGCGAAGCGATCCCCTGGTTTAGGGCAAAGCCGTAATTCGCTGGATTCGCAAGCTCCACCGCCGGCGAGCGGAAACTGTTGGCAGTCGTTACGTAAGGCGAGAGTTGGTCCATCCACTTGCCGGCGAAAGGAAGCCGGTCGTCGTAATCGCTACCGTACATCGCCATCCCGAGCGCAACGCGTTTGAGGCGTGTGCGCGACTCCTGATACAGGTCGGCCGGGGGAGTTTGATCGGTGATCTCGTCCTGAACGTGGCCATCCAGATAGGCGATCGTATTCCGCGTGATGTACCGCGGCGGCGTGGGCATTGTGTCCAGCGAAGCCGTCGCGTCTGCCCTTAACACCCTGGAGTCGAAGAACGTGACGACCGATGCCGGGCTTGAAAACTCGGTAAAGGTGTGACCGGCGACTGCCGAATTCAACGCGTATCCAAAGTGCGAGTCCTCGAGCGCGGGCGAGTGGAACGCCTCCGGATCGTGGACATAAGGAGTCAGCCCCTCCATCCAGGAGTCAGCCAACGGCAGCCGCTCGTCCCAATCCCCCATATACATGAACAGCCCTCGATTGAGCGTCTTAAGGCGGGCAACGGACAACGGATACACAGACGAGCGTCCCGTGCTCCCACCGCCACAACCACCGGCGAGTAAAGCACCAAGGCCGGCAACTAGAGTGAGAAAGGCAATCCGACCCAGAGGCATCTGCAACATCCAACCAAAGACGATCGTCATTGAACGAGTGTTCGTTAAGATTCTGGTTCAAACCCAATCCAGATAGCGAGCGTTTGGCTGGGCGTTCTGCCGGATGTTTTGGTCGAGAGCGCGCTCTTACAATAGCCATCAAGGGATGGGAAGCGTTTCGGGTGCTTTCTAGAGGCACCGGGAAATGGCGGCTCATAGCTCCGTGCTACCGGGCAATCACTTTGCCGAAAAGTTAGAACCGTCGACGGAACGACAATTCATTCGATGCATGACCAGCTATCGCTGAGCTGAGGACGCAACCGAAGTGGAGCCACCGACGACTGGTGAGGGAACTCAACCAGCTTAGGCACATTTTGGTCCACACCTTCGACCCTGGTGTTTGGCACCGTGATTCGTTCGCCCCCAATCGGCCAAGGCCGCGGTTCTACAGGTATCTCATTCCTAAGGTTCTGCATCATAAGCCGCGACCGAAGATAGTAATTCTCACTTAAAGGTACGAACAAATTGATGACCGTTCGGTTAGAATCGGCGCGATTGGTGCAATATGTCAGTTTGCAAAATGCCGACTCGGCCCTGGTTTCGTCGTGTTTGTATCGGGCTCGCCCTCTGTGTCTTGTACGGGTCAGCTCCGGGATCTATAAATTCCGTCCTCCGCTACGGCGCCCGGGTTGCGCAAGGTGAGCCGGGGATGTACACGGACGATATCGTCCCTTTTAACGAGCCTCCAGATGCCTCTCGTGATGAGGCAGGGCGAGGCGGCGTTTGGGATGCGAGTTCTGTCACCGAGCTAGGAAAGGTTCAAACTCTGCAAGAGAATGGCCAGTTATTACCGGAAGCCGCACCAGTTGCGGCAACGCTAAATCCCAATGGCGGAGGACTCGGCGGTGATGGGACAACCTCCGGTACGACCGGGTCGACAGGAACCACTACTGGTAGCACTACCGGAACGAGTTCGTCGACGACAGGCACCTCCGCAGGTACAACAGGAACTTCAGGAGGCACAACCGGAACATCCACTGGTGCGGCCGGGGATCCAGGCGGTGGAGGCACACGATGGGAGCACTGGGGCCCTGGGGGCGGCGCTCACGATAGTGGCATGGTGAATACCAATACCGGTAACCGGCTTACTACGATTCCAATCGTGAATTGGCCCGTGCGGGGCGCCAAGCTTTCGATGGAGTTCAACCTCTATCACAATTCGATTGGACGCGCTAGCGCTCTTGGATGGCCGAAGAGCTGGCGAAGCAGTTTCGACATTACAGTCTTCGAAGATAGCATGGCTTCGTACACAACAGACCCACCTTCGACGCCAGTACTAAAGACGGCCATTGTGACTTGGGAGAACGGAACCTCTTATAAGTACACCAGTTGGTCCCGATCTCCAGGAGTTTATACGGCGCCTCCGGGCGTTTATGAGACCCTCTATCGCTCTACTACTGGTTGGAAAATCACCAGAAAAGATCAGATCGTCTACGACTTCAACAACCGAGGCTACTTGATCGATATCAAGGATCGTAACGGCAACACTATTACGGTCAATCACGACCCAAATACGATGATGATAACGTCTGTCGTTGATCCGACCGGCAGAACCATTACGTTCAACCAAGGTAACAGCACAAGCTATAGCTCTATCGTCGATCCTCAATACCGAACGTGGACGCTTACGCGGAACTATTCTCAGAACACATTGACGGCACTCACTTACCCGCCCGTCGACGGAGTCAGTTATGCCCGACGGTTCACTTACCGGTGGGACACCAATAATCCGAACGCACCGATTCTTACCGAAACCGACTTACGAGGCAAAGTTTGGCCATGTGACTACGACGCCGCAGGTCGACTGACATTATTCCAAGATCCACTTGCGAACCAAACTAATTACACTTACAACGGCTCTTCAACTTCCTTTGCCCTTCCGGGTGGGGAGACTTATACGCACCACTACGAGCAGGGCGTTTACGTTGGTGAAACGGATCCAGCCGGGTATAGCGATCAGTCGACCGTCGACGCCTCTCGAAATGTAACGTACTACCGCGACAAGCGCGGGAACAATTGGCAGTTCCAATACGGAGTTAATGGAAATCTTACAAGGACGATTACGCCCACGGATGGAATCAAGGACTTCGGCTATAACTCAACGAACGACATAATTTACTATACGGACGAGCTGAATCAATCTCACACGATCGCCTACCAAAACGGGAAACCGTCAAAGGACACGATTGACACCAGCGCTGAAGTCGTATGGACAGAATCCATTGGTTCTTACGGCCAAACTTATCAGCACGGATCGGGGGGACACAACGATAATTTCACCTTCGACAGCAACGGCAACATCTTGACGGCAAACCACGATGGTTATGTTGAGACTAGCTCCTCCGATGTACTTGGAAACGTCACTTCCTGCACAAACGCCGCCGGTGAGACCACCTCCATCGCGTACGATAACTGGAACAGACCCATTACCTTGACGAACCCGGATAACACGACCGTCACGGTCTCCTACGACTCCGAAAGCAATGTCAAGTCCATCACCGATGAGAAGAACCACACCACTAACTTTAACTACAACGACGCCATGTGGCGCACAAGTCAGACGAACGCAGCGAACGTAACGGAGAGCTTAGGCTACAACGCGGACGGCTTGTTGACGTCGATTACGAACGGTCGGAACTTTACAAGAACTTTCAGATACACGCCCCGTGGTGAGTTCTACAGTTCCCTTCTCGCGGATAACTCTTGCGAATACGCTGCTTACAACGCAAGCGGAGCCTATTCCCAACGAACTAACCCTTTGGGTGATCAGATCAAGTACACCTATGACTCAATGGGCCGTCTGACGAAAGTCGACTACCCGACCGGAGTCGATACCACTTTCGGATACGGTAGTTACAACACCCCCCACCCACCCGTCAAGAGCATGACCGATGCGACTGGTTCGCACTCATGGGTCTACAACTACCGTGGCGAGGTCACACAGTTCGTTAGCCCACAAGGAACGATCAACTACACGTACGATTCCCTTGGCAGACGCGTGACGATGCAGGAAGCGGGGGTGGGAACCACTACTTACTCGTACAACACTCAGCAGCAGCTTGGCTCGTTCGTTAATGCTCAAGGCAAGACAACTACGCTTCTCTACGATTCTGCGGGGCGAATCTCTCGCCGAACACATAGTAACGGAACCTACTCGACCTTTGCCTATGACACTCGTGGTAGATCAAGTCAAATCGAGCACCGGAAAGCCGACAATACCGTTATCCGTACTGAGGCTTATTTCTACGACGCAGCATCTAATCTCAGCTCGAAGATCGCAGGCGGCGTTCAAACGACCTACGGCTATGACAGTCTCGACCGCCTGACATCCGAGAACAAAACAGGCTACTCGGCCTCGTACACTTACGACGGGAATGACAACCGCTTGACGCGCACCGTGAACGGTGTCGTCGAGAGCTATACCTACGATGGCGCGGACAAGCTTCTTTCCATTACGTGGCCTGGTTCGAGCAAAACGTTCTCCTACGACCTCGCGGGGCGAACTACTCAGGTTTCGACGCCGTCCACCACCACAAATCTTTCTTATGACTACGACGATCGCCTAACCTACTGCAGCACGTACTCGACCAACTTCACCTATAACGGGGCAAATGCTCGGGTTGGCAAGAGCAGCACCTCGGTTGGCACTCGAACCTACAAGCGGAACGGAGTCTCTCCCCTCTCTTCGCTTCTCTCGGACGGAGTGAAGTTCTACACGCCCGGCGTGGGCGACTCATCGGGCCAGTACTACTTGGGCGACCGCCAAGGAACTTACTCGCTGGCGGTGAACGGCTCACAGGCCAAGACTTTTGACGCCGGCTACGACGCGTTCGGGAATTTACTTTCCCAAACGGGGGTTGCACCGGGTCCGCTAACCTACGCGGGCGGGCCGGGCTACCAGGACGACTCCGAGATCGGTTTGAAGTTGCTCGGGAATCGATACTACGATTCCGGCACCGGCCGCTTCATCACCCGCGACCCGGTGGGCGACGGCAAGAACTGGTACGCCTACGTAAGCAACAATCCGCTTCGATACATCGACCCGTCGGGGTTCGGAATGGCGGGCGACCTCGATGACTGCGCGGTCGAGTTAGCGGCGGAAGCTTCGGAAGCGGCGGCCGAAGAAGCCGCCACAGCGGGCACCGAAACTTTGGCCCAGCGGATGGGCTGGCAGTGCTACGCGTGGTATATACGGCAACCCGTGGCAGTTCAGCGCGCGGTCGCCCTTATTTTCGCTCTCGTCGAACAAACCGGCAAGGATGCCGAGAGCGGTCCCGCTGGCGGAACGATGGCCCACACCTCAGTTGCAAATACGCTCAGGGCGACAGATTTTGGAAGTGTTACGGTGAAGGTCGAACAGTCATTTATAGGAAAGGAGCCAGCTAAGTATTATGGTCAGAAGGGTTCCGTACGTTGCGACGTTGTCCTTAGCTACTTCGATAATGTCCTGGCAATCTTCGACCACAAGTTCGGCGCTGCCCGCCTTCCAGAAAGCAGAATAAGAGCTATCAAGGCAGAGCTTCCAGTAGAATACGGCAATCCACCGGTCTTCAAGGTACCAGGAACCAGTGGCCTCATGATCCCTCGCTAGGGGTAGGAGTAAATTTCGAAAATGCGGCGACCGAGACCCAATCGAGAGCTACTCCCGTTCTTCAGAAGCTTGGGACGGGAGTTCGACTCTTATGTCGGGTGTGGAACGAATCTTATACATACTCCCATCGGAGAGTTTATTTTCGGCTTCAATTTTTATCCGACAGCAATGGACAAACGCTGCCGATGGCTCCAGCCCTTTGGCAGCCCAGTGTACGTTCCGAAGTGTTTTGAGAGCCTTTCATATGGGAGAAGGATTCCAAAGAATCCGAATGGAGGGCTCGACGCATTTCCCGTTTATATTCGCGACTCACACATAGAGCCTGATCTTGATGCAGAGCGGATCATGCGAGACATTGGTCTGCCGATGCTCGACCGTTTTCGCAACCCGGAAGTGTTCTTAGAATTCCTTGATCACTATCCGCTCCCCAATCGGGGGTCGATTTACTTTCTCGACAAGGCGGCTACGCACGCCCGCCTCGGGAATTTTGATGCGGCTCTGGAGGAAATCGGAAATCTCCGCGAGGGCCAAGACGATTGGCTTGCAAGGCATGATGGAGAGAAACTTCACGATTTCGAACTTGAACGGCTCAAGCATGCCTTGGTCATCGAAGACCTCGCCCGGGCCGGAGACCGCGAGGCCATGCAGACTCAGTTGCTTCGGTGGCGTGAAGAAAACTTGGATCGGTACAACCTCCGCGACGTCGCGGACCCTTAACAATGGCATCTAGGCACCCGAACCGAAGGCTGCTTCCCTTCTATCGGACACTTTCTCCTCCTTCGCCAGGAGGGGTACATGCCTCATCCACGCGCCAGTGAAAGAATTCCTTTTCGGATTCAGTTTTGATCACACTTCAATGGATCAACGTTGCCGGTGGCTGCAGCCATTCGGCTTTCCTCTGCACATACCGAATGCGTTCGTGAGGCTTTCGTATGGTCGGCGAATTCCGAAGAACCCCACTTTGGGGAATCGATGCGTTCCCAGTCTACGTGCAAGATTCTCTGGTAGAGCCGGATCTCGATCCCGAGAGGATCATGCGTGACATCGGCTTACCAATGTTGGACCGTTTCCGCAGTCCAGAACGGTTTATTGATTTTCTTGACCACTACCCACTACCGCACCGGGATTCGATCTACTTTCTTGACAAGGCTGCCACGTATGCACGGCTAAATAGGTTTGATGAAACGCTAAGAGAGGTTCAAAATATGCGGAAATATTTTGAGGGTTGGCATGCCAAATACCCTGCCAGAGAAGTTCAAGACTTCGAACTTGAGCGGCTAGAGCATGCCTCAATCATCGAACGGTTCGCCAAGGACGGAGACCGGGATGGCATGCAGTTTCACTTGCACGAGTGGCGAGAAGAAAACCTCAACCGATTCAACGTCCGTGACATAGTCGCCCAGTCTATCAAGGTTGCTACACCCAGTCCAGATAGCGAGCGTTCGGCTGGGCGTTTTGGCGGATGTTTTGGTCGAGAGCTTCGCGCCATGAGGTCCAGAGGTGGGTTGCCTGAACGTCGAGATCGGGACGGTAGCGGGCGAGGAAGCGGGCGGCAAGGCTGGCGACTGGGCCCTCGGCGACGATCAGCTTCGGCGGTGCTTCGGGAGTGGAAACAAGCGTTCGAACGGACGCGATCATCGACGTCAGCGCGTCCCCGGCGATGCCTGCGCCGGCGACTTCCCAACCCTCCGGACCACCGGGGAGGAAGGTGTGAAGGAGCTGGCCGAATAGCTCGGCCATGCTCAGGCCGAGCATGATGCAGAGGCGCTGGTCGACCTCCTCGATCGGAAGGACGATCGATCCGGCTTCCTTTGGGTTCTCGACCGTCGAGTCGTGGATCGCCACGATGGCTCCCGGCCTGACGTCGAGCAGATTTCCGTAGCGACGCCACGACATAACCCGCGGCTCGCTGTTCAATGGCTCCGGATACGGCTCGGCCAACGCAGTGCCGAGCAGCTCCCGGAAGCTCCTGGTGGAGCGTTCGTGAGACTCGGTAACCAGAAGCGCGGGGTTCGTGGGGTCCTCCGTGCCGGTGGGATATGGGTTCAGGATTCCGTCGAACAGGGGGCGCGACTCGGGGAGATACGGGGCCGGTTTCGCGCCTCGGAGGTGCTCGGTAAAGAATGCCAAGGCGGCCTCCCGCATCCGACGGTTGTAATCGTGCCCGCCCCAGAACCGCTCGAAGCGGACTTTGTGCTCGCACCGGTGGTGGCGGTAGATCCGCTTGAGCTTCTCCTCGGTTCGGAGATGTCCTTCGATCGGAAACTCCTCATCGACCTCGGCCGCTAGCACCATTACCGCACCGTTCGGGGCTCGCATCCCGAGCACGTCGGAGCGATCGCCGTTCGCCATCAGGTCTGGAAGATGGTTGCACAGACATCCAAGGTTTGGGTTCATCTCCAAGCTCGCCACCGAGACGACCGGGACGGCGGCGGCGATCCGATCGTCCAGGGCAAAGGCATACATCGCCGTGGCCCCGCCGCCGCTGGCGCCCGTGATCCCGACCTTGGTAGTGTCGAGCTCCGTACGAGTCTCCAGGTAGTCGAGCCCTCGAAGAACATCCCACACATAAACGCCTAGGACCGGCATTCCCATAGAGAGGAACCAGTCGTCGTGCGGCCCCATCTCTCGCCGCTCGTTCTGCGGGTTATCGTCCCAGCTCACGCCGGGAGAGTCGATGGCGAGGGTTGCAAAGCCTGCGAGCGCAAGTCCGATAGCGCCGGCCTGAACGATTCGCGCACTCTTCTTGTGGTCCCAGTGCCCGTGGGGACGCAGGATGACCGGCCACTTCCCTTCACCTTCCGGCCGGTACAGATGCGCGGTGACGAGCACCCTGGGACGAGATTCATATCGAAGCTTATCGATGCGGTAACCGTCGCGCATGAGGATGCCGGTTACCTGCGCGTTTAGCTCCGTCCGCGGCGGCATCGGTTCCAGTCCGAGCGACTTGCGCAAAGTCCGCCGCCGCTCCTCGAGCGATCCCGAGGGGCTCTTTGCCGCAAGGTCTCGCACCCGCTGCTCCAGCATCCGATTCACCATCCGCGCGTCCATAGAACGAATATAGACGGATGCGCCACCGAAGCGCGGGCGTCCCGCCCGCAAACGCCTCTACCGCAATCAAGAAAACGCACGGCCATCCCGCGGAGTAGAATCGGACGTGGAGCGAATCATCCTCGCCGCCCCGCGGGGCTTTTGTGCCGGCGTAGCGTACGCCATCGAGGTCGTCGACCTTGCCCTGCGGATTCACGGCGCTCCCATCTACGTGCGGCATGCGATCGTCCACAACGAGTGGGTCGTGCGCTCGTTCGAGCAACGCGGGGTGGTGTTCGTCGAAGATATCGACGACGTTCCGCGCGGCTCCGTCGTCGTCTTCTCCGCCCACGGCGTTTCGCCCGATGTGCGCGCTCATTCCAAGGAACGCGGCCTGACGATCATCGACGCCACCTGCCCTCTCGTCACCAAGGTTCACAACGAAGCCAAGCACTACTCCGCCAAGGGGTATTACATGGTTTACATCGGCCACCTTGGCCATGTAGAAGCCGAGGGGACGATGGGCGAGGCGCCCGGAAGGATGACCCTCGTCGAGACTCCCGAGGATGCCGAAAGGCTCGTGTTGCCGCCTCACGAGAAGCTTTCGGTGCTCACGCAGACCACCCTTAGCGTGGACGAAGTCTCGGCCACGATGGACGTGTTGCAGCGCCGGTTCCCTCACCTGGAGCGTCCGCAGAAAGAGGATATTTGCTACGCGACGACGAATCGTCAAATGGCGATTCGTGAGTTGGCCGCGCAGTGCGATCTCGTTCTGGTCGTCGGTTCCCCAAGCTCCTCGAATTCGAATCGCCTTCGCGAGGTAGCCGAGGGGATCGGACCCGAGGCACACCTCCTTCTCCGCCCGGATCAAATTCGGCCGGAATGGAAGACGGACTTTCGCACGATCGGCATCTCTTCCGGCGCTTCCACCCCGGAACAGCTCGTAGAAGAGGTGATCGGCGAACTTCTCAAAGGTCGGCCGGATGTGCCGGTAACCGTGTTGGAAACGATCAAGGAGGATGTGACATTCAAGCCCTCGAGAGATCTGATTCAGCTCGCGATGTCCCGATGATCCCCGCATTAGATCATCCAACCTTGTTCTTCGACGGGGTCTGCAACCTGTGCAACGCCTCCGTCGATTGGGTTATCCGTCACGATAAGGCACGGCGCTTCCGATATTCGTCGCTGCAGGGCGACACGGCAAAACAGATTGTCGCCGAATACGCAAACGAAGAGGGACTGTCGACCGTGGTGCTCGTCGACGACCGAGGCAAGCACGTCCGCTCGTCCGCCGCCCTGGGGGTCTTGCGCCACCTCGGCGGATTCTACGGCTTCCTCGGCGCCCTGGGCATGGTGATCCCGCGCCCGCTTCGCGACTGGGGCTACCGCTTGGTAGCGAAGAACCGCTATCGCTGGTTCGGCAAGAAAGATTCTTGCCGCCTGCCCACTCCCGCCGAGAGGGCCTTGTTTCTTCCGTAATTCGCCATGTCGCAACCCTCTCCCGGCTTCAAAATCGGCTCGATCCCAGTCGAGGTGCCGTTGCTCCTTGCTCCGATGGAGGACGTCACCAATCTTCCGTTCCGTCTAATTGCCAAGCGGATCGCCCAGCCGGGGCTGATGTTCACCGAGTTCGTAAGCGCGATGGCAATCCACTATGGCGCGACGAAAACCTTCCGGAAGATGCGGATCCATCCCGGCGAACGGCCGATGGGGATTCAGATCTTCGGGGGCGAACCGGACGTTATGGCGGAGACCGCTCGCATCGCCGAAGAAATGGGCGCCGATATCGTCGATATCAATATGGGTTGTTGGGTACCGAAGGTTTGCAAAACCGGCTCCGGAGCCGCTCTTTTGAAGGACCCTGAACTCGCTGAGAGAATCGTTGCTAGCGTAGTGAAAGCGGTCAAAGTTCCCGTAACGGTAAAGGTGCGTGCGGGTTGGGACTATTCCCTCTTCGCCGCTCCGGACTTGGCGCGGAGGTTTCAAGACGCCGGCGCCCGGATGATCACCTTGCACGCGCGGTTTGCCAAGCAAGGGTTCGAGGGTGAGGCCGACTGGAAGCTGATCTCAGACATGCGCGAGGCAGTTCGGGTGCCGCTCATCGGGAAT
This sequence comes from Fimbriimonas ginsengisoli Gsoil 348, assembly GCF_000724625.1. Lineage (GTDB taxonomy): Bacteria > Armatimonadota > Fimbriimonadia > Fimbriimonadales > Fimbriimonadaceae > Fimbriimonas > Fimbriimonas ginsengisoli. The sequence goes on along the minus strand of NZ_CP007139.1, from coordinate 4,356,292 downwards.
GGCGATGTCAAGAAGCCGGAAGACGCGCTCAAGATGCTCACCGAAACCGGATGCGACGGCGTCATGGTTGGCCGGGCCGCCATCTCCAACCCCTGGGCCTTACGCGACATTCAGCGAGCTATGACGGGCCAGGATCCGATGCCCGCGCCAACTCTAGCGGAGCGGATTCGGGTAGCGACGGAACACCTCCGGATGATGGTAGCGTGCGAGGCGGACGCGGAGAGCTTCGAAGAAGCCCGATCGAATCCTGCGTTTGCCGATGCCGAGTTTAGGGCTTGTCGGGCGTTGCGGGGTCAAATTCCCCTGTACATCAAGGGGGAGGTCGGAGCGTCGCAGATCCGAGACCGCCTTACCCGTTGCTCGACGGTGGCGGAGTTTGAGACGGTTTTGGACGAGTTTGCCGCGCAAACCGCGGCGCGGTAGTTTTTACCGTTGCGGAACCGAAGCGCATTCTGTTATCGTCTTGCTATCGTGGCTCAGGTTCTCATTCGCCAACTCGACGACAACATTGTTGACGCCCTCAAAAGGCGGGCGAAAGCCGGCGGGCGGAGCTTGGAGGCGGAGTTGCGGGAAATTTTGCGCGAAGCCGCCAGCGACCCTTGGGAGGAGCTTCTTCGCATTCGCGAAGCGCTTTCCGGACGCTCCTACTCAGATAGCAGCGAGCTTGCACGCGAGGCTCCGCGTAAGTGAGTCGGGTCGTTGTCGACGCAAGCGTCGTCCTGAAATGGTATTTCCACGAAGCGTTCTCAGAAGAGGCGCTGCGCGTGGCGAACCACGCCCATGAAGTCGTGGTTCCCGATTTGATCTTCGGCCAGGTAGGCGCCGTCCTTTGGCGACGGGTGAAGAGCGGAGAGATGAAGCGGGAAGACGCTCACAAGGTGTTAGCCAATCTCCGGCGACTCCCGCTGACGACGGTCTCTCCCAGCGAGCTGGCGCCCGCTGCCCTGGAGATTGCGACCGCGACGGCGCGCACTTTCAACGAGTCGGTCTATTTCGCCCTGGCGATGCGAGAACGGACGAAGCTGGTAACAGCCGACCGATGGTGGTTCACCTTGCTCTCCACCGGCCCGATGCGCCGGTATCTGCGTTGGGTGGGCGACGAAGAGTAGCGCTTTTCGGACCGGATGCCGTGGAACAAACTTAACAAGCGACACACTCCTAAGGGGCAGGATGCTATTGCGTGCGCTCCCGTTTGCCACCGTGCTGTTGATTCCTGTCATTTTCGCGGGCTGCCAGGAAGTTCGCGAGCCCTTCGGAGACTCGCGTCCGCAAAGGATGGCTCAGACCGCCCCGAATCGCTTCCAAGGAGATTGGGGGCCGGGGCCAGGTTACGTGGCGAACGACTGGATCGTGCGGTTCACTGGCGACGGCCGGGTCAGCGTAAAGGGGCCTGGGATGACCGCGCGGGGCGAATACGTCGCTTCGGAAAATGCCGCGGAGGCGATCTACGCTCATCGCGATGGCCGCAAGCCTACCGACGAGAGCTTGAGAAGCGGAATCTTCTCACTCTCGCCGGATGGACGGGAGCTAACGTTCACCACGGGGCTGCCCAATGACCCGCCTGTCCATCTCGTGCGGGTCATGTAGTGGAAACAGGGCGGAAGGAAGTTTTCCGATAACGACTGAACTCCCCAGCCGCCCCTTCGCACTGCTAATGCAAAGGGTTTATTATGCTCGCCGTTCTTGCCGCCCTCGCTCTTACACCACCGAAGTTCCAGTACTTCATCAGAGTCGTTCCTCGGACAACTAACGACGGAATGCCGATTCTACGGGGACGACCGACGGTGAAGATGCCGATAGCGACGGCTAACCGAATGCCTCTTGAGCGACGCGCTCGTTGAGAGCATCGCCGCCCGTTTCCACTTCGACGACGTAACCGCCGACGGCTCCGGCCGGCCGAACCTCATCGTCGTGCTCGTTGACCATGGCATCGATCGCCTCGGTCGGAACCCCGGCTCCGAGATTCAGCCCGTACGCTGGGACCTCGTCGCGAATGAAGATATTCTCCATTGGGAGCCCCTGCTGAACGAGGAGGCCCGCTACTTGCTCGGCTTGAATCCGGGTCGGGTATGGGGGAGAGGAAATAACGCTCATCACCCTATCGGAGCGTCTACAGTTCAGCCCGGTTCCCTGCCCTGCTTACATATCGAAGGTGGCGGTAAGGAACGTATGATCGCTGGGACGCTCCAGTTGGCGGGCGGCTTTATCGATGACGCAGTCGGTGCAAAGCCGTGCCAGCGGCTCCGTGGCATAGATATGGTCGATGCGCCAACCGAGGTTGCGATCCACGCCGCGCGGGAGGGTGAAGTCCCAAAAGGTGTAGTGGCCGGGGCCCTGCACGAACTTGCGGAAGACGTCGGTGAGCCCGAAATCGACGATTTTAGAGAGGCGGGAAAACTCGTCCGGATGGTGGCCGACGCCGCCGTAGAACCGCTTGCTGTCGTAAACGTCGTCGGGAGTGGGAGCGACATTGATGTCGCCTAGCCAGACGAGGGGGTCGTCGGTGCGGAAGTTTTGGTCGAGGTACTGCCGAAACCGGTCTAGCCAGCGGAGCTTGTACTCGAATTTGTCGGATCCCACCGTGTTGCCGTTCGGCACGTAAGTGTTGATGTAGGTCACGCCGTCGATTTCGCAGGTCAGTACGCGCGCGTCGTTCGGCATCAGCTCGTCGCCGAAGCCGAACCGAGAATTGACGATCGGTCGGCGGCTAAGCGTCGCTACTCCGTTCCACGACTTCTGACCGTGGAAAGCGACTTCGTAGCCGAGGTCGGCGAGCGGCTCGACTGGAAACTTATCGTCCTCTACCTTGGTCTCCTGAATCGCAACGACGTCCGGCTCGTTCTCGGCTAACCACTCGACCAGCAGCGGCATCCGGGCGCGAATCGAAGCAGCGTTATAGGTGACGACCTTCATCTCGCCGATTTTGACAGGTAACTAAGCGGGCCTGTATCTCGTCCTGAGATTGTGTCGCTTGCGGTTCTTCTTGCCCTTCACGCGCTTCGTCAAGCCGACCGGATCTCGTTGACCGTCCCGGCCGCCGGGTTGCCCGCCGTTCTACGTGAAATTTCACAGCAGAGCGGCGTCAAGCTCGAGGCGGCGCCGGTCCTTTCAAACGAGGTGCTTTGCCTCCGCGTGAAGGACGTTCCGGTGGACGATCTTCTTAGCCGAGTTGCCTTGGTATCCGGAGGCGAGTGGCAAGTGAGCGGAGGAATCCGAAAGCTCGTGCCGTCAATGAAGATCGAAAAGCAGGAGCGAGATGAGCGAACCGCCAGCCGAAGGAGACAATTCCAGGCCGCACTGGTGACCTTCCATGAAGAGTTCAGAAAGCACCCGGTTTATGATGACCGCGAGGCGAGACGGGCTCTGGAGGGAGATGCCGCGTTTCAAAAGCAAATGGAGCAGTGGGAAAAGGGAATGGAGAGCGGCAAGACCGGGGATTTTCCCGGCCGGCCCGACACTATCGATGCCCCCGCTACCCGAGCCCTCTACCGCATCCTTGAATCGATCCCCCCAAATGACTGGATCGACCTACCTACTCCGGCTAGGATCGTGTACTCCGATCACCCAACGTTGATGCAGCGATCCCTTCCCTTAAGTTCACAGGCGGCAATCCAGCGATACGTGATCGAACAGAGAATCTGGGATCGGCTGGTTCTACCATTGGTCAATGAACAAATCGCGAAGGAGGGTGAGGCGGCCGTCATGGGATCTCCTCTTCCGGAGCAGTTCAAAGTCAATCTGGCAATCGATACCACCGAATCCGAGAGTGCCGCGCTAACGATGAAACTTTCGGTTTTGGATTCGAAAGGTAAGGAAGTTCAGAACGCCGAATTTGCGCTAAACGAACCGGACGTACTGGGAAAGGACGACGCTAAGGTGGCGGCTGCTCCCGCCTCGAAAAAGCCTGACCCCAATGAGGCGCCGCTTCCAAGCGATGAGACGGCCGAGGGATTTCTAAGACTCATCTCCCGAGCTCGCCAGGACATGAATGCGCCTAATCGCGCCGATTTGCTGAGGAGCTTTCTGCCGCAGATCACTCACCCAGAGCAGTACGAGCCTTTGGCGATATCTCCCGGAAAGGCCTACGTAGCCCTCGCCGACCGGCTCGGCGTAAACCTGATTTCGAATATCTCCGATTTCTCGCTGGATGTGTACACTGCTACTCGGAAGAAGCCCACGAAGCCCTCGCAGTTCCTTGACCAATTCGACGAGGCAAAGATGGCGGTGCGCGAACCCGGCTGGATTCTCATTCGGAGCGTTCCAATTGGCTTAGAGCGCACATATCGTATCAACCGGCGAGCTGCCGGCAAGCTCGTCCGAAGCGTTTCCGAATCGTCGGGTCTAACTATCGAAAACGCGGCCGATTACGTGGCTGGGTCGAATTCCGAGTACCCGCTGATTGCGTGGGACTCCGCCTTCGTTTCGGCATTACTGCCGGGCGGAGGTCGCGTTTCGAGCCTGACTACCAAGACCGATGAGCTGCGCCTATACGGTTTGCTGCCAACGGAGATGCGTCAAGCGCTCCGAGAACATCCGATCGCGTTTTCCTCATTGCCCGAGGCAGCGAAGGGATGGCTCGGCACCCTGGTCTACTGGCGAGGCTGGTTGCAAGATATGGAGGGGAACGGTCCCGAACCTACGGAGCTCCTTCCGAATGGTTTGCCGCCCGACGGCCTGCTCCGGTTGGTGAGCGAGACGGTCGAGACCATTGTTGTACCGCTAGGGCCTGGCCCGACGGGACTGGTGCCGAATGGTCCGCCGGTAACCGCCGCCGGATTCGGACGAATTCTGGGTGGGGACGCCGGCAGTGCCACGCAGAAGAGCCGCGCCAGTCAGTTACGGGCGACCACCGCCTTCCAGACCGGCAAGAGCCGAACCCTAAAATTCAGAATCGATTTTGCTCCCGGAGTCGCCCATGACTTCGAGCTGTCGGAATCGCTCTTCCCCCCAAGCAAATCAGAGAGCTATCAGAATCTTCCATTAGCCTTCCGGGATGCGGTCGACCGAGCCCGAATCGAGGCTGTCAAGACGATCCGCGACCAATCGACCACTCCCCAAACCGTACCTCCGCCACAATAGCCACAATGACTCGCTTGCGCCCTGCTATCGCTCTGCTCTGCCTATGTCTTATCGGGTGTAAGGGCGCCGACCCGGAGCCGCCGATTTCTGGCCCGAAGATGGATGCCCCGCTTCCGAGGGTCGTAAGCTTTACAAACGAGGACGGGCGGCAGCTGTCAATGGATTTGTACGAGCCCGCCGCCGAAAAGTCGGTCCACCGCATCGTCTTGCTCATCCATGGCGGCGGGTGGGTCGGAGGGCATCGTTCGCAAATGTCCGAGATCGGCCGGAGCTTGGCGAAAGCGGGATTCCTAGCCGCCTCCACCGACTACACCCTGGCCAACGCCGCAGCTTGGCCAACCGAGCTCCGCGACGTGCAGGCCGCGGTCCGCTACCTAAGGTCCCATGCAAGCGAGTTGAAAGCCGATCCGAAATGGATTGGCGCGGCCGGCGTAAGCGCCGGCGGCCACCTCTCGCTTTGGCTCGGCTCAGTGGATAAGCCGATCGGCGGAGTCTCCAGCCGGGTGCAGACGGTCGTCAGTATTTCCGGGATCCACGACCTCAATTCGCCACTAACCGCCGCCGGAGAACAATACGGAATCGTTCCTGCCCTCATGCACGAAAAGGGCCGGCCGGATAGGAGCGCCCGGAGACAGGCGAGTCCAATCGAAGCGGCCAGCAAGGCAACCGCGCCCACTTTCTTCGTTCAAGGGAAGGCCGACCCGCTCGTTCCGGCCAGCCAATCCGAGGATGCCGCGAAGAGACTGACGGCGCTGGGGGTAGAAAACCGGGTGCTGATGGTGGAAGGGATGCGACACGGACTTAATCTTTTTGCACCGCCCGAGCAGGCGGCGATGGACGAAATCGTGACCTGGCTTAAGGGACACCTCGGCCCGGTCCGGTAGACTGTCGCCTTGGAATGAAGGTCCTTGTCATTGGCTCCGGCCCCATCGTCATCGGTCAGGCGGCCGAGTTCGACTACGCGGGCACCCAGGCCTGTAAAAGCCTGAGAGAGGAGGGCCATCAAGTGGTCCTGATCAACTCCAACCCCGCGACGATCATGACCGATCCGGGCGTCGCCGACTTCCTCTACATCGAGCCGTTGAACGTCGATTTCTGCGAGCGGGTCATCGCCCGCGAGCGCCCGGACGCCCTGCTTCCCACCCTCGGCGGCCAAACCGGACTCAACCTCGCCACCCAGCTTGCCGACGAGGGGATTCTCGAAAAATACAACGTCAAAGTGCTCGGAACGCCACTTAGCGCGATTAAGAAGGCGGAAGACCGCGAAAGCTTTCGGTCCCTGATGCGCGAGATTAAGGAGCCGGTACCCGAGAGCTGGATCATCCAGAGCGAGGCGGAGCTCGAAGCCGTTCTAGACGTCGTTCCCTACCCTTGCATCATCCGTCCCGCCTACACCCTGGGCGGCACCGGAGGCGGAATCGCCAACGATCGAACCGAGCTGTGGGAGACCGGACGCAAGGGGCTCAAGCTATCGATGCGCTCCCAGATCATGGTCGAGCGATCGCTGCTCGGCTGGAAAGAGGTCGAGTACGAGGTGATGCGCGACTCCAACGGAAACTGCATCACCGTCTGCAACATGGAAAACCTCGATCCGATGGGGGTCCACACCGGCGACTCCATCGTGATTGCCCCCTCCCAAACGCTCAGCGACATCGAGTACCACATGCTGCGCACGGCGTCGCTGAAGATCATTCAGGCGCTGGGAATCGAAGGGGGATGCAACGTGCAGCTCGCCTTCAACCCCGACAGCTTCGACTACTACATCATCGAAGTCAACCCGCGCGTGTCACGCTCGTCCGCCCTCGCCTCCAAGGCGACCGGATATCCGATCGCCCGAGTGGCAGCGAAGATCGCGGTCGGCAAAACGCTCGACGAGATCGAAAACCAGGTTACGGGTACCACCAAGGCCTGCTTCGAACCGGCTCTCGACTACGTCGTGGTCAAAATTCCACGATGGCCATTCGACAAGTTTGCCACTGCCGATCGATCGCTCTTCACCCAGATGAAGGCGACTGGCGAAGTGATGGCGATCGATCGCTCCTTCGAAGCGGCCTTTATGAAGGCGATCCGCGGATTGGAGATCAAGCAAAAGGATCTGCGCCATCCGAAAATGCAAGCCCTCCCCGATGAGGAGCTTCGCTTCGCCATCCGAAAGCCGACCGACGAGCGCCTATGGGCACTCGCGGAGGGTTTGCGCCGCGGATACGGCGTCGACGAGGTCAACCGGCTAAGCCGGGTCGACAAGTGGTTCCTTCGCAAAATCGACCACCTTCTGGCGGTTGAAAAGCGGCTGGTTCAAACCCGCGACGCTTTGGGCGAAGGTGAGAATCTTGGCGGGTTGATCGAAGAGGCATTCCTCATCGGCTTCCCTTCCCCCTCCATCTTGGAACTGCTCGGCGCGAACTCGGCGATGCTAAGGGCCTACCACCGAGTCTGCGCCGAATCGAATCGCTGGGTCGCCGAGCACAAGGACCGAGAAGACTTTAAGACGCGTTTCCTGGATCTCTACCCGCTCACGAGCGAGACGGAGCCCGATCTATCGAAGGCCGGAAAGCAACTGCAGGTGGCCCTCGACGAAGCCGGGGCTCCGAAGCGCGATGACTTCCCCACCGAAATGGAGTTCATCCATGCCGCCTCCCGGTGGAGCAAATACATCTTCCAGGTACTTCGAGAGATCGAGCGCCAAAAGGTGATGCCGGTCTTCAAGATGGTCGACACCTGCGCGGGCGAGTTCGAAAGCCACACCCCGTACTACTACGGCACATTCGAGCAGGAAGACGACGCCGTCCCCGCCTAGTTTCCCCTCACCCCAGCGACCCGTTTAGAGCCCCCGTGAACACCCCGGGCTCTATCCCTTTCTCCAACATCGAGGAGGCGCCAACATCTTCCAAGGAATCGAAGCGCTGGGCAAGTAAAACAACCGCCACGGTCCCCCTCAGGAGGATTGCATGGTACTTGCACTCTCCGCGCCACCGACAACCCTTTCCCCAACCTCGAAGAGGTTGCGTACCGTAGCGAAGGGTTGCGAGGCACGAGCTACCCTGGTACAGCTACCGACGCGCCATCTACCCCAAAGGGGTTGCGTCCCCAAACATCCCCCGCCAGCGGTAAACCCATCCCGACCCCGAAGGGGTCAAAGAACTTAGACGCGGGTCGAAGACCCGGGGGAAAGGCGCCCGCATCGTCCCGACCCCGAAGGTGGTCGCAGAACCTGCCGCCACCACGCCTTCTCCCAGAAACGCCGCCGATCTCAGCGCTGACAGCGCGACCTCCTAAAGCGATGGGCGAAGCCCTGGTAAAGGAAACCCCACACCTCTGCTGGGGCTGCATAACGAATCGTCCTCGGCGTCCCTTCCATCGAAACGCGGTCGAACCACCCGCAAACTCGGCAAACGGAATCTTAGAACCGGAACTGGTAATCCAACCGCATTGTCCAGTTTTCCTTTCGGAACTGGTCCGGGATGCTGTGCTGGTAGCTCACGTTGCCGACGAACAGGCTTAGGAGCTGGTTCGGTCCCGGGCGCTGGTCGAACTGGAGCGAGTATCGCTGAGTCGTCCGGCGAAGGCCGCCGGTCTGGTTAACCTGCTCCACACCGTAGAACAGCGAGACTGGCGAACCCGACTTCTCGAACAGCTTCAGGTTGATGCCCGATGTGGTCGAGAGCGCCTTGTTCTGCCCGTTGACGAGCTCTTCCCAGCTTCCGCCGAAAGTTAGGTTTGCGCTCTTCTTGTAGTCGACTCGCCACTTATTGCTCTGAGCCGCCTGAACCACGGAGCCGAGCAGCGCGTTCGCCTGGAACACTTCGGGATTCGTCTTCAGCTCATGCGCGATCTCGAGGTTGTGCGCCGGACGGGCCGCGATGTTGAAGTCGCGAATCATGATCTGCTCGTCCCACGGCATCGTGCGGATCTTGTAGTACATCGTGGCGCGGAGCCAATTCTTATCCGACTGATCGGTTTGGAGCCGATAGCTTCGATCGATCGCGCGGTACCCGCTCTGATCCATCTGCCCCTTGTAGTCGAAGCTGAACGAGTTCGCCCCCAACTTTCCTGAGAACCCGAACAGCTTATTCTCGCGAAGCCACTGAGCGTTATCCGCTGCCGTATCGAGGCCGAAGTTGAATTTGACTTCCTTAAACGCGCCAAAGCTGAGCGGCTTCGCCGATTGGACGGCGATGTTGCTGAACGACTGGGTGCGATGGTTGGCATCCCACTCGTTGGCGCCGTACGCGCCGCCGATGCTGACGTCTCCCACGGTCCCCGGAGCAACCGTTCCCACCTTATCGGGCGGAGGCGCATCTTTCGTTTGGCCGATGCTTACGCCGGAGGTCTTGGTCCCGTTGTTATCCTCGACGAGCTGCCGAGCATAGCCGTAGCTGAGGATGAGGCCATGGCCGAAGTCGTACCAAAAGCCGTAATTCCGATGGGCGACGTTTTGCTCGGTCGACTTGGAATCGCCGGAGCGATCGACCTTTAGGTCCGTGACACTCACACCCAGCCGCTTGGTCAGCGTGGTACTCACGGTGTTGGCGCTGACGTCTTCCTTGCTTCCGTTGCCGAAATCGGTAAGGGTCTGTTCGGTTCGAAGCGAGGTGCGGTCGTCGACCTTTGCCTCGTACGACAGATATTGTCGCCGATAGTCCGTCAGGTCGGTCTGCTTCTTATCGAACGTGCCGGTCTCTTCCCGGTAGTTGAAAACGCCGTACCGGCCGAAGCTCTTGGAGACGCTCAGCCGCTCCAGCGTGCGCGCGAACATCGTGCTGAGCGGGTTGTGATTCTCTTGCTCGAGCTGGAAGTATTGCAGCTTCGTGGTTCCGTTCGGGGTCCAGTCGAGCGCCATCTGGTGGAGGCGGTTCACCTGGTTCGTCTGCTCGTTCACCGCGTCGCAAATCTGTGCGTCGAGATTGAGGCCTGGCAAGAGCGCCCACTTCATCTTGGCGTCGGTCTCGCGAGTGCCAACCAAGGTCTGGAGCATCGCGTTCTCGGCGTCGACAAGCTGGCCGGCGTTCGTGAAGCCGCTTTGAACTTCCCGAGTGTTCACCTGGACGTCGATCTTCTTATCGACGTATGCCATCGACGTACGGTTGGCCGATCCGCCGGGTGTGTCCGCGGTCATCCGCGAATAGGTCAGATGCCTCGCTCCAAACTGGGCGTTAAAACCGAAATCGGTTCGGTCCAACCCGGAGATGGTGCCGAGCTTCTGCTGCTCGAAGCCCATCAGCAGGGTCGACTCGGAAAACTTCTTCCCCAGCTCCTGGTGGCGGTAATTGGCCTGGATGTTTGGGCTCGTCAGCGATGCCGACGTAACCCCACCCTTGTCCTCGTGCCCTTTCAAGTCGAGTTGGTCGAAATTGAGGTTCCACTTCTTGAACGGCTGGGCGCTAAGGCTGGTGTAGCTCCGCCGAATCCCGACGCCGCCGAGAAATGCCGCCCGGTCGTTGGGACTTGAGACGACGTTAGGCCCATACATCGCAGCGATCGCCTTGATGTGGTTATCCATCTCGCTGTCCGCCATCGCGTTCATGCGGGTGAATCCCCGGTCGGAAGACAGGTCGGAGTGGAGAAGCGCCCAGCCCTTGCTTTGCAAGGCAACCTCTTGAGACCGGAAGCCGCCGCTCTTGTCGCCCAAAATCGACTGCGACATCGTCAGCGGCGTGTTCTTTCCGCAGACGGCGGTCTCCATGCTCATCCACTGCCGGTGGATACCCGCTTCGCGGCCGTACATCGCCTGCTCGGGCCCCATCAGATTAGCGAACCGCGTGAACCCGGCGCCGACGTCCTGTTGGCCAAGGTTGAACTTGACGTGGCTTACGTCGAGGGCGTATTCCTGCCGGCTGATCTTGTTGCCGGCGGCGTCTTCTTGGATCGTGTTGGACGTAAAGCTAAGCTTGCCTACCTTTTGGGCGAATTCACCGCTAAGGTTCTGCCGGCTCATTCCCGCTTCGCGCATGAGCTGATCGCGGTCGGCCTCGGCAATGTCTTTGAACCGGCTGAAGTTTTGATCGACCCGCTGGGTGGTCGCGGTCAGTTTGAGGCCGCCTTGAGCCAGGCCGAATGACCGCCAGCTCACCGAACCTTTGTCATCGGAAACCGTGCGGTACGACTGGCTCAGGTCTAGCCCGCCGAACTTCATGTCCTTGAGCGACATGCCGAACCGCTTCAAGCCCCGCTCGCTACTAAATCGTTGGACCGCGGCATCATCGTAACCGCCGTCTTTAACCGCGCCGAAGCTGGTGAAGTTCTTGCTGATGTCCTGGTAGTCGAACTGCGCGGTACCGCCCAGAACGTTCGAGCTTAGGTTCTGAAGCATGAACTGCGACTTCCCTTCGTCGGTGCTCGCCTGCCCGGGGGTCCCGTTCATGTCGAACTTGAGACCCGCTTGGTTGTCGGCTTTGGTGCGGTCGCCGTAGATGAACAACCCGTTCATCCGGCCCCCGCCGAATTTGAAAGCGTTGTTGAATCCGAAAACGTTGCTCTGCATCACCGAGCCGTCGGCGGAGCGCTCGGCGATTCCCATCCCCATCAGCGCCTTGAAGCCGCCGGGAACGAGATCGAACTTGTACGTCCCGCCGCTAGCGAAGCCGAGAAGCGGCGTTTGTTTTCCTTCGAGCTTCGGGTTGTAGCGGTAGGATACGGTCAGCCGCTGTCCGAGATGCTGCGCGCGCTTTAGGTAGACGACGCCGGTGGCGTAGTCCATGGCGTAGTCGGGACCGGCTTGCAGCCGCTCGTTGTCCAACTGGACCCGCTCAGAATTCGGGACGACGTTGCCGTACCGGAGAGGAGCGCCAGGGCCCACCGCGCGGAGCGTAATGATGTCGATCGCGGGAGTTCCGCCGACTTCGACGGCGCCACCGCCGCCCGACTTCATCTCGGCAAGCGTAAGGGGTGCCTGGGCGCCCGCCGCCAATGGCAGCGCACCCGCAACGACTATCCCAAACAGCTTCCTATTCCGCCTTCCCATGGCAGTTTGAGGCGCAATACCTCCAAACCTACTATAGACCAATCCAATCGGTCAAAACGGGTTCACTAGGACCCTATTTGAATCTATGACGACCTTCGCACGAAAACGATACGTCGAGAAGGATCTTTTTGTTGCCGGGTATGGATTTGTCCCCGAGCGCTTTTCGCCGCTAGTTGATTCAAGGAAGTGGGGCGAGAGACGCCTGCCATCAAGACCATCTCCCCGAATCTTGCCGGCGAGTCATCGAAAGACACGCTAGCACTCTTAATATTCAGGTAGACGTGTGTGAGCTGCTTGGATTAAAATGCGGCCATGGCAAAACTCGATCTGCTCATCGCCGCATTAGATACGGGACACTGGGAACTCGGAGAAGGGTTCAAAGGGCTTCCCGATGAGGACGTATGGAAACGCCCGCATCCTCGCCTCTTAAGCATCGGCGAATTGGCGACGCACATCGCCTATTGGGAGGATTTCGGTCTGACCGGCGGCACCAGCGGCAGTCCGTTTTTGGAGCAGTACGCCAAGTACTACACCTCCTCGGTCGACTCCCCTCTCGTGCTCGACATCGGCGCGGAAGCGCTCTATCAAGAGGTGGAGCGGATTCACCAGGTGGTGAAGGCGTCCCTTGCGGCGGTCCAGCCGGACGGCGAAGACAAGAATCCCCATCGCGAGGGCTGGAGTTGGCACCAGGCAATCGAATACGCCGTATTCCACGTCGCTTACCACACGGGCCAAATCTATTCCGTCCGTCACCTTTTGGGTCATGAGACTGTGGATAACTAGGCTCGGCGCACCGGAGGTGTCCGCACGGTGTCGTTTACGGTTGGCGTATGATACATGTCATACGAAAATCTACTCAAGATCGACCCACTCCTCGTAAGAAGGAGGTCACCCACGACCGTATCGTCGAAGTTGCCTCGCGCGCCATCCGTCGAGGCGGCTACGACGGAACCTCCGTGGCCGACATCATGAAGGAGGCCGGGCTAACTCATGGTGGCTTTTACGCCCACTTTTCTTCTCGTGAAGCGATGCTCGCCGAAGCGGCGGACCGAGCCGGCGCCGAGTCGGTCGCGGCGGCGGCGAGCATCGCCGCCGCGGTGCCGCCGGAGCAGGCGCTCTACGCGATGCTGAGTGCCTACCTTTCCAAGGAGCATGTTCTTGGTACAGAAAAGGGCTGCGCCATGGCCGCTTTGGGCTCGGAAATGCCGCGCCAGGCACCCGAGGTCCGGCGAGCGGCTACCCGGCGCATCAAGGAGATGATCGATCTCGTCGCTCGCCAATCCCCCGATTGGGGCAAACCAGGCGCCCACGAACGGGCACTGGTGACGGTATCGGCCATGGTCGGAACCCTGGTTCTGGCCCGGGCGGTCGACGATCCCCAGCTTTCCGACGCCCTTCTCGATGCCGCCCTGAAGCAGTTCGCCCCCACCAGCGACTGATTCTCCCCGTAAATATGTTGGCATTGAGGCGGAAGGCTAGCAATATATGATAGTTATCATATATGATGTAGCTCATATAAAGGAGTCGACGATGAAAACTAAGATTGCACTGGTTACCGGCGCTTCATCAGGGATCGGCGCGGCTACGGCGGAGCGGCTTGTCGCCGCGGGATATAAGGTCTACGGAACCAGCCGGCGAGGCGCCCAAGGAGGAGCGGACCAAGCAAGCCGACGATCGTTCGAACTGCTTCCCCTCGACGTGACCAACGACGAATCGGCCAAAGCCGTGGTCGACCAAGTTATCCGGTTGGAGGGCCGCATCGATTTGCTGGTGAACAACGCCGGTTTCGGCGTCGCTTCTGCCGGCGCGGAAGAGAGCTCGATGGACCAGGCGCATGCGATCTTCGATACGAATTTTTTCGGTACGGTTCGGATGATCCGCGCGGTGCTCCCTCACATGCGACGCCGGGGATACGGACGCATCGTCAACATCGGCTCCGTGTTCGGATTCCTTCCGATGCCGTACATGGCACTTTACGCGGCAACCAAGCACGCAGTCGAGGGATACTCGGAATCGCTCGATCACGAGCTACGCACGAAGGGGATACGAGTCTCGATCATCGAGCCGGCAAATACAAAGACTGGATTCGACGCGAACTCCCTGCAGCCCGATTCTCCCCTCGCGGAGTACCGCGACGCTCGTGAGGCCGTCGGCAAGACGATGAAGGAGATGGTCGATGGCGGAGACGCGCCCAGTATCGTCGCCGACGCCGTGCTGAAGGCGGCACTCGCTGCTCACCCCAAAGTACGGTATACGGCCGGCCGGCGCGCCGGTCTCCTGAAAATACTCCGTCGATTTGCGCCCGCCGGAATGATGGACTCCGGCCTCCGCAAACAACTCCGGCTCGATACTTCAACTACCCCCACCTCTGCCACCCCGGCTTTGCAGAAGTAGGCGATTCGTGCGAACCTTTGGAATAAAGAAATGAAGGCTTTCATCGTTGACCGTTACAACAGCCGCGATGGCGGACGGATCGGCGAAATGCCGGAGCCGGAATTGCTCGAGAACGACGTGTTGGTAGAGGTCCGCGCCGCAGGTATCAACCTTCTCGATTCGAAGATCAGAAAGGGTGAATTCAAGCTGATCCTTCCTTACCGCCTCCCGCTCATCCTCGGGAACGACTTGGCCGGAGTCGTGCTCCGTGTTGGATCCCGCGTCAAGCGCTTCAAACCCGGCGACGAGGTTTATTCCCGACCAAACAAAGACCGCATTGGAAGTTTCGCGGAACGGATAGCGGTGGATGAGGCGGACCTGGCTATGAAGCCTAAAGCGTTCACGATGGAAGAAGCCGCCTCTCTCCCTCTGGTCGCCCTAACCGCCTGGCAAGCGCTGATCGAGCGAGCGGGCCTGCAGAAGGGGCAGAAGGTTTTCATCCAAGCGGGTTCCGGAGGTGTGGGAAGCATCGCAATTCAACTTGCCAAACACCTAGGCGCGACCGTTGCCACGACGACGAGCACCGCGAACATCGAATGGGTAAAGAGCCTTGGCGCCGACGTAGTCATCGATTACAAGAAGGACGACTTCGAAAATGTCCTACACGACTACGATGTCGTATTGGATAGCCTCGGCGGGAAGACCCTCGCAAAGTCTTTACGAGTCTTAAAGCCGGGTGGCAAGCTCATCGGGATAGCCGGTCCGCCCGATCCGGCCTTCGCCAAAGAGCTTGGAGCAAATGGATTCGTGAGGATGGTCATGGCCCTTCTGAGCTTCGGAATTCGGAAGCAGGCAAAGGCTCGTGACGTGACCTACTCGTTCCTATTCATGAGAGCGGACGGCGATCAGTTAGGCAAGATCACGTCGCTTGCCGATTCTGGAAAAATACGACCGATTCTCGACCGAACCTACCCATTCGACGCGGTCAAGGAAGCTCTGACTTACGTCGAGAGTGGACGCGCAAAGGGCAAGGTTGTCCTCCTCCTGAAAAAAGGCGAGCCTACTTCGACATATGAGAACGAAGGAACGCCATGATCGAGGCTCCGAACGCAGGCTTGGCAAGCGTGGTTATATGGTCGCCCCCCTCGATAACCTTGACTTCGCCACGACCAAGCACCCTTCGCGCCGCTGCGATACTCTCTTGAGTGTGCGCAGACTCGTTTCCTCCGTAGATGAACAGAGTCGGCGCCGCGCACTTTCTCAGGTCGTCCGCGGTCACTCGAAGATCGCTGAGGCTCTGGCCGGCCAAGGCGAACGCCTTTACGTCCCTGCCCCCGTAGAGATACTTCGCGATCGAGTTCGCTTGCTCTAAGGTCAGCTTGGGCTTGTCCGGCGGCATTACTTCCAGAAGGTACGGTCCGAGCCCCTTCCCCTCTTCCACCGCCTTGGCGAACACCTCGACCTCGTTCGAGCCGGATGCGGGAACTCCGACGATAAGCGGCGCTTGTCCGCCATAGATGACGCTGAGCACCCTGTCCGGATGGGTCGCCGCCACCTTGCCCGCGATGAACGCGCCCATCGAGTAGCCGATAAGATGCGCCTTTTTGATCTTCAAGTGGTCGAGCAGGCGCACCACGTCGGCGGCCATTTCCGCGCCGTACTTGCTCGCGTCATGCGGCTTGTCGCTCTTCCCATGCCCCCGGCAATCTAGCGCAATTATCTGGAATCCCTTCGAGCCGGTGGTATCGAGCTTCGTGTTTCCGGCCGCATCCCGGCCCCACATACTGGAGTCGCCCATCCAGCCATGGATAAGAACGACGGCCTCTCCCTCTCCAGCCGTCACGTACCGAATCTTCACCCCGTTCGAGTCGAATACGTCGTCGTCCGCCCGAGCTACGCCGGTAAGGGCAGAACAGGCGAAGACCATCGCCAGCAGAGGCTTGAATCTCATCATTGCCTCTCTATAACAACGACGCCCTGGTATGGGTTGCGAAGCTTGCAGGCTGGATGCCGGTTTAGTGCCCTTTTGGCAGTGACGCTGAGACAAGCTCAAGCCGGATCCCGACAAAGTCACCTACTTTGACGCCCTCGGCTTTCTGCACCGCGACCTTGACCGGCACGAGGTAGCGCCCGTCCTTCGGAAAAAGCGAGGTCGTGTACTCCGTGTCACCGATTTGCACGATCGCCGGAATCACGCCCCAGCCATAGGTGAAGCGAGAAGAATTAGCCTTGATCTCCGCCGAGAGATCGGCCGGAACCGGGACGAAAACGAACGGCGCCGGCCCTCGCCACCAGATGGCTTCCCCACCGAATTCCAGGATCACTCGACAAGTATATACAGTGGTGGTTCGCCCAAAAAACCGGTGAATCGGTTGTGGGCGCTACGCGGCTCCGGGTAAACGAACCATCAAATGTCCGACTTCACCGTGAAGCCGCTCGATGAGAGCACCTGGCCCGACTTTGCCCGGCTGATCGAAAAGCACAATGGCGTTTGGGGCGGCTGCTGGTGCATCGGCTTTCACCAAAAGCCGGCCGGCAGCCAAAACCGTGACCTGAAAGAGTGCCGCGTGCGAGAAGGGCGCGCCCATGCGGCGCTGGTGTACGACGGTCCGAACGCCGTCGGCTGGTGCCAGTTCGGGTCCACCGACGAGCTCCCTCGGATCAAACACAAGCGACAATACGAAAGCGAACTCGAGAAGCTTCCAGACTGGCGGATCACGTGCTTCTTCGTGGACAAAGAGTATCGCGGAAAGGGGGTCACTTCTCTCGCCCTTGCGGGCGCGCTGGAGCAAATTGCACATCTCGGCGGCGGGGTGGTCGAGAGCTATCCGGAAGATGTGGAAGGCCGAAAGACGTCGGGCGCCTTCCTATACAACGCTTCCCTGTCGATCTTCGAGCGCCTCGGTTTCCAGAAAACGCGGCGACTCGGCATGTACCATTGGGTGGTGACGAAGACGGTTGAGAGCGATCCAGACCGGTTTGGAGATAAAGTCAAACCGGTCCAACGATGAACATCAGCATTGCCTCCTTTTCGTTCCACGGCGCCATCGCCACGGGAACCGTCGACGTCTTCACCTACCTCGAGGCGTGCCGCTACCGCTATCACCTCGACACCGCCGACATCTGGAACGGCTTGCTCGGAGCGGATGTGGAAGTGCAACTGGACGAGGCGAGGTTGAAGAAGGTTCGGCAAGCCATGGATGAGCGAGACCTCGTCTGCGTGAACTACCACGCGGACGGCTGCCACCCTTGGGAAGACGATCCCGACGCGCGCGAGCGACATCGGGCCTTGGCCCTGCGACACCTGAAGGCGGCCGAGATTCTAGGCGCCAAAACGGTGCGTATCGACACCGGCGGCCGCGATCGGGAGTGGACCGGGGAGCAGTTCGACGCGATCGTTAAAGCGTTCCGCGAGTTCGCTGAGATCGGCGCGTCCTCCGGCTTCCGAGTCGGCCCAGAGACCCACTGGGGAGCGACCAACTATCCGGACAACATGCTGAAGCTGCACGCCGCCGTCGCCTCACCCGCCTACGGCATCCTCCTGCACCTGGGCAAAGACACCTGGACGAGTCCCGACGACTACGACCGCGCCCTCGCCCCGATCGCCATCCACACCCACGTCGACCAAAAGACCTGCTACGAACGCCTCGATTCCGCTTTGGCGATCCTCATGGAGTCGGGCTACCAAGGCGCGCTCGGAGTCGAGCACCACTCGGGCAAGAACGAGTTCAGCGAAGTCGAGGCGCAGGTCGGCCTCGTGCGACGTGCGCTCGCCCACGCCCGAGCCGGCCGTCCGGACGGCTACCAGGGCAACCCTCTGCTCGACCCAGCGAGCGAACGTTCGCACAACAAGTAGAAGGATCCTCCCCTGCGCCCTTCCTATCTTTGGCCTCCGGAGCCCCCTCTCCCTCCTTCGGATGTATGTGCCGAACGAGGGAGAGGGGGTTGGGGGTGAGGGAGTCCGGAAGAGCCGGTCTGGAGACCAGCGGTCCTCCAGGCCGACAAGCAAAGACCAGCCGCGAAGGGCCTTCTCCCATGTCCTCCCACCTCGTGAACCTTCGTGTGCGCCACTAAGCCATGGGTGATTACCTAACGTAAACGGCCTTTCCCCTGGAAAGAAGCTTGCTCCCGTCCCCGGAGATTTGAAGGTCGAGGCGCTTGCCTTTGGCGAACATGGTAAGCGTAGAGCCGTTTCTTTGCCAGGAACCGATAGTTGAGTGATCGCGGAAGCTGTGGTCCGGGCGAAGGTCGATGACCGCGAATTGGGCTCCGTCGCTGGCCGACGCTTCTTGGAAGAACATCTGGAGCCCCTCCTCCTGGACCTTGGTTCGAGTTCGTGCGTCGAGCTTGTCGGGAAATGGCTCCGGGGCCTGCCACAGACCAACCAAGCCCCTCTCGGCACCCGAAGCCGCCATCGGGAGCCGGTCGTCGCCCTGGTTGGTGGGATGGAGTTGGAAGGTCCGCAGCATCCCTTTCACGGGGTAACTAATGGTGAGCGTATTGGTGGAGCGATCATAGTTGCCTTCGAAGTTGGACATCGACCGGGCGTACGCTTCGTTGAAGCCGCGGGCCGTTCCGCCATCCATGTCCGCGATCAGCTTGTCCTTATCCGCGTTCTCCAACTCGTTGGCCATCACAGCTCGGAAGAAGTAACGGTTTCCGTTCGCCTGAAACTGCCCCTGCTGGACCATGTCGGGCGTCAGGAACATGTACGTAGTCGACCGGTTAAATCGCGTGATCTCCCAAGAGCCGAACCGGATCATCGGGTGGTATCCGGGATTCAATTGCTCCATCGGCGTCTCTTCCCACAATGGAGAGACCGGCGCTGCCGGATGCAGAACGTGGCCTCCAACGTGTAGGAGGGCGAAGATCATGGAAGTAATCATTGACCTGCATAAGTGACGCTTTTCGGATCGCGTTAAGTTTTCACAACTCCGCTCTTTTGAACTAAGACGGCCGGTTAACCCAGCCAACTCCAAATGCTAAATTAACGGACATGGGCGCCGAACTTCCCATCCTTGATTTGCTCCGGTACGACCAGTGGGCCACCGACCAGATGTTCGCCTCGGTCTCGGCCCTGACGGAGGCGCAATTCACCCATGAATTCGCGGGAGAATTGAGTTCGGTGAGGCAGCAATGCATCCACATGCTCGGAGCGAGTGACCGTTACCGAGCGCGTATCATGGGCGAGCCGGTTCCCGACGTCGTTCCGGATTCGTTCTCCACCCCTGCCGAAGCGGCGTCTTACGCAAGCGAAGTTTCGGCGAGATACCGGCAGATGGTTCCGACCTTGACCCCGGAGCGACTGGCCGAAGAGATCCGCAACGACACCCGCCGCGGCCTTTTCATCCTCACCGTGGAGCAAACCTTGCTCCAAGTGATCAACCACGGCACGTTTCACCGGGGGCAAATTGCCTGCCTCCTGAAGCTTCACGGCGTGGAGCCGATCGACTCGGACTACATCCTCTGGGTAAACGCAGCCTCGCCTTCCGAGCCCTAGACTCGGTCGCCTTCCACAGTCGCGGAGCCGGGGCAACCGCCTGCAACCCTCCCCGATCCCGGAGGGATCAAAGAAATTAGCCCCGGGTCAGCAGACCCGGGCAAAGAGCGACCAACCCTCCCCGACCCCGGCAGGCGGTCGCAGAACCCCACCACAGGCCGCGTCTCTGGGCAAAACCCTAAGCCGTTGGGCACCCATGCCGCCGAATACGGTCGCGGCAAGTCTTGGAACACACCCCTTCCCAAACCGGCCGACAGTCGTCGCAGCAAAAACAAACGGAGCCGCACCACGCGCAATCGAATTTGTTAGTCGCCGGGAGGCCACAGCCCGGGCAGATGCCCGCTTTCGTCGTCGGGTTCAGGTGCGCGTCTAGCGCCACCCGATCGTCAAAGACGAAGCACTCGCCCCGGTACTTCCCTTCCGGGAACTGCTCCAGGTAGCCCAAGATCCCGTCCCGAAGCTGGTAAACCTCTTCGAATCCGCGTGAACGCAGCTCGAAGATCGCCTTCTCGCACCGGATCCCGCCCGTGCAATAGATCATCACCGGCTGGTCCCGAGGGATCTCGGCCCGATCGAGGTATCCGCCCCAATCGCCGAACGACTTAAGATCCGGGTCGACCGCGCCCTCGAACATCCCGAGCTGGGTCTCGTACCGATTGCGAGTGTCGATGACCGTTTTTGGATTCGGCCCGGCCAGCATCGCGTGCCATTCGGAAGGGCTGAGGTGGTGGTCGTCGCCCGGCGGCAGTGGCAAGCCGTCATTCTTACTCGCTACGATCTCTCGCCGGATGTCCACCGAAACCCGGTGGAACGGACACATCTCGCTGACCGAATCTTTGAACCGAACTTCGCCGAAGTGAGCTTCGACGTAAGTCTTCAGCACGTCGACGGCGCCTCGCTCCCCCGCCACCGTCGCATTGATCCCCTCCTCCGCCAGCACCACGAGCCCCAAAACGCGGCTGGATTCCATGTAAGACCCGAACCAAGTCTGGTGCGCCTGCACCTCTTCCGAGGTCAACCGGCAAAACTTGTAAAAGCTGCTAACCCACCATTCGCTCCGACCCGCCACGCTCTGAAAGGTACCTGGTGCGCTCGGCTCCTTTAGCCAGGCAGTCATACGGCTGACGCCTTCCACGCGCCTAACCACTAGCGCAACTTGGAACAGGTACCGTTCCCCAGTGGCGAGCCCCATCAAGCTGTCCAAAGCCGACGCCCGCAGGGCGCTCGTGAAACACCAGTTCGCGCCCTGCGCTACGCAGATGGAGGCGTTCGAACGTCTGCGAAGCATCCAATTCGACCCCATCGCCCCCATCGGTTGTAACCACGACCTCGTCCTCCAAGCCCGTGTCCCCGGATATCGGATTGGCGATTGGGAGAAGACCGCCTACGAGGATCGGCAAATCTACGATGGGTGGGACAAGCAGGCGTCGCTGGTCCCATTCGAAGGTTGGCCGTGGCGGCGGATCTTTCATAAGTGGCATCGCGGGCATTTTCAGAAGATCTTCGAAGAGTTTCCCGAGGCGGTGACCGCCATCCTCAAAGACCTCGAGGAGCGAGGACCGCTAATGCCGAAGGAGTGCGGCTTCCAGGAAAAGAAGGCGGAGTGGAAGAGTCACTGGTCCAGCCCAAACGTAACCAAACGAGTGCTGCGCGCGCTGTGGCACACCGGGCAGGTGATGACGGCGGGACGCCGCAAGGGGCAACACCTCTACGACCTTGCCGAGCGACTTGTCCCCGCCCACCTTTACCGGCTGCCGATGATGGAAGACGAGGATGCGGTCCGAGAGCTTGTCGCCGAGCGCCATCGGGCGGTAGGGCTGCTGAGGTTCAGCGCGCCGATGGAGCTCTGGTCTTACAAGGTTTACGCCGGACCGCGCGCGGCGGCGATCGAACGACTCATCGAGATGGGCGAGCTCGTTCCCGTCGATGTGGAAGGGATCAAAGCCCACGCGACGCCCCAACTACTCTCCAACCTCGATTCCCCATCCCCTGCCCCCCGCGTCACTTTCGTCGCGCCGCTCGACCAGCTCCTTTGGGACCGCAAAATGGTCGCCCACCTATTCGACTTCGACTACGCCTGGGAGATCTACATTCCGGAGGCCAAGCGGAGATGGGGATACTACGTTCTGCCGGTTCTGTTCGGCGACGCAATGGTCGCCCGCGCCGAGTTCTGGTGCCGCGACGGCGTTCTGGAAGTGCGTAGCTGGCACTTCGAACCGGGCGATCCGGGTCCGTCTTTCTTAATCGAGTTAGAGCGAGCCCTTCAGGACCTGATGGCCTATTGTTCAGCCGTCAAAATCGTGACTGGCCCGGGTGTCGATCCGATTATTCGCGATTTGACATAAACCATAATCGCTCAATATGGTTACGGTTGTTTTCGCGCTCGCTTCCTGTCTCGCGCCCGCCGAAGACCATCGCCAAGATCTCAATTTTCTCATCGACTCGTGGCGGGATTACGGAGCATACGTCCGCGATGACGGGATCGACGTCGAGGCACTCCGCAAGGCCTACGCCCCCAAATTTGCTTCGGTGAGCGGTCGACCGGCTCTCCTGCGGGCGCTCGAACAGGTCGTCGCCGAGCTCCATGACTTCCATGCCTCCCTTGGCACCAATGACGATGCGTCGCCTCGGCTCGTCCCGAGCGGAACCGACGTCGTGGGGCATTGGGAAGGCGATAAGGCAATCGTCGACCAAGTCAAGACGGAGTCTTTGGCCGCGAGAGCGGGAGTGAAAGCCGGTGAAGAAATCACTTCGATCAATCGCAATTCCGTCCGGGAGGAGTGCCGAAAGTGGCTGGGAATTCGCCGTCCGGATCGCCGAGCCTGGGATTGGGCGCTTAACTCGGCGTTAGCCGGCCGATGGAACGCCAATCGTATCTTAGGCTTACGATGTAGAGGTCAAAGCCGCACCCTCACACTACCGACCGCGGCCAAAGATGAGACGATGCCCGTCTTGACGGTCGAGCACCGTGAAGGTGGGATTCTTTACATTCGGATCGAGAACAGCCTTGGCAACGACGATCTGATTAGAGCCTTCGACGCTACGACTCCCCAAATGCGAGCGGCCAAGAGGATCGTCCTCGACCTGCGCAACACTCCGAGCGGGGGCAACTCGGACGTCGCCCGCGGGATCATGGGGCTGTACATTTCACATCGGATGCCGTTTCAGCGGCACCGTGTGGAAGAGCGCAGCACCGGCACCGTCCGCGACTGGGTCGAATACGCGACTCCCCGGCTGAAGACTCCAGTAACCGCCAAGATGGTCGTCTTGGTCGGAAGGTGGACCAGCAGCATGGGAGAAGGGATCGCAATCGGTTTCGACGCGATGCATCGAGCGACCGTCGTCGGCACCCAAATGGCCGGCCTTCGCGGCGCCGTCGATCGATTTATCCTCCCGCAGTCCGGCATCCCGGTGGCGTTCCCAACCGAGCAGGTCTTTCACATCAACGGCCTCCCGAGGCACGAGTGGATTCCCCCGGTCCGCGTCATACCCCGTGGAAACGACGACGTCTGGTGGTTCGAGGCCAAACGTCTTCTGACAAAGAATCGTCGAGGTTTGTCTCCCGAATAGGCGGCGGAGCTACCAATGTTTAGGATCGTCGCCCCGAAGCCAAAGGTAGGTGACGAGTTGCGCCGTGTGGTACCACTCGTGGACGGCGATATTTCGGAGGACTTCGCTTAGGGGGCACTCGGTCTGCCTCATCGCCTCCCACCACCTCTCCGGACTGTGAACCGACTCCTCGAGCTCTGCCTCACTCAGCGAGTCGATGTAGGCATACGTTGCCGTTCTCAGCAATCCGAACGTGGACCGGATCTTATGCAGGGTCGCCGACTGAGTATCGAAGGCGTCGGGGTCTTCGTCCGGCCAGACCCCTTTCTGGACCCATACCAGGGTCTCCTTCTCCTTGTTGGCGATCTCCAGCAACAGATCGGCGATGGTCGGCATGCCTTCCCGAGGCGCCCATGGGAGATCGGAATCCTTTAGCCTTCCGAGCACTTGTTCCAGGTCTTGCCTCGTAAAGGCAAACCTCGCTTTTAGATGGTCGTGGATCGTCACCATTTCTTCCTTAGTTTCGTCGCTTCGATGTGAAGAAAAGAGGTCCGGGTAAGATTTCAACCGTGGTTCCACAGCCTTTGGCGAGGTTTCCTCGCCCATTCCTACTCATTTTGGTAATCGTCTCGGCGTCGACGTTCCTCTTACGCGGGCATACCGACGTCTCCGACTTTTCCCGAGGCGTCGTCACGGGAATCTGGCTCGGTCTGCTAGCCCTCGCGGTGATCGCCAAGGCTAAGTCGAAGCGATCGACCCCGTAGACCCACGATCAGTTTCGTCCCAGCAGGTGTTGATCGGCGACCGCCGACCCGCTCTTGGATATCGCCAGGCGAACCGAATCCCCATCCGCTACTTTGAACTGATGTCGGCCGGCGCCGAACAACAAGCCGGAGCCACCATGGGGGCGCAGAGATCAGATCCCGCGTTAGCCTTTAGCAACCGCCATCGCTTGCCGCCCGATGTGGGTTAGCATGAATGCCATGAACGTTCAGGTTATTCAGCTTGCGCCGATCCACGTCGTCCTGATCAGGCATCGCGGACCATACGATGAGTTGGGTGGTGAGTTCGACCGGCTCTGGGAATGGGTCACCGCTCAGCGGGTTTCCGCCCTGCGCACCATCGGCATCTACTGGGATAACCCCGATTTCGTTCCGGCTTCGAAATTACGTTCCGCGGCATGCGTGGAAGTGCCAGCAGGATTTCAAATCGGAAACTCGGGAGGGTTGCCCTTAGAGGTGGACGACATTGCCGGCGGCGAGTACGCAACCACGCGTTTTGTCGGCCCGTACGAAGATTTGGCGCCGGTTTGGTCAGACCTGACTCGATACGTGGAGGGAACTTTGCGGCGAAAGATCAGCGATAACCCGGCCTTCGAGGTTTACGTAAACGATGCGAGCGACACGCCGCCCGAGCAGCTCATTACGGAGCTCTACATGCCCCTACGTTGATGCGAATCGCGACCCCCTGGATCTACTCCCAAAAATTCGACTTCGGCGCCATCATCGGTCCGCCGGTTCTGATTACGACGATCGTACTGATCTGGGGGAGCAAGCTGGCCTCCATCGGCGATACTCCGCCATGGCTGTGGATCTTATTGGTCTTGGGGATCGACGTCGCCCACGTCTACAGTTCCCTCTTCCGCACCTATTTCGACCGCGAGGAGTTTCAGCGTCGCCGCAAGCTCTACCTGGTCGTACCCCTCGTGAGCTGGTTGGGCGGGGTGGTTATCTACGCCTTGTGGGGCCCAACGCTTTTCTGGACGGCGGTCGCCTACTTCGCGATCTACCACTTCGTGCGGCAGCAGTACGGATTCTTCATGCTGTACCGTCGCAACGAACCGCGTGGAGACCTGAGCTACCGGATCGACCAGATGGCGATCTACATGACGACGGTCTATCCGCTCATCTACTGGCACACCTACCCACGCAATTTTCAGTGGTTTAGCGACTTCGAGGTCTACCGTATTCCGACGATCTGGCCCGACCTTGTTTTCCGTGCCATCTACATCGCTCTCTTGGCCGCATTTGTCATTAAGGAGGCGTATCGTTGGAAGCAAACCGGGGAGTTAAACGTCGGCAAGTGCCTTCTTCTGTTCGCGACGGCCGCCGCTTGGGGAACCGGAATTATTCTCTTTAACGGCGACCTCACCTTTACGCTCATCAATATCGTCGCTCACGGCGTTCCGTATATCGCCCTCATCTGGATCTACCAGTACCGAAAGCGAACGAACCAGAAGTACGCTGAGAATCGGTTCCTCCGGTTCTTCCAGCTCAAGTACGTGCCGCTGTATTTAGCCGCCTTGTTTGCGTTCGCCTATTTCGAAGAAGGGATTTGGGACCGTTTCGTCTGGCGCGAACATGCCGACATTTTCGGGTCCTTCCACGTCGTCGCCTCGGCCACTGCTCTTATGCTGCTCGTCCCTCTGCTGACGATGCCGCAGATCACTCACTACGTCCTCGACGCCTTCATCTGGCGGGTTAACAAAAAGGATAAGGAAGAGGTCCGCGCGGTAATTGGTTAAGTGCGACGACGGTGGGATTCGGACCCACATCTCCCGAACCTCTCGATCGGCTAACCGGGCCATCTGACCGACATGCAGTAAGTCGAGCCTGCACTTTAGACGACGTCGACGCCAGACGATACTACCTTCCCATAATCGGCTCAATGGCTCAACACATCGGTATCGTCGCGTGTTCCACAGAAGGCGCCGCACTGTGCTATCGAACGGTGTGCACCGAGGGCGAGCGGCTCATGGGGCGGTATCGGCACCCGGAAGTCTCGGTGCATACACCCCCATTTGTCGACTACGTTCGATGCTTCGATCAAGGCGATTGGGCCGCCGTCGGCGAGCTGATGCTCGCGTCGGCGAGAAAGCTGACCGCTTGCGGGGCCGACTTCCTGATCTGCCCGGACAACACGATCCACCAAGCATTTTCCTATATGGAGTCGCGGTCACCATTGCCCTGGCTCCACATCGCCGAGGTGGTCGCCGAAAGCGCTCAAAGGCGCGGTTTTCGGCGGGTTGGGCTGATGGGGACAAAGTGGCTGGTGGAGAGCGAGGTCTATCCGGAACGCCTTGCCGCCCGAGATATAAGCTACTTACGACCTTCCATCGAGGACCGGATCGAGACCAGCCGGGTCATCATGGAGGAGCTCGTGCGGGGTCACTTCGAGCCTTCTTCGGTCGCCCGGTTTCAGCAGGTGATCCAAAAGTTCAGGGACCAGGGGGCCGACGCGGTGATTCTTGGATGCACGGAGATCCCGTTGATCGTCGACGACACGAACTCCCCTCTACCCACCCTCGATTCCACCTGCCTGCTCGCTCAGGCCGCGGTGCGGCGAGCGATTGCCGCCGAACGCTGAGCGCCCCTAACCTCGTCCTCGTGTCGTTACGAATTCACCGACTCAAATTGCGCCTCGGCACGAGATCCGACTCTCGAATCAGAAAACATACACAAGACGGTAGACGCTCCTCCCGGCTCTAAAATCGAAAAATTGACAATGACGTGGTTTTTTCGAAAAAAGTTCTCGAATAAATTCAACAATATTTAATACAACCTTCGACATTTTATGTCGTAAAGTCAAGTGCTATGAAATACAAGCTCTTGCTTTTACCCCTCGTAGTCGGAATGAGCGCGGTGGGACGACCCGCCCTCCTGTACGAAAAGTACATCGAATACTACGGTCCCTTAACCTCGAACAATTTCCATTGGCACGTTCAGTCCATCCCCATAAGCACTAGCATTTTCGGCCCCCCGGGCGTCACTTACCTGCAAGCATTCGGCCCCGAAGCGAACAGCGTGGCCGCCCAACTTGCCCAGGACTTCTCCTATTTGGGTTGGAGCTTTGGAACCGGACCAGCCACCTCGGGAACGATCACCCTCGATCGACGCCAGGCGGCAACGCTCCCCGGGAATTACGACTGGGCCGGCGAATATATCGTCTCTCGATACACGTACGCCTACCCTTCCCCGATGGTCGATCCGCCCAACCCGCGTCTCCAAGGAATCGCCGGCACCCACACCGTACCGGTGGCAAACCTGCGTTGGATCGTCCGCCTCATTCCCGGACCGCTCTACGTGGGCGACAACTTCAAGCCGATCTGGGAGAAGAACGCGGCATGGCTCGGCGTTCCGCCGGACGGACTACCGTTCTATTGGACGGAAAGCGAAGACCAATCGCTTTACACAAGCAAGTGGGACACTCGAGGAGGACCGTCCAATCCTAATTTCCCGGTGTGGTTCGATAAGTACCTCGGGCTAATCTCGAAGTCACCGATCGAGCTCCCTCAGAACAAGACGCTGACTCCCAATCCGACCACCTATCTGCAAGTATTCCTTGCCGAGATCCACTATTCGGGCACAACCGCCTCAGTGCAAGTCTTGGACGGCTTCCAAACGCGCTACTACGCGAAATGGAACCAAAGCAACCCGGGACCTTACGTGAACCCCACCTTTACTCCGACGTCGCTGACCGGCGGCTAATTCATCCTCAGACCCCTGCCGCATTCCGTGCGGCAGGGGCGCGCGTCTTCGTTATCCGGCAAGTTTTTGCTGGATAGCGCCTCACCAGCTCTCCAAAAAGCGTCCGGAGACAGTCCTTCTTGTATCCGCTTTAGAATCCGCTCCGCGCATTCCTCGGGACTAGCCACCGACGTATCCACCTCGAGGTCGTAAATCCCCGGAACATGGACCGCCTCCTGCCAGCACCTGACCGGCAACGGCGGGTCGACCTCCGAGCCTCGCAGATACTCTCGACCATCTTGCCCGTCGTTTCGGCGCTGCATGATCACCTCGATCGGGCACCGGACGCCAACGAATAACACCGGCAAGCCGCGCACCCTTTCGGCGCAGCGCGAGAGCATTCCCAAGGGCCGGGAATATGAATCGTGATGCCCCACGTCGACCACCACATTCAGCCCCTGCCGGCTGTGCGCCGCGATCGAGTCGTACAACGCTGCGAACATCGGCGGAAGGTAAGGCTCGAGGTCCGGCCGTTCGCCACCGGGTCGAAGGCCGATTCCCGGTCTGAATCGTTCCGGAGTCACTTCCCGAACGAAGACGTCGACCCCGAGGTTCATCCAAACCACGTCGGATGAATCTTGAATAGCCCTGACGATGCTGGACTTGCCCGACCGGGGCGCTCCGTTCAGGATCACGATCCAACCAGGGCGAGCCGAGTTTTCCACGTGCCCTAATCCGCTTGAGCCATATGCAGTGCGACGCTGCCCTGTTCTTCCAGCACCGTCCACCCTTCCGGACTCGCGCTCGCGGTCCCCTGCCTTATCTCCACGGAGTACTCGAACGGGTCATGACGGTATTTGGCCCTTTTCCCCTCGACGCCGACAAAAGCGCTCTTCGATGGATCCCATTCGAAAACGACGCCGAACTTCCCTCCCCGTGCCGAATGATGGATCGTGATCTGCCGCTCTTCGAATCTTACGTTCACGCTAGTCCCACCTTGCATCGGAAGGTCGACCGTCAGCGTGCCCCCCTCTTCCCTCACCCGTGGCTCACCCGCCATCCGCATTCGTTGGCCGTCTAACTCGAGGAATCCACCCGCGCCCGGCTTTTCCCCGCCCTTTCGCCAATGAAATCCGTCGAGGATCGCCGGCATCCTCTGCTCGACATCGTTCAGTCGCGTCGCCTTGTTCAGGAATGGCTGCGGATTGCGGTCGCTGTAAACGGTCAAATCGCGCAGAAACGCAAGGTCACCTTTGATATGCAGGTCGGCCCGATAGAACCGGCTTTGGTACCAAATCGATTTTTCGGCTGGATCGGTATTTCCGAAAGGATCGTTCAGCATCACCTGCGCCTGCGGCGGCGTGGTTCGGAACGAGCGCTTGAAGCGCCGCCCGGATTCTCCCATCGTTTCCACATGGACGGAGCCGGCGTCCCGGAGATGCGCCAGGGCTTTCATTTGCATCGGATAACCCTCGGCCGTCCCTTCCCACGGAAAGCTGTTTTCCTGACCGAGCTGAGCGTAGGCGAACTTCAGAGTCGGCTCGTCCGAGATCATGTGGAGGAAGTTCTTCACGAACTCCGGCGATTGGCCGGAGGTCCAGGTTGGCTCCATCGTGTCCGGCTCGCGGATAACCCGGCCGCTAGGCAGCTTGAACTCCGTGTCGTAGTAATAGACCGGGTCCTGCCCGAGCATCCGAAAGATCGGAGCGTCGATCTGGTTTTTGCGATCCAGCGCCGGGCTCCAACAGTTCGTCTTGCTCGGATAGTATCCGGCGATCGGCGCTCCCCAAATCGTGAAGCCGTCGGTCGCGATCTGATCGCGGCAAACGGCGTAAGCATCCACGCCGTACCGCTCCGTCAGGTGCGCGATCGTAATCGAGTCGAGATTCCAACTCGCCACCGAGCTTGGATACCGGCCCCAAATCGACTTGAAATGCTGCATGGCAGTGTCGGCAAGCTTAATCCTCTCCTCGGGCGTGTAGCCGATCGTGAACGCGACCGGTGGAAGGTGGTCCCATTCAAACCCAGGCCGGCCTCGCCACTCGACCTCGGCCGCTTTGCACAGCATCTCGTTCATTTCGAACCAGAAACCGACCTCATGGTCTTTCGCCATGTGCCCCTTCAGAAAGCCCACGAAAGGTCCGGCGACAAGCGCGTCGAATTGCAAGAGCCAGGTCGCGGGCAGCCGATGTTCGAGGATCAGCTCCATCTGCTTTCGCACCGGCAGCAGCAAATCGGTCGCAAACCGTGGCTCGACACCCCGAATGAAGTTGACGACGTTGATGCACCGGATAGAGTGCGAATCGCGGACCATATCTGTTTTCAAGAGGCCACTAATGAGAGGAGCGGAGCCGGCCGCCAGGCATGTGTGTCCGGCATTTTTGAGGAGATCGCGCCTGCTGAGCATTCCCGGAAATGCTACCTAGCGCTGCATCGGATTTCTCACGGATTCACGCGTCTGACGATCGAAGGTGCGTCCAAGCGCAGATCCTGAAGCGGATGGCCATCAAGCCGTACGAACCCTGTAAGTGGCGATATCACCCTAACGATGGTAGGTAGTCCCGCAACCACAATCTTATCCGCTCGCCAAATTTTCGTTCATCCGAGCCCGTACCATCGCCCTCACCAACGGTTCCGGCAGCGGCTTGTCGTGAGGAAATTGAACGGTTCCCTTCGCCGTTTTGTACCCCTTTAGCTCCTCGGTGAAATCAGCGACGGTGTGGCCGGGGAAAAATGAGGCCGAGGTTAAGGCAGGCGGCATTCCGGATTTCGGCGCCAATCTCATCTACTAGCTCTCTGGTAATAATCAGGGGAGCGCGATGAAATATCTCTGCCTCTGTTACTACGACACCGACGCCCTCACCCGCATCAGCCAAGCCGAAGCCGAGGCGATCGGTCCGGCTTGCCAGCCCCACGACGAGGCGCTGAAAGCCACGGGAAAGGTAATCGTGCACGCTTCGCTCGCTGAATCGTGGAGCTACTTCGTCCCTAGGGGCGGTAAGCCGCAACTCGCCGAAGGGCCGTACGTCAAGAGCAACCTCCAGGTCGGCGCGTTCTTCGTCGTCGACGCCGAAACACCCGAAATCGCCATGTCCACCGCTTCAAAGCACGCGGCGGCGAACGTCGGCGAAAATCTCGGCTTCGCCGTCGAGGTCCGACCGTGTGAATCGTACGAGTAGGCGCTCGCAAACCGATCCGTCGCCAATCAATTCCCCCGGGTGATCCCAGCACCCCAGTCTAACTCGCCCGTTCACTGGCAAACGAAGGAGGTAAAACCGCGAACATGCTGTCGTATTTTCTCGGATCTGTGATTGCAGCTACCTTGATGCTCTGCTCGCAAGTCCCCGATTCCCGCCCCATCTCAAAGGAATCGGAACGGGCGATCGACGCCGATCTTTCGGAATTCGCGTGGCTTGCCGGCGACTGGAAGAGCGACGGACCCGGGAACGAATACGAGGAGCTTTGGCTGCCCGCCAAAGGCGGTTCGATGGTCGGCATTTTCCGGCTTATCGTCGACGGCAAGTTAGCCTCCATCTCCGCCCTCAACCTTCAACAAGACGGAAAGAAGGTAAAGATGCGACTCCGCGGCTTGACACCCGAGTTGAATCCCGCCGGCGAGAAGCCGGCCGTTATGGTACTCGTCGCCAAGTCGAAAGGCTCCGCCGACTTCGTCAACCAGTTCGAAGGGGCTCAACCCCACGCCCTCCACGTCACCAGCCCCGGCGGCCGCCTGCACGTCGCCGTGGAGTCAGTCAAAGATGGCGTTCCAAGCCAGTTCGAGCTTAAGTTTCGACGTCACAGAAGTTAGGTCGCTATGAGAGCTCCCCGACAACCTTCGGCGCCACGCCGCAACATGCATCCATGAGCGTCGCCGGAAATTGGAGAGGAGTCTATATATAGATCCAGAAGGCGACTTCGCCACTCTCGGATATAATGGTAACAATGTTTCGCCAGAAGCCCCACCTCAGCACGACGGTGCTTCTTACGATCGCCACATTTGACCTGGTAACTACTCTGATGTGGCTGAATATCGGCGGAATGGAAGGCAACCCGCTTTTCGCGTATGTCGCAAAGTTCGGCAGCCTGGCCCTCGTGGCGGCGAAATTCGTGTACGTGCTGATCCCTATTGCTATCCTCGAGTACGCCCGTACAAAACGCCCGATGTCGGCCGAAATCGGCACCTGGGCCGCCGCCGCGCTCTACGCCTGCCTCTACATCTCCCACCTCCTCCAGATCCGAATGCACATGCCGCAATAACCCAGGCGTGCCGGTCCCCGGCGCCGAACCCGGCTCGCATCCCTACCCCAACCGGGAGGAGAACACGCCAAAGGCAGCCTAAACCAGCGACGGATTTTCCGCTTCGAACCGCTTGATCAAATCGCGGAGCTGCTGGATCTCCTCATCCGAAAGCTGATCGCTTTCCGCTAAAAAGGCAACGAACGGAGAGACCGAGCCGCCGAGAGTTCGCCGCACGAACTGGCCGACGACATCCCTCATCACCTCTCCTTTCGACTCCGCGGCGCGGTACAGAAACGCACCTTCGCCGTTGCTACGAACCAAGTAACCCTTTCCCCGCAAACGTTCCATGACGGTGAGGACCGTCGTACGGGCGAGCCCGGCTGCGGCGCCGTAGGAATCGGAGACCTGCCGTACGGTACACGGTTCGTGGTCGGCCACGAACCGCAAAAGATCCAGCTCGTGATCCCCCAGCGGCTTTTTCAACGCATCACCTGACTACGGTTGTAGCACGTGCCTATCCCGCCGCGATTAGAGGGATCTGACGATTTTCTAACCCTTCATGTCGATCGCGGGCAATGGCTGCCCCGTCTCCAACAGGCTCTTGAGCCCGCTAAGGATCACCGGCCATCCCTTCTTGCCCCCTTCCAGATACTTCTCCGGAATCTCGTCGGGTACCTGCTCCACCACGGTAAGCCGGCAAAAATCGACAAAGGAATCGATTTCGTAAGTCACTCGGGAGGGCGGGAGATTGCGGAATTCTTCCGCAGAGACCACTTGCCAGGTCATCACCAACCGGTGGGGCGCGTCGATCTCCAAAATATCGCCGGTCACATCGAGCCCGTGGCCATCGTCGAACCAATAGTTGAATTTCGAACCCGGCTTCAGATCCGACTCGGCACGTCGGCCGAACATGTACTGCTTCGTAAACTCGCCGTCGGTAAGCGCCTGCCATATCCGCTCGGCGGGAGCCTTGATATAGGTAACGAAGATCCGCTCTCTCCCAGAAATGTCGTGTCTTGGCCCCTCGATGGGAAGCGGGACTGTCCCGAGCGTCGAATTCGCCTCCAGGAGGCTCTTCAAACCGCTGAGGATGGGGGGCCAACCGATCCCGATCTCATCGAATGTTTTCGTTCTTTCCGTAAAGCGGTGGGTCAAGGTCAATCGAACGACTTCGCCGAACGGCTCGAGCAGAAAATCCACTCGGCTCGGCGGCTCCCCACTAGGCTCGAAGCTGTAGGAGAGGCGGCTCGGCCGATCGTAGACGAGCACTTCCCCCTCGTCCCAAACAGTGCCGTCCTGATTTCGGGTTTCGAAGCGATCGCCGACCTTCGATCCGACTTCCACGCGGAGCCCAAACCAGTAGCTCTCTGAGAATTCCGCGTGGGTCAGGGCCTGCCAGAGTGCTTCCGGCGTGGTCTTGATGTACGTTACATACACGAATTCAAACCTTTCGTTCATCACTGTCCCCTTCTAAAGCGCGCCGTAGATCGCTGAGCGCTTCCAACCGCGACCGGTCGTATTTGCCGATCCACCGCTCGAAGATTTCGTAGATCGGTACCGGGTTCAAATAATGTCGCCGCTCCCTTCCGTGCGGGAGAACCACCACAAGGTTTGCCTGCTTCAGGATCGCCAAATGCTTGCTGACCGCCTGCCTCGACATCTCCATCCCTTCGCAGAGCTTTCCTAGAGTCAGTCCGCCTTCCCGGTAGAGTCGATCGAGCAATTCACGCCGAGTTGAATCGGCCAACGCTCGAAATACCGCATCCACACCCTTGATTATACGCAACCATTTGGTTGCATATATTCTTCAGGCGAGAAGGGTCTGTGTCCGTAAGCCGTCATACGCGATCTCCGCGAGACGTTCCATGTTGACGACGTCTTCGCGGTTGTAGGCGACCAACGTGTCGAGAGCTCCATCATCGCCAAGGGTCGTGTACCGACGCCACAGGCGAATCGCATCCAATCCATCGAGACCATCGGTATCGGCCCCTCGCGCGATGCCGAGTTGCCGCTCGATCTTCTTCAATCCGCCCCGATAACCAAGCCGCCGCAACGTCGGGCAAAGATCCAGATGGAGCTGATCTAACATGAGCCCTTTGAACCGCTTCTGGATCATCGGAATGTCGAACCCCGCCCCGAAGAAGGTGACGATATAGCCATACCGGGAGATGATCTCAGGAAAACGGTCAAGATCCTTCCCTTTCACCAGGCAGGTGTATTCCGACCCATCGTACAAACCGATGGTCGTGATCGACGCTCCCGTCTGGCCGCCGTCGGTTTCAATGTCGAGGTAGACGCATCGGTGCCGAAACTCGGGGAACGCCCGCCACGACTCCCGCATTCCCAGTCCGTAGCGAAAAAACGCCGCCCGGCCTTCTGAGAGGGCCGAACGGCTGCGCCTTATGACCTCGTACATCACGTCACGCTCGACCGCGCCGTATGTGAACCGGTCGGCATCCGCTAAGAGATGGTCCCAATTCTCACATCCCTGCTGCCAAAGCGACCGCTCTGTGGTCGCCCCGACACCAGGGATGTGAAGAAAAGTCCGCTCGAGCACTAGCCGCCGATCTTAACGCGAACCTTCGGCCGTTCCATCGAAGGATTCGGGATGGCAAAGTTGTTACCGCCGGTACCCCACGGCATCCGATCGGTCTGACCGTCGAACCAATAGAAGCCGGTGTCCAGTTTCTTATCGAATTCGCCGTAGAGGCGGATAATCGCGATACCGTCGAACCGTCCCTTCATATCGCGTCCGAAGAACTGGATGGCCCGAACCCGGCCCACGCACGAGATCGTACCGGTGCCGAAATAGACCTGCTTGGTCTTATCCTTCGTCTCGTAATCCTTGCGGACGCCGCTGGAGAGAGTCACCTTCGTCTTGGGGTCCGGATCGCTAATGAGAACGGTTCCTGAGAATGACATCGTCAGCGCGCCAGTCACGGGCACCGCGTCCGAACCGAGCAGCTTGAAGCTCCCCACGTTGGTCATGATGTTAAGGTGGCCGTAAAGCGTGCTCGCTTTCGCCTCCGCTTCCGAAGTCGGCGCTACCGGCGGGGCCGCCGTCTTTCCCGAGGGCGGGGTCGCAACCCGGAAGCCGCCTCCCTGCGCTCCGGCAATCCGAGCGGACGTCAGCAGCAGGGCGGCAGTGCCGAGCGTTGCCATTCCAAATAAAACGGTGCGATTCGAGCGCATCTTCATGAGTCTATCCGATCCAACCATAACGGCTGACACGGTTATGGCGTTCCCAAACGTAGGAACCGCAACGTCCGGTATCCTTTTGAATAGTCACGATGAAGACAGGTCCCATCGTTACGGCCATTGTAGCGGGGCTCGCCATAACTGGCGTGGTCGCCGCCTTCCTGCGTAGCGCGAGTCCGTACGTAACGATCGCGCAGGCAAAAACCAGCAGCGGAGACCGGCTCCACTTGATGGGCGATCTCGTTAAGAACTCGTTCCACACCGATTTTAAGCAAGGCGGCTCGCTTACTTTCTTGCTGAAAGACCCCGAGGGGGCAACTGTAACCGTACGCCATCTCGGTGAGCGTCCCGCCAACATGGGAGAAGCGACCCAGGTCGTCGCCATCGGCGGAATGCAAGGATCGGAATTCGTCTCCAAAGAGCTGCTCCTCAAGTGCCCTTCCAAGTACGAAGGAAAAAGAGTCCGGGCGCCGTCGCCCAGCGATAGATGTAGGTAACGCTTCGTTTTGAACCAAGACCCTCTCGCCGGCTTCCCCACCGCCCCCGCCTGGTCGCTCTTCGTCGGCCCCCTGGGCAAAGGTCTCGTCATCGCCGGTCTCGTTTTCTTCGCCCTATCGGCGATCCTTTCGGGCCTGAGTGCACGGTCTGACCGATTCAAGGTTTTCGCGACGATCGGCTTCTATCTGGGGGCGGTGTCTCTCTTTGGAGCGGTCGGCTGCCTCACTTCCCTCTTCGTCAACAACCAGTTCGAGTACGACTACGTCTTCAACCACGGAGACGTCCATACCGCGCTCCAATACAAGATCGCGGGGGTTTGGTCCGGCCAGCAAGGAAGTTTCCTCCTATGGGCGACCACGTCGGCCATCTTTGGGCTCTTGGCTCTGAGGGGGACGGGTCACTACCGGTCTGCCTATCTCACCGTCTATTCCACTTTCCTCGGCACCCTCTGCGGCATTCTTGCCTATGAGACCCCCTTTAAGATCATTCCGCAGTTGATCTCGAACGGTAAGGTCGTGGTTCCGCCCACGGGCCAGGGGCTGGCGCCTTCCCTGATGAACTATTGGGTGGTGATCCACCCGCCGACGATCTTCATGGGGTTTGGCGCGCTCACCGTGCTCTTTGCGTACGCGGTGGCGGCGATCGTGACGGGCGACGTTCGGGACTGGGTATCTCGAGTGCGGCCATGGTCGCTCGTCGCCACCGGGATTCTGGGCCTGGGAATCTGCATGGGCGGTTTCTGGGCGTACGAGACGCTGGGCTGGGGCGGATTCTGGAAGTGGGACCCGGTGGAGAACGCCAGCTTCGTTCCCTGGCTCTTCCTGGTCACTTTCGTCCATGGGATCATGGTTCAGGTCTCGCGCAAGCGCTGGCATGGGATGAACTTGGTTCTCGGGGCGATACCGTTCATCGCTTTCGTCTACGGCACGTTCCTCACCCGGTCAGGATTCCTGGAGAACGTCAGCGTCCACTCCTTCGCCGAGATGGACAAGTCGGCGCTCAAGATTCTGGAGATCTTCCTTTCTCTGGTGTTCTTCGGCTTCTTTGCCCTTTACGCATTCCGAGGAGCCAAGCTGGGGCGGGCCGCGAACGCCGAGATTCCCGCGCAGCCGGGAATCGGACGCGAAGGGCTGTATGGAACGGGGATCCTGTTTCTAAGCCTGCTCGCCTTCGTTCTCGCAATGGGAATGAGCTGGCCGCTGATCATGGCGCTCAGCCACCGGCAAGTGGCGGCGGTGGAAGAAGCGCTCTACCACATGGTGGTGGTCTGGTTCTTCATCCCGGTCATGATCGGCATCGCCGTCACCCCCTTTGTAAGCTGGCGCCCGTTGGGCGGACGGGAGATCCTGCGCCGCCTCACCAATGTCTTCAGCGCATCAGTCGCTTTAACAGGCGCGATCTTGCTGGCGTTGCGCTTCCCGGAGTGGGGCGTGCGCGCGGCATCCGCGTCAACCGTGACGATGCCGTTCGGCTTGAGGATGGCGACCCTTCCTTGGGTCGCGATTCTGCTCCTGACCTGCTGCTTCGCGTTCGTGGGCAACCTCTGGCGGATCGTGGAGACGATGAAGCGGAGCAAGAGCTCCCTCGGCGGCTTCTTTACCCACCTCGGCATCGCGGTGCTTTTCGCGGGATTGATCGTTTCGCGAGGATTGGAGCAGACCAACACCAAGCCGCTCTTCGTACGGGACGGAACCCCGGACGGAGCGTTCGGCTACACCGTCGCCTACAAAGATCGTATCGCCAAGAGCCCGGAGGACCGCGACGGAAAGATCGCTTTCACCGTCACCGCCCCCGGCGGCGAAACCTTTACCGCCACGCCTGGGCTGTACTTTCAGCGGGCGATGGACGGAGGCGAGGGAAAACCGATGGTCTGGCCGTTCATCCGGCGCTACGCAGCCCACGATTTCTATCTGAGCATGGGCGCGCCGATCGTGACGGTTTGGGAAAAGCCGATCTGGTTCAAACCCGGGGAAACCAAGACCGAGAAGGATATTACGATTACGTACCGCGGGATGAAGATGACGGGGCAGCCGGGGACGCCTTCGGCGGTGTTCGGCGCCGACATCTTATTTATCGCGGATGGAAAGGTGGCGAACGTCACCCCGCAATTCAGCGTCGCTAACGGTCCAAACCTTCCCTTGGCCACCCGCGACTTTCGCGTGGCGCTGATGCAGATGGACGCCAAGGATAAGTCGGTGGCGCTTCAGGTGTACTTCTCGACCGCTCTGTATCCGATCGAGATCTTCACGAAACCGCTCACCGGGCTGGTTTGGCTGGGTGCGGGGATGATTTTTGTAGGCGGCTTCCTGTCCGCCTTCCTGCGCCGGCGTAGAAAGATTCAAGACGTCGTTACCGAGACGCCGACCGAAATAGAGGAGCCAAGTATCCCCGATGCGACTGTCGCAGTTGCTTAAAGCCAAACTTCACCACGCCCGAGTCACCTACGCAAACCCCGAATATGTGGGCAGCATTGAAATCGGAGCGGATCTCATGGATCGGGTCGGAATCCAGGACGGCGAGCTCGTGCACGTTTGGGCGGTGGACCACGAATCTCGGATTCAGACCTACGCCTTCGCCGGTCCTCCGGGTGTGGTTGGCCTGAACGGCGGCGCCGCGCATTTCTTCCAAACCGGCGACCGGGTGATCATCGCCGCGTTCGATCTTTCCGATGCGCCGATCCTGCCCAAGATCGTGTTACTGGATGAGGAGAACCGAGTCGTGCGCGACATGACCCCGTTCAGCGTGGTCGGGTGATGGAGACCCTTACCTTGTTTCGGCCGGTCGGCCAAGCAGAGCTCGACCTGATCGAGGCGACCGGCTTTCAGACCTTCCCACCGCGACTGCCGATCCAGCCGATCTTCTACCCAGTGCTAGACCAGGCTTACGCCGAGCAAATCGCCCGCGACTGGAACACCCGGGACGCGGCTTCTGGGCACGTCGGCTATGTCACCCGATTCCAAGTCGCTAGGCCGTTCGTGGACAGGTACGAGGTCCAAGTTGTAGGCGCGTCCCGGCACCGCGAACTCTGGGTTCCAGCCGAAGAGCTAGAAGAATTCAACGGCCACATCGTGGGCGCTATTGAAGTCATCTGCCAGTTCAAAGCGTAAACTATCCAACTTATGGACCTTGGACAGCTTCTCGAAGACTCGGGCGCCATCTTGCGCGGCCACTTCCTCCTAACCTCCGGCCGCCACTCCGAGATCTATTTCGAGAAGTTCCGCATCCTTGAACAGCCCCATGTCCTGAGCGCGCTTTGCACGGAGATTGCCGCCCAATATCGCGGCGCAAACATCGAGGCGGTGGCGGGACCGACGACTGGCGGCATCATCATCGCGTTCGAGGTCGCCCGGCAGCTCGGCCTTCCTTCCATCTACGTTGAGTCGGAAAACGGGGTGAAGACGTTGCGCCGCAACAAGACCTTGCCTCCTGGGCAGAGAGTGTTAGTCGTGGACGACGTGCTGACGACCGGAACTTCTCTGCTCGAAAGCCGGCAGGCGATCGAGACGGCAGGGGGCGAGGTCGTCGGGTTCGGAGTCCTGATTGACCGGAGCCAGCCGGGGGTCGAGTTCGGGGCTCCACTGTACGGCGCTTACAAGGTGGAAGCCCAATCCTACGCCCCAGACGACATCCCCGACTGGCTCGCAGAGATCCCCGTTACGAAACCAGGCACCCGCGTAGCATCGGCTCCCAGCCGATGAAGACCTTCAAGGGGAAGCTTTCTTATCAGGGGCGAGCCGCCCCTGAGACACACGGGCGGGCCGCCCGTGCCACCGCCGGACTACTTTCGGTTCTTCAGAAACTCGTCAACGCGGGCTTCTAGCTCGGGGGTGAGCACGACGCTTTCCTGCTCGTTTGGGTCGGTCCGCGCGATCACGGCCATGATCGGCTCGGTGGAGCTCGCGTTCATCACCACATGCGGAACGCCGGACGGGATGTAGACGTAGTCGCCGGGGAAGATCTCGTCGTGATTCTCGAGCTGATCTCCCCAGAGCTGCTCCGCATGCCCCGACAGCATGTAGATGGCGCTCTCGTGTCCGTCGTGGTAGTGAGCGTTCGCTCGTCCGCTGGGTGGGATGTTGAGGGCGTGCAGGCACACCCCTTTCGATCCCGTGCTCTCCTTGGAGATGCCGGTGAAGTAGGTTAACCCCTGCTTCCCTTCGTAGGTATCCGAGTTCCGAACGACGTGGACGCGATCTGTTCCAACAGTAGCCATACCCCAGTATAACGACGTGGAGTCTTGAATTATCGACCCCTTCCGGGTACTCTTTCGAACCGCCCGCCCAGGTGGTGAAATTGGTAGACGCGCTGGCTTCAGGTGCCAGTGTCCGCAAGGACGTGAAGGTTCGAGTCCTTTCCTGGGCACCACTCTTCTCTTTTGAGACGATAGGTAATCTGCCTCCTATGCAGCGAACGGACTTGCTCGACACAAACATCGAGGTTCATAAGATGCGCATCAGGCTGCTCCGCGCCAAATCTCCCGAATGGCGGATCCAGAAGACCTTCGAACTGGTGGATCAAAGCCGCCAAATGTTTCCCGATCAGACTCGGCAAGCCGTTCGGAAGCAGATAAGATTCCTGTGATCCCGGCCCCTTCTCTCGTTATCGAATTTTTAGAGCTCCTGCAGAGCTTGAGCATCCAATTTGTCGTGGGGGGGAGTTTTGCAAGCAGCGCTTGGGGCCAGCCTCGGCAAACCTACGACTTGGACTTAGCTGTTCTGATCGATGCCGATGACGTCCCCCGTCTACACGAGGCGACACGAAATGACTTCATGGGCTCGCAAGAGCAAATGCGCGAAGCGCTCGAGTCGCGGGAGGAATTTCGGTCATTTCAAATCCTGCACTTCGAAGAAACCTTCAAAATCGATCTGTTCGTTCTCGAAGCAAATGAATATGTGACGGAATTGTTTAAGCGCGCCCGGCAGTACGAGTTGGCACCAAATAGGCTTTTCCCATTCACGTCGCCCGAGGACATTGTCCTCACCAAGTTGCGGTGGTTTGTCCTTGGAAATCGGGTAAGTGACAAACAATGGAACGACATCGTTCAAGTGCTGGAACTACAGGAAGGTCAACTGGATCACGTCTACTTACACCGGTGGGCGGAATTCTTTGGCGTTTACAGCTTGTTGGCCGAGGCTCGTTCTCAGGCGGTAAAAATTGACTAGCCAACCCGCCGTAAAGACCTCTTCGTTTTCAATCGATCGCGGGTCTTACGCCAAGGCGAAAGTTGGCCTTATTCTTAAAAAGTCGGGGCTTTCCCTCGTGATCCTCGTCATCGTCTGCATTCTGGCTCTTGTCGGGCTTTATGACTCGATGGCTCGTACCATTGCCTTCGGCGGGATCGGATGCGTCGGTCTGCTCGTATTGGCCATGCTGGATCTAACGCTCACGCGGATCTATGGGGGTTCAAGAAGCGCTCGACCTTGTCGATCATTCGCAGGCAACCCGAGGAACGGAGGGAACAACAAGCTCTGGTCTTGTTGGCCACAGACGAATGTTAACCCAGCTTTCGGAGATCATTGAAAACAGGCAGCGTCTGGTTACGACGCACAAGTTTGTTAAAGCGTAGCCCCAGGAATTGCCCGGTCTCGCTAAACGGTGTAGCATAGGGGTCAAGATGCAAACGCCTCCCCCTGGTTCAGAGCCGAGCAACTATCCGCGACAGAATCTCGCCAACGATCGGCAAGTTCTCAGGGAGGTTGCCGCCTCTCAGAGGCAGATTTTGCTCTGCGTCCTAGGCCAGATTGGTGTCGCGATTCTAAACGGTGTAGTTACCGCCGCCAAGATGCCGTCGCTTGCGATACTGGTTCTAATTGCGATCTTGGCCGTGCTTGTATTCATGATCATGTCGGTCATTAGGCTCGCGAAGGCACTGGCACTGTCACCGGTTCTGTACACGATTCTCATGTTCATTCCATGCGTGTCGCTCATCGCGCTGCTTATGCTCAGCGGCAAGGCGACGGCGCGGCTAAGTCAAGCCGGCATAAAAGTCGGTCTGCTAGGCGCGGATCCTAATTCGATTTGAGTAGCCTCCGTTCAAACCGGGCGGCTTAGTCCGTTGCGGTGTATCCGAGACGAAACCCCATTGGCCACCTAGTGGCTCGCCCGGATGTGCGCGAGTTGGTTGCGTGGAGCATCGCCATCGCGTTGAAGGGAGCCGATACGCGTGGCCGCGTCGATGCGACCTGGAAGTCCGGAAATACTTGGCCTTGATGCTCCGGGAGAAACGTCGATTTTTTGAACGAAGGTCGAATCGTTGAGTAGGCCCAGCGACTAACAAGCGGATGCGGCCCCCGGTCCGGGGCCGCACGCGAGGCCTCCGCGACGGGATCGAGTTGCGGGAGCCAGAGAATTAGGAGAAACAAAATGCAATTCTTGTGCCTTGGTTACCTCGACATCGACACCTTTGACCGCGTTCCCGAGGCGGAGAAATCCGCCGTCTTGAGCAAGTGCTTCGCTCAATGCGTCCCCTTTAGGGCCACCGGCAAGGTCGTCGCCGAGGAAGGTCTGCAAAGCCCGCGGCTCGCAAAAACCATCCGCCCCCGACGCGGCCAACCCAGCGTCACCGATGGGCCGTTCATCGAAACTAAGGAGCAGCTCGGCAGCTTCTTCATCGTCGAGGCGGAAAACATCGACGAAGCGGTGGAAATCGCCTCCCTCCACCCCGCCGCTCTTTTCGGAGAGGAGTACGGCTTCGGAATCGAAGTCCGACCGATCCAGTAGGCTGCGATTCGTACTCCTGGCGACCTCAATTCCGGCCGATTCCCGGCCGGAATCTCCTTGAGCAGGCTGGCTGTCCGACCAGTCGTTGGTCGTCGCCGACTTACCCAACGAGACGAAGCACAATCGGGCCGTCGGATGCGCTGACGCTCATCTTCGGATTTTCCGCGACGAGCATCCTCGAAAACGCAGCGGGATCGATGCGGAGTTCGCCGCCCAGCTGCTGAATCGCCGAGCAAAGCAGCAAGTACTGCCCCTTGTTGAGCGACTTTAGCAAGTCGCCGATCGCTTCATCTATCGGTTGACCGGGCATAGGTTCAGTATGCCGCCAACCTAGGAAAAAGCCCGCGCCAGCGCGAACGCGGCAGCCGCGGCCAGCCCGCCGACGATCACCGTCTGAACCGCGCTCTGCACCGGCGAGATCCCTGCCGCCCGCCCTTTGAGCAAGCCAAAGACCAACAACGCGGCCATCGTAACGCCCGCCGACCAAGGCAGAGCGCTAGTGGCGTGAGGAATAAAAAAGTAAGGAACCAGCGGGACGATGCCACCGACGACATACGCCCCGGCGATCGTCAGGCCGCTACGGAGGGCTCGCCTCGGATCGGGCTCTTCCAGCCCAAGTTCGAAGCGCATCATGAAGTCGATCCACTTCTCTTCGTTCTTGCTGAGAGCCATTGCCGCTTTCTCGGCGTCGATCGGATCGAGGCCGTATTCGACCAGCAGATCGCTTACTTCCTTCCTCTCTCGGTCTGGGACCTCAACGACTTCACGCTGCTCGCGAGCCCTCTCCGCCCGGTAATGCTCGGCGTCGCCACGAGCGGCAAGAAACCCGCCGAGACCCATCGCGATCGAGCCCGCCGCGATTTCCGCTCCTCCCGCAGTAAGGACCAAACGGCTCGACGCGATCGCCCCCGCCAAACCCGCGGCCAAAGCAAACGGTACCGTGAGGCCATCGGCCATTCCAATGACGATGTCCCGAACCGTTTCTCCTCCGGTAAAGTGCCCCTCGCTGTGGTCGTGCATTCCTGATTCCCTGCCGTCTAAATGGTCTCCATCACCTCTGAGATAGACACCCGCTCACGCCGCCGGGCCGATTCGATGGCTCCGAATACCATCGCGAGGCTCTTGATGTTGTCGTGACACTCTCCGTTCGGCGTCTCCCCGGTCTGGAGCGCGTGTAAAAACTCCTTCAACGAGCCGGCGATGCCGCTACTCACCGGTTCGCTTATAACTTCCAACGGTTCCGTTTTCGAGTGAAACCCACCCGGCTCGGTGACGATCGCTGCCCTCGGCTGTTCGTTACCGATCCAAACCGCGGTACCGTTCGATCCGACGGCTCGCCAGTCCCCTTCCCAAGAGCTGGGCAGCCCCTCCGCGCACCAGCTTCCTCGATAGGTATAGCGGAGGCCGTTGGTCATCTCGAACAAGGCGGTCGCGCTGGCGGCTCCCTGGTACCAGCTCCAAGATGGGTTGAACTCCTCGGCGTACACCGACACCGGATCGGCGCCAGAAATATATCGCGCCGCGTCGAAAGTAT
Organism: Fimbriimonas ginsengisoli Gsoil 348; assembly: GCF_000724625.1. Classification (GTDB taxonomy): domain Bacteria; phylum Armatimonadota; class Fimbriimonadia; order Fimbriimonadales; family Fimbriimonadaceae; genus Fimbriimonas; species Fimbriimonas ginsengisoli. Next base: position 4,312,175 of record NZ_CP007139.1, on the reverse strand, counting down.
GGATCGCCATGTCCAGCAAGAGAACGTGCTCCATCTCATCGCGAAACCCGCCGAAATGGGCTCCGATGTAAAAGTCGCTGTTAAGGATGCCCAACGGACCGAGGCGATCCCGAATGAGTTTCCGATAAGCTCGAATCTGCCCGTCGTACCGTCGGCTCTGGCTGACCATGTACAGCTTCCCTGCCGTTTCGGAAGCTTCCACCATCTTCCGGGCCTGAGCCATGCTCGCCGCCATCGGCTTCTCACCGATTACTGGCACGCCGTGGGCAAGGGCGGCTAACGTCACCTCATGGTGCACCTCGGGTGGAGTCACATCCACCAGGAAATCTGGCGCAACTTCCTTCAATGCGGTCCCAAGGTCCACACCGTAATAGCCCACGTTTAGGCCAAGTTCTCCCCCTGCCGCCTCAGCGGCCCCCGGCCGCACATCCACCCAACCCGCAAGGGTCACCCCACCATTCGCTGACAGGTTACGAGCCCAAGCCCGCCCCATTCCCCCCGCCCCCACAAGCAGTCCCCTCATCGCTGAAAATCCTACCGCCCTTTCGACAATGAGAACGTTCGGCGCGCTCGAAACTGCTTGGCATTAAGGCGTGAGGTGCAGACCGGATCTCGGCGTTAGGGCGTTGGGCACTGGGCGTGAAGGAAAGGGTAAAGCAGCAAGCTGGCAACGCCTCAACGCCTCAACGCCTCAACGCCTCAACGCCTCAACGCCTCAACGCCTCAACGCCTCAACGCCTCAACGCCTCAACGCCTCAACGCCTCAACGCCTCAACGCCTCAACGCCTCAACGCCTCACTCCCCACAAGCAGGGTAACGTCCCTCGAATGGAGTCGCCGCGCTTCAACCTCACTGGATTCGCTGACGAAATAAGTCCGAGCATCGACGAACAGGTCGAAACCCTGTCTCGCCTCGGCCTCTCGGGACTCGACCTTCGAGGTGTCGACGGCATCAACGTCCTCGATCTCACCCTCGACCACCTGGAAAAAATCCTCGACAAAGTGCACGACGCCGGACTCAAGATCTCTTGTGTCGGCTCGCCGGTCAACAAGGTCAAGTACGACGTGATGGCCCAGGCACGCGAATTCGACCGACTCAAGCGCGCTTGCTATGTCGCTCAGCGAGTCAACACCAAGCGGATCCGCATCTTCACTCCCGAGGTGCCGGAGGGGAGCGAGGATGAGCTCGCTCCCAAGGTCATCGAATGGATGAAGGAACAGAGGCAGCTCGCAAAGGACCAAGAGGTGGTGCTGATCCACGAAAACGACGCCCGTTTCTGGGGCGCCTACCCCGAGAACGCCAAGCGGATGTATGGCGAGCTCGGCGACAGTCACTTCAAAGCGGTGTACGATTTCGCCAACGACGTTCTCCTCGGGTATCGACCGAAGGACTGGTTCCCTTGGTTGCTGCCCCACCTCGACACGCTCCACATTAAGGATGCGAAAGCCGCCGAACGGGCCATCGTCCCCGCCGGCGAGGGAGACGCCGAGATCGAAGAGACTCTTCGCTATCTGATCGGCGAAGGTTGGAACGGCAACCTGACCTTAGAACCGCACCTCCAGGCGGCGGGACCCATGGGCGGTTTTAGCGGCGCCCAGCTCTTCGAGACCGCCGTCGTCGCTCTGCGGAACGTGCTCCAACGGGCCGGAGGAGTCGCGTGAGTCTGCGCTACGGCATCGTCGGCTGCGGCAAAATTTATTCCACGCATTGCGACGCGCTTCTTGAGATCGAAGGCGCCCGCCTGGCCGCCGTCTACGACACCGACTCTGCAGCCGCTTGCGCCGCAAGCGAACGCTATGGTGTCCCGGCGGCAAAGACGCTCGACGAGCTCTTCGGAGAGATCGACGCCGCGATTGTTTGCGTTCCGAGCGGTCTTCACGCGGAAGTCGGTATTGCGGCCGCGAAAGCCGGAAAGCACGTCGTCGTCGAAAAGCCGATCGATGTGACCTTAGACGCCGCAACCCGGCTGGTTCGCTCCTGCCGGGAGGCCGGGGTCAAGTTCACCTGCATTTCGCAGCACCGGTTCGCCCGCGACATCCGCCGTCTCCGCGACGCCGCTCTCGGAGGCGACCTTGGGCGGGTCCTCCAGGGCGATGCCTACGTGAAGTGGTATCGGACCCAGGCGTACTACGATTCCGGCGACTGGCGTGGAACCTACGCCCTGGACGGCGGTGGCTGCCTGATGAACCAGGGCGTCCACTATGTCGACATGCTGCAGTGGGTGATGGGCGGCATCAAGTCGGTGCAGGCGGTTTGCCGGACGATGGCGCACAGTATCGAGGTCGAGGACGTCGCCTACGCTTTGGTGGAGTACCACTCCGGCGCGATCGGCCTCATCCACGCCTCCACGAACTGTTACCCCGGCCTCGCCGAGCGGCTGGAGGTTCACGGCGTCCACGGCTCCGTGATTCTCGAAGGGGATCGAGTGAAGCTGTGGCAAGTCGATCCGGTTGCCGCCCAGCAAGGACAATATGGCGGCGGCGTAATGATGCAACCCACCCCCAACCTTCACCTCACCGGAGTCGAAGCGACGAGCGAAGAAGAGGCGAGGCCCAGTCACCAATGGGGCGAACAACATCGCCTCCAACTCGAGGACTTCACTCAGGCGGTCGCCGACGACCGCGACCCATACATCACGGGCGAGATGGCGCTCGAGCCTCTCAAAGTGATACTTTCCATCTACGAAAGCAGCCGCCGGGGTGGCGAAAAGGTGGTCTTGTAAATGAAATATGGAATCTGCAGCGAGTTCACCGGCGCAGCCAACGCTTTAGCCGCCGGATTTGACTACGTCGAAGTTGGCGCAACCAGCTTCGTCGCGTTGGATCCGTTCGATCCAGCGCCCTACCGAGCCGCGCATGCCGAGGCGAGCAACCTCTTTTTTCCATCGTCGATTCGCTTGTTCGACTCGGGCTCTGCACCGTACCTCGAGTACGCCGAGAAGGTTATCGGAAGGGCATCCCAGATCGGCATCCAGGTCATGGTCATCGGAAGCGGCGCGTCCCGCTTTGCGCCGGAAAGCGGCTACGACGAGCGATTTGCCAAGATCGCCGCCGAAGTCAACGCCATCGCCGGCCGGTACGGAATCAAGATCGCCCCGGAATCGCTCAATCGAACCGAAACCAATGTCGGCAACGACCTGGGAACCTTCGCCCGCATCCTTCGCGATCACGGCGTCGGCTATACCGCCGATACTTACCATGTCCTGTTCGAATGGGCCGCCGAGGGCGGCGCTGGAGCCCCAAGCGCCCAGCACTGGGCCGAGCAGATTCCATTCGCTCCCACCCACGTCCACATCGCGAACCTTCCCCGCTTCGCGCCTCAGCCCGACGATTCGATGCTCCACGGCTTCGTCGACCGCCTTCGAGAACTCGGCTACGATAGCCGGGTCAGCCTCGAATGCATGCTCCCTGGCGCCGACGTCGCAACCTTACGCCACGCCCTGGATGGCTTGAAAGCCCTGTTCGCCCGTTAAGCGATCGTGGCACTGGTATCTTGCCAGTGAGTCCCAAGGGCATCCTGCCCTTGGCCTTCTCACGCGACCAAGGATGGTCGAGGGGGTTCATCGGCTGGGAGCCGATGCTACGTTTACACGACCAGGATGGTCGTGAGACACACGGGCTGGAAGCCCGTGCTACGATGACCGTGCACTTCCCGTTGAAAATAGGGTGAGATAGTCGGCATGCCGCTTGTCGACATGCCGCTGCACGAACTGGAGCATTATCAGGGCCGAAACCCTCGCCCGGCCGACTTCGAGGAGTACTGGGACACCGCCCTCGCCGAGATGCGTGCCGTCGATTCAAACCTTGAGTTGACCCCGCACCCTATCGCGGCCGATTTCGCGGAATGCTTCGACCTCTGGTTCACTGGCGTCGGCGGTGCCCGAATCCATGCGAAATTCCTTCGCCCGAAGGGCAAAGCCGACTGCCCGGCCGTACTCCAGTTCCACGGTTACACCTGGCACTCAGGCGAATGGCACGACAAACTGGCGTACGTCGCCAACGGAATCTGCGTCGCCTCCCTCGACTGTCGCGGCCAAGGCGGCCTCTCCGAAGACGTGGGCGGTGTGAAAGGCCCCACCCACAAAGGGCACATTATCCGGGGACTGGACGATGCACCCGAAAAGCTCCTTTTCCGGAGCATCTTCCTCGATACCGCCCAGCTAGCGAAAATCGTGATGGAGATGCCGGAAGTCGACGCCAACCGGGTCTCCGCGATGGGTGGCTCTCAAGGGGGAGCCCTGACGATCGCCTGCGCGGCACTCGAGCCTCGCATCCGAAGGGCGGCGCCCGTCTATCCGTTCCTAAGCGACTACCGCCGGACGTGGGAGATGGACCAAGGCGGCTCCGCCTATGAGGAGATCCGGCACTTCTTCCGCATGCACGATCCTCGCCACACGCGAGAGGAGGAGATCTTCACCCGCCTCGGCTACATCGACATCCAGTTCCTCGCCCCCCGCGTCCGAGCGGAGGTGATGATGGGGGTCGGCCTAATGGATAACATCTGCCTCCCCTCCACCCAGTTCGCTGCATACAACAAGCTCGGCGGCCTCAAATCGACCGTCGTTTATCCCGATTACGGCCACGAAGGCCTTCCCGGGTTCGGAGACATAACCTACGATTTTCTCGCCCGTCCGTAGCTCCGATGCTACGTCGTCAGAGGCAGAAGGATGACGAACTTCGCCCCCTCACCCGGCTCGCCCGCTTCGTAGACTTGCCCGCCGTGGGCGTCGACGATCCCCTTGACGATCGACAGTCCCAGCCCCATACCGCGGACCCGTCCGCTGTAGAAAGGCTGAAAGATGAGCGTCTTCTTCCCACTCTCGACGCCCGGACCGGTGTCTTGGATGACGATCTGGGCGAAACGGTGGGCGCTCGCCCCGTAGAGTCTCTCGTTGTCCTCGGAATCCACGACCGAGGTCGAGACACTCAGGCGCCCACCCTTGTCCATATAGCTCAACGAGTTCTCGATAAGCTCCGACACCGCCCGCCGCAGCCGCTTCCCGTCGATTCCAAACTCGGGCAGGTCCGCCGCATACTCCGTCTCCAACTGGACCGACGACCTCCGGGGAAAGACCTCTTCCAACGTCTCCCGGACCAGCGTGTTAAGGTCGGTAGGCTCTCGGGAGAGTTGGGTCGCCGTCACGAAGTCCCGGAAGTCCTGGAGGATCTCTTCGATCCGACGCACGTTCGTCGAGACGCTTCGTTCCAACTCCCGTAGCTCATCCGCCGAGGGAGACGACTCCGCCAATAGGTGCCGCAGCTCGTTCAGGTCCCCTTTGAGGGCAAAAACCCGGTTGCCGATCATGTGAGAGCTTTTCGCGCTTAGCTCGCCCCACGCGATCATCCGCTCGCCGCGAATCGTCCGCTCCGTGCTTCGCACGCTCTCCAGACCGATCGCGAGCTGCTCGGCGATCGCCGCCAGCAGCCGCATGTCGCCGGTTCGGAAGCGGTTGTCGTAGAACGGGTTGTCCGATTTCCGCCGCAATGCCCGAATCGCGCCGATTCCTCGCCCGCGCCACACGATCGGAACCGCCAAGAAGCTTGCCACCTGTTCGGATGGGAATTCCACGTACTTCCCACGCCAACGGGGATCCCCCTGGGGGTTGTCCAGCAAGATCGGTTGGCCGGTATCGCAAACCCATCCCGTAAACCCTTCTCCGCGGTCGTACGAGATCTGACCGACCAGATCGCGCAACCGCCCCGTGCTACTCCGCAGAACAAACTTCTCGCCCGATGGTTCGATAAGAAAGATCGAGCATGCCTGCAGCCGAAGCACATCCTCGGCTACGCGGATCACCTGTTCGATCAGGTCCGTCTCCGTCACTGCCGACCCCACGGCGCCGCCCACCCGCATCAGGGCTTCCTCCCGCCGCAGATGCGCCTCGCGCTCCAAGACGATCATCACAAGGTCGGCCAACGCGCATGCAAGGACGGTATCCGTCCCCTCGTACGCTTCGAGGGCATCCGCTTCGAGATTCAAGACCCCGCGGATACGTCCATCGTGGTCCGTAACCGGAACCGCCATCTCGCTTTGCGTGGATGGGAACACCGAAAGATAGCGAGAATCCCGGTGAACATTCCCGGTCACCACCGTCGCCCCCGTTGCGGCGACGTAACCTACAATCCCTTCGCGCCCTCCCACCGACAGGGCCCAGCGTTGCCCAGGGTCTCCAAATCCATCCCCCGCGCCGGCTCGCCCTTCCAACTCGCCAATCTCTTCGTTTAGAACGGCGACGAGCACATGCTGACTTTTTGTGAGTCCAAGGGCTGCCCGGGAAATCTCCTGCAGCGCTTTGGAGGAGTCCGGTTCGCGAGCTACCTTCGCGATGAGATCGGTGAAGGCGATGGGCAAGCTCATGGGCAGATTATAATCGTGCGGATGTTAGGCCCCCTGATGGAGCAAGAAATCCGCGAGCAGCCGGACTTGCTGGCGAAAAACGCAGCCGGTTACTTTGAATCGGCCCGAGAAGCGACCCGCCAAGCCGTCGGGGATCGCGGGTTCGACATGGTCTTGCTCGCCGCTCGGGGCTCTTCGGACAACGCCGCCCTATATGCTCGGTACTTGATCGAGGTCTTCTTAGGAATTCCCGCGATGCTCGCCGCGCCCAGCGTCATCACTCAATTTCATCGGCGGATCCGATATCCGCGGTGCCTCGCCATCGGGATTTCGCAAAGCGGCGCGGCGCCGGATGTTGCCGAGGTGCTGGCGGCGATGCGGGAGGACGGCCACGCCACGCTGGCCATAACCAACACGGCTGGTTCCCGGCTCACCAGGGAGGCCGACCACTCGATCCTCATGAATTGCGGGGCCGAGAACTCCGTCGCCGCAACCAAGACCTACTCCGCTTCCCTGCTCGCCCTCTATCAGGTCGTCCGCGCCCTCGGCGGCGAATTGCCCGATCCCGCCGACCTCTTGCCAAACGACGCGTGGATTGAGACTGCGCGCAACGCGGCCGTCGAGTCGAGCGGGACTGCGGTGCGCTGCCAGCCGGTCTTCGCCCTGGGTCGGACGTTTGGGTTCTCGACCTGTCAAGAAGCCGCGCTGAAGCTCATGGAATGCGCGCTGATCCCTTGCAAGGCATATTCGAGCGCGGATTTCGAACACGGCCCAAAGGCGCTGGCCGGGCATGGCTCGGCGATCATTTCGTTTGACGGCCCGAAGCCCGATCTCGCCGCCCAAGGCTGCGCCATCGTTCAAGCGCCCGAGTGCCGAGTCGAGCACGAGCCGTTAGAGCCGCTTTGGGATGCCATGTTCGGACAGTGGCTCGCCCTATCCGCCGCCCGCGCCCGCGGCTTGGACCCCGATCGCCCGCAACACATCCGAAAGGTGACCGAGACGCTGTAAAAGTGCCTAATTGCTCCGTGTTCGCCGCCTAACAGGGCGACACATTAGGCGGCGTTCCCGAATTCTTCTCCGCCCAGGAGTAGCCCAGAGGCAGTTGCCCGATCGTCAGCCTCGCGACGAACCCTCTGGCTTGGTCTACAAGCCAGGGGCGATATTTAGCAGATCGATGCGGCCACCGCCGATGCCGCCGCCCTGCTCGATAAAGGCGATTCCTTTCGCTCCGAACCGGACGATGTTCGTCGAATTGATGTTATCGGAAGGAAGCGGGTAACTAGCAACCCGCCCGAAGGTCGCGATGTCGAAGGCGATCAGGCGGGTTCGAGAGACTTGCCAAGCCCGTCCGAGCGTAGCGTCGACCGCCAGACCGCCGAAGGTTCCCTCGGCGTTCACAAACTGGCCGATAGATTGGAGGGTGGCCGGATTGTAGGCGGTGTTACCGACATAAAGCCGCCCGCCCTCGAAGGAAACCGGGTAGCCGCCATTTCCACCCGCCGTGGTCACTGCCGTAACCCCGGAGCTATCGACGTCGTCCCGAATCAGTTCACTCGGGCTAAAGCCCGTCACGGAAAACACCGCTGAGCCCGTGTCGTTGAAGGCGACGGCCGTCGCCCCTTGGTCCGACCGCGAATCGACATGCCCCAACCGCACGCCCGATCGATAGATTTGAATGCCAATCCCAATCCAGTTCGTGGAAACCGCCACCACGTTCGAATCGACCGGCGAGACGGCCAAGCCCGCTGCCGTTAACGGCTGTCCGAACGGGTCGGTCCCGATACTAAACTCCGCCGTCTTCGTCATCGTGGTCGAATCGATTTTCGCGACGCTCGCTCCGTTGTCCACCACCACGTAAAGCGTTTTTCCGTCCGCCGACAGAGTGGGGTACTGCGGAGCGCTGCCGATGGACACGCTGCCGGTCACCGCTCCGGTTGACGTGTCGATCGCGACAACGGAGTTTGGATTCTGAGCTCCCTGCCCTCCCACCGCGGCATAGATCGTGTTCGACCCGGGCATCCCTGCGAGGCCCTGCGCCGCAATGTCGACCGTCGTAATTTTCGTTCCCGGTGTCACCACGGAGATGACTTGCCCTCCGCTGGTAATGCCGTCTACCTCTGCGGTCACGGTCACGTCCCCTGGGGACACCCCTCTCACAAGGCCACTTGTCAGAGTGGCGTGCTCACCCCCGCCGACGATCGCGTACCGCACGGCGTTCGGCGAAAGTGCCGCGATCCCATTTGGCGTAAAGGCGGTGACCTCAGGGGCCACTTGGGAGCCGACGGTCACCGTCTGCTGGTCGTTCACGACGACTCCCGCGATCTGCGATTGGACGGCGATGCTGCCCAGCGGCGCACCCGAGGCGCTCAAAAGAGCGCCGTCCGCTCGGACCTGGACGATCGCGGAGGCCGTGGCAACCGTGGCCCCGTTCCCTTCCGGAAGAGCATGGAACTCCGCCTGGAGCCGCCAGATTCCCACCGGAACCTTGTCCACCGAAATCGCCATCGTCTGGTGCGCCGAAGAGTCGGCGCCTCGATTGCCGAAAGCGCTAAAACCTTTGCCTCCCGGTTCGGGAGTAGTCAGAACCACCAGCACCGATTCTGCGGACTCGGTCGCCCCCAACGCCCGCTGCCGCGCCGGCCAATCGATCGGTACTTTCAAACGGGAAGTCGACGCCGATCCGCTACCGCCGCCGCATCCGGATAGCGCCAACATGGCAGCGAAAGACACGAAGAGCGCGACTAGCGGGCGGCGCGGATGTAACACGTTACCAAAATTACTACAGAACTGCGGTGATTGAAACTGTCAATTGGACCGGGAAGCCCGGCCCATTCGGTCACTGACCTAAAATAGATCGAGCATATGAAACCGGCCTCCGCCCTGCTTCTCCTCTCCGCCACCTTTTGTACGTTCGCGGGCGTGCCCCAGGAGGAGCCGAGCTATTCGCTCACGTGGAAACCGTTTCTAGGCCAGACGCTCACCTACGAAACGAAAATCAGCATCGACTCCGGCGGTAAGACGATCGAAATTACCGGCATCGCCACGGGCAAAGTCACCAAGATCCGGACGAATGGCGATTACACCGTCGAGACTCTTCGGACGGGCGGAAAAGTGATCGTCGACCGGGAGGCGCACGAAGCGCCCGACGACACCGAACCAGAGATCGCCGAGTACACCGCAAAAGGGGAGCGGATCGACAAAAAGGAAGAGGGCGAGCAGGCTCAAGGAAACATGCTCAGAGCGATACTCAGCCCCACCGAGTTCGTACCTCCCGAGAAGCCGGTGAAGAAGGGAGACAAATGGGTCCGCAAGATCAAAGCCGACGAGGCGCAAAGCCTAAGAGCGGCCGAGATCGAATACGAAGTCAAGGGCCTAGGAAAGATTGGCGTCTACGACGTCGTCGAGGTGGAGTTCAAGTACGCCCATCGCGGAGACCCAAAGCCGGCCAAGGTCACCGGATCGTTCGCTTTCGACCTTAAGGATATGTCTCTCGTGAAATCCGAGCTGACCTCGCTCGACGCCAAGATGGGCGAGGAAGGCCGCGCCACGATCAAGGCCGAGATGATCCGAAAATAGCGCCGCGCTATAATCCGCCCGATGTCTTCCCTGCCTCACCATGTCGAAAACAATCGAACCCTCTGGGCTCGGCTGAGCAAAGATTTCGATGAGCCCGGCCGCCGCGCCTGGGCGAGCGGCGTGATCGATTGGGGAGTCTGGAATGTCCCCGAGGAGGAGGTCCACGCCCTCGGAGATCTCTCCTTGCTCAATGGTAAGGACACCGTCGAGCTTGGCTGCGGGACCGGTTACGTTTCTTCCTGGTTGGCCCGGCTCGGCGCCAGGCCGGTCGGCGTCGATATCACGCCGGAGCAGCTTGCCAATGCCCGCAAGTACCAGCGGGAATTCGGCATCCAGTTTCCGCTGTACGAAGAAAGCGCCGAGGAGACCTCCCTGCCCAGCGAGTCGTTCGATTACGCGGTGAGCGAGTATGGCGCCAGCATCTGGTGCGACCCTAAAAAATGGATCCCCGAGGCGGCCCGTCTCCTCCGCCCCGGGGGACGTCTGGTGTTCCTGCGCAACAGCACGATTTCCGTACTCTGCTCGCCCCAGGAAGGGGCCGCTAAACCCGAGTTGGTGAACGATTACCGGAAGATCGAGCGAATGGACTGGGATGACGGCATCGAATTCCACATGCCGACCGGCGACATGCTACGACTTCTTCGCGCCAGCGGCTTCGACGTCGTTGACTTTATCGAGCTATTTCCTCGCGCCGATACCCCGCCGACCCGCTTCGAATACATCGATCTCGAATGGTCGCACCGATGGCCGGCCGAGGAAATGTGGTGCGCGGTTAAGCGGTAGACAATAAACTAGTGCGGTGGCCGCAATTGTTCGACTTGAGCCGGGTCCTCTTACCGACGATTTGATCCGCCGCCTGCAGGGCTCCGCCGTATTCCTGTCCGAGTCCGAAGTATCCGTCGAGGCCAAGCTTCGGGAGGCCGGAATCGAGGCGACGATTGCCGGCGACTCCGTGCCGGACGATGCGGTCTTGATTTTGCCGCGGCGTCCGTTGGAAGAGCTGACTTACGTCGTGGATCGACTTCTCGGACCCGGCGGTTGCCCCTGGGATCAAGAGCAGACCCACGAATCGCTGAAAAAGCACCTGGTCGAAGAAACCTATGAGGTACTGGATGCAATCGACGAGGGAGACGCCTCGAAGCTTCGCGAGGAGCTCGGCGACCTTCTCCTCCAGCCGTTTATGCACGCCCAGATCCGCAAGCTTCGAACCGGGGAATTCGACATCGACGCGGTCGCGCACGAGATCGTGGAGAAACTGGTCCGGCGTCACCCCCATGTGTTCGGAGACACCGACGTCGCGAACGCCGAGGAGGTCCTGAAGAACTGGGACCGGATCAAACAGGGCGAGAAGGGCGGCCCCCCGAAAAGCATCCTCGCCGGGGTTCCCAAGGCGATGCCGGCGCTGCTCCGCGCTTTCGACGTGAGCAAGCGGGCCGCCCGCGCCGGGTTCGAGTGGCCGAACATGGAATCGGTGTTCGACAAGCTGCGCGAGGAGGAGAACGAACTCCGGGAAGAGATCGGTTCAGGCGACCTCGAGCGAATCGAAAGTGAAGTAGGCGACCTTCTCTTTACCGCCGTCAATATCGCCCGCTGGGCGAAGGTGGAGCCGGAAGAGGCGCTGCGAAAGATGCTCGACCGGTTCACCCGCCGCTTCATGGCGATGGAGAAAGCCGCCGCCAAGCCGCTCCGAGAGATGTCGGCCCAAGAATGGGACGACCTATGGGAATCCGCCAAATCTGCGGAGTGAGCAGGGCTTTTGGCATAGCAGGCAAAAATCGCCGAACCGTTCCCCCACTTCGCTCTTACAATGATATGGAGGGAATCGCAGGCCCTAGGACTTTTTGATATCAGGCGCGCTCCCCTCAAAGGCAGGAGGCATCATGGTTGACCAAAAGGATGTACGCGGCCTCAGAACGGCCCGGACCGAAATGTCAAAGCGTGGGATCGACATCGCCCGATCCGATCTCCAACTGCGCCACGGGGTGCTCATGGTTCGGGGGGTCATCGTGCCGATGCCCGGATCGAACATCAGCGACGTAAAGATCGAGATGGACCACATCGCGCGACTGCTCCGACAAAAGCCCGAGATCCGCGAAGTAATCCTTGACTGCAAGTACCAATAGCCGCGGGACCTAGCGCGATAATTCTCACGACCTAGTTTCGACCCCGGAGGGGTCTTCAGAAATTAGCCCCGGGTCAGCAGACCCGGGGTAAGACGTTCAACCTCTTATCGACCCCGAAGGTGGTCGCAGAAAAACGGCGTGACTAAGCTTCGACGGAAGCCGGCTCCAGCAGCATCTCTTTCGTGTAGATGAACTGCTCCCGCTTGTAGTTGGCGAGTTCGAAGTCCTTTCGAAGCACGATCGCGCCGGTTGGGCACGCCTCTTGGCAGTAGCCGCAGAAGATGCAGCGGATCATGTTGATCTCGTATCGCACTGCGTACCGCTCGCCCGGCGAATATCGCTCGTCGTCGGTGTTTTCCGCCGCCTGGACGAAGATGCAGCGCGCCGGACAAGCCCCCGCACAGAGCGAACAGCCGATGCACCGCTCCAGCCCGCTCTCATATCGGGTCAATACATGCCGCCAGCGGGTGCGCGGGAACTGCTCGCGTCGCTCCTCCGGGTAGGAAATCGTCACCTTCTTATGGGCGAGGCGTCGCTTGGTGATCCCGAACCCCGCGATCATCGGCTTGACAACGTCTTTTAAGAGTTCCATTTACGCCTCCACCTCTTCCAGGGTCCGCGGATGCAGCTCGATAAGCCGCAGGTCTTGCATCGTCTTCGGCTTGCCTCGCTTGATCTTTTCCTGAAGTTTCATGATCCCGTAGATCAACGCGTCGGGCGAGGGAGGGCAACCCGGCACATAGACGTCGACCGGCACCACCTGGTCGGCGCCTTGGACAATCGCGTAGTTATTGTAAACACCGCCGCTGCTGGCACAAGCGCCCATGGAGATCACCCACTTCGGCTCCGGCATCTGGTCGTAAATCTGGCGAAGGACCGGGGCCATTTTCTTACTGAGACGTCCGGCGATGATCATCACGTCCGCTTGGCGGGGAGTAGCGCGGAAAGCCTCCGAGCCGAATCGGGCGAGGTCGAATCGGGCCGCCACCGACGACATCATCTCGATCGCGCAGCACGCGAGCCCAAAGGTAAGCGGCCACAGTGAGTTCGCGCGAGCCTGGCTCAGCAAGGTGTCGAGGGTGGTGACCACGACGCTGCCGGCCTTCTGCGTATCACCCAAGACCGGGGTGGAGCTATCGTGCAAAACAACGGTTTCGACTCGCTTTGGCATGGTGTCAGATCCAATCCGAGTATACCGACGCCCGCGTTATCGGCACTCGGGAAATCAGTCAGACCACGCCCTTGATGCCACGCGACGCAAACTCTGCCGGCCAGTCCTACCCAAACCGCAGGGGTCTTGAGAACTTAGCCGCCACGAGAACGAAACCCAATCGCATTTACGTCGTTTTAATACCTGGGCGTGAAGACGCCACCCGCCTCGTTGGGCGACAGTCAAAAAAGTTTCTTGCGGTGAACCGGAGAAACTTAGTGTTTAAGAACCTATCGGAGGGATATTCCTTCCATGGCGTTCCCGTCGTCGTTTTGCTCCTATCTTGGATCAATGGTGAAGGCACTTTACCGTCCACCTTTTCCGCCACCTTCTAGATTCGGAGGGGGCGTACGCAGGTACCCGTAAAGCGTGAAAGTCGAGCTTGCGTTCGTGCCGTCGGAACGAACCAAAACCAGGTCTAATTGCTTGGTGTACACCGCTCTACGTCGATCTCCTAGATTCCTCCTCAAATAGCTCGTGTATCTGGGTCTATGACGAGAAAATTCAGTTCGATCGGGATACAAGTGTCTACTTGTCCGATCCGCGTTTCTGCGTAAATGTGATGGTGTTCCGCATTCTGCGGCTGGACATCGGGGTCGGCCGCGTATGAGGTTTATTTGCTATGGCCAAAACATTTATTCGAGCATTTACCCTGATCGAACTACTCGTCGTGATCGCGATTATCGCGATTCTCGCCGCGATCCTTTTCCCCGTCTTCGCCCAAGCCAAGGCGGCCGCTAAGAAAACTTCGACCGTCAGCAACACCAAGCAGATCGAGCTTGCCGCCATCCAGTACATGGATGACAACGAGGGGAACCAGATCCCTCGCTATAACGCCTGTGGCGTGCCCGGTGACCCGTCTCTCACCAACAGCACCGACATCTGGCCGAACCTTATTCAGCCCTACGTAAAGAACGAAGGCGTCTTCCTAGACACCGCCGCTTCCAACACCAAATACGGTGGAATCTGGACCGATAATCCCCCTGACAAGCCCACGAAGTTCGGCCGAGGTTGGACCTCGATCGGAATGAATGCCACCGTCAACGGCTGGTACTTCCCCGATTCTTCCGTCCCGGGTTGCCCAGGACGCTTCAAGGACCAGAACATCAACACGCTCGACAACGTGGCCAATACGGTTCACTTCGCGAGCTCCTTCCCCGGACCGACCGCCCAGGGCTACCGCGGCTATTTGGCTCGCAACGACGCGGTTAACCTCCCCGGTCTCAGCATCTCGAACCGCCACACCGAGGGAACCGTCCTCGGCTTCTACGACGGCCACGCCAAGTGGTTCAAGACCGTCGCTATCGTGGGCAACCCGAATGCGACCTACGAGTGTAAGGACGACTCGTTCTTCACCGGCCTCTGGTGGCTCGACAAGAACGCCGCTCACCTGAAGTGGAATATCAACGACCCGTGCGTGCCGGTGCCTTAGGAATGACCAAACGAATCATTTCGCTAGCGATTCTCGCGTTGTCCGCCACCTATGTGGCGGGCTGCGCGAAGCCCGAAGAGCCGGTGGTAACGACGCCTCCGGCTACTGCGGGAACTGCCAGCACGACTCCGGATACGAAACCGGCCAACGGTGGCCAGGTCTTCAATACACCGCCCGCCGAGGGAACTCAGGGTGGCTACCGGATCGCCCCCAAAGATCCGAACGACCCTCACTTCAAGCAAGATCCGAAGCTCGCCGGTGGCGGTTAGCTTCTAATTCAAAAAACGATTCGGACCGCGACGGCACATGTCTTCGGGGTCCGAATCATTTTTGTTTAGGTAGGCATTGAGGCGGCGGTACACTTCTCGACAATGCGGACCGCCGAATGGGCGAGGCGGCTTGCCGACCTCCCCGGCCTTCAGGACATCCTCGCAGACTCAACGCAGGCATCGCAATGGCGCTCCGTCGCCTACGAGGCCCGTCCGGTGCTGCTTGCCGCCAGCTACCTAAAGCATCCGCGAAAGATGCTCGTGGTCACCGCCAATTACGAGCGCGCGCTCGCTTGGCAGGCAAAGCTCCAGATCTGCGGCGTCAGCCCGGACAACATTAGCCAGCTTCCTTCCGGACAATCGCAGCTCTTCGAGGACGCCGCTCCAGAGCATATCGCCCTTTCCGACCGGCTCGGCGCCCTCCGTACGCTCGCCTGCGATGACCCTTGCATAGTCCTCGCCTCCCCCGGCGCGGCGCTTGAACGGACGCTGCCGAAAGACGTATTACTCGACGCCTTCGTCAAGATCCAGCCCGGCGACACGATCAATCCGGCAAAGTTTCTCAAACAGCTCATCGCGCTCGGGTACGAGCACCAAGAACCGGTCCGGTTGCCGGGGCAGTTCTCGCAACGGGGCGGAATCATCGACGTTTACGCCACCGGCCGCGACCTCCCGATCCGAGTGGAGCTCTTCGGAGACGAAGTCGAATCGATCCGGCGGTTCGATCCGAACAACCAGCGGTCGGTCGGAAAGCTGAACTCGCTGGAGCTTTCCCCCAGCCGAGAAACCCTCTTCGCCGGTCACGATTCCGGAATCGCCGATCTAATCCTCTCGACGATGGAGCGAGAAGCGAGCACCCTCTCCGACGAATCCGCCGAGCGTCTACGCGAGCTGATCGCCGAAGACGTGGAAGCGCTCAGCCAGGGCGTGTACTTCGACCGGCTCGACCTGTACCGGCCGATCTTGCACCCGGATTCGGGTTGCGCGATCGACCTCCTTGGCGAAGAGGATCTGCTTGTGCTGGATGAGCCGCTAGAGCTGGAGACCGTCGTCACCCGGGCCGAAGACGAGCTGGCGGTGGCGCTGGACGCCCGTGCCGAGCGCGGCGAAATCCTCCGATCGCCGGCCGTGGACTTCATTCTCCCACCCGAACACTTGGCCACCCATCCGAAGACGCTCGCCCTCAGCGCGATGAACGCCTTCCCGGAGTGGGCCGACCTGCCGCGCAAGATCGAAGTCAACGCCCTCTCGCTCGACTCGTACCGCGGCCGCGCCGAAGCGTTGGCGCTGACGCTGCGCAACTACCAGAAACAGAAATTCACCCTCGTCTTCACGACCGACCAGCCCAACCGAGCCAAGACCGTCCTCTCCCAAGCGGAGATCTTCGCATCCGCGGAATCCGAGGCGTTCGAAGCGAGCGAAATCGAAGGTCTCGAGACCAAGTCTTTCCCCCAAACGATCCTCGCCCAAGGAAATCTGGGCGGGGGCTTCGTTCTTCCCGACCACAAGCTGGCGTACATTTCAGACGCCGAGCTGTTTGGCGTCGCCCGCCTCCGTCTTCCGCAAAAGCGGTTCATGGAGGGTGCGCCGATCGCCACCGTCCTCGACCTCAAGCCGGGCGACTTCGTCGTCCACATCAACTTCGGCATCGGCATCTTCCGCGGGCTGGTCAATAAGACGATCGAGGGGGTTGAGAAAGAGTTTCTCTACGTGGAATACCAGGCGCCGGACAAGCTGTTCGTCCCCGCCGACCAGCTCGACCGGATCCAGAAATACCTCAACCCCGGCGACCAACAGCCGAAGCTGAACAAGCTGACCGGAGGCGAGTGGCAGCGCACGCTTGGGAAGGCGAAAGAGGAGGCGAAGGCGTTCGCTCGAGACCTGGTTAAGCTGTACGCCCAGCGGAAACAGGTCATGCGCAAGCCGTACGGACCGGATACTCCGTTCCAACACGAGATGGAGTCGACCTTCCCGTGGGTGGAAACCCGCTCCCAAATGCAGGCGATCCGGGACGCCAAGAACGATATGAACGAGCCGTTCCCGATGGACCGGCTCGTATGCGGCGACGTCGGTTTTGGAAAGACCGAGGTGGCAATACGAGCCGCGTTCAAGGCGGTGCAGGCCGGGCGGCAGGTCGCCATCCTTTGCCCCACCACCATCCTTTCGGAGCAGCATTACCGGAGCTTCCTCGACCGCCTCGGGTCGTTCGGATCGCAGATCGACATCATCAACCGGTTCACCTCGACCGCGGAGAAGAAGGAAATCCTCGCCCGAATTAAGTCCGGCAAGGCGGAGGTCGTCGTGGGGACGCACGCCCTCCTTGGGCAGGGGATCGAGTTTAAGGATCTGGGGCTCGTCGTTATCGACGAGGAGCAGAAATTTGGCGTGAAGCAGAAGGAGATGTTGAAGAACCTGCGGACCCAGGTCGACGTTCTGACTCTCTCCGCGACGCCGATCCCGCGTACCCTTTCCATGGCCCTGATGGACATCCGCCAGATGTCTCTCATCAACGATCCCCCTCCCGGCCGCCTTCCCGTTCGCACCTTCGTCCGCCCCTACGCCGGTGAGGTGATTCGAGAGGCGATCCTGCGCGAGCTCGCGCGGGGTGGCCAAGTCTTCTACGTTTACAACCGCGTGGAGTCCATTCACCACGTCGAAGAGAAGCTCCGAAAACTCGTTCCCATGGCCCGCATCGGCGTCGGCCACGGGCAGATGCATGAGAAGGAACTGGAGCCGATCATGGTCGGCTTTATCAAGGGAGAGATCGACGTTTTACTTTCGACGACCATCGTCGAGTCGGGCATCGACATACCGAACGCCAACACCCTAATCGTAGAGCAGTCCGATCGCCTCGGCCTGGCCCAGTTGTACCAACTTCGAGGCCGCGTCGGCCGATCCGACCGGCAAGCGTACGGCTATTTCCTCTACAGCGGCGCGCTCGACGCGACCATTCGGGCGGGATTGGTGGATGCCCAGCCAAACGTTCCCCTTCCAGGGAAACGGAAAAAACTGACCGTGACCGAGGGAGCGCTCCAGCGCTTGCAGGCCTTGCAAGAGTTCAGCAACCTCGGTGCCGGATATTCCCTCGCCTTCCGAGACCTGCAAATCCGAGGCGCCGGTGAGCTTTTGGGAGCTAAGCAATCCGGAACGATGGTGAGCGTGGGCTACGAGCTATACACGCAGCTTATCAACGAAGCGGTGGCGATGCTGAAGAACACGGTGGATGGGACGCCCGTCTCGCCCGACGACGAGGTTCGCGACCCGCTCGAGTCCCTCACCCCGCTCCCGGCGTTCGAAGTGCCGGTCATCGCCCTCATCCCCGAGGCATATATCAAAGACCAGGCGCAGCGGCTTTATTACTACCAGCGGATGATGTCGTCGCGCGACGAAGCGACCCTCGGCGAAGTTCAAGCCGAGGTCGAAGACCGGTACGGCCACCCCCCGCTGCAAGTCGGCCAGGCGTTCGCCATCATGGGGCAACGTCTCCGAGCCCGACGCCTTGGATTCGAGAAGCTGGATGCCCGCCAAGGCCGGATCGCAATCACTTTCAAGGATCGCAGCACCGTGCCCCCAATGGTCTTCTCGGTGCTGGCGAAGCGCAACCGTGAAGCGTACGTGACCCGGGAACAATACATCTGGCCCTACCAAGGAGCCCCGATCCCCGCCATCGACCGGATGATGGACGAGTTCGAGTCCGCCCTCCAGCACGTGGAATCCTCTCGAGCGAGTCTACGGCAATGAAATTCGCCTGCCGATAACGGCCATCCATAAGGTGGCCGGTCGTGCTTCGGGCCATACTCGGGAATGCGCGCAGCGATCGCTTTTGCCCTTCTGACGCTTGCCGGGGTAGCCGGTTCTCAGACTCCCACTTCCCCACCACCGATGCTCCAGGGGGTCCATCGCGTGGTGATGCTTGGGGACAGCATCACCCAGTTTGGAGATGGATATGGCGGTTATGTTTGGATGACGCGGCTGTTCCTGCAAAAGCTCTATCCGGATCAGAACATCGAGCTGATCAACGCCGGGATCTCCGGGAATAAGTCGACCGACATGCTGGCGCGGTACCAGACGGACGTGCTCGACAAGAAGCCGGATCTGCTCACGATCAGCGTCGGCGTCAACGACGTTTGGCACGGGTTCTACGATAACCACCCGATGGGCGACGGTCCGAAGGGGATTCCGCTCGAGGATTACAAGCGCAACGTCGACGAGATGGTCACCAAGGCTCAGGCGATCGGTTCTCGCGTCGTCATCCTATCCGCAACCCCAATCTATGAAGACTTCGGGAATCGGGAGAACGCAAAGGCGGCCGCTTACAACGGGGCGTTGAAAGACATCGCGCGACGCCACCACGTCCCGTTCGTGGATTACCAGCGGCCGTTCCGCGACCTGATCGGCGCCTACCGGCGCACGACCGGCGCGCGCGACAATCTGCTCACGACCGACGGAGTTCACATGAACCCCCAGGGTTATCGCGTGATGACGCACACCCTCCTTTCCGCCCTCGGCATCTCTCCAGAAGCCCGCGCCGCCGTAGAGCCGGATGTCCTAAAGCAAAAGTAGCGCCTGCATCGCGTAGTGCCACCTTCCCAGGCGGCATCTTCTCCAGTGTCCCCCCGGCTTCCAGCCGGGACGAGTCCTAAGAGAAGAACGCCCCCAAACCCGTGACTTTCGCCACCGCGGCCATCAAGTCGTCGGGCGAAACGTCGCAGGCGACGTGAATGCCGGCTTCTGGGTCGCAGAACACGATCTGGACGCGGTCGCCCACCCGGCTCAGCCCGTACTGGCGGTCGGGCGATTCGATCGACGGAAGCTCTCCGGAGACCACCTGCTGAAGCATGTCCGGCGTAAACGAAATCGACCGGATCGGGGGCAGGTGATCGCGTAACTCCAGGGCGACAAGCTCCTTGGAGATCCTGTGAAGATTGAGGGTCATCGGCACTCCATCGTGCTCGACTGGACAAAGCTGAACGTTATCGGTCATTGGGTCTCTCCCCGTGCGCGGCAGGCCGCGATACAGGAAGAGACTGCCAAAAGCGGAATCTTGCTCCCGAGATCCTATGCTAAGGGTTCGGAATCCACTTGGCATGCCCGTCGGCGTACACAACCGCCCGGCCGCCGGGTCCCGGAATGTAACCCAACTCGGTGCTGGCCGGATTGTCGACCTTCGACAAATCCGCGCCGGCGAGGCTGAAAACAAAGCCGTTCAAGAGCGACGGATTTTTCACGTACGGATTGATTTTGTCAAGGAAGTTATCGCCAACCCCGGGCAGCTTGTCGTCGTTGTCGGCGCCGAACATAATCAACGCGAGTCCCGCCTGCTTCGCATTCGACAGAAGCTCGACCCGCTTGGCCGCCGCGAGAGCCTGAAGGTACGCATCTTTCGATACATGGATAAGCGGGCGAACCAAGGCGACGCCGTGGTGAATATAGGCCACCGCGTCCCCCGCCGGCGAAACCAGCCCCTGAACGCCGTCCGAGCTGGCGAACGCCATATGCTCGCCCTTCCCTTCCGCCGGGACGATGACCACCGCCCTGATGTTGGGTACGTCCCCGTCGACCTTCTTCGGAACCGGCATCTTGAATTCGAACGAGAGCGCGTTAACGACCTTAGCGGCCGGGGCCGACGGCCAGGCCGGTTCGGTTGCGGGAGTGGTAGCCCCCGTCCGGCCATCGATGCGGAACCAGGTGGTGTCCACGCCGGCATGCTTCTTGCTGATCTCTCGGATGCAAACGTACGGGGCGCCGTCGGCCCCCCACCTAAACTCCGAATAGGAGTGCGGAAGCTTGAGAAACGGACTCAGCGACCCGTCGGACGAACCGAACTGAATTTCAGAACGCATGGCCGGATGCTCCCCCGATCCCGGAGTCGGCACCACAAGCTTGGTTCGAGTGATCGCAAACCTAGAGGTATTGGGAGAAATCTCCACCGACAAAGAGGTGTTTGGCTCGGACTTGGCCAAAGGTCGCACCTTTCCGTCGCCGGCGGAGATCAGAGACACCACGTCGTCCATGTCTTCGACGGTGCCATCCTCTCTTAGCCGCGGCATCATGTACTGAACGATCGCCTGGGAAGAGTTCGGCAGCCATTCCAGCGTCTGGATCTTGATTCCGGCCCCGGTGATCGGAACCACCGACTTGGTCTTGTATCCCTTGGTAGAAAAGAAGACGATTTGGCGTTGCGGCTCGACCTCGGCCGAGGGAGGAGTCCCGCTGGCCATCGACTTCAAAATCGATTCGACCGAACCCATATCGAGTTGGTTGATCATCAAGTAGGCGCCATCGCTGGACCACTTGATCGATTCAGAATAGGCCCCACTTGCCACCCGGGGCGCCAAGAGTCCCACCGCATCCTTTTCCAGCAGGACGAAGTCACGGCGGATATCTGGAATCTGTGCGGAAGCAAGGCAAACGGCGGCAAAGGAAATGGCGGCGGCAAGGAGTCGCAACATCATCTAATAGACTAAGGCAAGAGCCGCCTTAGGTTCGGCTTTTCTAATCTTTCGACGCGATGTCGTTGGGAATATCGATCTTTGTTCCAGGCTTGATGCCGTATTTCTCAGCCTGGCCCTGCTTGAGCTCGATCACGTAGAGGAACGGCGCGGCGGCAGGAAGCTGCGTGTCGTCCTGCGGCTTCCCTTTCTGGATGTTGATCACCGATTTGTCCGAGCCGATATAGATGATGTCGAGCGGGAGGATGGTGTTGTGCATCCAGAACGACTCTTCCTTCGGCTGGCTCGGGCGGGGTGAGACGAAGATCATCCCTTGGTCGTCCCGCACGTCTTTCGCCGTGAGGAACATCATCCCCTCTTGCCGTTTTTGCCCGGTATCCATCACCCAAACCTGAATCGGCTTTCCGTTAACCTTGACCGTCTTGGTCTCCAGGTCCTTCAGCTGGAACGCCCGGTCGGCATTGGCATGCTCGTCGACCGCCGGCGCCGGAGTGGTCTTGGGCGGCTCGGTCTTCGGGGCCGTCGTCGCGGTTTCCGTTTTAGGCGGGGCGGCAGGCTCGACGTCTTTACTTGGGTTGCACCCCACAAGCGCGATCAAAGCGAAGAGAACATAACCGGCCGGCTTCATGGCTCTATTCTGCACCGTCAGCGCGGCAACGCAAAGGCATCGAGCCGCTTCTCGTACGCTTCGATCTCCGGTCCATACCGCAGAGTGGTCCCGATAAGGTCCAATCCTTCCACCAGCGCCCCTTTCGTGACCTCGTTAATCTCGAACGGAAGCTTCTCGCCGTTAACGGTGATCGTTTGGTTCGGAAGGTCGACGGTGGCCTCGGCCCCGCTACCGGCCGCCACCAGCTTCGCATGTGCTTCGTTCGGCAGCTCCACGAGCAACAGCCCGCAATTGGCCGCGTTCTGGCGGAAGATGTCGCTGTAACCGGGCGAGGTGTCGGTTCGGCGAGCGACCACCGCCCGGTAGCCGGCCTGCTGAATCGCCCAAACCGCATGCTCCCGCGAGGAGCCGCAGCCGAAATTCGTCCCCACCACGAGGATGGAGGCGCCCTCCGCGGCTGGCTGGTTCAACGGGAATTCGGCGTTCCGCACATCGTTGAACAAAAGCTCCCCATAGCCGGAACGGCTCACCATCGTCAGAAACCGAGCCGGAATGATCCGATCCGTATCAATGTTGTCCCCCGGAACAACCGCAATCTTCCCCGTGTGAGTCGTAAATGGATCCACCCAAGAAGTGTGACCCATTCCACGGCGTTGCGGAGACATTCCCGAACCGGTTCACTCGGTTCAGGAGGCGACGATCATCACCGCACCTGGTCCCTATAGTGATGATGATCGTCGGGAAGCCCGGCTTGGGGTCCCGGGACCGATTGGAAGCGTCCCGCATCCTCTCATCGGCTTCAGATTGTTCAAGGAAGGAAATCGAACAAAACACTGCCCTGTTCGATTAAGGATGCCAAAGCTCGGCTCAAAACGATGCGGGGAGAAGAGGCTGGACCCGCTCAGGATCTCGATCGCATCTAGCAGCCGGCGCACCTCGTACACTTCGACCCCGACGGCGACGGAAGCATTCGCCGCGCATACTTCGGGAACGATAATTGGATCCAAGTTGCACCAAATCCCCTCGCGGTGTCCGTAGAACCTGGCCCTCACGCTGAACTCGTTGTGGGCGCTGCCGGCGGCCCTTAAGTAGCCGAGGACTCCTACCCAAGTGAACGAGGGCTCGGTTCCCGTTGTGACGAGAACACCTCCGTACGGCTTGTACCGGCCGGTGAAGGACTTCGTGTTGGCAGTGTCCGCCATCGCCACCACGCTGCCCAATGCGTCCCGCAGGTAATTGCGGGAGGCTCCTGAGGAAGACTCCCCGAGGATCTCCGACCGCACCGTATAGTAGTTCGTGACTGGCATTGCCGATAGCTCCTCAACTGCAGGTAGTTCTCACTGTCCCTAAGGCTTAATTTAGAAACCGTCCTGGCCCTCTCGTTACTGGTTCGCCGCGCATAGGTACAATTGGGCCCTGCCAGACGGCCAATCCCTCTCTCGATTCCCTAATGAGGGATGCGTCCTTGCGACGGCAATAACGTTCCAAAGGATCGACCTAGTTTCTCTCATATTTAACGTCTTTCGCGTTCGCTTGTAGCAATTCCAATCACGAAACCCTTCGAACTCACGGAGGATGTAATCTGCTTCGCGTTGCTTATCATCGAAGCGATTGGAATAAGCGTAAAATTCTTTCAGTTGATAAGCTGCTCGGAGGGCACGCTCGGGAACTGTTTTGCGAAACTCTTCGACAACGAATCCTAGTTGCTTTTCCATCTCCTCTGTCCTTTTGGGGTCGTGTAAATACCGTACGCCCGGAATTGAAGCGTAAGCAAGAGCCAAGCTGGCGTAACTACGCTGAATTTGATCTCCCTCTTTGCTTGCTTTCGAAAGGAAATGTTTTGCACTTTCCGCTAACACTCGTTCGTTCTTTCTGCCATATTCCGCATCTTTCCATTCAAGAGTCCAGTATGTGATTCCGGCGGCAAGATCGTCTTCCGGCGAAGCGCTCCCCGTGGAATCTCCTCTTTCCACGATCAGTCTTACGATGGGGCGATCTATCCGCTTCAAAAGATCTCCTGCGACAACCTTTGCGGCGGGCGAAAGTTCGTTAGTGTTTCGCACTTTAGGCAAGCCGGTCAATACATCGACAAGGAGCGCGGCCCACATCGTTGTGGCACGTCTATAGATATAGGTAGGAGATCCGAATAGATCGTCGAGGTTCTGACCATTGTTAATTTGAGCCAGCGAGAGTATTGATAAACACATAAAAGTGGTCAAGGTTGTCCTCCAAATTATCCGCTCAAAATTGTAAGTTCTGGTTTCCCCGCGTCGAGTTGAGCGGCAGTTGCAGATAGCCGGTAACCCCATCTTGTCGAGACTTGGCACCTGTCCTCATATCTGTCCTTGTCGGGCTCGTTGGTGAACGCCTTGGGCGAGGAGCAGCAAGTTACGAAGTGGTCTTCCATGAAAATTGGCGTATCTTTGCGATCCCAT
This sequence comes from Fimbriimonas ginsengisoli Gsoil 348, assembly GCF_000724625.1. GTDB lineage: Bacteria > Armatimonadota > Fimbriimonadia > Fimbriimonadales > Fimbriimonadaceae > Fimbriimonas > Fimbriimonas ginsengisoli. The sequence continues at coordinate 4,287,732 of NZ_CP007139.1, read as the reverse complement.
GGTAGATCGGCGATAAGTGCATTGCAATTTTCAGTCTTGCTGTCCCAGGCACCACTCCACAGACCTGGGGCGTCTCTTCCTTTCTGGTGCCACTCACACGGCCCGCCCGTGCACGGGCCACAATCTTGACTGCCGTCGTATTCGTTGACCGGGAATCGTACTCCGTCAGCACGCTCGATTCCAGTTACCCATTGGTCAATCTGATGAGAAGGGCACAGGCAGTTCTTTGAAACATTTATGCACGGTGAGCACGTAATGGTGCAATCAAATGATGCATCGGCGTAGATCCTTATGTCCCAGCCTCCCCAAGGTTGTTTCTTTGATGTTGCCGCGCCTTTGACAACGTTCTTGGTCAAAGAGGTGGCTTTGCATTTAAAACCAAACGGTACAGCGCACGCTCCGAGCGGATCCGCAAGCGAAACGGGGGAGCCTGAACCGTAGAGATAAGGTTGTTGTTCGGCGCGCGTGGAATCGAGGCTACACCAGAGGCCCACATTCTTAGCATAAAATCTGGCCCTCACGCCGAAGTCGTTGTGAACACTGCCAGCGGCTTTGAGGTATCCGAGGATGCCAACCCACGTGAAAGAGGGCTCAGTGCCGGTCGAGGCGAGCGTGCCTCCGTAGGGCTTGTACCGGCCGGTGAAAGACTTTGCGTTGGCCGTGTCCGCCATCGCCACAACGCTCACCAAGGCATCCCGCAGGTAGTTGCGGGACGCACCCGAAGAAGACTCCCCGAGGATCTCCGACCGCACCGTGTAGTAGTTCGTAACAGACATCGCCCTTAGCTCCTCAACTGCAGGTAATTCTCACTGTTGAGATACCTGTAGCGATCGTAAAACTAAACCGAAGGGGACCTTCTGCCATCGTTTGCGACCTAACTCCCACGAGCCGCTACTCAGAAGCATCTCCCGATTATCAGTTCGGTAGCCCCCATGGAGACATCAAACGATAAGACTTGTATTGTGAAAGGGATGAGTAGCGCTTACAAGCTCGGACAGCAATTGTCCGTCGTAATGAAGAATTATCTTTTGCTATTTTGAATTGCTGCCAAGCGGCCATCAAAGAGATTTCTGGAGCGAGCCCAGCGGCCTCGTCTTCGAGTTTTTGCAAAGAGCGAGTCTTGTCCTGGGAAGACTCCTCCAGTGCCAATGTTCGTGCAAGTTTAACGATCATCAAGAACAGTGTATCCTGATGCTTACCTGCATCGTCAAGCAAGATGCTGTCGAAGGCTGCGATGGCGGAACTGGAAAGCCGATGCTTTCGGGCGCGATTGTAATCCTCTTTTGCTCGACCCCACCAGACCAGGCCAGCAGCGAATCTATCCGAGACGTTCAAACCTCTTAAGCTCAAAGAATCGCTGCGAATTGCTTTACAAGCAACAGGACTCTCAGCCCAGTGATAAAATTCATTCACGCGTCTAGCTATCGCAACCGAATCCGCGTAAAGAACACTGGGGCTTATGTCCACCAAAGGATCTACCAATTCATTTGCCCAAAAGTACTCCATGGGTTTAAATCCTACAGTGTACAGACAGTGGCAATACTTGTATCTTTCGATGCTCACAAGATCCGGCTGCAAGCATACAACCAAAAACATCAAATTAGGAACTAGCAACATGGCATACCCCAGAAGGAGAATCGCAAAGAATGGCAACAACCCAAATCGTAAACGGCTTACATGTCTTGCTGTCGGGCTGTTCGGTGCCCTGAAAATAACAACACGTATGGAACACCCATCTTAATGCCAAGGGAAAATCAGACGCCTTATGATTCTTAGCGACCAGCTTAAAGGAGCACCCGACGTCCTCTCGCTCGCCATCTCCAAATCCAGGTGCATCGATAGTAAATCCTCGATACGTGCAATCGCCCGTTTGGATCGGGTCCTTGCACTGTGACATATTCTCCGTAGTATCTTCGGGAACGATCATATTCCCAACTTTCGCGTAGCCGCTGATGTGCTGGACAAACATTACTGGCTGTGGCTTCGGGCAATGGTAGGAAGCCGGTGGCACTTTTTCGCACGAATAGTTGCAATACAGGTCAACAGGGAGTACTGCAAGAACGTCGTAACCTTGCTCAACAGGATTCCAAGTAATCTTCGGTGTGATTGGTTTCCTTGGCGCATTGCTAAGGCTGGTGACTTTACACTTACCTTGGCCATCTCGCGCCTTACCACTCGAATCAGAAAAGTAGGATGGACTCCCGTTCAGATATGCGTACGCATGCTCTCTAGGCCACAGCGGATCAAGTGTCGCCCACAGTCCTTCGCGATATCCGTAGAACCTGGCCCTTACGCTGAAGTCGTTGTGGACGCTGCCGGCGGCTTTCAGGTAGCCGAGCGTTCCGACCCAGGTAAAAGAAGGTTCGGTTCCGGTCGAGGCAAGCGTGCCCCCGTGTGGCTTGGACCGTTCGGTGAAGCTCTTGGTGCTGGCGGTGTCCGCCATCGCCACCACGCTCCCGAGAGCGTCCCGAAGGTAGTTGCGGGAGGCTCCCGAGGAGGATTCCCCGAGAATCTCTGAACGCACCGTATAGTAGTTCGTAACCGGCATTCGTTTAGCTCCTCAACTGCAGGTAATTCTCGCCGTCCCACACTACCGTCACCGAACCCGCTCCAACGTCGTAACTTGGCAAGCTTGCCGTTCGCGTCGTATGTCCAGTTCTTCCGGTTCGCGCCGTTCGTGTCTTGCCAGGTGAGGCGGAACTCTCCGTCCGTACCGCAAGTATAAGCCGTCCCGTCCGGATCGGTTACCTGATAGCGAGCCGTTCCGGTCGTAGGAGTACGTCGTCAGCGAAACCCCTTCAATCGTCGTCGTGAGCTGGTTCACTCCGTCGTAGCGATAGCCGGTGTCGTCGCCCGAGAAGCTCGTGAGCATATAGACGTTACCGACCGGATCGTAGGCGTATGTGCGGAGATAGCCGAGCTCGTTGCCGAGGCTGTGCAACATGCCGCGTCCGTCGTAAGTCCAAGTGATGAAATTTCCCCTTTATTGCGACCTGGTTATCATAAGATTGCGGATGTTAGCGAATGTATCGCTAGAGAACGCCACGTACTGTCAGTCTCCTTTCATCCGCTACGCGTGGGGGAGCTTAGCCTCAAGCCGACCTGAAAGTAGCGAGACACTACACTACCCAAACGCCCGAGACGCGAGCCATTGTTTGGCGTCCCGGAGGCTTGCGTAGCTCACCTCGTGGCCCATCGGGTACTCCCGGTAGTCGACGGGCGAGCCCATGGCGGTGACGGCGTCGCGCATCGTTCGCGCCTCGGCTACCGGCAGAACCGGGTCATAGAGACCGTGTTGAATCAAAAACGGCACATCCGCTACCGCCGGGTCGGCGCCGACGAAGAGCTCCGGCACGTGGGTGCCGCTTAGCAGCAGCGACCCGGTGAAGATATCGGGACGGCGCAACGTCACGCCCAGGGTCATCACGGCGCCTTGGCTGAAGCCGCCAAGGAACAGATGCCGGGGGCGTAGCTCGGCGGTGACGGCCAGGATCTCCGAGACGAGAAGCTCGAGGCTCGCCACCACCTGGGCGGCATCGATGTGGATCCCTTCGTCGTCCCATTCGAGGTTGAACCACGCGTAGCCTCCCTGCATCCAAGGATGGGGCGCTCGAAGGGTCACCACGCGCAGCCGCGGATCGAGCTCCGGAGCCAACCCCATAAGGTCGCGCTCGTCGCTTCCCAAGCCGTGAAGCAGGATGAGCAAGGGGGCGTCGCCGCTAGGCGGCGACGGGTCGCGAACCAAGCGCGTGAGTCGTGAGGCCACGCCTCTATTAGACCTCTATTGACGGCTTGGTTCGGGCTGCGTCAGCGTATCTTCCGGCCGCTCGATCTCCGCAGCAAGTTCCGCTTCTTCCGGACGCTGCCAAGAACCCTGAGTTACCCCGTCCTTGGGCGTCTCACGGCGTCCCATACCGCCGGTCTTCCGTTCGGAACGTTCGCGCGCCTTGTCGATATCCTCGGCGACGCCGTTGCCGGCGATCTCATCTCGAATATCGCTCCCGCCATTACCCCGGTCGTCGCTCGCCGGATGGTTCTCGCCGTAAACGTTATCTCGATTGGTCATTTCACTTCTCCAAATCAGGTTCGCGGCCGTAGCTCGGCGATCTCCTCGCCCGTCAAAGGATCGGGACGGGGAACGATTTCGTCCCGCTGGTCGACGCGATGTTCGGCTAGGAACTGCGGATCTTCTTTACGAACGGGCGGCTGCTCGTGCGGATCGCGCGTGGTCGTCATTCGCGGATCGTCGTCGATGCCGACAAAACCGCCGGGATCGTGCCGATCCGGCCGGGAATCGCCGCCGGGGCCGACTACGCCCCCTGGCTCCTCTCGCTCATTTTCCGGTACCGGCTTTAGACTACTGGGATGTCCCGTCTCGAACACGCCCGGCTGCGCCTCGAGCTGTTCGCGACTTTGACCCACATCATTCGGCGAATCGCCGGCGGGATGATCTTCTCGGTTGACCATATGTGGTTGGACGGCACCGGAGAATGGGCGTTCCCATTCAACGGGAGTAGCCGATCTTGAAATCGGAAAACGAACCCGTCGACTCTTCTCCGAGCACCGCATGGACGTAGCCCGGACCTTCCCACAAAAGGTTCTCGAATTCGACCAAAACCATCGGCTCTTCGTGCTCGGCTATGACCTCGACGCCGCCGTCGCGGCGATTCCATACTTCGCCAAGCACTCCAAGGCTGCGGGCGGTCTGGCTGACAAAGTAGCGGAAGCCGACCCCCTGCACCCTTCCCTTCACCACGAACCGCCTTGTCGCCACAAACGATATTTACCTCCGCGGCGCAACCCCGGTCGGGTAAACCGCCCCAGATGATTACGATCGGCCTCGCGCTTACTGCCGTTGTCGCAGCTCAATCCCCTTCGCCTCTGGATCTGGCGCGTTTCGCGGACAATGCCGCCAAAGCGGCGCTCGCCAAGTATTCGGACAGAGGGGTCAAGCCCGACCAAATCGGCATCACGCTGGCCGTTCTGGATCGTAAAGGGAACTCGTTCCAATCTGGCTCATACCGGGGCGCGGAGGCGATGTACCCGGCGAGCGTGGTCAAGATGTTCTTCCTCGCCTACGCGGGTCACCTCTTGGAGAAGAAGAAACTCCGAATGACCCCCGAGCTCGAGCGAGCCGTCCACGACATGATCGTCGACTCCGTCAACGACGCCACCGGACTCGTTCTAGAGACGGTCACCGGTACGACGGGTGGTCCGGAGCTCTCCCCGAAAGAGCTTGCGAGATGGATGGACAAGCGCCAAGCCGTCAACCGATGGTTCGCCTCCCTCGGGTACCCCACCCTGAATGCCTGCCAGAAAACCTGGAACGAGGGACCGTACGGTCGCGAACGTCAAGGCTACGGACCGCACTTCGAGCTCCGAAATTCCCTCAGCCCGAACGTTTGCGTCAGGCTGATGTCCGATATCGCCCTGGACAAGATTGTCAGTCCTGGACAATGCGCGTGGATGCGTGGGTACCTTTCGCGCGCGATTCCGGCCGATTCCAAGGAGACGAACGAGCAGTCGAAGCTCTTCTCCGGCAAGGTGCTCCCCAGCGGAACCAAACTATGGTCGAAGGCAGGGTGGACCGATACCGTTCGTCACGACGTGGCCTACATCCAGCTTCCGGACGGACGAGAGTTCGTCTATGCGATCTTCACAAAAGATCACAGCAACGAGGCCGGATTGATCCCGTTTATCGCGTCTGCGATGCTGAAAGAGCTCGGCGTGAAACCGGTCGAGTGAACCCGGCTCCATGAGCCGGGTTCACAACTATCACCGAGGCTAAGCGAGATATCCGCGGCTTTCGTAGGCGTTGATGTTGGTCGCGCCGTACTTGTCGAGGATCCTTCTGGCATCGGTCTCGCTTACGTTGCCCGAAGGGACCGTAACCGCGAGGAGGGCGCCGCCGCCGGTGATGGTGTTGTCGTAATGAGCCGCGATGTGCTCTTCCACGCCCTGGTCCTTCAGGTAACCGGTCACGGCTCCGGCAACCGCGCCCGCACCGGCGGACGCTGCCACCCCGGCGAGCGCGGTGGCAAGGGCGCCGCCGCCGACGACCCAGCCGAATCCGGGTACCAGGAGCGACGCGATCGCCGCTACCGCGCCAAGTCCGACGCCCCAAGCCGCGCCCGTCTTAGCGCCCGAACCGGCGTCGGCGGCCGTCGTGGTGGAGATCCCGTGCTTGGCCGCCCCTTCGGTGTCGCCCGCCGAATCGACTCGATCCGGGTAGGTAACGGAACCGGTGGTGTTCGCCGTCGCGTTTGGGTCGTTCGGGTAGTCACCCGCGTAACTCGTCGTGTAGATCGCCGGACGATCGGACGAGGCTTCGTCCCACTGGCCGCGCGCGCTCGCCGCGTCGATGCCCGCCTTCATTTCCTGGCGGTTTGCCGCGGCATCGTAGTTAGCCGCGGTGCCTTCCGCGCCCACCGCTCCGGCGATTCCGCCGACGAGCCGGTCGCCACCCTCGGCCAGTTTATGGCCCGCCGCGTGGGTTTCGCCGACGGCCGCGTCACCGGCGTTCTTGATGTCGCTATCGCGGTCGGTCCCCATGGAATGGGAGGTCGTGTAGGGCGAACCGGTGTTCGGCATATCGACGGCGTCGTTGAACTCACGTCCGGCCGCATGGGCGTCATAGCCCGCCTTCGCTCTCTGCTGGTCGGCGGCGGAGTCGTAGCGAGCGGCGGTCCCCTCGGCGCCCACCGCGCCGGCTATGCCGCCTACGGCTCGATCTCCCCACTCCGCCACCTTGTGGGCGGCTGCGTGTCCCTCGCCAACCACGCCGTCGCCGGCGTTCTTAAGGTCGTTGTCTCCGTCGCTTCGCGCGGATCCGATGTTGGTCCTCGTCTCGGTGCCGTAATTTGTGGACTCGACGGCGCCCTCGTGGCTTTGCACGACACTAATGTCCTCGGCTCGTACGCCGTGATCGAGCAGTGCGCCCGCCGCCTTCTCCGCAAGCGAAGGGTCGACGAAAGATGCGTAGATTGTGTTTCCCATTTTGCTCTCCAAACCGTCCGTCGGCGTACCGATAACCTGCAATGTTGCGCCGTTGCAAGCAGCAGAACCGACAGTTGATAGGCGCTCACACGAACGATCGTGTTCCTAACGGCGCGGTATGGGAGAATGAGGTGAGCCGTTTAGATGACGAAATTTAGTCGTGCGTTTACACTGATCGAACTGCTGGTCGTCATCGCTATCATCGCGATCTTGGCGGCAATTTTATTTCCGGTTTTTGCCCAGGCGAAAGAGGCGGCAAAGAAGACAGCCTGCCTGAGCAATCTCCGCCAAATCGGAACGTCGTTCGCCCTCTATCTGAACGATGCCGACGACCGGTTTCCGGACCGCCGCGACCTAAAGCAATCGCTGCCAGGCGGGTGGAAACCCTGGAGCACTTGGCCTGCCTCCGATCCGCGGGGCGGATGGGCAATGATTACTCTTCACCCCTACACCCACAACGACGACATCTGGTCTTGCGACTCGATCCGCGGCTCAGCGGTTGGCAGCGTCGTTCAAGTGAAGCAGACCTTGCGGGACGAGTCCACCAGTCCGGCCTCCCGCTATTGGCTATGGCGATTCGACCAGATCACCGATCCGGTGCCGCTAGACAATTTCTGGGGGAAAACACCCGATCAAACGGTGTCCGACCTACAAGAAGCCAAAAATCCCCAAGCCGGAAATCCGCAGGGAGAGGCGGAAGTCGAGTTGGCGGTCGATCCCTATTTCCCCGGCACCATTCCCTCCGTGGACGCCTCGCTGAAAGGCAAGGCAGTTCATACTGGCGGCCGAAATCGGCTGTTCGAAGACGGCCACGCGAAATGGCTGCGGGATATCCGTACCAAAGCGTGACACCCAGGTTGGCGGTTAGCCGTTTGCGGTTAGCGGTCGCCCTGATATCGAGATGAAGCGGCTCTTTATCGGTCTAGAACTAAGCGAAGTGGTCCGCGACCGCGTGGTCGCCTTGCAAGACCGCCTGAAGGACGTCGCGACCCGGCAAGGGGTTCGGTTCGTCCGGCCGGAGAAGATCCACCTCACCGTGGTGTTCTTAGGCCATCTTCCGGAGGAGAGCGTGGAAGCCATCGACGCCCTTTGCGTTCCGATTTGCGCCGGATCTGAGCCCGTCCGGTTAGTCGTGAAGGGTTTGGGGGCGTTTCCCAGCCTCTATCGCCCCCGCGCCCTGTGGGCAGGAGTCGACGGCGATCTCCCGGCACTGAAGCATCTGCAAGCTGCTCTCGAGGAGGCACTCAAAACGCTTTTGCCCCTGGATGAGAAACCCTACGTGCCCCACCTCACCCTCGCCCGCCTCTCACCCGGCTCGAAGGAGGTTGGGCGGATGGCAACCGGCCTGTCGACCGAGCTAGGCGAGCTGGCGATCGCCGACTGGGATGTCGCCCAGGTGCTCCTTTTTGAAAGCACGCCAGATGGGCGGTACGAGGTTTTAAAGCGTTGGAATCTCGGAAACCTTCCCGTCGCCTAACCGGCAACCTCGACCGTGGACCGCTGGTCTCCAGACCGGCCTCCCCTACGTCCGAAGGACGTGTAGCCGCAGGTTGGCTCGTACCTGCGCCTGGTGTACCTTCGGTACACCGGAACATCGGCGGGGGCGCCGACGCTACGACGAAAGGCTCTCGCACAGGTACGAGCCAACCTGCGGCTACAACGCTTCGCGTTAATAGTTAAGAAAATATTCGAATACTTTCCAACAAACCCTTGACAACGTCCGGGTGGGTCTGACACTATCTCACTCCTGCCTGCAGTGAAAGCTACGGGCCGCACAGTTTAGTCGCACGGGCCGCTGATTCTGGGTTATCTGGTAAGCGAAAGCAAGCGGGTTCGACCCCCGCGGGGTTCCTCGGAACCTCTTCCCAGAAACGCTCCTCGTCCGTGCAAGTTCAATTCTCGTTTGGGCCGAAAGGCTTGGGTTACCGCCTATGACGCGAGAGGTCGCCGGTTCAAGTCCGGCTCGGTCGCAAGACCGGTAGCTCAGTGGGTAGAGCGCTTAAAACATCCAGGTCGCCAACTTGCCCAAACGACTAAAATAGAAAGCTCGCCGCGGGCCGGATGGCGTCGGTTCTCGCTCATAACGAAACCCTCCGACGACTAGGTACTTGTCCGCGACGTAACGAATTCATATCCGCCAATTAGGAAAGCCATGTTAGCCATAACGCGCATCTATAAAGAAACTCTCGCCGGCCAAGCGCCGCGAGATTTCGTGGTGTCGCGACTTAGCGGCTCAGAGAACCTGAATACCCCCAGTTTCGGGGTGGCGAACCCGGCAGAGTAGTCTGCCACTCGACCGCCCCTCCTACCTGGAGCGGCGGAATACCCAAAACGAATTCCTTCCCGCTCCCTCGACCCGATCGAGCGCTCCGCAAACGCGTGCGCCACGACCCACCGGAGAGGTGAAAGGAATGAACTACGCAAAGCTATTTAACCGCGCGACGACTCACCAGTCGATGCCAATCCCGGGATCTGGACAAGTCCTGAATCATGCCGGCGGCTTCGTCTATGAAGTCGACGGTTGGACGGTGCTTGACCGGTTCCTGATCCTCGGCAGCGAGGCCGGGACCTTCTACGTCGCCCCGCAGAAGCTGACCCAGGAAAACGCCCAGAACGTGCTCAAGCTCATCCACGAGGATGGAGAGCGCGTGGTTCGGCGCATCGTGGAAGTCAGCGTGGCGGGTCGGGCGCCGAAGAACGATTCGGCGATCTTCGCGCTGGGGCTCTGCGCTTCGTTCGGCAACGACCGGACGCGCGCCGAGGCACTGCTCGCGTTGCCGTCGGTCTGCCGAACCGGAACGCACCTGTTCCAGTTCGCCGCGGTCGTCGACGGACTGCGCGGGTGGGGTCGGGGACTTCGCCGGGCGATCGGAGCTTGGTACAACGCCAAACCGGTTCAGGAGCTGGAGCTGCAGTTGGTTAAGTACCAGCAGCGCGACGGCTGGTCGAACCGCGACTTGCTGCGCTTGGCTCACCCGAAGCCGGAAAGCGAAGCTCACCGCGACCTATACAAGTGGGTCGTGAGCGGCGCGGACGCCCCGGCGGGAAGCAAGCGGATCGAGGCGATGCAGCGACTGAAGGGAATGACCGACGCGGCGGAGGCCGCAAAGGTCATTACCGAAGCGCGGCTGCCTCGTGAGGCGGTACCGACCGAGTTGCTCAACAAGGCCGAGGTTTGGGAAGCGTTGATGACGGACATGCCGATGACGGCGATGGTGCGGAACCTGGCGACGATGACTCGCGTGGGACTGCTCACGCCCAAGTCGGAGGCGACGAAGACGGTGAAGATGCGCTTGGCGGATGCCGAAAGGATTCCCCGGGCGAGGGTTCACCCGATGGCGCTGCTGTTCGCGCTCCGGACGTACGCGTCCGGGCACGGACTGCGCGGCTCCGCCGAGTGGACGCCGGTCACGTCGATCGTCGATGCGCTCGACTCAGCGTTCTACCTCGCGTTTGCGAACGTAGAGCCGACGAACAAGCGGTACTTGCTGGGGATGGACGTTTCGGGCTCGATGAGCAACGCATTCATCGCGGGTACGGCAATGACGGCGGCGGAAGCCTCGGCGGCGATGGCGATGGTGACGGTGGCGACGGAGGAGGCGGTAACGCCGATGGCGTTCTCCACGATCTTCACGCCGTTGTCGCTCTCGAAGCGGATGCGGCTGGACCAGGCGACGAACTCGATGCGGGGGCTTCCGTTCGCGGGAACGGACTGCGCCCAGCCGATGATCTACGCGATGGAGCGAAAGCTGCCGATCGACGTCTTCGTGGTCTACACGGACAGCGAGACGTGGCACGGCATGATCCACCCATCGCAGGCGTTGGTGCAGTACCGCCAGATGATGGGGATCGATGCGAAGCTTGTCGTCGTCGGAATGACCGCGACCAAGTTCAGCATCGCCAACCCGAACGACCGCGGAATGCTCGACGTCGTCGGCTTCGACGCCAGCGTGCCGAGCGTGATGGCGGAGTTCGTGGGCGGTGGGCGCTAGGAGGCGCTAGGGCATTGGGCGTTAGGCGTTAAGGCGTTAAGGCGTTGGAAAGTATCAGACACAGAAGTGCCATTCGGCCCTTAACGCCCAACGCCTTAACGCCCAACGCCTGGCATGGGATTTCATCGGCGGGGACGCCGACGCTACTTATAGGGAAATAAAATGGAGTTAAAGACTTTTGGCCCAGTCGATGATCGGGCGCGGCAGCAGCTTCTTCGGTGCGCGCAAGGCGACGCTCCGTTCGCAGTGCTGTGCGCCGACCATCACCCGGGCTACAGCCAGCCGATCGGAGGCGCGGTTGCGTACAAGGATAAGATCTCGCCGAGCGGGGTCGGCTACGACATCGCCTGCGGAAACAAGGCGGTGCTTACCGACCTCAAGGTAAACGAGGTTCCGATCGGGCTCGTGATGGACGACATCGTGCGGCTCATCGGCTTTGGGGTCGGGCGGCCGAACCCGGATCCGGTGGACCACCCGGTGCTCGAATCGATCAACAAGGCGGAGTTTCGGCCGCAGCGAAAGATGATCCAGATGGCGTCGAACCAGCTCGGAACCGTCGGCTCGGGGAACCACTACGTGGATATCTTCGGCGACGAACAGGACCGGGTCTGGATCGGCGTGCACTTCGGGTCGCGTGGATTCGGGCATCGGACGGCGTCCGGCTTCTTGGCGCTGGCCAAGGGCCGAGCCTTCGACGACAAGGCGGGCGACGACTCCATGGATTCGCCGCCGACGATCTTCTCGACCGACAGCCAGCTCGGACAGGACTACTTGGCCGCAATGCACCTCGCCGGGGAATACGCTTACGCGGGGCGCGACCTCGTGTGCCGGAAGGTGCTGGAGATCATGGGCGCCAAGGAAGTGGAGTCGATCCACAACCACCATAACTTCGCGTGGAAGGAAACCCACTTCGGCGAGGAGGTCTGGGTGATCCGGAAGGGATGCACCCCAGCGTTCCCAGGCCAAAAGGGGTTCGTCGGCGCGACGATGGGCGACGTCTCGGTGATCCTCCAGGGGGTCGATTCCGAGGAGTCAAAGGCGGGGCTCTACTCGACCGTGCATGGCGCGGGCCGAATCATGAGCCGTACCCAGGCGGCGGGAAAGCAGCGATGGATCAAGGGAGTTCCGACCCGGATCTCCACCGGTCTCGTCGACTGGCCGGCGGTCCAAGAGCGGATGCGCAGCCAGGGGATCGAACTCCGAGGCGCCGGCGCCGACGAAGCGCCCGAGGTGTACAAGAAGCTGGACGAGGTTCTCGCCTACCACGGCGACACCATCAAGGTGCTTCATCGGCTTCGACCGCTGGGCGTAGCCATGGCGGGCGCCGATGTGGTGGATCCGTATAAGGATTGAGTATCTGGGCGTTGGGCGTTGGGAAAGGGTAAAGCATTAAGCTAGCAACGCCTTGACGCCTTGACGCCTTGACGCCTTGACGCCTTTTCAGCTATCCGGTTTCACCGTGAAATCAGAAAGGGCGACCAGCTTTGGTCGCCCTTTCTGATTTGCCCACACCGGGCCACCCGCCTAAGATCAGGCGATTACTTGATGGCGGAGAGGAAACCACCGTGGGCAAGATAGACGGTTCCGTCACTGCCCATGGATAGCGAAAAAACGCCGCCGCCGGGTGTGTTAAGCGACCACAATATGGATCCATCTGCCGGGTTGATGGCTTGCAGTTTATTCGACAAGCTTACGCCAACGTAGATCGTGCCGTCCGCGCCGATAACGGGCGAGATCGTATTGCTCGCAACCGGAACGCTCCAATTCTGAGTGAACGTAGAGGGATTAATCGAAAAGAGCGTTGAGAGAGTCTGTACGTAGATGGTTCCGTCGGCGGCGATGGAAGGTGATCCGATGGCAATTCTTCCTAGGCTCACGTTCCGCTTGAAGGCGCCGTTGGTAGGATCGATGGCATAGAGGCCACTGGCGTAGCCGATGTAGAGGGTCCCGTCCGCTCCAACCGAGGGTGCCCCGATGAAGTTAGTGAAGCCGGCTATTGTCCACTTGAGCGAGCCGTCGGAATTCACCGCATACAAGTTGGCGCTGAGAGCGACATACACCGTCCCGTCCAGACCGATCGTGGGAGCATTTAAACTTGTGGGAACGTTAAGTCCGCCTGTGTCGTAAACCCATTTCTGCGTTCCGTCCGGATTGATGGCGTAGAGCTTTTTGTCGTTGGCAAACCCGTAAATCGTGCCGTCGGGCCCTACGGTTGCGGGGGCCGTGAAGCTGGATCCGGTGTCATAGGTCCACTTCTGGCTTCCGTCCGGGTTGATCGCATAGAAGGTGCCGCTGGGGGCCGCAAGGTAGATCGTTCCGTCCGGCGCGAGGGCCGGGGACGTAGAGCGGTTACCCCCGACCAGCGGGAACGCGACTGCCCACTTCACTGCCCCATCGGGATTGAACGCCGTCAGCATCCTATCGCTGGTGAAGCTGTAGACCGTACCGTCCGAGGCCACCGAGACGGGGGTGGTGATGCCACCGGCGAATCTGTAGGACCAGTTTTCAACTCCGGTCGCGCCTTGCCCGCCGCCGCGTCCGGTTCCGAGCGCGCTGCCTCCGATTTGAGACCAGCCGGGCAACACGGTAAGGGTGAAGGTCTGGGTCGTCGCTCCTACGGTGACGGTGATCGTCGCCAGGACGGAGGTGCTCACCGGGCTCGAGGTGGCATAGAAAGAGGCGTGGGTGGTGCCGCCGGCGACGGTGACCGTGGCCGGGAGCGTCAGCGAAGGAGTATCGGAAGAAAGGGAGACGACCACTCCGGCCGCTGGAGCCTGACCGTTGAAGAGGACCCGGCCGAGGAGGCGGTTGCCGCCGTACACCTTGTCGTACGTGAAGTCGATCCCCTGAAGCGAGTTCGCCTTAATGGTGACGGGCGCCGTTAAGGTGACGCCGGCCAGAGTGGCGGAGATGTTGAAAGTGGCGTCGACGTTGCTGGGGGTCGTCGGCATCGTGAAGGTGGCGTACTTGGCTCCCGCGGGGATTGTTACGGAGGCGGGCGGCTGGGCAAGGTCGGTCCGGTCGGACACGAGGGTAACCGCGATCCCTCCGGCGGGGGCGTTGGCGTTCAAGACGACGGTGCCTGCGTTGGCAAAGCCGCCGTAGAGGCTGTCGTAAACCAGCTTGATGCGGGTGAGCACCGGCGCGAGCACGGTGAGCGTCGCGGTCTTGGCCACTCCGTTCGAGGCGGCGGTGACGGTGGCGGTGGAATCCACCGCCACTCCGGTGGAGACGGCGGAGAAGGTGGCGTACTTCAACCCGGCCGGGATCGTCACGGAAGCAGGAACGGTGACAAACGACGAGTCGGAGGAGAGCGTCACGACCATCCCGCCAACCGGAGCGTTGGAGTTAATGACCACGGTGCCGGGTCCGATGCCGTAGCTGTTGGTGGTGCCGGGGCGGATGACGCAGGAAGTCAGGAGCGGAGCGATGACGGTGAGGGGGGCCGACTTCGTCACGCCGTTGGCGGTGGCAGTGACATTGGCGGTGGCGGTGGTGGGCACCGCGAGGGCGGTGGCGGAGAAAGTGGTGTAGCTGGAGCCGGCGGCCACCGTCACCGAAGCGGGCACCGTGACGAACGCCTGGTCGGAGCTGAGATTTACCGTAAAGCCTCCGACGGGAGCTTTCCCGTTCAGAGTGACGGTGCCGGGACCGGTACCGGGTCCGGAGACGGTGACCGGCTTGATGACGACGGCGGAGAGGAGCGTCGCCTGGACGGTCAGAGGCGCCGTCTTGGTCACTCCCCCGTAGGCGGCGGTGACGGTGGCAGTCGATTCGACTCCCACGCTGCGGGAGGTGGCGGTAAAGGTAGCGTACTTCGCTCCCGCGGGGATCGCGACGGTAGCGGAAACCGCTATGAAGTCGGAATCGGAGGCGAGGGTAATCAAGATCCCCTCGGCGGGGGCGCTGGCGGTGAGAGTTACCGTTCCGGCGGCCGAGCTAAGCCCTGGGATGGAGGCCGGTTTGATCGTGATCGCAGACAGCGCGGGAGCCGCGCTTGCGCTCAGAACGCTCAGAACCAGCAAGCATAGAGTGAAAAGACAACGCGATCTTCTGGCTATCGACGCGTAGCCATAACCGCAAAAAACTGGAGAACGTGCTGAAGACACAGCTAGGCATGATGACGGCGCGGCCAGCTCTATCTGAGCAATTGGAAGAAACCCTTACAATAACAACAAGAAGCCACTTAAACGGTTAAGCTATGGAGGCTTCTTGGGCAACACACGGGGTTCGTCGGCGTAACGAACGACTTACGCGGCGGCCTTTACGATATCCGCAAATTCATTAGGATTCAGACTGGCGCCGCCTACAAGGCCGCCGTCGATATTCGGCTGGGAAAAAAGCTCCTTCGCGTTGCTTGCCTTGACGCTGCCGCCGTATTGAATACGGATGGAGTTGGCGGTGTCTTCATCGAAGATTTTCGACAGCTCAGACCGGATCATGCCGCAAACCCGCTCGGCTTCCGCGGTGTCGCAGGTCTTCCCCGTTCCGATCGCCCAAACCGGCTCGTAGGCAACGACGCCCTCGCGAAACTCGGAACCATCGATGCCGTCGAGCGCGCCCTTTAGTTGGGAAGCGATCACCTCGTCCGTCTGCCCCGCTTCCCTCTCCGCCAAGGTCTCTCCGACGCACAGGATCGGGGAGATCGAACAGTACAGCAGGGCTTTGATCTTCAGGTTGACCGTCTCGTCGGTTTCCGAGAAGTAACCGAGCGTCGACTCGGCGACTTCCAGCTTGCCGAACCGGCCGCGCGTCTCGCTGTGCCCTACGATGCAATAGCTGCACCCGACATCCGCAAGCATGTTTGCGCTCACCTGGCCCGTGAATGCGCCGGATTCTTTCCAGAACACATCCTGGGCTCCCAAGGCGATGCTGGTATTCCTCAGAAGATACTGCACGCAATCGAGTGCGAGGTAGGGTGGGCAGATCGCGACCGCCACGTCCTCACGTCCGACCAACCGAACCAGGCCCTCCACGCAGGCCGCCGCCTCGGGACGGGTCATATTCATCTTCCAGTTGCCGACGACGAGCTTTTTGCGCATCAATATCTTTTACCTAAATGCTTCAGGCGGTTCGCCGCGAGCGATCTATCGTATCACCTTCGGTTCTACCGAAACTTCAACCTTTCCACGAACCGCGTTCGTGATAATGCAGTAGTTGTCCGCTTTATGGGCAAGATCCTCCGCGGTCGCGACCTGGGCGTCGGTGGCGGAGCCGTCTAAGGTGATCGTCGGACGAATCACGACCTGCTTATACGTGAAGCTCGCCCCCTGCTGCTCCACCGTTCCCACCGCCTCTACCTTGAGGTCCTTTACCGGCAAGCGACGATTGGCGGCGATGATTCCGAAGGTCATGCTGTAGCAGGCGGTAATCGCGCTGGTGAGCAGCTCCTCGGGATTCGTCGCCCCGCCGGGGCCCTGGAATTCGGGAGGAACGGCGAGGTCGAACGCGGTTCCGCTGTGGCCGGCGGTGGCGTTTCCGTTCCCTTCGCGCCCTCCGGACCAACTGACCTGAACGGGATATTCGTGGAGTTGAGCTGCCATTACGTGAAGATTCTACTTAGCCGGACGGGTGCATCACGCTTATGGATAAAGCGAAGCTAACCGCACTGAGCGCCACCTACGGCCTGGTAGGTTTGGCAGGCGTGCCATCATGAAGGAGGCCGTGCCTGCCGGCTTGAGAATAATGAGGAGAGTCCATCCCGTTTGAGGCGCCGCCGAAATTCGACCCCATCCCGGAAAATTGGACGGCGAGTCTTTGGCGTCGTACTACTGATCGTCGTGATCCTTAGCGGCTCTTGGGCCTACCGGGTCATGCGAGCCCTCTCGCCGCACGGCAGCATCCTGGACCCCCTCGCCGCCATGGCCAACCCTCGCGGGCAGTTTCCTGGCCGCGACCGCACGATCATCCTGATCGCGGGCAAGGACTACAACCACACGAACAAGGGGATCGAGTACACCACCGGATCCCGGTCCGACACGGTGATGCTGCTTTCCGTCGACCTTGTCACGGCGAAGCTCACCGCGGTCAGCATCCCTCGCGATACCCACGTTAAAGCGCCGGACGGCATAACCGGGAAGATCAACGCGACGTTTCAGCGGGGTGGCATCAAACTTCTTCGCGATACCGTCGCCTCGCAGTTCGGAGTCAATGCCGATCACTATGTGGTGCTGAAGGCCGATGCGGTCAAGGCGCTGGTCGACGCGGTCGGCGGCGTCGACGTCGAGGCGATCGATGACATGTTTTACGAGGATTCTTGGGCCGGCCTCAAGATCGACATTACCAAGGGCCAGCATCGTCTGGGAGGGTCCGATGCCGTCGGGTTCGTTCGCTTCCGAAAGATGGGAACCCACCGGATCGGTCCCAACGGAGAGAAGATCCCGGTCCATCACTCGGCGTCGCTTGAGGAAGGCGACCTCCGCAGAACCGAGAGGCAGCAGCAGCTAATGCGGGCGCTTACCCACGAAGCTTTGCGACCCCAAAACATCGCTCAAGCGCCGCACCTATTAGACGTCGCCTTCCAGCAGGTGGAAACCGATCTGAGCCGGACGCAATTGCTTGCCCTCGCCGCCATTTTCCGCAAGTCGGGAGGCGGCGACCTAAGCGGCGCCAGCATCCCCGGCAAAGACGATACGATCGACGGCGTCTACTTCTGGTCCCCCGATCTGGAGAGGAGCCAGCTCACCATGAATTGGCTTCTTCTTGGGGATATAACCGCCGGGCGAAAGCTGATGCGAGTGAATGTCTACAACGGGAGCGGGCGAGACGGGTTGGCCCGAGCGACGGCTAACTCCCTTTGCGAGGCCGGTTTTGCCGCCACCAGCGGCGGCAATCTGCGGGAGAAACTCGGCCAAAGCGAGGTCGTGTTCCGAAAGGCGGTCTACGAGGGGTTCGCCCGCGAGATTGCCCAGAAGGTAGGGACCACGAACGTCCACAAAGACACCACCGATCCCAGAGCTGACTGGCTCCCGGAAATCACGGTCCGCCTAGGCGGAGATGCCACGGTAACTCCGGCCGCCGTACCGGCGCACTCTCCGTAACCAAGGACCCTGGGTAGCTCCACCCATCCGGACCGCAGAGCTCCAGCTCTGCCCTCCCCACGGAGATTTATTCCTGCGAGAAGGTGACCTCGTGAGCGAGGTGTTGAGTTCTTTCCCAACCGTCCTTCCGGTTGCCCCGAACCTGATGCTCGAGTGTGTAAACGAGGCCTTGAAGGGTGGGGTCGCTTGGGTTGACGCGCTGCCACACCTTAGCGATCTCGTACGCTTCCTCATAACGGTGGAGGCGGTCGTAACACTGTGCCAGGCGCGCTCCCGCTTGCCAGCACTTCGGATCGAGCGTGCAGGCGCGACGAAGAGGATCGATCGCCGCGGCATACTCGTTCTTCCGGAAATAGCACATACCCAGGTAGCCGTTGATTTTGGCGCTGGTAGGCGTGACCTGTAACGCGGCACGACAGGCCGAGATAGCGTCATCCCACTGGCCTCGCTGCATCAAAACCTCGATCCCACTACTGTCCATAGCTTCTCCTACCCATTAAACTGCCGAAATCGTCCCGGGTTGCGCTCCTTTTTCGTGAACTTCACGGCATTATCCATCGCCTTGATATCCAAAGCACTTAACGTTTCACTTCGGCGGCCGGTGCCACCAGGTTGAGGTCTAATCCTAAATTGCGGGACATTTCCGATCTTTCGGCCCATATGTGCCGGCGTAACCGGCTTGGGTTCACCAAATAATTAGCCGTCGGCGAATTTAATGTAAGCGCAAGGAACGTGCTCAGTAAGCCATACCCCGTTGTCGGAGCGGTAGAACAGATAGCCTTTTTCGGTCATCCTCTGAGCGTCGACTTCCAGAATGAAGGGCTTTCCTCTACGTCCGCCGACCTTCGATAAGTCGATCCACCGAAACCCATCCGCCCACCTCGAGCTCGAGGCCTGCCAATCCAGGCTCGTGACGCAGGACGAGCGATACGAACTTGCTGAGGCCCTTGAACTGGCGAGGATCGGTCCGAATGCTCATGGATCGGTGGCCGATGTTACCGCGCTGGTGAGACCCACTAGCCGGAAATGCTCCGCCTACAAGAAGGGACGCAAAGTGGCGGAGGCGGTCGGGAGGATGCCGCCCCACTGTGCGATCAGCTTCTTGTAGGCCTCGCCCACCGGGCGGATCTTTCGGTCGAGGTCGTAGAGCCCCACCGTATGCACCCGATTATTTTCCTCCCGCAGAGCGACGTCCCAGTCGATCTGATCGGTGAGCGAATACCAAGTAAAGCCGAGGATCGGGACACCGTCGAGTTTGAGACGGTGAAGGTTCGCCCACTCTTTTCGAAGCCACTCGACCGAACGTTCCGTGGTCGTGTTCGTCTCGGTATGCATCACCGGCAGCCGATAACGGTCGAAGTATTGCTTGGTAATGACGTAATAGCCGAACACTTCTCCCGACGGTTCGATGGCTCGGTCGGCGCAAACCGAGTGCTCGTTCGTCCAGTAGTAGTCGTTCCCCATGACACAACTGCCGCGGACGTTGTTGTCTCGAAACCACTGGTAATCCTCGCGCGTCATGCCATGGTCGAGTAGGTACTCGTACATCATCGCGTTAATTTCTCGGCCGTAAGTTAGATCGAGGGGAAGGAATCTCTTGTGGTTGAGAAAATAGGCGTACGGCTCGCAATGAGGATCTTGGGAGTGGAAGTATTCCGAAGACTCGCTCTGAATGAAGGTGGCGTTGGGGCGCACGGAACGGATGGCCCGCATCGCCATTACGTTCGCCTTGCACAGGTTATGGAGTGCCGTGACGTAGGCCACATCTGAGCAAAGCCGCTCGTTCCACCAGCCGAATTGAGCCGAGAACTGGGCGGCGATGAAGATCTCGTTCACCGGCGTAAAGAGACGGATCCAGGGATAACGCTCGGCAAACGCTTTGGCGTACTCGGCGAAGAATTGCGGCCATTCGCGGTTTTGAAACGTCGCGCCCAGCCAGTCGGGAGTCCCGAAGTGGCACAGATCCACGATCGGAGTGATCCCCATCTCGTACAGAGCCTGAAAAGTTTCGTCGGTGAAGCTCCAGTCGTATTGGCCCGGCCCAAGGTGGGTTTGGTAGTAAGGAGGCCCGTACCGGAGGTATTCGATGCCCATCTCCCGAACGAGCTCGAAGTCTTCGCGCCACCGCTCGTAGTGGCCGCACTTCTGCATTTGATCGATGCGCTTCGGGCGCCCATCGACTTCGATCACCGGGTAGCTGTTCTCTATCCCGGTCGCGAACATGAAGTCGTGATGCATATTTGAAAACCTACAAGACATCCAGCCGGCCACCGTCTACGACGAGCGTGGTTCCGTTGATAAACTTCGCCTCGTCGCTAGCAAGGAAGCAGATTGCCGCCGCCACATCCTCGGGCTCGCCGACTTTTCCGGTTATTTTCTCTTTGCCGCTTTTCACGTTCGGATTGTTCCAAAGCATCGGCGTGTTGATGGCTCCCGGCGCCACGCAGTTGATTCGGAGCTTTTCGATCGGATATTCCTGACTCATCGCCCGGCAAAAAGCTTCCATTCCCCCTTTACTGCTGGCGTACGGAATTACGTTTGCCGTCGTCTCGTGGGCATGGACGGACGAGACGTTGACGATGGCGCCCCCTTGAATATGCGGAGCCACCCCTCTGCAAAAAGCAAAGACCGAGCGGAGATTCACCGCAAGCACATGATCCCATTGCTCCACCGTTAGCTCCTCGAGAAGCTGAAACGTCATCATCGCCGCGTTATTGACGAGCACGTCGATGCGGCCCCATTTTTCCAGCACGGCGTGAATCCCGTCTTGGATCGCACCCGCGTCTCCGACGTCCGCCACTAAGGAGATTGCCGCCTCCCCAATCGCCTGGGCCGCCGCCTCCGCGGCTTCCGCTTTCAGATCGACGATGGCGACCCTTCCTCCCTCGGATGCCATCCGGTTAGCCGTCGCGAGCCCTATTCCCGAAGCCGCTCCCGTGACGATACAAACCTTGTTTTCGAACCGCATGAACCCCTATCAGACGCAATGGTCCTACCGCGGTTCGGGACCTGAGAAGAAGTTGGAACAAGCAACCGGAAGGCCTGATCGTAAACGCAGGGTCGCTCGACGCGACGCTAACCAAGGAGAGCCCAACATGAACACTAAGAATTTCGGAGCGATCGCGGTCGCAGCATTTTCGCTCGTCGTACCGGCGTTCGCGCAAAACGTTTCGATTTCGCAGGACGGCCGCCCGGAGAGACTGTTCCGCACCGTAAGCGGACTCAACTCGCGCGACATGAAGTTCGTTAAGGATGCCGCCGCGGCGAACATGTTCGAGATCCTAACGAGCCAACTCGCCGCCGAGCGAAGTAACGACACGTTCGTCCAAGAGTTCGCCAAGGAAATGATCCACGAGCACAAGGGATCCCAGGAAGAGCTGAAGGCGGTCGCATCGAACAAGGGCGTATCGCTCCCTTCCAACCTCCCTTCCAAGCTTCAGAAGGCGTACAACAAGCTTGCAAGCCTCCGAGGTTCGGCTTTCGACAGCGCCTACCAGATGTGGCAGAAGGACGGCCATGCCGCCACTTCGATGAAGTTCAAAGGTGAAATCCAGAATGGTCGGGACCAGGACGTCAAGGCGTACGCCGTTAAGACGCTCCCCGCCGTCACCATGCACTACAAGATGCTCATCGCCAAGAAAACCATGATGGGCGCCACGAAGATGGATCACGGTATGTGATAGGCGTTATGGCGTTAGGGCGTTGGGCGTTGGGGAATGGAAGGAAAGCCCTAACGCCCAACACCTAGCGCCCCTTCACCCAATTTCGATCGGCGTGATCGGCACCGGACCATTGAAGACCGATTTGCCGTTGAACACCACTTCGACATCGCCGGTCATACCGAGCCCTGTCGAGCCAAGATCGACTCGCATCTTGGGTGCGTCTGGCGCTTCAATCCGCACCCGTTGACCCTCGATCCAAACCTCGAACTTTACGTTGGGCTCCGGCAGCGTCGCCCGGGTCGCGTTTCGACGCAGGGCGAAAACTCCCCACACGCCCCGGTGGCGAAGGGTGTCCACCACGAACGAGAAATGATCCGGCCGCCTGCGGACGTGTCTAAGCAGCCAATCGGTCTTTGCGTCCTCGTCTTCGCCTCGCGGTGAATGCCCCACGCCAGGTTGCAAAACGAACGTAGGCGTATTTCCTACTGCGGCTAATGCGTCTCGTGCCTGTTGCGACGAAGGGATCCGATCTTTATTCGAATCTTGATCGCCGATCCAGATGTAGAACGGCAGGTGCGCGGCATTGGGTACCAAGCCAAGTTCCGGCGGCGCCGAGTAGGTGCTGCCCGCCATCATCGCCACCGCTGCCCACAAATCCGGAGTCCGCTGGGCAATCGCCCATACGCCGTCCGCTCCCATCGAATGGCCGGCCATATAGCACCGGTCAGGATCGACCTTGGCAAAGCTCTTGACCTCTTCGATGGCCTCCCAAAGGTCGCTCTCCCCGTCGTCGCGCCAACCCCGGTTACCGCGTCCCCAAGGGACGACGGTGATTACTTCCCGGAGTGGCTTCTCGCTCTTCCCGTGAGGGAGGAACGTGAAGTTCACATAGGCAAGCGGGATGCGCGGCCCCGCGCCATGCATCCCGACGATCATCGGGTAGGCGTGACTCGGATCCCAGTGTGGGGGGAGTCCGACGGTACAGTACTGGAGCGAGCCATCGACCTTCGACAGCCTGGCTAGAGTCAATGCGCGCGTCCCGTCTCGAAGGTAGGTCTCCGCCTTGTCGCCGTCGTCGTTCAGGCCGTGGTCGATGGTCTGAAGGTAGCCGAGGACTTCCTTCGACTGCGCTTCGTTTCCGAACTGAAGCTTGAGAACCTCGGCTTGCGAAAGGGCGAGGACCGACTTAAGGTGCAGGACATAGAGATCGGGCTGAGGTTTTGCTTGCAGCGACTCGATCTTGAGTCTAATGCGGACGAGGACAGCATCCGGGGTGTCTTGCAGGGAGCCAGCTAAGGCAAGACTGAACGCAAGGATGGACAGCATGCGTTGATATTACGCCGTGCTCGCCGTTTCTGATCTTTGCTGCCCGGAGCCCTCACGCGACCGCCTCCTCCTTCTCGTTATATACATCTCTCAAGCCAACAACTCCGCGGAAAACCGAAAGTACCAAACTCCCCTCCTCCGGAAGCCGTCGCATGGTATTTGTCCCGGTTGGCGGCGACTAATGATTG
This sequence comes from Fimbriimonas ginsengisoli Gsoil 348, assembly GCF_000724625.1. GTDB lineage: Bacteria > Armatimonadota > Fimbriimonadia > Fimbriimonadales > Fimbriimonadaceae > Fimbriimonas > Fimbriimonas ginsengisoli. Next base: position 4,264,528 of record NZ_CP007139.1, on the reverse strand, counting down.
AAGGTGCGGACGATGGCTCGTCCCAATCCAGCCTCAAAGAGGCGGCATCTGCCAGCGCAGGGCGTAAGCCCTGGGTGGAGGCGACCCATTTCCTCAAGCCCTGAAAGGGCGGAATCACCTAAGATCCTTCGGCGTCCTCTCCTTCTCCGCGAGGGGAGTTTGGTACTGATTCTTCTCCTGTTTTACAGCGGCATTCGAGTAGTTCGACACGAGGGGCTTCCGACCTCATGCGAGATGCTCCCCCAAACCTTGGAGTGGGTTAGTGTGATGAAGGGGAGCTACTTGGATTCTTGAACCCAAAGATGTGTGTAACGACAAGTCCCTCTCCCTCGTTCGGCATTCGGTTTCTACCGTGATGGGTCCGGAGGAGGGAGAGGGGGCTTTAAGAGACTAGCTAATCTTGCGAACGGCCGCGACGACGTCGTTCTCGTCCGGAATGCACTGCAACTCGAGGTTTCGAGCGTAGGGCATCGGTACGTTGAGCCCGCCGACCCGGCCAACTGGGGCGTCGAGGTCGTCGAAGCAGTCCTCTTGGATCCGAGCCACGATCTCCGCCCCGAATCCGCCGCTTCGCCAGTCTTCGTAGACGACGACGGCGCGATGCGTCTTCCGAATCGACGCATAGATCGTCGGCATGTCGAGCGGCAGAAGCGAGATGACGTCGACGACTTCCACGTCGATGCCGTCCTTCGCCAGGAGTTCGGCGGCGGCGAGGTTGACGTGGGTCATGCGGCTGTAGCCGATGAGCGACAGGTCCTTCCCTTCCTTGACCACATTGGCCTTGCCAAGCGGAAGCATGTAGTTCGGATCGTCGGGCACCATCCCCTTCGTGGCGTACAGACCCGGGTTCTCGTAGAAGATGACCGGATTGTCGTCGGCGACCGCCGTCTTCAGAAGTCCGTAAGCGTCGCTGGCGAACGCCGGCGCCACCACCTTCAGGCCGGGCACGTGGGCGAACCACCCCTCCATCGAGTGAGAGTGCTGTGCCGAAAGCTGCTTGGCCGCGCCACCGGGTCCACGGAAGACGATCGGGCACTTGACCACGCCGTTCGACATGTAATGGATCTTCGCCGTGTGGTTGATGATCTGGTCGAGCGCGAGGATCGAGAAGCTCATCGTCATGAACTCGACGATCGGTCGAAGACCCGCCATTGCCGCGCCGGTCGCGATTCCGGCAAAGCCGGCTTCGGTGATCGGAGTGTCCAAAACGCGTGGGTTGAACTCGCTCTCGCGGGCTCCGTACTTCTCAACCAAGCCCCGAGTGACCTTGAAGGTCCCCTGGTACCGGCCGATGTCCTCTCCCATCAGGAAGACGTCGGCGTTCTTATCCATCTCCTCCTGCATGCTCTTGGTGAGAGCCTCTCGGTAGGTTAATTCGATTGTATTTGACATTCCTAGTGCCCTTGCTCCGGCTTCATGTCGGAATAAATGTTGTCGTAAACCTCATCCGGATCCGGGAACGGCTGGGCATCGGCTTCCTCGTAAATCTTCTCGACCCGCTCGAGCTCCTCGGCGTCGATCGCTTCGAGAACCTCCTCGGAGACGTACTGCTTTTCGAGCAGATAGTTCTTGAGGCGCTGGATCGGATCGCGCTTCTGGTTCTCGGCTTCCTCTTCCTTGGTTCGGTAGAGCTGCCGGTCGTTGTCGGCCGCGCCGTGGCCGGCATAGCGGTAGCACATCACTTCCACGAAGTACGGCTTCTTGTTCTCGCGAACCCAGTCGACGATGCGTTGGGCGTCCTTCCGCATCTGGATGACGTCCATGCCGTCGATCCGCTCGCTCTTAATGCCGAATGGAATGCCTCGCTTCCAAAGCTCTGGGTCGGCGGCGTGGTACTCCAGCCGAGTCCCCATCGCGAACTCGTTGTTCTCGATGATGAAGATGCAGGGCAGGTCGTACAGGCCGGCCATGTTGAGCGTTTCAAAGACCACGCCCTGGTTCGCCGCGCCATCACCCATGAAGTTCAGAACGACTTTGTCTTCCTGACGGTACTTCACCGCGAAGGCGAGTCCCGCTCCCAGCGGAAGATGCCCGCCGACGATACCCCAGCCTCCGTAGAAGCCGTTCGCCGGGTCGAAGATGTGCATCGAGCCACCCTTTCCGCCGGCGGTACCACCCTTGCGGCCCATCAACTCGGCGAAGACCGCGACCGGATCGGTGCCAAGGATTAACGCATGGGCGTGGTCGCGGTAAGCGGTAATGACATAGTCGTGACCCATCCGGATCGAGTGCAGCCAGCCGGTTGCCAGCGCTTCCATTCCGATGTAGGTATGCATGTAGCCGCCGATTTTGCCGAGGCGGTATGCAACGTTTGACTTCTCTTCAAAGTGCCGGATGAAAAGCATCTCGCGGTAATAAGCTTCGAGCTGCTCTTTCGACTCTTCGATGGGTTTGGCGGGGGTTTTTTTCTCGGCTTGTTTGGCCACAGGTTCCTCAAATAGAAGGTTGGGAGGTGGTGGCCCGACATGACCTCGCCGTTGAGGCAGTCGGGACCCTATGGCAAGTTATACCCGCGCCAGGAAAGCCCACGGCTCCAAATTCCTATTCGACTACAAGGTGAGGGGCAGGATGCGGACTTCCACATCTACTTCCCCTCGCTCGGTGATGACCCGCAAAGATTCCCCGTTCGACGCAACCTCGTTTCGAACTGTCGCCCCGCCAATGTGGCCGAATGTAGGAGACTCGGCAACGCTGGTCAGCACCCCGACCGCGCCCTGTCCAGCGCCGTGAACTTCCCCACCGACCTCAAGGGGACCATCGGCGAGCAGGCCGACCCAAGTCTTATTCGTGTGGCCCCGGCTGTGGATCCGCATCAGGACTTCTTGCCCCACATAGCATCCTTTTTTGTAGCTGACGTGCTTTGCTTCAAAGCTTGGGCCGAGTTCGGGAGGCATCGTCTTGGCGTGGATGTCGACTCCGAACATCGGAATCCCGGCCTCTAGCCGGGCGGCGTTGAACGCCTCCGCGGTGACCGGTTCGAACTCGAGCTCCACCTTGTGAATGACGTCTCTGGCCGACCGGGGAACCCAAAGATCCCACCCTCCGAACCCGGTCCGGTCGGACTGCATACAGAGGACGGGCACGCCCTCCACCAGCGTTTCACCCGCGCTTGCATCGGGAAGGCTCATGAGTTTCGAGAGCCGTTCCGTCGCCGTCGGCCCCTGGATACTGATCAAGTGGAAATCGGACGTCGCTTCGCCGGCGGCCACGTCTTCCATGATCACCATCTCCTCGGCACGGCGAAGAAATGCCGGCAGCGTCTCCCGGTCGGTCGTCATCGCAATTCGCCCCTCGAACCCCCAGGCGTCGATAACGGATTGGATCTGCCCCGTCGCGGAGCAGAGACAAAACGAGACCGAGTTGCCAGGATCAAGCGAGCGAACGTCGTTGGTCACCTGCCCCTGCAGCCAATCTTTTCGGTCCTCGCCCGTAATCACGGCGAGTGCGATTCCCGGGAGACTAAGCAGGCCGCAATCGGATCGCAGGCGGTCGTCGTTCATGCGAAAGTATCTACGAGGCTCCGGCCGCTGTCGTTGACGTAAAGACGCGTGGTAAGACTGCCGCAGGCTTCAAGATTACGTGGCACGGCCCCCGCCCCTGCAAACAAGTCCGTTGAAAGTCGCAACTTACCAACTTGAATATGAGCACCACCGAGGATTTCATCCCTAACCTGCGGGTCAACCCGCATGCATGGCGCGCTTCGGGCCATGCCGTGATCGTCCAATGACCCCGATCTTAGTCGGACTCGTGGGGTTGGGGCTGATTCGCACCGTGAATGCCGAGGTGCACCGGTTCGAGCGGCTCGCGGCCACCGAGATCTCTTCCCTTCTCTCAGGCGATCGCAAACGTGTCGACATCAAATCGAGCGTGGGCCCGGAGGCGATCTTTGGCGATATCCACCGGGTGTCGATCGTCGCGTCCGGCTTCTCGTCGGACGGCCTCCCGCTCTACACGGAGCCGTGGCGGTCTCAGCGAGGCGTCTTGCACGACCTACGCATCGACATGCGCGACTTCACCCTCCGCGGCCTGCGCGTAGCGAGGTTGCAAGCGGATATTCCCGACTGTCGCTTCGATCTCGCCCTCGCCCTTCGCGATCATCGCTTTCGGCTCAGCCGAAGCGGCTTAGGCATTGGCGAGGTGGAGGTAACGGCTGCCGATCTGGAAGCGTTCATCCTCGCCAAATTCCACGAGGTCAAAACCGCCCATGTCCGGATGGATCGAGACAAGCTGTTCATCGAAGGGCGGGCCGAGCTGATCCTCCTCACCACCGACTTCTTCATCGCGGCACGCCTCGAGCCGGCCGGCGGCTCTCGCTTGGTCCTAACCCACCCCCGCGTCTTGTTCGATGGCAATCCGGCCGATCCCGAGTTGCAAAAGGTATTGCTGGAAATCCTGAATCCCGTGGTCGATCTCGATCGCGACTTAGGTTTGTCTGGGGCGATGAAGGTAGATCGGGTGGTCTTACGGAACGGCACGTTGCGCGCAAGCGGCGTCACCAAAATCCCTTCGCGCGAGCGGGGCACGAAAACAAATGCCCCGGCGTTGTAAAAGGGCATGGCGGCTGTTTTATCTAAGGAGTATCCTCTCCGCGAGATGCGCCAAGGCTTGTCGCCCGAGGTCACGGTCCTCGTGCCGGTCTTGAACGAGGAAGATACGATCGCAGAGGTTCTGGATCGGGTTCTCGCACTGCCTATTTCGGTGCAGATCATCGTGGTAGACGACGGCAGCACGGATCGAACGCCGCAAATACTAGAGGGCTATGCGGACCGGGTCCTCATCCTGCGGAACGAGAAGCGTGGCGGCAAAGGGAACGCCATCCGAAAGGCGCTGCCGTTTGCAGAAGGGGTGACCACAATCGTCCAAGACGCGGACCTGGAATACGCCCCCGAGCAGATCCCGACTTTAGTTCAGCCGATTCTCGACGGAAAAGCCAACGTGGTCTACGGCAGCCGGTTCTCCCAGGGCCTACCTAAGGGAATGGCGCTTCCGAACAAGGTGGTCAACGTGTTGCTGGCATGGGCGGTGCGGCTCCTCTACTTCCGCCACGTCACCGACGAGGCGACCTGCTACAAAGCGTTCAGAACCGACCTGCTACGTCGAATGAATCTCCAGTGCCAGCGATTCGAGTTCTGCCCCGAAGTAACGGCGAAGTCCATCCGCCTCGGGGAACGAATCATGGAAGTCCCGATCGACTACGTCCCCCGGAGCAAAGCCGCCGGCAAAAAGATCCGCTGGACCGACGCCCCCGACGCCTTCTGGACCCTATTCAAACACCGCTTCGGCAAATTCTAATATTCCGGAGTGGCACTGGCTTCAAACCAGTGGGTCCCAAGGGCATACTGCCCTTGGTCCAATTCTCAGGACCGGGACGGTCCTGAGGTTCATCGGCTGGGAGCCGATGCTACTATGGCTTCGCCTGAATTGCTTCTCTGGTAGCCCTTAGCTCCCGGACGAGCTCCTGCTGGCTCGCCGTCGCCGTCAGATCGCTTCGCGTGCGCTCGACGACCGCCCTCAAGGCGTCGCAAGTGCGACGGAGGCCGCCGGTCATCGAGTCGGCGTAGTCGAAGGTGATCAGGTCCTCGTAGATCGTCTCCATCTGGCGGAGGATCTGTTCGGCTTTGTCCAGACGTCCGTGCCGCATCTCGTCCAGCGCATAGCGCCGAACCTCGCTGGCCGCTTCTCCCATGCCGTTGAGGTAGCTCATCACCTGCGCACCGAGCTCCTCCGCCGAGGGATACGGACGATCGTGCACGATTGCGAGCACCGCGGCCGCCTCCACCATCTCCTTCTCGCTGTCGTGCAGGTAGGCGGGGTTTAGCTCCGGGAACGGGCGCAGCGCATCGCGAGCGAGTTGCGCGGTTGCTTTCGCTTCTTCCAGGAGCCGCTCGGCTTCCTCAAATTGATGCCGGTGAACGTGCCGGATCGATCTAGCCGCGAGCTGGCCCAGCTTCCGGCAGTGGCCAAGCGCCGCCTCCCGCGCTTCGTGCATACCCTGTGCTCTCTCGCGCAAAGTTAATACGATTTGATCCCACTTGTCCGCCAAATTCGATCCCCTCACGAAGGCTTAGTGCCCTGCGTTCTCCGATGATGATGTGATCGAGCACCGGAATGTCGAGCATTTGCCCGATCTCGATCAACTTATGCGTTACTTCCACATCCTCCGGACTAGGCGACGGGTCGCCGCTTGGGTGGTTATGGGCCACGATGATGCTGCTCGCCCCGTCGCGGATCGCCTCCCGGAAAACCTCCCGCGGACCCACGATGCTGGCGGTAAGTGTTCCGATGTGGATGTTCGCCACCCGCATCACCTGCGACTTTGCATCGAGCAGGATCGCCACGAAGTGCTCCCTCTTTTCTCCCTGCAAGTAGCTTAGAAGCTCGAAGACATCGTCGGGCGAGTCGATCGAAGTGATCTCGCCCCGGTTGTTCTTCGCACATCTCCTTCCAATCTCGATAAGCGCTTGAGCCCGGAGTACCTCGAAGTTCTCTAAACCGGTTGCCGCCGTCAGGTCTGTCGCGCCCGCCTCGCCCAACGATTTCAAAGAGCCGAAGCGTTGGAGCGCCTTACGAGCCATCGGTTCCGCAAGAGCCACATCCGATTCCCGCCTGGAAAAGCCGATCGCAAGCAGATCGATCACCGACGCCGCCCGCACCCCGGCATCCCGTACCCTCAGGAGCAGTTCGCGATCCGCCATCGCTAGGGAGTATGCATTTTCTGAGGCGTGGCATGGCGATGGCACCTACTCGCCTAAGGCAAATTCGATCGCCGCGTCAACATGGATGGCCGTCGTATCGAATAGCGGAATCGCACAATCCGATTGCTTGATGAGCATCGGAATCTCCGTGCAGCCAAGGATCGCGCCTTCCGCCCCCTTCGCCGCCAAATCGTCGATGATGGACAGATAACGTGCCTTGGTTGCGGGAAGAAAATTGCCTGTGCCGAGCTCGCCGAAGATCGTGGTGTGGATGAACTCCCGGTCCGCCTCTTCCGGAATCACCGCCTCGATCCCCCGGCTCGCCAGCCGCTCGCGAAAGAACTCCTTTTCCATCGTGAACCGCGTTCCCAGGAGCGCAACCGTCGTCAGGCCAGCACGGCGAATCGCCTCCGCCGTGGCGTCCGCGATGTGGATGACCGGCAAGCCGACCCGCTCCTGCACCCGGTCGGCGATGAGGTGCATCGTGTTCGCACAAAGGACGATTCCCTCCGCGCCCGCATCTCGATGGTGAAGGCAGGCCGCGGCCACCAGCTCGAAGATCGCGTCCCAGTCCTGCTTCGCGTTCAACGCGAGGATGTCGGCATAGTTGAACGAGAAGATGAGGCATCGCGCGAACTGAGGGTCGCCAAGCCGGCGGTTGACCCCCTCGTTCAGCAAGCGGTAGTACTCCCCGGTCGAAACCCAACTGGTCCCGCCGATCAAACCGAGCAGTTTCATAGATCGAATCGTGAGCAGAGCGCGACGACGTCGGCTTTGACCCCGGCCAGGTTCGCCTCGTCGTCCGCCGAGCGGATGACCCGGTCGATCAGGGTCGCGACTTCCTTCATCTCACTCTCGCGCATACCGCGGGTCGTCAGTGCCGGCGTTCCCAGGCGAATGCCGCTGGTGACCAAGGGAGATTTGTCGTCCCACGGCACCGCGTTCTTGTTGCAGGTGATATTGGCGCGGTCAAGAGCCAGTTGGGCCGCCTTACCGGTGATTCCCTTATTCCGCAAGTCGATGAGCATCAGGTGGTTGTCGGTGCCGCCCGAGATGATGTGGTAGCCGAGGGCTTGGAGCGCGCCGGCCAGCGCCTGAGCGTTCCGAATGACCTGGCGGCCGTACTCTTCGAATGCCGGCTGAAGGTTCTCGCCGAACCCGACCGCCTTGGCCGCGATGACGTGCATGAGCGGACCGCCCTGGATCCCCGGAATCACCTGACTGTCCAAAAGCTCGGACATCATCTTCGTGCGTCCACTCTTGGGAGCGACGATTCCAAACGGGTTTTCGAAATCTTTGCCAAGCAAGATCATGCCGCCGCGGGGTCCGCGAAGCGTCTTGTGGGTGGTCGTGGTCACCACGTGGGCGTAGGGGATCGGACTGGGAAGCAGACCCTTGGCGATAAGCCCGGCTGGGTGAGCGATGTCGGCGAAAAGGAACGCGCCCACCGAGTCTGCGATCTCGCGGAACGCCTTGAAGTCGATCGGCCGCGAATAGGCGCTGGCGCCGACGGTGATCATCTTGGGGCGTACCTGCTTTACGGAATCGGCGACCTGATCGTAGTCGAGCCGCTCGGTCTCCCGGTCGATTCCGTAGGCGGTGAACTTGTAAAGCTGCCCCGAAAAATTGACCGGCGAGCCGTGAGTCAGGTGGCCACCGTGTGAAAGGTCCATCCCCATCACCGAATCGCCCGGCTTTAAGAACGTGAAATAGACCGCCATGTTGGCCTGGCTGCCGGAGTGCGCCTGAACGTTTGCGTATTCCGCGCCGAAAAGCTGTTTCGCCCGGTCGCGAGCGAGGTTTTCCACCTCGTCGACCACTTCGCAGCCGCCATAGTAGCGATTGCCGGGATATCCCTCGGCATATTTGTCGGTCAGCACGCTCGCCATCGCCTCTCGCACTGCGGTTGAGGCGATATTTTCGCTGGCGATCAGCTCAAGGTTGTGCTCCTGCCGCGCCTCCTCACGCCCGATCAGCCCGAAGATCTCCGGGTCGGCTTGAGAAAGAGGAATCCGATGCGACGAGGAAGCGGATGAAACCGGGGCCATGCCCGATTATAGATGCTGGGCGCGTTCCTTTCGGCTCTCCGGGGTGGACGCCGGCATTTCCCGGAAGGCGGGAACCACCGAATCGTCCTTCGAGCTCGGAATGTTCGCCGCAAGGTGGGCGTCGTGAACCATCGGATTCGCCACCACCATGATCGGATGATCGATGTGGGTCAGCGCTTCCGAGCAGGTCACGAACTTGTACCCCTTCGCCCTTAGAACGTGGATGATTTTGGGCAGCGCGGCCGCGGTGGCGAGCTGATCGTGCAGCAAGATCAGAGAGCCGTTCTTGATGTTGGAAACGACACGGTCGGCGATCTGGTCAGGGGTCGCCTTGGAGGCTTCAAGCATCTCCGGCGTTACCTTCGGATCTTTCTTGTTCGGCGTGAAGTCGTGCGCGCCGACGTTCCAGTCGACGGTCTGGTATCCCATCGACCGGGCTAACTCCAGGATCGCTTTGTTGTCCCGCATGCCGGGCGGGCGGAAGAGCGCCATGCGCCGCCCGGTGATCTGCACGAACTCGTCGTTACACTGCTCGAGCTCTCGGCGAACGTCGGCCAGCGGAATCGTGCTTAGCCGCGGGTGGTTCTGGGTGTGGTTCCCCACCTCGTGCCCTTCCGCGATCATCCTCTTGATAAGCGCCGGGTGTTCAACCATTCGCTTTCCAACCACGAAGAAGGTGGCGCGAACCCCTTCTTTCTTCAGGATCGCCAGCTCTTGCTGAGTACACAGGCCATGGGGGCCGTCGTCGAGGGTCAGGCAGACCTCTTTCTTTTCGCGCGGACCGCGGCGGAACCACGCCAAGTCGGGTTCGTATTCGTCGTAGCCGATCGAGCGTTCGTGCCAAAAACTTGGGCTCAACGCGTTCCGGATGCCGCCCGCCTCGTCACGAACGAAGTGCGCGAGGATGGTGAGACCAATCAGGCCGGCGACGGTGACGGCGAGCCCGATCACTCTGAGTTTGGAACTTTGGCGTGGCATATGGGAAACCCGGCGATCACCCCCCTGGGGTAAGCCGACGACAAATGAAAATACCCGGCGAAGCCGCTAGTAATAATGGAACTGCCGCCAAGGTGGCCCAGTTCCCATGACTCTTGCGCAAGAGTGCCGAACTCCAGGCGCAAAAAAAGGCGGGGCTGCGATAGCCCCGCCCTTTTTGAAAGCCTTACTTCTTGGTTCCGCTGGGCTGGTTGCCGTACCGGCGCATGAACTTCTCCACGCGGCCGGCGGTGTCCACCAACCGCTTCTGACCGGTGTAGAACGGGTGGCTAAACGAGGAGATTTCGAGGTTGACCACGGAATACTCGACGCCATCCACGGTGCGCGTATTGTTAGTCTTGGTGGTCGAGACGCCGGTCCACTGATGCTCGCCGTCGACGAACAGCACCGGATAGACCTTAGGGTGAATTCCTTCTTTCATGGTCGTGCCTGAGATTACGAACGTGAATTATGGCATTTCGGAGCCTCTCGACGCAACGTCTCCGCCCCCTTCCCGCTACGAGATCGAATCGTTAACCGGCCATGTGCCAGTCGAGATCGCCGTACGTGGTTTGGATATAGTCGATCTGAGACGCGTGGGCCCGGGTGTGATCGGCCGGAAAAGTGATCGCCATCGCCATCGGGAAGGAGGCAAAGCCCATATCGAGCGTCGAGGCAAGCTGCTCCGGCGTCAGGCTATCTAGCCAAGCCAGGTAAGCATTGCTGTTCTCCTCGAGCAGGCCCATAACCTGCTCCCGGGACGTGAACTCCTTCTCCTTAGCTCTCGACCACGCGTCCAAATCGGAAATTTTGTCGAACGGGAACGGCTGGCCGGAAAACCAATCCTGCATCCCCTTGATCGACATAGCCGCGTGAGCGACCTGATGGATCGGGGTCCGAGCGCCGGCGCCGGGAGCCCAATGGAGTCGATCATCGGGAGTCGTTTCCAACGAACGGGAAATGCGGCTTACTGCGCGCGAAAACTCTGCCTTAGCGGCTTCAACGGATTCATTCATCTCATCGATTAGGATACATGCCCAATGTTAGGGCGGCGTTGAAAGTCGAAGATAATTCGACTGATGGAAAAGATGTATATCGGCCTGTCGGGCTTCTCCTATCCCGAATGGAAAGGCGAGGGGCTCTTCTACCCGCCAACAGTAAAGGCCGCCGACTTTCTCCGGTATTACGCGACCCGCTACAACGCTTTGGAGTCGGTCGGAACCTTCCGCCAGATCCCGTCGGAGAGCAGCGTCTCCAAATGGATCGATGCCACCCCCGCCGGCTTCAAGGTCTCTCCAAAGATGCTTGAGTCGGTGACCCATCGAGCGCGGCTCAAACCGGAGGGGATGACCGCGCTGCACGATTTCATTAAAGCGATCGAACCGGCCGAGCGGGCGGGGAAACTCGGCCCGATTCTGGTTCAACTTCCCCCGAACATGAAGCGAAACGACGATTTGCTCGCGGCCTTTCTCTCCGATATCCCGCATCGCGACACACTTACTTGGGCGATCGAGTTCCGAAACGAATCGTGGCAAGCACCCGAGATCGAAGCGATGCTCCGAGCGAAGAACATAGCCTGGGTCGCGGAAGACACCGACAAAGCCGACGCCCAGCGGCGGGACACCGCCGCCCACCTCTACGTCCGCCTGCGGCGCTTGGATTACTCCGACGACCAGCTACAAGAGTGGGCCGCCTATCTAAAATCCGAGGCCGCCGAAGGAAAGGATTGCTACGTCTACTGCCGCCACAAAGACGTCGAAGCCCCCTGGCTCTGGGCCGACCGACTGCAAGAACTAATGAAATAAACCTGGCGTCCTCCGGAGCGGCCCTCCCATACGCCGAAGGCGTGTAGCCGGCACCTACGTGTGCCGCTCGCTACGGCGATGCCGTGTAGCCGCAGGTTGGCTCGTACCTGCGCCGCCCGGTGTACTTCGTACACCGGATCATCGGCGAGGGCGCCGACGCTACGCCGAAGCCGTGTACCCGGCACCCACGTGTGCCGCCCGAGCAAAACGACCCAAACCGGTGACCACATCACCTAGGATGTCGGTGGGATCACCTCGCCCTTCTCCGGCTTCGCCGCGACCGCCGCTTTTCGGGACGATTCCGCCTCCGCAAGAAGATTCGCCGGGAGCTGATCGGTAGCCTTCGCCGAAGGATTAAACAAAGTTTCGGTCAGAGTCACGGTCATCGGAACCGCCCCTGGTTGGATCTGGAAGTGAAGCTCGTAAGAGCGATGCACCCCCAGCAGGAATCGGTCGTACGCGCGGTAGATTTCGGCCGGTACCTCCCAATAACTGTTTCCGTTAGCCAGAAAAGTCCCGAAGCTCTTGGCGTCGATCGGCCGCTGAGACGCCGGCGGGCCGGCCTTGGACGACCATCCGACGAAGACCGGCATCTCAGAAGTCGTCATCGTAAGAGAACCATCGGCGATTCCGTTGGGGAGACGCTCCGTCGGTTCGATCCCCGGCTCGTCCAGCCCCTCGAACCAATAAACGTCGTCAAAAATCCGCTCCTTCGCCTTCGATGGGAGATCGGAGAGCCTCACCGAACCGCCCGCCCGCAACTGGCTACGAACCCCCGCGCCGAGGCTATCCCAGAGCCGTAAGCCGAGATCGTCGGACACGGTGGCCAAAGCACTGTACGGACCGGAGCCGGGAAACAGAATCGAGAGATAGTCGCCAAGCCAATTCACGAACGGCCAACGATCCTCGCAGGCGCCCGCCCAATCCGCGGCGGCATCCACCGTAATGCCGCCCGCCAAGCGGCTATTCCGCAATAGGGTCGCCGCACGAGATCGAGAGGCGCGAGAAAATCGCTCTTGCATTCGGACGACCAACCATCCGTCGTCCCCCACCACGAGGCTGCCCTGGCTCCGCGCGAACAATTGCGACGGGGTCGACTTCCGCTCCTTCCAATACCGAGCCCCAACGATATCGTGGGTAGCTCCGATGAGGTTCCGATCCGCGGCCTGAGCCGCCGCGACAAGGTCAGCCCCGAAGTGCCATTGGGTCGGCTCGAACTGAACCGGATCCATAATGCGCGGCCTCCACTTCAACAAAAGCTCCCGCCGCGCCTGCTCTTCCCCTTCGTTCGCCATCACGATCCGAGCTTCCTTGGCGTCCTTAGAAACTTCAAAAGGAACCTCACCCGGTTTCGGGTCAAAGCGATTCCGTTCCGTGAACGGAATCTTCAGCGCCTTCGAGTCGTCGTTCATCCGCGCAAACCCTTTATCGATCGTCTTGCCGTCGACGTCGACCGCTTCCAACGACATGTTGAACGCGGCGCCGTGCTCCCACTTCTTCGCGATCAACCGGACCCGCGCGACCTGTTTCGTAGGGTCCAACAGTGCCAGCTCGCGACGATATCGGTTGAGGACCGAGACCGCATCGACCGGCAGAGGATGCTGCATCGGCGTCGGACGCTCGGCCCACACCTCGCGGGCGTCGTTTGGCATCCCCAGCAAATAACTTTGGTCGAGCAGAGGAATCAGGCTCGCTAGCGCCCGCCATGCCGGTGATTCTTCCGCCGCCGTCGACGCCACAAACATGTGTTCGTAGTCCTTCGCGGCCTCTGCCGCCTTACGGCGCCTATCCTCGGATGCAAGCCGGTCGACATACCGTTGGATCGACTTACGGTCGAGCTCCGCCGGCTGCTCGGCCAAACGGCCCCGAAGGTAAGAAAGCGAATTCAGCAGGGTCTTCCGGTTGTCGGTCGCATCTTGCCGCTCCCGCCGCCGAAGCGCTTCTTGGTCCTTGACCAACATAAAGACCCCGTTCGGCTCCCGCTGCCACCGAGCGTACAAAGATTGGGCAAGGTGATCGAGCGTGGCGTCCACCGGAGCGTCCTTGACGCGGGCAAGAACCACCTCGTCCGCAAACGCGCCCCCCACCTCCAACCTCCGCCCACTGGCGTCGGAAAGTATCTTCAAAGCCTTCCGGATCGGCGTCGGCGGGAACGAAACGGAGATCTTCGGGGATGTTTGGACCAGCAGCAACGCGAAGATCGGGGTCATCGGGCACTTGACGCAGAAATATGGTGCAAACGTTCGACTTACGGCGCAGCCGTGTAGACGCAGGTTGTCTCGTACCTGCGCGACAACACCCTAACGATCCACAGCTATCGGACAACGATAGGCTCCCGCGCAGGTACGAGCCAACCTGCGGCTACAACGCTTTGCGTTAACGAATCGCAGGCCCGGGTAAGGCCGGAAAGGCCGTACATCGGCTTCAGATTGCCGTCCATCCTGCAGATCGCGACCGCCATCGGAAGATCGAGCCACGGTCCCTCCTTGCGAATATCGCCAGGGCGGGATTGCACTCAACGGGTATCATGCATCTCGATACATGACATACAGTTCGTATGTTTTGTAGCCGGAGTCGGGAGAAGCATGCAAAAGTTCGTCCAAGGAGTTTCCACGTTTCACGAGCGCGGCGCCCAAGAAGTAAAGCCGTTGCTTGCCCATTTGGCTAAGTACGGTCAGCGTCCCCAGGCGTTCTTGATTACCTGCGCCGACTCTCGTATCATGCCGGAGGAGCTGACTCAAGCCGACCCCGGCGACCTCTTCGTGGTTCGCAACATAGGGAATCTCGTCCCCCACGTGGACTCGGCGCGGGCAGGGACGGACACGTCGGTCGCCGCGGCGATCGACTTTACGCTTATCACTTTGAACGTCAAAGACATCGTGGTGATGGGCCACTCCGGATGTGGCGCGATGGAAGCCTTGCTGGCGGGCGAGAGCCCAAGCGGTCACGTCAACCGGTGGCTGAGGCATGCCAAACCCGCCATGGCCCGCTACCGCGAGGGTTACCTCCAAAAAGCCGATCTGAATGAAGTGGATCGTCTCTCGCAGACGAACGTGCTTGCGAGTTTGGAAAACCTGGCCACCTATGACGCGGTGATCGAGCGCTTGGACCGAGGGGAGCTGAATCTCCACGCTTGGTGGTTCGACGTCGCCAACGCCCAGGTTCTCGCGTATTCGGCCGCCGTCGATGGCTTCGTTCTGCTGGACGAAGCTTATGAGGCCGCCGACGGGTCCCGGACTTCGGCGTAAATCGGCTTCCAATGCCGTATCATCTCTCTGTCCCCGGGAGTCCTTACAAAAGACCATGATCTGCGTCCGCCGTTCCCTCATTGCGCTTTGCGCCCTTACTCTGGCTCTCAGCGGCTGTGGCGGCGGAGGAGGAGGAGGAGGCCGAGGTCCCGATAACACCGGCGTTCTGGTCAACACAAATTGGAACGGCGGCGTCGGAGGCGCGGCCGGTCAATCGGAGCGGGTTTCCATCCTCTCGCCGACCGGCACGGTTCTGAGTCAAAAGGTCGTCAACCGGGCGGCAACCACCAGCACCACCTCCTTGACGGCGCCTGCCACGGGATATACCGTCCGGGTCGAGCTAAATTCGGCGGCGAACTTTGGCGGATCGGTCATCGGCATCCTCGAAGACACGGTGGTGTCCGGTTCCAGCGTCCTAAACGTCGCCGTCGGCGCCCCCGTTCAAAGCATTCGGATTTTGCCCGGCACCGCCGACATTTCGATCGGAGGGAAGCTCCGCCTTGGAATTGCGGGACTCGACTCCGGAGGAAATCTCACCTTCGTCAATGCCGGCTCCGTAACCTTTAGCAAGACCGGCACATCGGCGGACGTCGATGCGAACGGCACGGTCACCGGCGTCAGCTCAGGGACCACGACCGTCCGGGCCACCTACACGCCCGGCGCGCTCAGTGCGAGCTCGACGATCAACGTCCAAAAAGCCGGCGTCACCAAGAGCAAGTGGACCGTCATGGTCTTCCTGAACGCCGCCAATAACCTTTATCCCTACGCCATCCCGAACGTCAACCAGATGGAAAAGGTCGCCGGCAACGCCGACGTCCGGTTCGTTTTACAGTGGAAGGAAACCGGCGCGATCTTCGGGCAGGAAAACGTCCACCACGACGGAACGCGCCGCTATCTGGTGAAGCCGGATAACACCGCGACGATCAAGAGCCAGCTCATCCAAGACCTGGGGACCAACGTCGACATGGGAAGCGCCGCCACCCTTCGCGATTTCGTCGCCTGGAGTAAAGAGAACTATCCCGCCGATCGATATGTGTTGATCGTTTGGAACCACGGCAACGGATGGCAGCGCAGCAAGATCGTCGGCCCGCCCGTTCGCGCCGTCAGCTACGACGACCAGTTCAACTCGTTCATCGACATCTGGGACCTGCCGGGCGCGCTTGCGGGTCAGAAGGTCGACATCCTCTCGTTCGACGCCTGCCTAATGCAGATGCTGGAGATCGCATCCGACGTCAAGGGCTCCTGCGACTACATCGCCACCAGCGAGGAGAACACCCCCGGCCCCGGTTACCCGTACGATCGGATCTTCAGCACCTTCGCAAACTCACCCGACCTTTCCACCCGCCAGCTCAGTAAGGCGTTTGTCGATGGGCACGTGACGCTGGATGCTTACAAAAATCTGCCCGTAACGCAGAGCGTCATCGATACCTCGAAAGTGGCCGCCGTCGAAGTTGCGATCGACAACTTGGCGGGGGCGCTAATCGCCAATCAGGCGACGATCGCGGGAGTGATCCCCACGATTCGAAACAACGCTCCGAAGTACGCCGACCCGGGCGACGGCCACGACTACTACGACCTCGTGGACCTGTGCCAGCGCCTGAAGGCGAACCCGACGATTACCGCCGATATCAAGTCGGCCGCCGATGGAGTCATCGCCGCCGTCGGCACTCCCGACTCGAACAACGCGGTGGTTTGGGAAGGGCATACGTCGCTGAGCAGTTTCAGCCATGGCCTATCGATCGACTTCTCGCCCTCAACTCTGGACCAGCTTCGCTACTACTCCAACCTAAATCTCGCCAAAGTCACCCGATGGGACGACTGGTTGCGCATAGCGCCTTAACGGGCGAGACGCCCGGGGTCCGAGGGGCGGGCGAGACGCCCGCGCTCCGGCCCCGGAAAGGTGACGCTACAATGGCGCTATGAGAAGCTTGAGGACGCAGCTCATCGTGAGCCACCTCTTGCTGGTGCTGCTCATGGCGATGGTGATGGGCGGGGCGGTGTTCAACTTCTTTCGCC
The DNA here is from genome assembly GCF_000724625.1 of Fimbriimonas ginsengisoli Gsoil 348. Classification (GTDB taxonomy): domain Bacteria; phylum Armatimonadota; class Fimbriimonadia; order Fimbriimonadales; family Fimbriimonadaceae; genus Fimbriimonas; species Fimbriimonas ginsengisoli. Next base: position 4,247,741 of record NZ_CP007139.1, on the reverse strand, counting down.
TCTCCCAGTCCGTGGATAACGTTCTACGCGGCAACTTTCAGACCATCCTCGCCGCGAGAGACATCCAAGCCGCGCTCCACCAGGACGAGAGCGCATTCTCGCAGCTCTTCGACGGCGACTATCAGACCGCGGTTCGTACCTACAGCGAGGCGAATCAACTGCTCGACCGAGGGCTGGAGACGGCCCACCGAACCGTAACCGAACCGGACGAAACCCAAGCTACCTTCGACCTCGAGAGCGAAGCGAGCGCGCTTCAAAACCTTGGCGCCCAAACCTTTAAGGCGAATCGAGTTACGGTCCGGCCCGGAAGCAGCCGATTCTTTCGCGAGGTAGTCCAACCCCTGTTGCGGAGGATGCGCGCGGAGGCGATGTCGCTCTCCGACATCAACGAGCGCGGCGTGCAAACCAGCTACGAGACCGCCAAGAACGAGGCTCAAAGCGCCTTCTACCGCAGCGTCGCCATTACCATCGGCGCCCTGATCCTCGCCTTGCTGCTCGGCTTGCGCATGATTCGGGAGACGCTCGCCCCCCTCGCCGTCCTTGCCGAACAGGCCAAGCAGCTTGCGGCGGGCAATTGGGATCAGAGGGTGGAGATCCGCCGTTCCGACGAGATTGGGGCGTTGGCGCAGAGTTTCGATTCGATGGCCGCGCGCCTCTCCGAAGTAAGGGCGGCCGAAATCCGCCGCCTCCAACGCGCCGAGCAGATGTCGGACGCCGCCCTCGACTCGCTCTATGACCCGGTCGTCGTGACCGATGCCAAGCAACGCATCGTACACCTCAATCGGGCGGCGGAGGGACTGTTTGGGGAGATCCCGGAGGGCGACAAAGTGCCCGTAGCCGACCACATTCCGGATCGTCGCATCCTACGAGGCATCGAAAGCGCGATCAGCAGCGAAAAGGTCTCCGATTCGGAAGATGAAACCGCGCTTATTCCAATCAAGGTGGGTGAAACCGAACGCACGTACCGCCTCCGCACCAGCCCGATGACGAACGACGATGGACAGCTTCTCGGTAGTGTGACCGTCCTCGAAGACATCACCCATCTCCGGGTGCTGGACCGTCTCAAATCCGAATTTATCGGCGTCGCCTCCCATGAGCTGCGCACCCCGGTTACCTCGATGCTGCTTTCCACCGACATCCTTCTCGAGGGCGCCGTCGGGGAGCTGACCGCGGACCAAAAGGAGATCGTTCAGACTCAGAAACAAGACCTGAACCGGCTCGAGAAGTTGATGCGCGACCTGCTGGACGTCACTCGCCTGGAAGCCGGCTCTTCCCCGCCCCGGTTTGAGATCGTCACGCCCGCCGAGCTTATCCGAAGCCCGGTTTTGGGTCTCAAGTCTCAAGCCGCGACAAAAGGGATCGAGCTTGTTGATGAGGCGCCGGAGGGGCTCCCGCCCGTGCGGGCCGATCGCGGCCAGATCGGCAGGGTGCTTACAAATCTCATTGCGAACGCAATTAGGCACACACCGGCGGGCGGAAAGGTATCGGTCAGCGCAACTGCGTCGCAGGATGATGTAACCTTTCGGGTTGAAGACACGGGCGAGGGAATCCCGAAGGATTTCCTCGTCCGTGTCTTCGAGCGGTTCGTACAGGTGCCCGGAGCAACAGGAGGAGGCGCAGGCCTCGGTCTTTCCATCGCGCACCATATCGTTGTCGCACACGGGGGTTACATGGCCGTAGAAAGTGAAGTGGGTAAAGGAAGCACGTTTAGCTTTTCGCTCCCCCTGGCGGTAACCGGCTCGGCGGCGGGATCCACGGCGACGGCGTCCGACGCGGCCGTCGGTAAGGACAGTCAAGTTTGAGCGCAAGCATTCTAGTAATCGACGACGAAACGAACATCCGGACGATGATCCGGCTCGCGCTTGCCCACGCGGGATACAACGTCGAAACCGCTTCCGATGGCCCGGAAGGACTCGCCAAATACGAGAACGGGGCCAAATGGGATCTCGTACTCTTGGACCAGCGGATGCCCGGCATGCCGGGTATCGAGGTTCAACGGGAGATATTCCGGCGTAATCCGCACGCGAGACTGATTCTCATCACCGCTTTCGGCACGATCGACCTTGCCTTGGAAGCCATCCAGGCCGGTGCGTCGGACTTCCTGAGAAAGCCGTTCACGGCGGAAACGCTTCGGCTCGCCGTACAGTCGGCGTTGGCCCGGCAAACCGAAGCCAGCCATACCGTGCCGGTAGGAATGGTTTGCCGCGAGTTCACCCGCACGACGATCAACGGATTCAGTTTCGAGCTCGAAAGCCAAACGGCGGACGACCACTCCGGCGATATGATCTGCCTCTTCGACGTCCATCGCGCCGGCGCTCCCCAGAAGCGTGTGAAGGTCGTTTTGCCGGCTTACGTTATGGAGCTGGTCAAGGCGTACACCGACGCCGAAGAGGTACCGGGCGGAGAGCGCTTCTGGATCGCGATGTGCGAAGAATCTCTTGCCAACCATCTGTGGCAAAATGCTGAGGTGCCGGCCGATGACGTCCTGCGAATAGAGGACCTGTCGACCAGCCTGCAGCGGTGGCTCGATTCGGTCATGACCGTTTCTGACAACAATTGAGATGCCTGTGAAGAACCAGCCGGGACGCGGTAAGCACAAGATTTTTTTAGGCTTCGCGCCGGGCGTCGGTAAGACGTACGCCATGCTCGACGAGGCCCATCGACGCCAACGAAGGGGGCAAGAAACCGTTATCGGGGTGATCGACACCCAAGATAGAGCTCCGGTCGGCGACCTCCTTCACGATTTCGAGCAGGTCCCTCCGGGAAGCGAGGAGCTAAATGTCGACGCCATTCTCGCCCGAAAGCCGGATCTGGTGATCGTCGACGAGCTCGAGCACAAGAATGCCCCGACCTCTCGAAACGAACGGCGCTGGCAGGATGTGGAAGAGCTCCTCGCGGCGGGCATCAACGTTCTTTCGACCCTCAATGTATCAAGCCTGGAAAGTCTGAACGACCACGTCGCCGATATCACGGGCGTAAAAGTGGAAGATACGGTTCCCGATCGGATCCTTGGAGAGGCGTATGAAGTCGAGCTGGTCGACCTCACCCCGCGCGCGCTTATTAACCGGCTAGAGCGGGGAGATATTTACCCCGGCCGCACGGTGACCGGGCAGGAATCGGCGTTCTTCCGAGAAGGGAATCTCGCTGCCCTTCGCGAGATGGCGATGCGGGAGGCGGCCAGCCACGTCGACGAAGACCTCGTGGCGTACCGTAAGGAAAAACGGATCGAAAAGCCGTGGGCCGCCCAGGATCGCGTTATGATCTGCCTCAGCCCGACGCGCAGCTCGCTACGCCTCATCCGCCGCGGTTGGCGAATGGGCCAGCGCATGCACGGCGACGTCATCGCCGTGCACGTTGAAGACGGTCCGATCGGGGAGAAGGAGCGAAAGATCCTCGCCGACGACTTTAAGCTTGCCGAAAAGCTGGGGATCGAAACCGTCTCCCTTAAGGGCGAGCTGGCGCCGACGCTTATCGACTTTGCCAAGGAGCGGAATGTGACTCAGCTCATCATCGGCCACCCAGAGCGGTCCCGCATCCAAGAGATCATGAAGGCTTCCGTTTTAAGCGAGCTCGTCCGTTCGCTCAAGACCGTCGACATCCTCGTGGTGGCGTCCGAAAATGCGCCGGTCGGGCATTGAGCCAAACGATCCAAAACCCGGGCGGAATCATCCTCGAGGAGTTTCAACTCGAGGGATACGGCGGGTTTCCGAACGCGCTCTATCTCATCGGTGTCGGTGAGGACAAATACGCCGCGAACAACGCCACCCTGCCGGACGGCCAGAACGTGAACGGTCTCGCCACCTTCCCCGACCCCGACGAAGCCACCACCTATATGGGGCTGTTGGCGGGCCTGAACGGAAAGATCGTCGCGAAATCGTTCGAGGAAGCCCGCGAGATCGCCAAGAGCAAGCCAGTCATTTCATGCCTGTTCCTATTCGTCTCGGGCAAGATCGTCGAAGTTCACTACGTCAGATAGGGACAATTAACGTTGCATGAGCTCCTGAGTTCCGGAGCCCCCTCTCCTTCCTTCGGATATATGTGCCGAACGAGGGAGAGGGGTTGGGAGTGAGGGAGTCCGAAAGAGCCGGTCTGGAGACCAGCGGTCCGCCGGATCGGCCTACCGAGAGGTGACGCCGGGAATATAGCCGTTGTGGCCGGCGTAAGAGCACGAGATGCCAAGGCCCCCGGTGGGAATCGTTTGAGTGGCTCCCGTGTCGTCCAGTTCGGTTCCGCTTAGCGCGAGCGTGTAAGTTCCCCCGTCGGGGCAGGATGGGATGGAGCCCATGTCGGGGGTGAGGGTGGAAAGTGTCACACCCGTGAAGTCGGCGGCGCGATTCTTAACTTTCCAAGCCTGGGCGGCGCTACAGACGTCGCGCATGTTGGCTCGGCAAGTCTTCTTACTCGCATCCTGAACGGCGTTTAAGTAGAGCGGAAGCGCGACCGCCATCAGCGTGGCGATGATGAGGATCACGACCAGAAGCTCGACGAGCGTAAATGCACGTCGGTGATACCTATTCTTTGTTCTAACGCGCATCGTTCTCAGTCCTCAAAATAAGGGAGCCAATATATAAGCTGGTCCGACATAAGAAGGTTAGGCCCGTAGGCCATCGCGAATCACTGGAAACGATGTGGCAAGATCCACAACGCCCACCCCTGAAGAAAACGGGCCAACTTACCGATTGGCCCGCTTTCTTGCGGGTGATTACTCGCTCGCTTCCTCGGCTTCGTCGCCGTTTTTTACAATGTCTCCGGGCTTAAAGAGAATCCCTTGCAGGGTTTTCTTCCACTGCGGCTTCTTTCGGAGGAGGAATTCGAGATCCATCCCAAAGTGCTTCATCTCCTCATGCTGAGCGTTCTCCATGATCGCCCGCGCCTCCTTATCCGGTTCGAGCGAAATCCGCTGCTCATACCACCCGATTGCCTCCGCCTCTTCCGTCAGCGAGGTAATCATCCGGGCAAACGTACGAACCTCTGCCGTCAGCTCCCCCGCCGGCTCATGATACTGCTCAAATCCCATACGCCTAGAATAGACTAAGTGGACCTCCCCACCTCCGGAGGACGGGTAGCCGCTGGTGGGCTCGTGGCTGCGCCAGCTAAAGCGAAAGGTGCACCGGGTCATCGGCGGGGACGCCGACGCTACGTCCGAAGGACGTGTAGCCGCAGGTTGGCTCGTACCTGCGCGAGGGCGTATCGTGTTTTGACCCAGTTGCAGTTCCAGGGGACGCAGGTGCGAGCCAACCTGCGGCTACAACGCTTCGCGTTATCTTCCCCCTCCACGCCCTCCGCGAACAACGGGCATACGAGACGCAAGTCTACATAACCTGATATAATAGCGCTCAACGCGATGCCAACCACCACCGATACGCTGGGTGAGCTGCTTCAACAGCACTTCGGATTTGCCGAATTCCGGCCAGGCCAACATGAGGCCATGCGCGCGCTGCTCGACGAAGGCGCGGCCCTAGCCGTCTTTCCCACCGGCGGCGGGAAATCGCTCTGCTACCAGCTTCCCGCCCTCGCCGTCGACGGCATCACCCTGGTGGTTTCGCCCCTCATCGCGCTCATGAAAGATCAGATCGACTTTCTCCAGCGCCGCGGGATCCCTGCGGCACGGCTCGATTCCAGCCTCTCTTCCGACGAGGTGCGTGCGATCAACGACCGGCTCCGCGCGGGGGAACTGCGGCTCCTCTACGTCGCACCGGAGCGGTTCAACAACGAGCGTTTTCTCGGGGATCTCAAACGGCTCAAAATCGCCATTTTCGCCGTCGACGAGGCGCACTGCATCTCGGAGTGGGGGCATAACTTCCGGCCGGATTACCTAAAGCTCGCCCAAATGGCTCGCGACATCGGAGCCGAGCGAGTCCTCGCCCTCACCGCCACCGCGACCCCCAAGGTTGTTCAGGACATTTGCGACGGCTTCGGCATCAAGCCGAGTGGCGTCGTGCTCACCGGTTTCTACCGTCCCAACCTGACCCTGCTTACCACCCCCTGTACTCCGGCCGAACGGACCCCCCTCCTCGTTCAGCGGCTGCGGGAACGGGCGCCGGGCTCCACTATCGTCTACGTCACGCTGCAACGCACGGCGGAGGCGGTCGCAAATTTCCTCAAGCAGCACGGGTTCGCGGCCGAGGCATATCACGCCGGGATGAACGCCGAGGACCGCACGAAGGTGCAGGATTGGTGGATGGCAGATCCGGCCCGGATCGTCGTCGCGACGATCGCCTTTGGGATGGGGATCGATAAATCCGACGTGCGATACGTCTATCACGCGAACCTGCCGAAGAGCCTGGAGAGCTACAGTCAGGAGATCGGGCGCGCCGGGCGCGACGGAGTTCCATCCATTGTGGAAATGCTCGCCGCCGCCGCGGACCTGCCCGCCCTCGAAAACTTCGTTTACGGCGATACGCCGAGCGAGCAATCGGTGCGGTCGCTCGTTCACGACCTGCTTACTCAGCCCGAAGAATTCGCCCTTTCGACATATGAGTTTTCGAACCGGCACGACATCCGCCAGCTGGTTCTACGAACCGCGCTCACGTACCTGGAGCTACTCGGGGCGTTACGGCGAGGGACTCCGTTCTACGCCGGCTACGAGTTTCGTCCTCTCACCCGGATCGACGACATCGGCGACGCCTTTCCCGGCGAGCACGGGCGTTTCGCGACTTCCCTCTTTGGAGCCGCCAAGCGGGGACGGATTTGGTACGGACTCGACCCCGAGAAAGCGGCGGAATCACTCGGCGTTGAGCGAAGGCGAGTTGTGAAAGCGCTCGAGGTGATGTCGGAGCGTGGACTTATCGAACTCCGCGCCAGTGACGTTCGCGACCGGTACACCCGATTGACCGATCTCGCCGACGAAGATCGCCTCGTCGCCGAGTTGGTTGGAAGATTCGAACACCGGGAACGCCAAGAGATCGAACGCCTGGCGATGGTTCCCGCTCTGGTCGAACACGAGGGGTGCCAAGTCCAATCGCTGGTGGGCTACTTCGGCGAAGTGCTGCCAAAACCGTGCGGGCACTGCACGTATTGCCTGACCGGAAAAGCCCAAGCAATTCCGGCTCTCCCTCCGGCCGCGACGATAACGTCGCTGGTTACTCCACGCGACCTCGCGGAGCTCACCGCAAACAATCCGGGCGAGCTGGCGACTCCCCGCCAACTCGCCCGTTTCCTTTGCGGCCTTACCAGCCCGGTCTTCACCAAATCGAAGCTAAGCCGCCACCCGCTCTTCGGGGTGCTGGATGAGCACCCGTTCCTGGATGTCGTCGCCGCCGTAACCTAGAGTTTCACCCACTCTCGCGAGTCGCTGGAGCGCTCGACGGCGTCCAAAACCCGCTGGTTTTCATATCCGTCGACGAAGTCGGGCTCGATCCGCTTGCCCGCTTCCATATTGGTGAAAGCGTCGGCGAGCAGGTTGATGAAAGTGTGCTCGTAACCGATGATGTGACCGGCCGGCCAATAGTGGCCCGCGTAAGGGTGAACCCCCTCGGTCGCCTGAATGACCCGGAAGCCGCGGACATCGGCGGGGTCTTCCTCGCTGTAATACTCCAGCTCGTTCATCCGCTCCAGGTTGAAGACGATGGAGCCCTTGCTCCCATTGACCTCCCACCGGTGATGATTCTTTCGCCCGACGGCAAAGCGGGTGGCCTCGAACGTGCCGAGCGCTCCGCTCTTAAACTTGGCCAAGAACATCGCGGCGTCGTCGACGGTGACTTCGCCCATCTCGTTGGTCGCCTCGGCGCCCAGCTTATCGTTGATCGCTCCCGCCTTGGGGCGTTGCTTGACGAACGTGTGGAGCAGTCCGCAGACCTCGTCTAGCTCGCCGAGCAGATATCGCGCCATGTCGATGATGTGGGCGTTGATGTCGCCATGGGTTCCGGAGCCGGCGATCTCCTTTTGGAGGCGCCAAACAAGCGGAAAATTAGGATCCGCGATCCAGTCTTGCAGGTACACGGCGCGGAAGTGATAGATCGTGCCGAGCCGGCCGCTCTCGATGAGCTGCTTGGCAAGTCCAACCGCGGGCGCCTTGCGGTAGTTGTGAAAGACCGCGTGGGGCACCCCGGCGGCTTGCACCGCTTTCAGCATCGCCTCCGCTTCGGACAGGGTATTGCCGATCGGCTTCTCACAGAAGACCGCCTTTCCGGCCTGGGCGGCCGCGATGGCGATCTCAGCGTGCAAGTTTCCGGGAGTCGAGACGTCGATGACGTCGATCTCCGGATTCGCGACCACCTTCCGCCAGTCGGTCTCCACGTTCGCCCAACCGTACTGCGCGGCGGCGGCGGTTACGGCGGCCTCGTTCCGGCCGCACAAGGTGTGCATATTGACTTCCACCGGAAGGTCGAAGAAGTGATTGACTTGGCGGTAGGCATTGGAATGTGCCTTCCCCATGAACTGGTAACCGATTAGACCAACGTTGACGCGCTTCTTACCCACGCGCCGATTTTGCTCCGCTCCCGCCCGGAGTGTCAATGCAGATTTACCGAAGGTGCGAACTAACGGCCCCGCTATCGCGTTTCCCAGACAAATGGACGACGCGAAGCGACTTGGTCTTGCGATAAGGGTCTTTGCGGGAGCGGTGTCGCTGGGGATAGCCGGGGATTTGCTCTTGCGGAACTCCGCTTTCGGCGTCGGGTTCTCCATCTTCGCCCTTCTCGTCGCGGCGGTATCGGCGTTGTTGTATCGCTCACGGGTGTTGGAGATTTCACGAGGAGTTCGCTTTCTGACGATCCCGACCCTCGGCTTCTGCACGCTCTTCTTTTGGCGCGACGCCCCCGAGCTTAAGTTGCTCAACGGAGTCTCGGTCGTTCTTCTCGTCGGCCTGATCGCTCATCGAGCCCGCAACGGCAGCGTTCGCACCGGATCGGTGATGGACTATCCTTTCCGCTTGATCGAGTCTTGGGCCGGCTTCGTCGCCGGAGCGGTTCAGGTCGGCAAACTTGAAGGGCGCTGGGGAGAACTTACGAAGGGGCGGAGTAGCAAGACGATCGCCGCGATCCTCCGTGGACTCCTACTGGCGGTACCGCTGTTGATCATTTTCGGCGGCCTGTTCATTAGCGCGGATGCCGGTTTTGAAAAGATGGTCACCCATCTCTTTCAGTTCAGTCCCGAAGAGGCCGGCGTCAACTTTTTTGTCACCGTAACTTGCGCCTGGCTGGCCGGCGGATTCCTGTACCAGCTTTTTCTGGGAGTGGATCGGCCTCCATCGATCACTGGAGATCCGAAGCCGGCCCCGTTTGGCATCGTAGAGATCGGCACGGCGCTCGCCCTTTTGAACCTGCTGTTCGCCGCTTTCATCGCGACGCAATTCCGCCACCTGTTTGGTGGCAGCGAAGTCATCCGGAACACGGCGAATCTTGGCTTCGGCACCTACGCTCGACGTGGTTTCTTCGAGCTCTCGGCAGTTGCCCTCCTGGTACTCCCAGTCCTGCTTGGCTCCCATGCGATGATGCGACGGGAGGGGCCGAAGTCGGAACGAACCTACAACGTATTGGCCTCCGTGCTGGTGGCGTTAGTCTTCCTGGTCATCCATTCGGCTTTCTTGAGGATGCGGATATATGTGGAAGCGTACGGAGTAAGTCAGTTGCGGATCTACGTGGTAGCGTCCATCGCTTGGATCGGAGCCGTCTTCGTGTGGTTCGCGACCACGGTTCTTCGCGGTCGCACCGACCGATTCGCGTTTGGCGCGCTCGCATTGTTACTCGCTACGGTCTTTGGGTTGAACGTCGTCAATCCGGATGGCCTCGTGGCGCGAATCAACACCTCGAGGCCGAACGGGGCCGTCGACGTGTCCTATCTCGGGTCGCTCAGTAACGACGCGGTTCCGGAGCTCATTAAGGCGAAGTCAAAATTGCCGCCCGATGCTCAAGCGAAGCTGATGGAATTCCTAGGGCTGCAGGAAACCGAAAACAGCGGACGCGACCCTCGTTCCTTTACTTTGAGCTCGATGTTCGCCAATGCGGCGCTCACCGCGAATCACATCCCGAAGGTCGCCCCGAAACCCGCCGAGGACGAACACTACTAAACCCGTCAACCAGCCCCTGCGATCGTTGCGCCCATTTTGGAAAGGACTTTGTCGTACGTTTTGTACAACGCCCTCACCCGTGTACAAAACGTACAAAGAACGAGGAGGCGCCGCCCGCCCCGGTTGAAGCGGACCAGGGTCCGGCGCTACTCCGAATTCCCGTCTTTCAACCCAGCCAACCGCATCCCGAAGTGAATCCACCCCTCGACGATTCCTTGCCGGGACGACTGGTCGTTTTCCGAAGTATCGAACGGTCCATGGTGTGCCGCGAGCCGCCCACCGTTCTCGAAAAGCGGCTGAAACCAGATATCGACCTGCTTACGCAACGAGTTCGATGGTTCATGGTCCCACGCCCAGGTGAACCCGAGATGCACCCCCGGCTCCAACGCCGTGTACTCCCCCCGCAGATGCCAATCGTTCTCCGGCCAAGACATCCGGTATTGCCCGCCCACCTTGAGGTCGATTTCCGCTTCCTTCGGCCACCACTGAGTCAGCAGGTCGACCTGCGTGAAGTAGTCGTAGAGCTCCTGCGGCGAAAACTGCTCGAAGTCGCCGCTAACGATCGCGATCTCAGGTGCGGAAGGGATCTGCTTCATGGTCTCGTTTGATCTTGCCCTATCGATGCAGTCCCGCGCACCGGAGTTCGCGGTATTCACGTCTGTAGAATCGTGCCTCACCATGTCCGCGAACTAACGGAGCGGCGCGAGCTTGAGACGCTCTCCCCTTTCGCCGCCAAAGCCGCTGAGAGCCGAGGGCGACTCGTAGACGAGCCGCACGACCCGGTCCGCACCGTCTACCAACGCGACCGCGACCGCATCCTCCACTCCAAGCCGTTCCGCCGGCTCAAACACAAAACCCAGGTGTTCATCGACCCTATGGGCGACCATTACCGGACGCGGATGACCCACACGTTGGAAGTCTCGCAAGTCGCCCGCACCATCGGCCGGGCGCTCCGGCTGAACGAAGACCTGATCGAAGCCATCGCCCTCGGCCACGATATCGGCCACACCCCGTTCGGACATGCCGGCGAGCACGCTTTGGACGAAGCGGTGCGAGAGTTCGCCTCCGCCCCGTGTCGAGGCGGCGACGATTGTCCCCGCGGTTTCCGCCACGATGTCCAATCGCTCCGAATCGTCGACCACCTCGCCAAGCTGAACCTGACCTACGAAACTCGCGGCGGCATCGGCGGACATAGCAAAGGGCGAGGAGATTTGAGTGCGAAAGACGGCACGCCGACCTCCACCCTCGAAGCCTCCGTCGTACGAATCAGCGACCGGATCGCTTACCTCAGCCATGACATCGAAGACGCGCAACGCTCCGGAATCATCGACGACATCCCGGCCGTTTTCGACCGGCTCGGAAGCAACTCTAGCCAGCGGATCGGCACTATGGTTCAAGACGTCATCGTCCACTCCCTCGATCAACCAAACATCTCGATGTCGCCCGAATTGCTGCGTTGCATGAACGAGCTCAAGGAGTGGATGTTCGAAAACGTCTACCTCCTCTATCCCACCATGTACCCCGACATTCCGAAGGCGCAAAACATGGTCAAAGAGCTGTTCCGGCACTTCGTCCTTCCCGACAATTTGCCCGAGGGTTACGAGGGGGTTCAAGGGGCGATCGACTACATCGCCGGTATGACCGACCGGTTCGCCATCGAAACCTATTCCCGCCTAAAACTCCCCAGCGCCTGGCGCTTGCCCTAGTCTGCCGAACGACCTAAATGCCAGCCGGTTCTTGGGCATATTTGTACAATTGTTCGTGCCCACGGCGCGAACCTTCGCTTTGGTAGATGTTGTAGATTATCTTGGTTGCAGGCGCAACGGCCGCTGATTTCGAACTGTGAGCACCCCCCTCGTCTCGATCGTCGTTCCCAGCTACAACCACGCGCAGTTCCTGCGGGCGGGGCTGGCAGCGGCGCGAGCGCAATCGATGCCGGACTGGGAAATGATCCTGATCGACGATGGCAGCTCGGACGATAGCGTCGAGATAGCGCGCGACGTTGCGAGTGAGGACGATCGGATCCAGGTCTTTGTCAACGAGCGTAATCTCGGCACTTACGGAACTCAAGAGCGGGCTCGGTCGATCGCCCGCGGGCGATATATCGCCGTCCTGAATTCCGACGACCTGTGGGAGCCGACCAAACTCCAAGCGCAAGTCGAGCTGTTAGAGGAACACGACGAGGCCTGCTTCGCCTACACCCTCGGCTGGAAAATCGACGAAAACGGTGTGGTGGACCGTTCGGATGACGTTCACTTCGACTGGCCGACCACGCCGATCCAAGAGCTCCTTCCTTACCTGCTCTACGAAAACCGGGTGCTAGCGTCGAGCGTTTTGTTCCGCGCCGACGACCTTCGGTTCGAGCCGAGCATGCGCTACTCCGGCGACTGGGTCGCCCTCCTCGGCTCGGCCCGGCGAGGACCCGCCGCTTGCGTTCCCGAAAGGCTCACCTATTGGCGCATCCATTCCAGCAACACCTTCGTCCGATCCCCCAATCAGGTGCACGAAGAGATCCGCGTCCGCCGGGCGATCCACGAGGACTGGTCCACTTGGTTCGTAGGTCGAATCCCAAAGGAAAAAATCCTTCGCGGACTTGGAATGAACGTGTTGAACCTTGCCGCCCTGGAGATTCTGCGAGGCGAACGAACCGCCGCCGTCGGCGCCGCGATATCCGCGGCGAGAATCCTTCCCGACAAACGCATGGCCGTCCGCCGCCTCGGCGCCTGCCTTCTTCCAAAAGCACGGGAGCGCCTTTGGCCCCGCGACGAAACGAAGTTCGAGGGTCGAACCCCTTCCCTGCTCCCGCTGCGTATCCCTTAGCGGATGGCCTGTGACGCCTCCAACCGGTTTAGCAAAATCGCAAACGACGTCAATTCTCCCGACCGGACGCTAAGTATCGTCGTCTATAGGTCCGGAAGCCTCAAACCGGACGATGGAGGAAAGTGATGACGACCGAAATGACTGTGGATCTGATCGAACGATCAACCGTGCGGCTCGGCACGATCAGGCGGGTCGGCCCCTACGGAAGCGAAATTTCTCATCTATTCGAGAGACTCGGCCAAATCGCCGGCCCCGCCGGACTATTTGCAGCCCCCGGGGTAGAAACGATGGCGCTTTACCACGACGACCCGCGTACCACCGCGACCAACGAGCTCCGCTCCGATGCCGCCGTCACGGTGCCGGCCGGAGTTCCGATGCCGGATGGCCTCACCGAATTCACCTTGCCCGGCGGCCGCTACGCCCGCTACGTGCATATCGGACCGTACGATGGGCTCGGCGACGCGTGGAAGCGCTTCACATCGGATTGGATGCCGAAAAGCGGGCACATCGCACGAACAAATGTTCCGGTGGTCGAGAACTACATGAACATGCCCGGCAGCGTGCCGGACGACCAGCTTCGCACGGAGTTGTACATCCCGATCGAATAATCGCAACGGAGGTCAAGTCTCGACTCAGGTTCAATCCGTAAAGTTAGGAGCGATCTATGAGAGTCGAGACGCGGGCAACCTACGAGCAGTGCGTACGCGAGGCGGTCTGTCACCTCGCGACGCATCTCGACGAGCCGATGGACCTGCGTGTCCTCGCCGATCGGGCGTTTCTCTCCCCATTTCACTTCCACCGGATCTTCCGGGGAATGGTGGGAGAGGCGCCCGGCGAATTCTTGCGGCGTCTCCGCATGGAGCGGGCGGCTTGGCATCTTCGCGTCACGAAAACGCCGATTTGCGAAATCGCGCTCGACGCCGGATTCGAGACGCCCGAGGCGTTCACACGCGCTTTCCGCCTCGCTTATTCGAAGTCTCCTTCGCAGTTCCGCAGCCTCGCGACGCTAAGGATCGAGCTGGCCGCCGCCAACCGTATGCACTTCGATCCTGACGGCAGCCTCCCCAAGTTCACCCCGCGCGACTCCGGTGGAAGGGATATGGCAGTCGATATCTTGGAAGTACCCCAAATGCGACTCGGGACGATTCGTCATGTCGGGCCCTATAACCAGATTGGAGGGGCGTTTGAGCGGCTCGCCGCAATCGCCGGCCCGGCGGGTCTGTTCTCAAAGCCGGGGGCGGCTTGCCTCGCCCTGTACTACGAGGATCCGGAAACCACCCCGGCCACCGAGCTCCAGTCCGACGCCGCCATCGTCCTTCCCGGCGACACTCCAACACTGCCGGGCCTGATAGAGACGGTGCTGCACGGAGGCCGCTTCGCGCGTTTTTCACACATCGGCCCGTACGAGCACATCGGCGACGCTTGGGCGAAGTTCATGGGCGAGTGGCTTCCCAATAGCGAGCGCAGGATGCGCTGGGATGGGACCACCTTCGAGATCTACATCAACAACCCAAGTTCCACCCCAAAGGAGAAGCTCCAGACCGACCTCTACGTTCCCGTGGAATAGAAGCAAGGTGTAGGATGGCGTCGATGCTACGCGAGGATTGGAATGCGTTGTTCGAATCGCTTGAGAAGACGCGCGATATCGTCTCCGGTTGGGAGGCGATGCCGCCCGACGAGAAAGCGACTCGGTGCGAGCACTCCCGGCACCGAACTCTAGCCCACCTTCGCGCTTGCCAGGAGCAATGGATGGTCGTGGTCGACGAGTTCTTATCCCGGAACAACCCGAACGTCACCATCCTCCATCCCTGGCGGAAATTCGATCAAGGTGGTTATGGCGAAATCCCGTGGGAGGAGCACTTGACCCGTTTCCTCGCCGACCGCGATCGATGGCTCGCGTGGAAGGACTCGGTCGACTGGAACCGGGGCGGCAAGATGAACCGCAAACCCGACACCGTCGGCGGCCTCACCCAGCGTTTGGCCAACCACGAGGCGTATCACATCAACCTCTTCGGTTAGCCTCACGCGACGTCGCGCGGTTCTTGCGCGTTTGTTATTCGTTCAAGTTGACGCGGAAAGGCCCACGTAATACTGCGGGTATGTTGTTTCCATACTGCTTTAGCCGTCGCCCGAAAACGTCTATCCCGGGCACGTTGCTCCGTCGGTCCGTAACTGCCGACGGTCTTGCGGAGACTTCCGTACCCGAGACGAGCGGATGCGATAGACGCTTCCGAGTGGCTTCGGTCGAACTCTCCAGACGCTCTCGGGGAGGACTAGAAGGCGAGCGGGGCACAAAGGATCGCAATCTTCAATAGGATTCAGGCGAGCCCTCTAGAACTTACAATCCTCCGCCATCATCTCAACTGTTATTTCTCAACATTTTGTACTTCGTTGCGGTGACTACCGCCGGTCGGTGGTCAGACATTTACGTTTTCTTTTCACTTTATGTCTGCTGGTTCTGAGCGTTCTGAGCGCAGTCGCGGATCCCGCGCCGTCTGCGATCACGATCAAGCCCACCTCCATCCCAGGGCTTAGCTCGGCCGCCGGCATGGTGACTCTCACCGCGAGCGCCCCCGCCGAAGGGATCTTGGTTACCCTCGCCTCCGATTCCGACTTCGTAGCGGTTCCCGCTACCGTCGCGATCCCCGCGGGAGCGAAGTACGCCACCTTTACCGCCACCTCCCGCAGCGTCGGACGGCACGATCTACATTGGCCTATGCACCATCGGGAAGGTAGTCGCGATCAATCCGAGCGACGGCACCACGTTATGGACCTATATCGTGCGGGAAGCGGAGCACAGGAGCCGATGTCCATCGGCGGTGACGGAGTTATCTACTTCGGCCGCGGCTCCGTCCTCTACACGATCAAGTAATCGCTTGTGCCAGGGCGACTGCCTTCTGCACACACAACCGAAAAGGGCGACCGAATCCGGTCGCCCTCTTTATTACGAAACGCGGGATCGCCCTCGGCCTGGGACCAACTCAGACGGCCGCGAGGGCGCGGTGGTGCTCGTAGTGCTCGCTGGCGGCTTGGGTCATGGTCGTGAAGTGGGCGCCTCGGTTTCGGAAGTAGCGGATCGTCTTCCGGAGGTTCTCGCACGAGTCCATGTAGTCGCGCATTCCCAGCGTGACGACCTCGCAGCCCGAGTTCGCCTCGTAAAGCGACTCCAGGGTGTCCCACCGCTTGTCGAGGTAGCCATACTCGCCGTCGCTGGTGGCAACCGGTAGGTGGAGCAGCCGGTTCTGACCTTCCTTCCTAAGGTCGTCGCGGTCGCTGTGGTAGGGATTGTGGGGGGCTCCGGTCCAATCCACGAACATTCGGTAACTGGAATCGGGAACGACACTGCTGTCGACGAGGATGCCGATCTCCTCCAGGTAGCGGACGTCGCTGGGCGTGAGCGCGAAGGCGCCGGCGCGGAACGAAGTGCACTTGATGAGGTGACTCTTCAAGGTGTCCTTGGCGACCCACATGATGTTTCCCCGCTCTTTGGGGTCTTCGATGTAGCCACGCTCACCTTCGAAGTTCACTTTCATACCGATTTCGTGCCACGACGGAATCTTATGGATGAATTCGTGATAGTAAAGATTGGTGTTCGCACTGGGGTCCTTCATGGACACATGAACCAGCCACGTGCAGGGCACGAACTCTTCTTCTAAGATTTTGATGTACTCGCTGGTGTAACAACGATCGTGCATAGCACCTTCGCAATCGACGGTCAGAACGACATTCGGCATAAGGGTTTCACTCTCCTGGAGTCACGCGCGCGGCAGCGGGGGTCACCGTAAGGGTGTAGGGCCTACCCAGAACGGTGAAGTTTTTGAACTTCACACTTTTCCAGGTTTTAGGAAGGTTCGGCTTAATGCTCAACCAGGCGTCCCGCCGGAGCTGCGTCGTCCACGCCGCGCCGGGCTCCTGCTTCCAGTCTATGCGAAAACCGAGGAATCCGAACAGTACACTTTGCAAACTTCCCCCCGCGCCCGTCGTAAAGTAGGTCGTTGGGCGCAGTCTCTTTTCACTAAAGAGGAGAAAGGGACTGGTGGTGAAAGGAACCCAGCTTTTTTGCCAGGTTTCGTACGCCTTATCTTTCTCTCCCAACCGGCTCCAAATGATCGAATGGACGGAGTCCGTCATCGCCGGCCCGTTCTTGATCACCTTGTCCGAGAGCCGGTCCATCATCGCCTTCGCCTGCGCCTCGGCGGGCGGGTACTGGAGCGGGTAGATGCTGAGGACGGCGGCGGCTTGCTTGTAGCCGCGCAGCTGGTCGTTGTCGTAGGTCAGGAACGTCTTGTCGTCGTGAGGGAGCTTGTACGTCGGCTTCGCGGGCCACTTTCCTCCTGCGGAGCACCATTCGGCGAGAAGGTTGGTGTAGAGATCGTTGTCGCCGGTGTGGTTTTCGTCGGGCGACATCACATCTCGAATCTCCCTTCCATTCCGTCCCTCCTCGTACCGTAATCCGTAAAAGTATCCGGGGAGCCGAGCTGGCTCGTCGGGGTTCATGGGTGAGATCAGCTTCAAGGAGACGGCTTGCTCTAGGGCGAACGCCACACTTCCCGTAATGTGGTCTTCAAACCGCGATGGACCGGGCGCGGTCTCCCGGCCAGAGACGCTCGACTCCCAGGGAAACTTTTGGCCCGCTAACGGTCGCGTTTCATCGACTCCCCCCATGGCGCCATGTGCGGTGGGCCGAGAAGCACGCAACCACTTCGAAAAGTTTGCTTGTGCAGCGGCGGCTTTCGAAAGGCGATAGTTTGATATGGCCTGCGCAGCCGGGGGATCGATCAGCGCCAGCGCCGGAAAGACCCAGATGTCGGCGTCCCAGAACACATGCCCGTTGTACATCTGGTTGCTCAACCCGAAGGGCGAGATCGACATCTCGCCCTTCGGGTAGATCGCCGAGCGGAGATAGAACATGAACGAGCGCACCGCCTGCTGGTCGGCGACCGGCCCGTCGATCTCGATGTCGGTCCTCCAACGCTCCGCCCACTTCTTTGCCGAAGCGTCGGCGACGGCGCCGAAGGAGATCGGTTTCGGCGCCTCGTCCCTTCCGGAAGCCGATCCAAAGGACCACGTCGCCTCCCTAACAAACAATTCCACCTTCTTTGTGTCGTCGCCTGTCGGAAGGGCGCCGGGGGCGCTTTGCCGAACCGACCATCGTACCGCCGAGGGTCCCAACCCGTGGTAGAACCCGAAGGCCTGCATCTTCTCCGCCTTGAGGCCATTGTCGCTGAACGAAAAGCGAAGGTCCGCGTCCCGGCTCGGAACCGCCGTGTATCGGACGGCAACAATCCGTTCGTCTGGATGGATCGCGGTTTCCACCTTAACGTGGACATCCCCCGGCTGTGTGCTGGCGTCCCACTCGGTGACGAGAATCCCCGTCCGCATGTCCAGCCTTTGGGAATAGTGCGACATCCCCTCCGGAGAGTTCAGGGCGTGCGCCCCTTCGGTCACCACCAACCGGACGGGATTCGGCATCCCCCGGATCTTCTCCTCCCCCGTCTTCTCGTACTCGTCGATCATGAAGAACGACGGCTCCTTCCCCACGCCCAGCCCATCGCGCCCGATGCGAAGCCCGATGAGCCCGTTCCAAAGCAGCGCCGGCTCCTCCGCCTTCGGATCGAGGCAGGTCAAGACCCACGGGTCGAGAGGCGCCTGAACCGCCGGGGGTTTACCCGCCGTCGTCTCAGGAGGCTTACTCCCACAGCCCCAAATCAAGACGAGCGAGAGCAATACAAGGCCACAAAAACCGCGCACGACGTAAATATGAACCAACGGGAGCCAATCTCCGATCCCTCCCTACGTCCGAAGGGCGTGTAGACGCAGGTTGGCTCGTACCTGCGCCCGGTGTACGAAGTACACCGGGATCATCGGCGAGGGCGCCGACGCTACGTCCAGAGCGTTGTCGTCGCAGACCAAACCAATCGCCCCGCTGTCGCGGGACGCTACCCGACGACGCGTCGGGAGGGATCAATCGCTACAAAGAACTTAGCGCCCGGCATGCAAAGCGCAGGAGAAGTCAATAGGCAACGCTCGCCTTCGGATCCCTCCCGACGCGCCGTCGGGAGGGTCCGGCCACCGGCCGGGCAATCTCTACGGAATCTTTCGAAGGAGGCGTATCCGCAGGTTGGCTCTTATCTGCGCACGGCGTACCGAAGGTACACCGGATCGTCGGCGAGGGCGCCGATACTACGTAATCGACCAGGGCGTGGTCTGCTTGAGCGCGTCGCGCAAGAGACGCTCGTATCGCCGATGTGGCACCTCGAAGGCGCCGAGCGACGCGAGGTGCGGGTTCATGATTTGGGCGTCGAAGATCGTGAACCCGAGCTCCCGGCATCGGTCGACCATCGCCCAAAGGGCGACCTTCGACGCGTCGGTCTCTCGGTGGAACATTGATTCTGCCGAGAAGCAGGAGCCGAGGGCGATTCCGTACACCCCGCCCACAAGCCGGCCGTCCTGCCAGCACTCGGCGCAGTGCCCCCACCCCTGACGGTGGATCTCCGAGTAAACGCGTACGAAATCTTCGCTAAGCCAATTGTCGTCCGGTCGAAAGCAGCCCCGAATCACCGCCTCGAAGTCGGTGTCGAACCTAACCTCGAACACCCCACGCCGGATCGTGCGCGCCAAGGAGCGGCTGACATGGACCCCTTCGATCGGGAACAGACACCGATCCCGGGGCTGAAACCACTCCACTTCCCCGTCGTCCATCGTCATCGGAAAGCACGCCCGCTCGTAGCCGTACCGAACGAGCCAGGGGGTTAGCTCGTTCCCTCTCATGACGCTTGCGGCTTACGCCAACGCATAACGTGAAAGATCGGCACCCGGTACTCGTCGATCATGCTCGGCACCGCATCGACGTCCGATAGGGTCGGGCGAGGTTCCCGAAACTGCTCCAAGATCAACCCGGCAGAAAGGTACGCCTCCATATACGCCTCGAACGGACGGTGCCAGTTGATGATCGACATGCCGCTCCACTCCAGCAACTGCTCTTTCTCGTCGAAATAATCGACGACCGCCACATGGAGTTTCTCTCCGTTCTCGTCTTGGTACCACGCCCGCGGCCGCGTCGAAGCAAACGAGTTGACGGTGGCCACGAGCAGTCGCCCGCCCGGACGCAGAACCCGCGCCATCTCTCGGATCGCCGCCCGGAAATCTGGGATGTCGATGATCGTAAGGTAGGAAACGACGAGGTCGAACGACGCCTCCTCGAACGGGAGCCGCTCGCCCACCCCCTCTACGTAGCTCCCCTCGGGATCCAGATGCCGTGCCTCGGCCAAGAACTCCGGGGTCGGGTCGAGGCCGACCGTCCTCGCTCCGCGGGCCGCCAGCATCCGGCAAAAGCGTCCCTCGCCGCAGCCGACATCGAGCACGTCGAGCCCCGTCACGTCGCCGGCCAGCTCCAGCATCGGCGGATCCAGCAGCCGCTCCCGGTTCGCCTCTCCCCGACGCATCGCCCGGATCCAGGCGCCCGAGGAAGTCGACCATTTGGAAAGCGCCTCGTGCGGTTCCGTCATTCGGTCATTATGCGGGTAAAAAGGGCTTCTGATGACAGCCGAAGAACTGGTGCAATCGCGAATCGACGAAGCAGGATTTCAGCTCGCCAAGGCCTTCGAAGGCGCCACTGAAGAGCAGCTAAACGATAAGCCGGTCTCCTCCATGATGAGCATTCGAGAGCAGGCGGAACACCTGTGCGAGTGCTACGTGGCCGCGGAGAAGCTGTCGCGCGGCGAATCGCACGACTGGGGTTCCTACGCCGCGCCTTCCGGCTCATGGGAGGATCTCGCCGCCCAGTTTTGGGCCCTTCGCGACAAGGCGGCGAAGGCACTGATCACCGCCGACACCGACACCACTTTGGCCGAAGCTTGCGCTTTCCTCGTGGAGCACGACGCCTATCACGTGGGCCAGATCGCCGCGATCCGAATCGCCCAAAACGCGGGCTGGAACGCCTATTCCATCTACCGCTGACCGCTACCCGTGTCGCCACATCGCATAGGCGATGGCGAGCGAGCCCAGCAGCACGCCGACCACGAACCCAAGGTTACAGTTCCGCTTCTCTCGTGCCTGCCGGGCCGCGGCGAGCGGGTCCTCGGCTCGCTCCAGCGCCAACCGGCGAGCGGTAATCCGTGGGATCGCCACGTACTGCTGGTACCAGATCTGCGCCAAAAGCAGACCATACCAAAGAACCGCCAGAATCGGGGTCGCGCGGCGGCCAGTCGCAAAATCCATAAACGCGACGAGGGCCACGAGCGAAACGCTGCCCCAGAGCGCCAACCGCTGCAATCCGCGCCGCTCCTGCTCGTCACGGGCACGACGCCACAGGCGGTAGTAGCCGAACAGCATCCCAGCGAGACCCAGCACCGATGATAGGAGGATCGATCCGAGGATCGCCACCAGCTTCGTCGTGCCCAGATACGCGAGCGCTCCCTTGCTCGCCACCGCCGCCGCCGGCACGAGCGGAGGCAGGAGGGCGACCACCGTCAAGCTGAACGCGGCTCCTGGCTTGGTCCGCTCCAACGTCGCCGAGAGACCGCGGTCGAGCGCCTCTTTCAACGCGTTTCGAGCTCTCTCCAACCGCTTCTTGACGGCCGCTTCACTCAGATCGAGGAGAGTGGCTACCTGGCGAACCGACTGCTCTTCTCGGTAGAAGAGAATCAATACTTCGCGGGCATCGGTGTTCAGTTCGTCCAACGCCTCCCGGATCGAATCGCGCTCCGCTCTTTCCAGTAGGCACGTCTCCGGGCCTGGCCGATCGTCGGCCAAGACGGTTTCCAACGCGGCATCCAGTGGACGACGGCGCGCCGGATTTTCCTTGCGAAGAAAGGCGTGAGCACGGTTTCGCGCCAGTTGGCGGAGCCAGGGAACGAAACTGGAGGAGTTTCGTAGCGTCGGCAGGCTGTGCCAGGCATGCAGATATACGTCTTGCGCCACGTCTTCGCTCGCCTCTACGTCGCGCACCACGGCCAAGGCGATGGAGCAAACCGTTGTCCGCGTCGCGTCGATCAGGCGCCCGAACGCCTGTCGATCCCCTTGAGCGGCTCGAAGCACATCAGGTTCGAGAGTTAATGTTTCGGCTACAAGCATTTCGGAAGGCGGTCGCTAAGAAGGGTTTTCATCCCACTCCAATTAATACGTCGCCGCGTTTCCTTGATTGGTGACCTTAATTCTAAATAATTCTTAGCCGTCGACGTCCAGAACCGTTCTTGCCGCCTCGGACAGTCGATGGCGCGTTTCCGGCCGCAAGAATTTCTTCTGATCGAGTTGCTGCGGCTGGTGGCGACGGCAGAAATAGGAGTGCATCGCCCGTCGGCGCTTATCGGTTCGATTGAGCGTGCCGCCGTGCCACGTATGGCTGTTGAATATGACCACGGTTCCCGCCGGAGCCACGAGCAGCTTTTCTTCTGGATGCGGACCCGATGGATCGGCCATATCGTCACCCGGCAGCTTCGAACCCCACCGATGGCTTCCGGGGACGAGGCGCGTGGCTCCATTCTCCTCGGTGAAGTCGTCTAGCAGCCAGATGGAATTGCAAACCTGAAAATCGCCGGGAGTCTCCAACCGACCCCAATCCGCATGCAGACCCTGCAGTCCCTCGCCTGGCTTGGCGAACCGGGCATTGAGCGAGGAGAGCTTTAGGTCCCCTTTTAGAACATGGGCGATCCCCGCCAGCACCTTCGGATGAGTGAAGCAGACATCGAACACTTCCCCCTTGTTCACCAGATCGGACAGCCGATCCGTCCCTTTCTCCTGATGAACCTCGAGCCCGGCCGCTTCGCCTTCCTCTGCCAAAAGCTCATCGAGGCGAAGGCGTAGCCCCTCGATTTGCGTGTCGTTCAGCACGTCCCGCAGCACCAGATAACCGTTCTCGTCGAGAAACCGCTTCTCCTCCGCAGAAAGAGAGTCGGAACAAACTCCCAGCCTGGCGAGCGCCGCTTCGATTTGCATAGGTGCATTTTGCACCTCTCATTGCTACAAGTAACGAGAGATGGGCAGAAAGTGAATGTGGAGCATGAGCTGATCCAGGGTCGATCTGGAGAGCAGTTCACATATCTCCGCGATAGCGGGGCCAATGCCTACGGATCGAGGTACGACAATAAGAGCGGGCACGGGAGCCCCTTTTGAGAGTGTCTCCTTCGCGAGCGGAACCATTGTTCTCGCATCTCTGGTAACGAGAACACATTCGTGCACTAAGGCCCACTCGAAGATCTCGACGTCCGAGGCGCCCAACAAACCGACATCCTGAACGCGAAGCACTTCCATCCCTGGTAAGCGTCTAATGATTCCGCTAAGAATGGCAGAATCGATATGCTCGTCGAGAAGGACCCTCACGCCGATCGCTTTTGCTCGAGGCGGGCAATTAGGGTCTCGCGGAAGCCGTTTGCCCGTTGTTCCCTCACCGCGTCCCCTACGAGCTTCTCTTCCTCGTCAGCTTCCCGAAGGAGAATCGGATCGATCACGTGCTGGTCGTGTAGATAGGCCGCAAGCGCCCGATAGATCGTCTCCAGTGAGAGGGACGGAAAGGCAAGATGAATCTCCTCGGGGGAAGCGCCATTTCTGAATCGATCCACGATTAGCCCCAACGGCATGCGCGACCCAGCCACCTTCAAGGTGTCCCGAATCTGTTCGATCGGGTTTGGAATCGGCTTCGGGACAAACTCACCAGAATTCATCAGAACTATTTTACGTTTCTTCTTCGGCTATTCCAACTCGATCGTTGCCGGGGGTTTGCTGGTTAGGTCGTAGAAGACTCGGTTGACGCCGTCGACTTCGTTTACGATTCGGCTCGCGATCACCTCCAGCGCGTCGAACGGGATGTTGACCGCTCGCGCCGTCATCGCGTCCTCGCTCTGCACGGCCCGCAGCACGATCGGTTGTTCGTAGGTCCGTTCGTCTCCCATCACGCCTACGCTCCGCACATCTAAAAGCGCGGCGTAGCTCTGCCAGATCCCCTTATGCAGCCCGCGCGATCGGAGCTCGGAGCGGAAGATCCAGTCCGCTTCTTGCACCATCCGAACCCGTTCTCGCGTCACCTCGCCCAGAATTCGCACCCCGAGCCCGGGACCGGGGAACGGCTCCCGCTCCACCATCTCCTCAGGCAATCCGAGCAAGCGGCCGACGTTTCGCACCTCGTCCTTAAACAGCCAACGCAACGGCTCGATCAGCTTCATCCGCATCCAATCGGGCAAACCGCCCACGTTGTGGTGGGTCTTGATCTTCGCCGCGGTGGGCGAGCCGGATTCGATCACGTCCGGATAGAGCGTCCCCTGCGCCAGGAAGTCGCAATCCCGAAGCTCGTTCGCGTGATCCTCGAACACACGGACGAAGTTCTCGCCGATGATCTTCCGTTTCCTTTCAGGGTCGGTAACGCCGGCGAGGGCTCCGAAGAACCGCTCTTTCTCCTCGAACGCCTTCAAATTAGCGTGGAAGTGGCCGCCAAACGTTTCGACCACCTGCTCGGCTTCTCCCTTTCTCAGCAACCCGTGATCCACGAAAACGCAGACTGCCCGCTCACCGATCGCCTGAATCAATAGGGCCGCCATCACGCTCGAGTCGACTCCGCCCGAGACCGCGCATAGCACCTTCCCCTCTCCCACGGTTTGCCGGATCGCAGCGATTTGGTCTTCGATGAAGCTTTCGCTGGTCCAGTCCCCTTTCAGCCCTGCGTAGTCGAACAGGAACCGCTTCAGTACCGTGCGCCCATCGGGAGTGTGGGTCACTTCCGGGTGAAACTGAACGCCGAACCGCTTCTGGGCCAGGTTCTCGATCGCTGCCACCGGGCAAGAATCGGTGGAAGCGGTCACCCGGTAGCCGGTCGGCGCCTCCAAGACCTGGTCTCCGTGGCTCATCCAGACCTCGTTGCTGGCCAAGCCGCTCACGAGCGAATCGCCCGCTGCCGGGGTAAAGACCCGATGCCCGTACTCTTTATGATTCGACGTCTCCACCCGCCCTCCCAAGCGGGCCGCCATGAGTTGCTGGCCGTAGCAAATCCCCAGCGTGGGAATCCCCTCGAGGACGGAGAAGTCGAGATCCGGGGCACCCGGTTCGAGAACGGACCGAGGTCCTCCGCTAAGGATGACGGCGTCCGGTTTCTCGGCGCGGATCTTGTCCGCCGCCGTGGTCCAAGGGACCATCTCGGAATAGATTCCAAGTTCGCGCACGCGGCGCACGATGAGCTGAGTGTACTGTCCGCCGAAGTCGACGACGAGAACGGTCTGGTGGTGGGCCATTGACCCTAATCAGTCTACCTATGCATTGGTTGCGATATCACGCCCTGCGAGACCGACGCGACGGCTACCCCGCTTCGCCGTCGTGGGACAGATTGCGAACCGCATTGCGCAAGTCGTTGATCCGGTCGTGTTCGAATTCGATCGCCCCTCCGTGTCGAGCCACCGCTTCCTCCATCTTTGCTTCGGCCTGTTCGAGGAGAGTGAGCGATCGATCTCCTTCGCCTTGCCGAAGAGCGATGGAGGCGTCGGCCAAGGCGGCGGTTCCCTGAGCGGCTTCCGGTACGGCCTCCACTTGCACGCGAAAGGAAAGGGCGCTCGCCAAATCGTTCCGGACCCAAGCGTGGAAGAAGGAGGACTCTAGTCGCATCACCTCCAACATAACCCCGGCCTTCTTACCCAAAGCCTCCGCCACGTTCAGTCCGCGGTCGAGGTGCGCCATTGCCCCATCCAAATTGCCCACGTCGTATTCATAAAAATAGGCAACGGTTTGCGCGCGAAGTTCTTCCGCGGTTCCATCGCGCAATTCGACTGCCGCCGCAACCAGGATCGGATCCCAATCCCTCGCGCGGACCCCACTCTGCAGCTCTCGCCCGATTAGGACCAGCGCGACTAGCCTCTCCCGGGTGGCTCCTCGACCGAGCAGGATAAGCATTACCTTCATATCGGTGGGAGTCCCGGCGGCCGATGTAAATGGCAGTAGCGTCCCGGGAAGGACAGAGAGCGCCATCACGAACAGGCTCAGTGCGGCGAAGTGCGGGATGGCTCCAGTCAGCTCGGGCCCCCGTGCCGGCTCCGGCAGCGCTTGCAGTAGTAGGTAGGTGAAGCCAACATATAGGAGGCTGGCCAAAGGCCCGCCGGCGAACAGCCAAAACATTCGCGCAACCAATCGGTCAGTCGATCCTGGAACCAGCCTGGCAAAGCCGGAGAGGTGCGGATTCTCTACGAAGACAAGCTGGAGCGCACCTGACTGACGCCGAAGCTCGAGCGGTCCAACCCGCATCGTTTGAAATCGAAAGCCGGTCAGCATGCCGGCGACGACGTGTCCCAATTCATGCACCAAGATCGCGAGGAAAGCCGACAGCGCGATGAAAAGAGCCGTTCCGAACGCGGAGGGAAGGACAATCTCCAGCACCCGCGCGGTAACCCGCCCGCTTCCCGACAGTCCCGCAATGAGCACCGCGAAGACGGTCCCCGCGAAGAGGGTGATGAGGCCGTAGCGACGCAGCAAATCGAGTTACCCCGGGTGCCGATCGTGCCACGCCTTTACATAGCGCGAGGCCTTTGGATTCGATTCGTTCCAGCGAGGCTCCGTGGGCGCGTCGGCGATCATCATGATCGCGAGCGCCGTCAGCCGGTCGACCTTGGCCATGTTCGCAAAATCGACCTTATCCACGGTGTCGGCGACCCCATGGTAGTCGGGATACTCGAACGCGGTGCAGATCGTGTGCGCCGGCACCCCTTGCAGCGCCAACGCGGCGTTGTCGCTACGGAAGAAGAATGGATCGCTATATTTTTCGTGCCGCTGCACTCCCGTGCCCAATACTTTCCCCGCCGCCTCGAAGATCTTTCCGACATCCGAGTAATCCTCGCCCGTCATCGAAACCGCGTTCACTCGCGGACCTTCGAGATCGTCGGTCCGGCCGATCTGCTCGAGGTTGACGTCGGCGATCGTCTTCTCGATCGGAAATCGAGGGTTCTTACCGTAGAAGGTCGACCCGACCAGCCCTCGCTCCTCTCCATAGAACGTCATGAAGACGATCGACCGCCTCGGCTTGTACTTTGACATCGCGTTCGCAAGCTCCATCACCGACACCGTTCCGCTCCCGTCGTCGTTCGCCCCGTTATAGATCAGGTCCCCCTCGCCCGATTTCTTCATGCCGAGGTGGTCGTAGTGGGCGGTGACGAGGATGTAAGTGTCCTTCAACTTCGGATCGCTCCCGCGCAGAACGCCGATGACGTTCCTCACCGGAACCTGGTCGTCCGAACCCCTTGCCTTGATCGTCGCCTTTTGGAAATACCCGTCGTCGCCGGCCGGTTCGAGGCCGGCACTTTGAAAGCTCGCCGCGATGAACCGCGCCGCGATATCGAGCCCCCTCGAAGGCGTCCCCCGCCCTTCGAGCTCGTCCGAGGAAAGAAAAGTTAGATTCCCCCGCATCGAGTTCTCCGAAATGGAGTCGAGAACCGCTTTCCGCTCCCGCGTAACCTTCGCGTCCCAAGTTTGGCTCCCGGTCGCGAGGAGAGGAACGAACAGCGCAAGGAGAACGAAGCGAGACTTCACCGCGACATTGTAACCGCTACACCTGGGAGCGCGGGCATCCTGCCCGCCCCCGGACCCCGGGCGTCTCGCCCGACCCAACCACGGGACCCCAAACCCGCAAAAAATCGCCTCTAACGATCGACCTGCCGATAATGCCGTCGTAGCCACATGCTCAACCCGTCTAGTCCAGGGAAAAGCACGCGCTCGTTGATGTTTGCCTGGTCCAGCTTGTCCCGCACTTCCCAGCAGAGCTCTTTCGGGATCACAATCCGCTTCGCCAGGTGCGGATGGACGCCCGCCCACTCCTCGATGGTGCGCGACGGATTCGATAGCACCGAGAACAGAGCGTACTGATTCACGATCCGCTGATCGAGCGATGGCGGCTCGAAGAAGAACAACACATCCTCGCCGTCGCCAAGCCCGTTCAACGCCTCCCAGGTCGGCACGTGGGCATCTAGGAGCTCGGTCGTCCATACGTCGGAGCCTTCTTCACGCAACGCCTTTCGCTGCCGATCCGGCAGTAGCTCGTGGGCGCCAACGTAGTCGATCGCCCACACGATCGAGTCGTGATGCCCCAGGTCATGTCCCGCGGTAGCGAAGTGGAGCGCGACAAACGGCGAGTAGGTCCAATCCAGCAACCGAGTCGGCAACCCGTGGTGCTGGGCCAGCGCCACCCAGTTCCACAGCGAGTCGATCGTGCTCACGTCGCGTTGGGCATACTTTTTGAAGTTTCGAATGAGATGCCGTTCGACGGCGGGAAAATCCCCCCGTAGCCGCATCAGCGTCGTCGTGAGCATATATTCCGACGAAGAAAGCCCCTTGTATGCGTAGTGGGAACGGAACCGGCCGAGCGGTTCTTGCCAGCTCTCCTCGAAAAGCAACCCGCACAGGTGGCTCCAACTTTCGGCGTACACCGTCCGAAAGGTCTGCCCCGCCGACCGTGACCCGGTACCCTTTATGGCTTGGCACCCGACGGCGCGCTCTCCGGCAAGACGATTCTGCGGTTCTACTACCCGCTCGCCCTCTCGTGGTTCTTCATGGGACTCGACGGTCCGATCTCCGTCGCCGTCATGTCGGGCCTGCCCGACCCGCGCGTCAACACCGCCGCCTTCCTCATCCTCTTGGGTCTGGCGATCTGGATCGAGAGCCCGGTCATCGACCTCCTCTCCACTGCCACTACGCTTGGAAAGACCGCGCGCTCCGTCGGCATGCTCAACCGGTTCTCGATCTATTTGATCGCGTTCGTCACCGCCGCGCACGGCATCGTCACGTTCACTCCACTCTTCTGGGTCCTCACCGAACAAGTGCTGGGCGTCCCTCACGACGTTGCCGCCGCCGTCCGCCCCGGGCTTATCCTCATGCTGCCCTGGAGCGGCTTCATCGGCTGGCGTCGTTCCCGGCAAGGCCTGCTGATTCGTAACGGCCATACCCGCATCATTGGGTTGGGCACCCTCTTGCGGGTTACCGTATTGGTCGTCGTCGATCTCGCCTTGCCTCATTTCGCCTCCTTACCCGGTTTGACCCTCGCCGCCTGGGGTCTGATCACTTCCGTTGCGGCGGAGGCGATCTTTATTTATATCGTGAGTCGGGACGTAATCCGCGGAATCGACGAACCGGGTGCGGAAATCGGTGAGCCGATGACCATGAAGCGCATGTTCGCCTTCCACTGGCCGCTCACCGCCACCTCGATGCTCAAGCTCCTCACCGGCCCGATCGTCGCCGCTGGATTGGCCCGGCTCGTGGACCCTACCCGCTCGCTTGCCGCCTACGAGGTCGCCTGGACCGTCCTCTTTCTCTTCCGAGTCACCGCCTTTTGCCTGCCCGAGGTGGTAATCGCCCTCTACCGCGACGAGGCGAGTCGCCTAGCCCTTCGCCGATTTGCCCTGGGGGTGGGAATCGGCTCCAGCGGGATCCTTCTCTTGCTCACCCTGCTCCGGCTCGACGGTTGGGTGTTTCAACGCCTCATGGGCGTGACTCCCGACCTCGCGGAAAGGGCGCACTGGATGTTCATGGCCGCCGCGCTCACGCCGTTCTTGGACGCCATGATGTCCTACGTCCTGGGAATTCTCACCTCCCACCACCTGACGGTGGCGCGAATGGTCGCGGTCTTCGCATCCAGCCTGGCCTTGGTCGGAGGGGTCGCAATCGCCGTAATCGGCCGATGGAGCCCACCCGCGCTCGTCGGCATTTCCATCGCCGCCTCCCTGGGCGTCGAGCTTGGAGTTCTAGCGCTCGCCTGGGTGCGCGCACAACCGAAGCTGTCTACAAGTTCTGCGGCGGCCCGTTGACCCCGTGATGATTGCCGCCATGCAGATCGTTGGTCTTCCGTAGTTCATCCAACCCACGCGCCACCAACGCCCCGCCAAGTCCAAGTAGGACGAGCCCCGAGAGGGAATTCCGGAACAACCCCAACGCCCCCACGATGCCCCCGACGATCAGGTAAGGCTTCGCCGGATGGTCGCTAGCCAAAACATCGAGCACATCGTCAAACCGCTTGTTGAGCGAGGAAGAATCCATGGAGATAGTGAACCTCTTTCGGCAGGCTCGGTTCCATGGGAGCTAAATGTGGCTTGTGGCTTGTGGACTGATCGGACATCCGAATCCGAAGTCAGTACCTATTCATATCCCGTCATTAAGAAAATGCCGGCAATAGTGGTTCGCATGTGGCCCGGGAATAATAGTTTTGACCAGTTAGATTTAGACCTCCCTTTCTAATTTCACCCGTAGCCCGGGGATTTATCCGCGGTTCAAGGTTCTACCGGGGATAAATCCCCGGACTACGGGTGAACCTGTTTTGTCAATCTATTTGTTGATGACCATCATCCGTCGGAGGAATGTCTCTTCACATGACCGATCCGTCTCGGCACTGACGGATCCACGGATCCGAAGCCATTTCCGGACGGAAATGAATGTATCGGTCAATGGCAGCCGCGCGGCCGGGATGTTGCAGGTGACCAAGGCCGTGGAGTGCGCTGAGCTGTACTCGCTCGTCGGAGTGCAGGCTGAGATCTGAGAGCGTCTCGAGGATCACCGAGCCGATGCCACGGTCGTCGACTCCAGAGATCAGGAGGTCCCACCACATGTAGTAGCCCCTCTCCATAGGCTCTTCGGGGCCAAAAAGGAACGGAATCGCCAATGTTACGCACTTTGCCGCTCGAACGACTTCGCATTGTTCGTCAAAGTTCAGCTTGGAGGCACTTTCGAGCTTCCAGCCCAAAAACAGGGGATTGCTCCCGATTCGCCAGAGCACCGTGTCCTGGTCCTTGTGAGACATTGACTGAGCTCGAACCCTCCAGTTCGAAAGGATCTGAACAAGCCACTGCGCTATCTGCGCATCCCCCTCCGACGAAGCAAAGTCGTTCAACTCGTCATCCACGTCGCGTGAGACCATAAAGAGAAACTCCTCAAATTCTTCCCCTCCCATGGCGTCCCTTTTGTAACGTAATTACTAGAGAGCTGCGAGGATGCTCTAACGTCATCAATCTCTTACCACTCTGACGTAGCGAGCCTACCCACCTAAGATTAGCGCCCTCCCTTAGGGTAAAGCCAATTAATCGAGCAATCGAGCGCCTCCCTTTGCTCTCCCCTCAACAAAATCCACCGATCCAGTATCTTTACCGGCCCTTCTCCTCTATCCTGAAATGGAGGAATTCGTATGCGTCGCGTCAGCTTTGCCCTGCTTGCTGGGCTTTCAATGGTCGCTGCCTACCGGACTGCTGCCGACGCGCAGTTCTCCGTGCGAGTAGGGCAATTTGGCCCGCGGGCGGAAGTCCGCTACGCTCGACCGACCCTCCTTTGGGAGATTTGGCCGACCAACCCGGAGGCAAGGGTTCAGTCCGTGGTTCTAACTCTCGACGGCAAGCCGGTGGACGCCCAGTACGACCCTCACGCACGGGCGGTCAAATACACTCCGAACAAGCCGATGACGCCGGGGGCGCACAACGTCGATTGCCGAATAACCTTCGAGGGTGGAGCGTCGTTCGATAAAAAGTGGGTCACCCGTATCGCGGAAGCCCCGCTAGCCGAATTCCCGTCGCCGACCCGCGATCAGGTCGAAGCCATAACCGCGATCAACGATCTCCGGCACGCGCTCGGGCTCACTACGGTCGTCCCCGACCAACGCCTAAACATCGCGGCGTTTCTCCACTCCTCCTATCTCGCCAAGAACAATGAAAACGGCCATGCCGAAAAGCCGGGTACCCCCGGCTTCCTCGGCGCATCCGGGGTCGAGCGCCTGGAAGCCTATGGCTATGTCGGAAGTTGCTGGGAGGATGTGGGCTTCGGCTCTCACTCGGTCACCGAGGCGGTCAACGACCTCTTCGACGCCCCCTACCACCGCATTCCGTTCCTCCAGCCCGGATCGATCCCGTTCGGCTCCGGATACGTCGACCAGCGCACCACCCTCGAATTTGGTGCATCCGACGAAGGAGGCGTGGTCGTCTCGCCCGCCGACGGCCAAACCCGAGTTCCCTGCCTCTGGCACAACTTCGAACGGCCGAATCCCCTTCGATCCCGCGCGACGACTACAACCGTCACCGGCTACCCGATCGTGTTGGCCGGCTTCGGAACCGGATTCTCGCGCCTGCACGGCGTTTCGGCGAGACTGGCTGGCCCCAAAGGTGAGCCGATTACCTGCTGGTTAAACAAACCTGAAAACGACGATGTTTTAACCAGCGCCGCCATCCTGATTCCCCAACTCCCGCTTCGCGCCAAGTCGACGTACACCGCCACCTTCTCGGCTTACGACGACGAAGACCGCCCCATCGACAAAACCGTAAAATTCACGACCGGCGCGAGGAACTAGCGACGTCGCTCGCCCGGGCAAAGTGGCTGCTGTAAGTCGCTATCCAAAGACCTGAACCAGCACAGCACGCATCCCAACCTCGAAGAGGTTGCGTCCCATAGCGAAGGGTTGCGAGGCACGAGCTACCCTGGTATCGGTACCGACACACGATCAACCCCAACGGGGTTGCGTCTCCTCTGGGTCCCACGAGATACGTTACCGCTCCGCGACGGGGACGTAGGCCAAATTCTCCTGCCCTTCGTAGATCTGCTTCGGACGGATCAGCCGGTTGTGATCGAGCTGCTCGATCGCGTGGGCGCAGTATCCGGCCACCCGTGAGGCGACGAAGATCGGCGTATACAGGTCGATCGGCAACCCTAACAAGTAGTAAGCGTACGAAGCCGGGAAGTCGACGTTCGGGAAAATGTTCTTCCGTTCGGCCATCGTCTTCTCCAAGATGTCGGCGATCTGTCCGTATTTGGTGACGCCCTTCTCGATTCCGAGCTCCTTGGCGACCTTGCTCATGTAGAAGGCGCGGCTGTCGCCCTTCTTGTATTCGCGATGGCCGAATCCCATGATCTTCTTCTTGGTGGCAAGCGCGTCGTCGATCCAAGCCTGCGCGTTCTCCGGTTCGCCGATCTCGAGGATCATGCGAATCGCTTCCTCGTTCGCGCCGCCGTGCAGCGGCCCGCGTAGCGTGCCGATGCCCGTGACCACGCCGCTGTACAGATCGGAAAGCGTGCTCACCGTGACCCGGCAAGCGAAGGTGGAAGCGTTAAAACCGTGCTCGGCGTAAAGGGTAAGGCTGGCGTCCAGTACCTGCAGCGTCTTCGCGTCCGGCTCTTCGCCGCGCATGAGATAAAGCAGGTTCTGCGCGGTGGTATGCGACGGATTCGGCTTGAGTGGGGCGAGACCCTGACGGATCCGGTGCCCGTTCGCCACCATGGTGCCGCCCTTGGCGATGATCCGCTCCGCCTTGCGGAGGTTCGCCGCATGGTCGGTGCTCGGAGCCGTGTAATCCGGATCAAACGGGGCGAGGATCGAGTACGCCGTCCGGATCATATCCATCGGGTGCGTATGCTTCGGCATCGCCGCCAGCGCGGTGTAAACCGCCTCCGGTACTTCCCTCTCCGCTCCCAACAGGCGGTTAAAATCGGCAAGTTCGGCCGCGGTGGGCAGATGCCCGTGGATCAGCAGGAATGCCGTCTCTTCGTAAGACCCTTGCTCGGCCAGATCGTGGACGTCGTAGCCGCGGTATTGCAGGCTGCTCCGGTCGCTGTCGATCTCGCTGATGCTGCTGATGCCGGCCGGCACCCCTTCTAGCCCGGGGCTGTAGTTCGGATATTTATCGGTTGTCGTCGCGCTCATGGTCCACGTTGAAACGTTCGCTGATCCCAATCTTACCGCTTCGGCGATCGAGTTCTTTCAATCCCAGTGAGCCGCCAAAACCGCGGCCACTCGCTCCAAGAATGACTCATCCGTCGCGTCAAATGCTCCCACCTCATGCCCGTCGACGTCGATCTGCCCCAACACCCGCTCCCCGTCGCGGATCAGCACCACGATTTCGCTCCTGGTGACCGCGCTGCAAGCGAGGTAATTCGACAGCTCCCGAACATCGGTCACCACTTGGTTTTTGTTTTCCGCGACCGCCGTCCCGCAGACTCCCCGGCCAACCGGAATGCGCGTATGGTCGGTCTCCGCCCCTACATACTCGTCGAGCACGAGCGTGTCCCCTTCCAGCCGATAGACCCCGCTCCAGTTGTAGCCAGGCAAGTCTGCCAGCGTCTCCATCGCCCGCCGCCTCAACTTAGCACCCGTCGCCTTTGCCCCAACCAGTCGACGCATATATTCGTCCGCCGCTTCCGAATCAATCACCCCCCCATTATGGAAGCCCCCGGAGCGCGGACGTCCCCGTCCGGCGCTCCCCTCCGCGCCCAACGCCCCACGCCCAACGCCCAACGCCCAACACCCCGTTGATAACCCGTGTAACTCGGTGCAAAACCTGGGGACCAGTGGTGGGAAAGAATTTTCCTCTTCCGCTACAGCTTGGGTCGCGGTATGATGGGAACCACAAGATGTTGAGGGACGCCTAAAAGCTATGCAGTGCCCGTTCTGCGGAGGAGCCGACCAAAAGGTGCTCGATTCGCGTCCCTGCATCGACGGCGAGGCGATCCGCCGCCGCCGCGAATGTCTGGCGTGTGGCCGCAGATTCACGACGTTCGAGCGACCCGAAAGGCCGCGAATTTTTGTGATCAAACGGGATGGAACCCGCGCCGAATTCTCCCGAGACAAGGTCTTCGACTCCATGCGAATCGCCTGCCGGAAGCGCCCGGTCTCGGTGGAAACCATCCGCGTCCTTAGCGAGCGAATCGAGCGTGACCTGTACCAAGACTTCGAAGACGAAGTCACCACCAAAGAGATCGGCGCCCGAGTCATGCGCGAGCTCGCCCCCGTCGACACCGTCGCCTACGTCCGCTTCGCCTCCGTCTACCAAGAGTTCGAAACCGTCTCCGACTTCGCCCGCCTCATCGAGGAAGTCCAGAGAGAGCAATCGCTGGCGCCGTATCGAGGCCTGCAGGAGAGCTTGCTGTGAGAGAGCAAGGCGTGAAGCGTGAGGCGCGAGGACATGAAGGTTGCGCCATACCCACTCGGTCTCCCTTCCCCTTTGCGCCTTCGCGCCTTTGCGTGACCATTCCCTTCACCGTCCGCCGAACGCAACCTCTTCGAGGTAGGGACCCATCACTTCGCTGTTCCAGGGTAGCTCGTTCCTCGCAACCCTTCGCTGTCGTCTGTAATGCCTTCGGCATATTCCGGAGGGCCTTCCGCGCCCCCTCCCAACGCCTTAACGCCCAGCGCCTCGCGCATTAGTCTCATGAAAATCTCCCGCTACTTCACCACGTCCGGCCAAGACCCCTACTCGGGGATTCCCTTCGAGCCCCGCCGCAGCGAGATCCGTAACCCGGACGGCTCCACCGTTTTCCTTATGGAAAACGTGATGGTCCCCGCGCACTGGTCGCAGGTCGCCACCGATATCCTGGCCCAGAAATATTTCCGAAAGGCCGGACTCCCCGTGGGCGAGATCCACGGCGCGGAGTACGCGCCGTCTCTGAAAGACGTCCTCACCCCCAAGGAAGACCGCGAGACCGACTCTCGCCAGGTCTTCCACCGCCTCGCCGGCTGCTGGCGATACTGGGGCGAGAAGAACAACTACTTCGACACCACCGAAGACGCCCAGGCGTTCTACGACGAGCTCGTGCACATGCTCGCCCGCCAGGTCGCCGCACCGAACTCGCCGCAGTGGTTCAATACCGGACTCCACTTCGCCTACGGCATCACCGGCGTTCCTCAGGGGCACTACTACGTCAACCCCAAGACGAACGAGCTGGAGCGGAGCCAAAACGCGTACGAGCGACCCCAGCCCCACGCCTGCTTCATCCTCAGCGTGAAGGACGACCTCGTCAACGAGGGCGGAATCATGGACCTGTGGACCCGCGAGGCCCGCATCTTCAAGTACGGCTCCGGCGTCGGCACCAACTTTTCCAAACTCCGCGCCGGTAACGAAAAGCTGAGCGGCGGCGGCAAGAGCAGCGGCCTCATGTCGTTCCTGCGCGTCGGCGACCGATCGGCCGGCGCCATTAAATCCGGCGGCACCACCCGCCGGGCCGCCAAAATGGTCTGCCTCGACCTGGACCACCCCGATATCGAAGAGTTCATCAACTGGAAGGTCAAAGAGGAGCAAAAAGTAGCCGCGCTGGTAACCGGCTCCAAGCTGAACGAGCGGCACCTTAACGCGGTGATGAAGGCATGCTACGAAGGTGGCAAAGCGCAGAGCGCGAAGCGTGAAGATTCCTCTTCCCTCACGCCTCACGCCTCACACCTCGCGCCTGGCACCCCCGATTTCAACCCCAGAACGAATAAAGCCCTCCGCCTCGCCATCGCCGAGGCCAAGCTCGACGAGATTCCGCCGAATTACATTCAGCGCGCCATCCAGTTCGCGCAGCAGGGGTTCACCAAGATCGAGTTCCCCACCTTCGACACCGGCTACGAGAGCGAGGCGTACATCACCGTCTCCGGGCAGAACAGCAACAATTCCGTCCGCGTGCCGAACGCGTTCTTCCACGCCGTGGAGAAAGGCGACACCTGGAACCTCACCGCCCGGACCACTGGAAAAACAATTAAGACGGTCGACGCCCAAGACCTCTGGGAGCAGATCTGCGAAGCCGCCTGGAACTCCGCCGACCCCGGCCTGCAGTACGACACCACCATCAACGAGTGGCACACCTGCCCCGTTGATGGCCGCATCAACGCGAGCAACCCATGCGTGACCGGCGACACCCTCGTCGCCACCGCCAAGGGGTACCGGCGCATCGTCGACCTCGTCGGCGAGCGCGTTGAGGTCATCAACGGCCACGGTCGCAAGGTCACCGTCGAGAAGGTCTTCAAGACCGGCACCAAGCCGGTCTTCGAGCTCAAGACCGCTGCCGGCTACCGCCTCAAGCTCACCGCCGACCACCGCGTTCTCACCGCCAACCGCGGCGACGTGCCCGCTTGTGAGCTGATGCTGGACGACGTAGTGGTCCTGGAGCGTCCCGGCTTCGGGACCGAGTCGATCGACCGCCCGCTCGCCGAGCTAGTCGGCGCCGCCGTCGGAGACGGCTGCCTCACCAAGGGTGCCAACGACCAGCGTTTCCTCTTCGTCACCCTCGGCCACGACGAGGCCGAACTGGCCGAACGGATGCGCCGGAACCTGGAAACCGTCAAGGATTCCCTGGCTGTCGATGGACGATCCAAGCGGACGACCACGATCCAAACCACGCCGACCAGCCTCCGCGTCGGAACTTCCGTCCGGCCCGTGCTCGAAGCGATCGAAGAGATCGCCACCCTCGGCGAAGGCGCCGCCCACAAAGCGTTCCGCAACCGCGTCTTCGAGCTCGACCGCGAATCCCAAGCGGCCATTCTTCGAGGCCTCTTCTCCGCCGACGGCACCGTCGCCAACTATGGCGAGAAGTCCCAGTACGTCTCGCTCGATAGCACCAGCCTGACCCTGATCCAACAGGTTCAGCTCCTCCTCCTCGGCTTCGGCATCAAGGGCAAGATCTACGAGAACCGACGTCCGCTCGCCAACACCTCCGCGATGTTGCCCGATGGCCAAGGGGGCCACAAAGAGTGCGAGGTCCAGCAGATGCACAGTCTGCGGATCAGCCGCGCCTCCCGGCTCGCCTTCGAGCAAGAGATCGGCTTCCTGCCCGAGAGCCGCAAGGCGAACGCTCTCGCCGATCTCAACCGCCGCGTGAGCGCCTACGCGGACCCGATGTTTGATCGCGTGGCTAGCCTCACGCCGTGCGGAATCGAAGATGTGTATGACCTGACCGAACCGGAGAGCCACCACTTCGTGGCGAACGGCCTCGTCGTTCACAACTGCTCCGAATACATGTTCCTTGACGACACTGCCTGCAACCTCGCCAGCATCAACCTGGTCCGGTTCTACGACCAGCAGACCGGCAAGTTCGACCTCACCGGCTACCAGCACGCCATCCGTGTTTGGACGGTCGTGCTCGAGATCTCGGTGTTGATGGCGCAGTTCCCCAGTAAGGACATTGCCCAGCTTAGCTACGATTTCCGCACCCTCGGCCTCGGCTATGCCAACCTTGGCGCGCTGCTGATGCAGATGGGCTACGCCTACGATTCGCAGGAAGGGTTCGCTATCACCGGCGCCCTTACCGCCATCCTCGGCGGCGGCAGCTACGCCGCGTCGGCCGAAATGGCGAAGGAGCAGCAGCCGTTCCCCCGCTATGAGGCGAACAAGGAGCACATGCTCCGCGTGATCCGCAACCACCGCCGCGCCGCCTACAACACGGCCGACGAATACGAAGGGCTCAGCGTCCTTCCCGTCGGCATCGACCAAAAGATCTGCCCGCCCGACATGCTACAAGCCGCCCACCGCGCCTGGGACCGAGCGCTGGAGCTGGGAACCGCAAACGGTTTCCGAAACGCCCAGGTCACCGTGCTCGCCCCCACCGGCACCATCGGCCTCATCATGGATTGCGACACCACCGGAATCGAGCCGGACTTTGCCCTCGTGAAGTTCAAGAAGCTCGCCGGCGGCGGCTACTTCAAGATCATTAACCAGTCGGTTCCGCCGTCGCTCACTAAGCTCGGCTACTCCGACGCGCAGATCGGCGAGATCATCGGCTACGCCCTCGGCCACAAGTCACTCAAGGGCGCGCCGTATATCAACCACGAGACGCTGCGGGCGAAGGGGTTCGGACCCGATCAGCTCGCCGCGCTGGAAACCGCGCTGGAGAACGCCTTCGAGATCGGCTTCGCCTTCAACAAGTGGACCTTCGGTGACGACTTCTGCCACAACGTCCTCGGCTTCACCGACGAGCAGCTCAACGACTGGTCGTTCAACATGCTCGCCGAGCTCGGCTGGACCCGCGCCGAGATCGACGCCGCCAACCTCTACTGCTGCGGAACCATGACCGTGGAAGGCGCCCCGGGCCTGAAGCCGGAGCACCTGCCCGTGTTCGACACCGCCAACCGCTGCGGCAAGATCGGCACCCGCTTCATCTCCGCCGAGGGCCACATCCGCCAAATGGCCGCCGCCCAGCCGTTCCTCTCCGGCGCCATCAGCAAAACCATCAACCTCCCCGGCGAAGCCACCGTCAAGGCCGTCAACGACGCCTACTGGCTCTCCTGGACGCTCGGCCTGAAGGCCAACGCCCTCTACCGAGACGGCTCCAAGCTTTCTCAGCCGCTAAACGCCTCGTCCGACGACGCCGCGGCGGCGATCCTGGAGGCGACGTTGGAAGAAGAAGAAGTGGCGCCGGCTTCCAGCCGGCAGCCCGAACTCGCCCCAGCGAGTTCCTTCTCCTCCGTGCCCGATCAACCATCAGTCATCAATCATCAAACATCACTAGCCGAGGAGGCAGCAACAAAGCTAGTCTATCGGTATATAAGCCGCCGCCGAACCCTTCCCGGTCGGCGCAAGGGATACACCCAGAAGGCGCGCGTCGGCGGACACAAGGTCTACCTGCGGACCGGTGAGTTCGAAGACGGCTCGCTCGGCGAGATCTTCATCGACATGCACCGCGAGGGGGCCGCGTTCCGGTCGTTGATGAACTGCTTCGCCATCGCGATCTCCCTCGGCCTCCAGTACGGCGTTCCGCTGGAGGAGTTCGTCGAGGCATTCGTCTTCACCCGCTTCGAGCCGAATGGCTCGGTCCAGGGCCACGACAACATCAAGATGTCGACGTCCGTCATCGACTACATCTTCCGCGAGCTCGCCCTCTCCTACCTAGCCCGCACCGATCTCGTGCAGGTAAAGCCCGAAGACCTCCAAGGCGACACCGTCGGCCGCCCCAGCCAAGTGCCCGACTTCGAGGAAGAAGAAGTAGAAGACGACCACCTAGAAGGCCAAATCCCCGGCCGCGCCGCCCAGCCCCACGATTCCAAGGGTTTCTACGCCACCCGCGACAACGCGCCCCAAGCGTCGTTGCCGCTCGACGATAATCCCCAAGCTGTAGGCTCTCCCACCTGGACCCTGGAGCAAAAGCAGAAAAACGCCCCGGCCCAATACGAAGACCGCTACGTCAGCGGCAACGGCTCCAACGGCAAAGTTCTGGTAGAAAGCGCCCAAACGAACCTGTTCGCTCCGGCCCCAACGCCCAACGCCCAACGCCCAACGCCCTCCGCTGCCCCAACACCCCAACACCGTAACACCCCAACACCCCGCCTGCCCGGCGGCGAAATCGCCGAGAAAGTGAGGCAAGCCCGCCTAAAAGGCTACGAAGGCGACCCCTGCACCAACTGCGGCGCCTTCACTATGGTCCGCAACGGGGTTTGTTTGAAGTGCGATACGTGCGGCGAAACCAGCGGTTGTAGTTGAGGCAATAGCTACAGAATATTTTAAGTTTGTATCCATTTCTTCTAAAGTACGATCCGACTAATTCAGATTAAACTCTTAACAAAGTTTGATAGGTAGGCATGCAAGAAATTAAGTTTGAAAAGGACGACGTATTCGCTCTGGAGAATCTATATCCGGACCCAACTCTTCTACTTGATCTTGACATAAAATCTCTAAGAGAGGTAACAGAATCAGCGCTAGTGTTCCTTGATGCAAATGCACTTCTTTTCCTTTATAGAGTTTCAAATGAAGATTTAAGCTCTTTCGGAGCAGTACTACAACAGCTGTCAGAATCAGATAGGCTTCGGATTCCGGCCCGCGCTTTTCGCGAATTCGCAAAACACCGTCCCAACAAGATTGGGGAAATTCATAGTGGTCTACTCAATTCTTTTAGCCAAGCCAAGCAGCCCGAACAAATTAAGCACAGGTTCTTGGCCGATCTGGCAGAATTCAAGGCCCTTGAAAAAGAAGCAACGGCCCTAGCAAAGGCGAGACTGGAATACAATAAGGCTCACGACAATCTTGTGAACGTGATAAAGTCCTGGCGATGGAATGATCCGGTAACAAATTTATATAAATCGTTTGTCCAAGCTCATTCCATTGTCGAGTGTACTATGAGCGAAGATGCGCTTCTAAGTGAAATCGAGCGCCGCATCAAACACAATATTCCGCCTGGTTATGCCGATAAGTCGAAGAATGACCATGGCGCAGGTGATATCATTATTTGGCTGACTATTCTCCAAGAAGCGGCTAATAAGAGACGGAACGCTATCTTTGTCTCCAGCGATGCCAAAACGGACTGGTTTCACCAAAGCAATGGTCCGCTTCATCTTCGTTACGAGTTATCTTATGAATACGCTCAAGTATCGAATAATCATAGCGTCCATGTTGTCGAATGGAGCGAATTGCTGAAGGTTCTGAAGCAGCCAGAGAAAGTTGTTCGGGATGTGAAACAGCATGAAGTTCGTGAACGGTACAGAAATCGGGCGATCTTCAAAAATCAAGCAGCATCAAATCAGGCGATTCAAGCTTTGCGCAAACTATTGACGGACGCTGAAATCCTAAAGAAAGAAGCTAACCATAAGTTTATGCGGGATTTGGAAAGCAAGCCAGAAATGTTGCGAGACATAATTATTCATGATGCGTTTGACGATGAGCGAAGGATTGAAGGACAGGCTCTATTACGCTATAAAACAGCTGTTCAGCCTACTGTTCGGGAAACGTTATCCGAATTGATTAACAAGAAAGACCCTGGTTCTGTAGATTGGCAACTATTCGAGTTGATGGAAGAACCCGGGTCTCTAGAAGAACTCAAGACTGTCCTAAAGAACTTGCTTGAACTAGAAGACGGGTAAGCCCAGATTCTAACATCACCGGCCGCTTGAAGCCCATGATCAGGACGCGCATGTGCTCCGGCATGATCGTGTTGATAGGGACGATGCAGCCGTTTTCCACGGCAGCCCTTGCGAGACTCGCGGCGCAGGAGTCGGCGAATTCGGGTTCCGCGAGTACCGGCTTTCGGCGGGCCTCGCATGCTGTGAATGAGACCGACTTTCGACCACGGTAGGCTGCGTCCGGAGGTCGCTGGGGCTTCATTCGATATACGGCACGCCGTTCCTACGCGCGCAGCGCGTGTATGCGCAACTGGGTCCCGGAGGTACGACGGGTGGTTGAGGTGAGCGTCACACCGCCAAGACTTTAGAGCAGGTACGAGCCAACCTGCTACTACAACGCTTCGCGTTAGGTGCGAACGATTCGTATGGGTTTACAACCGCAGGTTGTGTAGACGCAGGTTGGCTCGTACCTGCGGACAACCCCCAAACGACCTCCACACCTCGTCAAAACGGGACAACAACGTCCGATAGGCGCGGCGGTCCTCGAACCAAAACACCCCCGCGCAGGTACGAACCAACCTGCGGCTACAACGCTTCGCGTTAAAATGCCCGTCATGACGCCGCCGCGGATGAAGAAACTTCGGCTACCGGAGGCCGCTTACAACGGCCAGAAGACCGTCTCCTTCACCGCATGCGAGCTCCACCGGCGCCCAAAACTCGCCGACCCTGAAATCGTTCGAGCTTGCGTCCACCTCCTCGCCGGAGCCACCAACGAGTTCGCCAGACCATCCCGTTTACACCATCATGCCGGATTATGTCCACGGGAACGCTACCTGCACGGACGCTAACAGCCGACCCTAAGCCGCCATGGATCGGTTAAGACACCTCTCGGTCTGGAGTTTTTTCAGCGCGGCCCGGGCGTTCGGTGGCAGCACGACCTTCACCACTAAGTCGTCCGCGCGAGCGATAACTGGACGGCCATCACCGGCTGCATCGCACAACCCAGTAGGTTCAGATCCGGAGCGATAAATCAGAGACCGGCCCCAATCGGTTCCACAGCCGGTGGCTCGGGCAATTTTTCAGACTGCCTCTGTACGCTATAGGCATCCAGATGGCTACAACACTTTCATAGGCCAGACCGCTGACGTTTTTGTGCACCAATTTCTGGCGTGATAATGCAATTATTGATACAATGGGCACTGTCCTTGGCCGCGGTGTTCGGCGAAATGAGCAGGTCACTCCCAGAGAGTATGAAATCGGATCCAAACCAAGATGCGGGAGATACCTTCGAGTTCTCCATCTGCGACCACTTCAGGTCTGTCAAGGGCCTTGCCAGGGGCTTGCTTTTCACACGCGGACTCTATGCAATTGCCCTCATTATTGGCCCCTATGTTGGAAAGCAGTTAATCATTCCAAATGCCGTCCCAGCCATTGCTGGGCTCACCGCATGCTTCTCGCTCACTGCAGCTCCTCAAGTGGGCTCCTTTCTTCGTTGCTTAGGACTGAAAGCCAGGGTCGATATAGAATGGGCAAGTTGCCGAAATCGCCACCGGCAAGTGCCCAAGAGCCTCGAAGGAATCAAGAAGGCGGAGGAAGAGGTTCGTAAGATCACTGAGAAATTGCGGCAAGAGTTGAATTCAGAGACGAGAATCACAGTTCTACAACGGTTACCACACGAAATACCCTCTCCCCATTCTTCCGCCCATGACTGAAAATCGATCCTTTACAATACGAATTGCGATAACTAACTCTGTTGCTGTCGCAGGCTTGCTGGGATCTTTCTGTGCAGTTCTCTTTGCTCTCAGGAGCGAGTCGGAGCGCCATCGCCTAGAGGTCCTCCACGTAACTGAGCTGGAGAAGGCCAGGTCCGCCGAAGCGATCGTCGCCGCTCTACAGGAGAAGAACCGGGAGTTGCAAAAGAAGAATGATCAGCTAATTGCGGCCAATCTCAAGATTCGTAAAGCCCAACAGTCTTCTGCACGCGTCGCAAACAAGGTAGGAGAAGTATTGCCTTACCTGACACATACACAGCCCCGCCTTGCCCAGGAACTTAGTGACGCCGTCTCTAATCTGCCGTTGCCTCCCAACAAACCAGGTGGAAACCACGGACCCATTGGAATAGATATGAACCATTGGGACATCGATGGTGCTCCTAGGCGTACCCCTTTGACTGTTGAACGTGTAGAAGCTGCTTTGAAACACCTCAAGTCGCGAGGTGTTTGTTTTGCGTTCATTAAGGCCACGGAGGGTGTAACGTTTACAGATCCAACTTTTGATATTAACTGGGCTGCAGCAGGTCGTGCCGGAATTCTGAGGGGTGCCTACCACTACCTCTCGTT
The DNA here is from genome assembly GCF_000724625.1 of Fimbriimonas ginsengisoli Gsoil 348. Taxonomy (GTDB): domain Bacteria; phylum Armatimonadota; class Fimbriimonadia; order Fimbriimonadales; family Fimbriimonadaceae; genus Fimbriimonas; species Fimbriimonas ginsengisoli. The sequence continues at coordinate 4,204,075 of NZ_CP007139.1, read as the reverse complement.
CCAGACCTCGGGGGCGGACCAAGCCCGCCATATGTATGAGGTTGTGCAGCCTCAGCCATCAGACCTCCCGCTGCTGGTCGGTGTGGAACCGGGTCGCGTCGACAAGCGGCTCGATAGTTTTCGATCGAAAGCCGGCATCCTTAAATCCTTTGTTCGGGAGATTGAGAAGCTTAGCAACCGAAAGGTGATAATTGCGGGGCCTCGAGATCTGTGCGCTTTCTTGGCAGACGATCCAGATCTAAAAGCGAATCTGAGGTGGACGGGCTCAACGGGTTACTGGGGTGGACATTCTCACACGGGCGCAACTGGCAAACGCGTGTCCTGTGATTTCGAGCAGTACTCGCGGGCGGGTCAGATGGAAGGACTTAGCAAGAAACTACACTTGGAAGTATTCAATGGCTCACTGGACCAGCTTAGAGCCCTCACTTCTCGTTGAGGAGCCCTCAATCCTAACCATCTAAAATTGATCCGGCCCTCGTCGCCTGGACCAGCCCAAATAACCATAGTTTCCGTCCATGCTTCTCGCTTGGCGACCTAAGAGAAGGTTAGAAGCCATCTCTCAGATCTCGGGCATCTCTCCAACACAAATCATCTTTGGGTGCGCTGTCTTCGTGTCGATCCGGGCTGGTTTGCCTCGCGACTGGAGGTTGTGTCGGCGCAGGTTGGTTCTTGGATGGCGGAGGCCTTCCGACCATTTGCGCCGCGGTCAACAATGTGAAACGCTCTCGCCCAGGTACGAGCCAACTTTCGGACCCGATTCCGCTTTGCTTCATTTCCCTACAGTCCACTCACCTCCGTTTCGCATCGACTACCACATTTCACATCAAATGGTCGTGTCAAGGATCTCGTCCAGGTCGGTGCCGATGGAACCGGTGAATGGCCAATCCTTAATGTTCTCGCAGAGACCGGCGCGAACGGGGTTCAAGGCGATGTATCGGACATGGTTCGGCCAATCGTCGGAGGAGCGGATGTTACGATCGTGGAAATCGTCTTGCCAAGCGACCCCAGGTCTCTTATGGAAGAGCCAAGTTCCTGAGAGATACTTAAACCGCTCCATGGCTTTCTTTGGTTGACTCGAGTCCTCCGCGCCCATGATCAGGACGTGCACGTGATCCGGCAAGATCGTGTAGATCGGGACGATGCAACCGTTTTCCACAGCCGCCCGTGCGAGATTCGCCGCGCAGGAGTCGGTGAATTCGGGCTCCGCAAGCACCGGCTTTCGCCGGGCCTCGCATGCCATCGCCTGATCCCTCCCGACGCGCCGTCGGGAGGGTCCGGCCACCGGCCGGGCAATCCGCTACGCGTTTCTCAGATGGAGGCCCCGCTGGCGCGGGACCCTCCCGACGGCGCGTCGGGAGGGATCGACCTCACCCGGCTTTGCACCACCTAAGTCAACGAAGCTTCGCTTCGACCGGCAAACCGTCAGGAGAAGCCGATGACTGATTTTCGCGTCCGCTATGGTACAAACACGCGGTCGTTGTGCCACTGTAGGAACTCCGCCGACGGCCGTCTTCGCGACTCGGACGGCAACGACCGCAGCTCCTGACCGTGATAGCTGTAGTACAGCTTCCCGTTTGTAAACTGCTCCTGAATCTGCGCGCTCACCTCGACGCGGTAATCGGGCGTTATCGTCAAATACCCCCGGTCGAACAGCGTGTGCATATCGGATCGAAGTAGAAGCCCGTTCTGCACCTCGTGCTCCCCACCCTCGGAATACGGCACGATGTGCGCCGCCTGCAGCACCGGCAATGTCTTCTCACCCGTCAATGCACACCGCCGCTCGTATGCCTCGACGACTTCGACTTGAAAACCGCCCTGCCCAAGACGCACCTTGCGAACCGCCTCGCCATACCGCTCCCGACCTCGGTCCCGCTCACGCACGAAGTCGCCCGGAATTGCCAGCTCAGGCTCGGTCGGCTGACCAAGCCGTTCGCGGACTTGGGCTACCAATTCGTGCCCTCGCCCATCCAGCGCATCGAAACCCTTCCCTTGCACCGTGCTCTTCGGCCAATCCGCCGGCGCCGGTATCCACGCGTCCCTGGGAAACCAGAACGGCTCCGTCAGCACGATGCTCCCAATCTTTGGATCCGCATCGACCACCCCTGCCCGGTACTTCCGGATTCGAGTCAGAAACTCGCCCATCGACCTAACCCCGTTCTTCTCCCGGAACGCGTCCCAGACAAACGAAACCGGCAGATCCGGCACAAACCTCACGAAGTATCCGCCGCCAACGATGTAGTTCAACGGCGAATGAAGCTTGAATAAGAATAGCTCGCCCTGCTTAAGCGAACCAAAGGACCCCCGCTCCCCCGGCTTCCAAAAGTTCACCTCATCCGGCCGCATCGCCGAGAGCATCTCAAACCAATCCCGGTCCGTGATGCCAACGTAAACGCGCACTCCCGAACCTTACCCGTAGCATCGGCTTCAGCCGATGAACCCTCTGGAAGGAGGCGACGCTGCGTTCACCGATCCCTCAGTAGACCATCGACGGCTCAAGAATTGCGAGGCAGGTCAGAGTGCAACAAATGTCTACCTGTCCATGATAGAATAGTGAGGTGGTCGTCACGGGCCCCCAAAAACCCCAAAACGAAAACAAAAATCGTGGAACGAACCCAGAATTGAACCTAAACCGGTCGAAAACGAACCCACCAGCGCCAATCCGGACGGGCGGGAACCGAACGGACGGTCGCCGTTCGTACAATGAATCGCCATTGACGTAAGATGAAGTCTGGTATCGGGAAGACCCCGAGGAGTTGGATGATGTCCGAATCGCTATCCCGTCGCTCTCTTTGCCGCTGGACCGCCGGTGCGGCGGCTGGCTCCCTCGCCGGGCTTGGCCTTGCTCAGGAACCGGCCAAGACGCCCACCCCGGTCGAGGCCCCGTTCACCCGCGACTACGCCGCCCCCGAATTCCAGCCGCGCTGGAAGAAGCCGCAGCTCAACCGGCTGATGGTCCAAGACTTCGTCATCTACGCCCACTCCGACCTGGAGATGACCAAGAAGCTACTCGACCGCGAGCCGCTCCTCGTCAACGGGTTCATGGACTGGGGCGCCGGCGACTGGGAATCCGGCCTCGGAGGCGCTTCCCACATGGGCCGCCACGACATCGTCGAGCTCCTGCTGGAGCGAGGTGCCCGCATCGACATCTTCTGCGCCACCATGATGGGCCAGCTCGAAGCGGTGAAATCGTTCCTCACCCTCCAACCCCACCTCATCGACTCCCGAGGCCCCCACGGCTTCACCCTCCACTTCCACGCCCAGCTCGCCGGTAAAGACGCGGACAAGATGGTGGATTACTTGCAATCGGTCAAAAAGATCGAGCTAAAACCGAACCCGTTCGTGCAGAAGCCGCCGCCTGCCTAGTTGCCGACCTTTCCGACTAAGCTGGCGTCATGACGTTCCTTTCGCTCCTGGCCGCTCTGGTGGTAACGCCGCCGGCCGGACAAATTATCGTCGACCGGGCCGACGGCGCCTGGGAATCGCAGCAGGTCCAAGAGCCGTGCATTCTCCCCAACCCGAAGGACCCATCGAAGCTGGTGATGTTCTATTCGGGGGTCCCCAAATCGAATCGGGTCGTGTGCGCAGTCGGCAAGGCTTGGGCCTCCGTCAAGGATCCGTTCACCTGGCACCAAGACCGCCGTAACCCGGTCTTCGGTCCGATCGGCAAAGGCTGGGACGCCACGACGATCCGACTGGACGCCGTCCTCTACATTCCGGAAGAAGACGCCTACTACATCTACTACTCAGCCACCGCGGGCAACATCCAAGACCACATCGGCCTCGCCATCTGCCCGGCCGGCCCCGACGGATACTCGTCGATCACCCCCGTCAACATTCGGCGCTACTCTGCCGCTCCTGTCCTCTCCCCCGAGCCCACTGCCCCCTACTCCGAGGAAATGGCCTCCCAAGCCGCAGTCTGGCGAGAGAAGAAGCGGGGCAGATGGAGCTGGTACATGTATTACTCGTACCGAGGCAAAGACGGAACCCTGCCCGGCATCCGCCTGGCAACGTCGTCCGACGGCAAAACGTGGACGCGCCACTTCAACCAGAACGACCCACGAGGAATGGGCCAGATCTTTGCCTCCACTCCCGACGCCTATTACGAGTGGCACCAGGTCAGCAAAATCGGCCGAACCTACGTTCTTAGCACCGAAGTCGGAACCGATTACGGCAAGCGCTGGCGTCCCGTCATCGCCGTCAGCGACCGCCCCGATTCAGGCTGGAAGCAGCTCGACGTAGACACCGTGCTCCAAACCAAATGGACCGGCATCTACCGCGACGACGCCATCTACCACGTCGCCACCCCAGCCTTCTACAAGATCGGCGGCAAGTGGTATCTCTACACCCAAGCCTGCCCCCTCCCAAATAACCACAACTACATCGACGGCCAGTGGGACCTCTGGTGCTTCACCTGTTCGCGCCGGATCCCGACCCTCGGCCGAGACGCGATCTATGTTCCGCAGTAGCACCGGCTCCCAGCCGAGGCTACGCAGTTGTCGCGGCCTTCAATTCTCGGACCGCCTGCACGACTTCCGCGCGGCCCGAGCCGCCGTTCCATTTCTGGTGAAGCAGGTTGACTAGGAAGCTTCCGACCACGGCCCCGTCGGCCACTTGGCATACCATCCGGACGTGCTCGGGTTTGGAGATTCCGAAGCCAACGCACACCGGTTTATCCGTCTCCCGCTTGATCCGCTCGACTAGCCCCCGCACGTCGGCCGGAACCTGGTTCTCGGCTCCCGTCACCCCTGTCCGCGATACCGCGTAGACGAACCCCGTCGTCCGCTCCGCCACCTCGTGAATCCGCTCCTCCGTGCTCGTCGGCGCTACCAAGAAGATCGTGTCGATCCCGGCCGCCGCGCTCGCCTCGCACCAAGCGTCCGCTTCATCCGGAACCAGGTCGCTGATGATCGTCCCCGACGCCCCCGCCTTGGCGCTCGCTAACGCGAACTCGGCCAGGCCGAACCGAAGCACCGGATTGTAATAGCCCATCGTCACGATCGGTACGGCGGCGGTGATGCGGCCTACCGCATCCAAAATCGAGCGAGTGGTCGCGCCGTTGTCCAGCGCTCGCTGGCTGCTCGCCTGGATCGTCGGCCCCTCGCCGAACGGATCGCTGAACGGGATCCCGATCTCGATTACGTCGGCCCCACCTTCCGTGAGCGCGTCGACGATCGCCGGAAGCTCCTCGAGCGGCTGGTCTCCCGCCGTCAGAAAGAGGACAAGCCCCTTCTCCCCCCGCCCCCGAAGCGCATCGAACCGGTCATGAAGCTTGGACACCGACCGAATTGTGGCGCAACTCCGCTTTGAGCCGCCGCGCCTCCTCCCGTAGCGTCGGCGCCCCGCCGATGATCCTGCTGTACCTTTGGTACAGCAGGCGGCACACCTAGGTGCCGACTACACGCCTGCGGCGTAAGAAAGCGCTAGTTCGTCAGTGCGAGCCAGGCTTGCTTCTGGGCGGGGGTTAGCACTTTCAGGGACTTCTCCTGGTCGGCTAGCTGGTTCTTCGCGCGGCGCTTTCGCTCGGCACGGTAGCTTTTCTCTACTTCCTCGGCGTGCTTCGGGTCCTTGGAAACTTGCTCGGCGACGATCGACTCCAGCTCTTCGATCGGCTCGTCCGCCTTGTTCAAGATCGCACGGATCCGGTTCACTTGGGCCGGCTTCAGCTTCAGCTTAGCGGCCACGTCGGGCGCCACCAGCGCGGTGTACCCGGCGGCCTTAACCGATGCCTTCATCAGCTTCGCCCGCTGGTCCGCGGTCAGGGTCTTCAAGACGTCGTCGCTCGCCACGCGGTCGGCGACCATGATCGCCTTGTTATCCGGCGTCGCGGACTGAAACAGCTTCGATTGCCGTTCGGACAGCGTCTGCATGATCCGCTTGTAGCTTGCTTCCTGAGCCGAGCTGAGCCCGATCTGCGCCTGGATCTTGGGGTCGTTCAGCAGAAAAGTGCCGCGGTGCGCCAGGTCCAGGTGCGGAGCGGAGGGGAGCGACTGGGCGCCGGCCAGGGCCGACGCGGCGACGAACAGAAGGGAAAGAATCGAGTTTCGCATGGGTTGACCTGGGTGATTTCTACTTCAAGGTGAACGGTTTGCCAAGCAGCGCCTGGTAAGACGCCCTTTGTGAAGACGTCATAATCGCCCTCATTCGTGCATCGTAGCTACTTCGAAGCTTTCTAAGCTGCGGCGCTACGGCCATTTTCGCCGCGTCCAGCTTTCCGCGCACCTCATCGTTGAGCCGCGCCGCTTCCTGCTTCGACTTGGCGACCCTTCCCTTGTACGGTAGGAGCACCTTGTCCAAGGTGGTCTTCTCGATCGCCTTGAATTCGCGCTCGCCCTGGGCGAACGTGTCTTGCTCTTTCTTGATCTGCGCGGCGTTCATCCCGATCCGCTTGGCGACGATCGGATCGCAAAGGGCGGCCAAACCGAACCGCTGCAGCGAGACCTCCCGAAGCCTCCGCAACTGCGGCGGGGTTAGCTCCCCCAGCACGTTCGTCTTCAACTCGTTGTAGTACTGGAGAATCTTCTCGTTGGGGTTCATCTGCTTCCCCGCCATCTGCTTTTCCAGCGCCGCCATCTCCTTTCGGTGGTTGTCGGCATGCTTGTTCATTCGGTCGCGTTGTGCCTTAGTTAGGCCGATCTCTTGTTGAAAAGGCTTCGCCTGAAGCATCACGACATCCGCGCAATGAAAGTCGAACGGGTCCATCGCCGCCGAGGCGACGCCGGACAACAGAAGCGCGGTGGCAGCAAAAATCGTTTTAAACATCTTTCTAATGAATCGTCCCCGGCCCCTGGCTATGCGTAACGTCGAGCTCGGCCCGGGTCAGACCCTCGCAAATGGCGGTGCAGAAAGTCTGGGTCGGGTTCACATGGTGAGGCACGGGCAGCATCTGCGGCGTCGATCCGACCATGATCTGAATAAACAGCTCATAGTCGCCCGGGTGTTCCTCGATAAGCCGACGCAGGTTGAACATCTCGCGTTCCGTGGCCCGCCAAATCGTCAGCGACACCTTCCCCGCCGCCCGGCTCGGCCCGTCCACGGGCAGCAGACTCGCCTCCAGCGGCTTGATGTCCTCGATTCGAACCTCGACCGATTTCTCGCCTCGCATCTCCCGGTGCATCATGAATCCGGTGATCTGCACCACCGAGTCCTTGACGAGCGACTCCCGCAGCTTCTCGAACGTCGCGGGAAACGCGATCGCCCCGACCTGACCGGTGAAGTCTTCCAGCACCAGGGAAGCCATCTTCTTCCCCTCCGCCTTCGTCACGATCGTCCGTAGCTTTGCGATAACGCCGGCCAGCTTGACCGGATGGCTGTCGTCGAGCTCCAGCGCTGCCGCGCAGGTGTGAGAGCCGTTTTGCAAAATCGTCCGCTCGTGCCCTCTCAGCGGGTGATCGGAGACGTAGATTCCCATCACTTCCTTCTCCATCGAGAGGTTATCCCCCCGGCTCGGCATGTCGCACTCGGGCAATGTCGGGTAGGAGGTGTGGGCTGGTCCGCTATCCACCAAGAATTCGAACGAGCTTTGGGTGGACAGTCGCTCTTTGAGCTGCTGGTCGGCAAACTGGAGCGCTCCGTCGACATGGTTGAGCAGCTTCCGCCGGTTGGGGTCGATGCTGTCTAGGGCGCCGGCTCTCACGAGCGCTTCGAGAGCGGTTCGATTCAGCCCAAACGGCTTGGTCCGGTCGCAGAACTCGTACAGGTGCCGGTACGGCCCGTTCTCTTCTCGCTCCTTGATGATCCCTTCGACCACTCCCTCGCCGACCCCTTTGATGGCGGTCAATCCGAACCGGATGGAGTTCGGCGCGGACTTACTCTTTTTCTCTGGCGATCCGCCTGAGATACGCACGGGCGGGCCGCCCGTGCCACCTTCGATGTTGAAGTCGCCAAGCGAGGCGTTGACGTCAGGCTGCAGCACCTGGATCTTCAGCCGTCGGCACTCTTCGATACATGCCGCGACCCGGTCCTCTTTCGAGAGGTAGACGCTAAGCAGCGCCGCCATGTATTCGGTCGGGAAGTTCGCCTTCAGGTAGCCGGTTTGGTAGGAGAGGATCGCGTAGCAAACCGCGTGCGCCTTGTTGAACGCGTAGCCTGCGAACGGGAGCAGGAGCTGCCAGACCTCCTCCGCCACTTTCTCGCTGATACCGGCCGCCGCCGTACCTTCGATGAACTCGACCTTCATGTCGGCCATCGCCTTGGCGTCCTTCTTCCCCATCGCCCGGCGGAGCACGTCGGCTTTGCCCAGGCTGAAGCCGGCGATTGCCTGGACGACCTGCATGACCTGGTCCTGGTAGACGATGACCCCGTACGTCTCCTCCAGGATCGGCTTCATCCGCTCGTCCAGGTACACCGCCTTTTGGCGTCCGAACTTGGTGTCGATGAAGCGAGGGATGTGCTCCATCGGCCCCGGCCGGTAGAGCGCGATCATAGCCGCGAGCTCCCGGATGCTGGCCGGTTTGAGCTGCTGCACATAGCGGGTCATTCCACCGCCCTCAAGCTGGAATACACCGGTCGTCTCGCCTCGGGCGAGCATGTCGAATGTCTTGGCGTCGTCCTCGGGGATCGTCGAAATGTCGAAGTCGATTCCTTGGGTCTGCTTGATCTTGGCGATCGTCCCGCCGAGAACGGTAAGGTTCGAGAGCCCCAGGAAGTCCATCTTGAGCATCCCGATCTTCTCGAGAATGCCCATTTCGAACGCGGTAATCGCCTGGCCATCGTTACCTCGGTAAAGCGGAATGTAGTCGACGAGCGGATCGCGGGAGATGACCACGCCGGCGGCGTGGACGCCTGAGTTGCGGGCGATCCCTTCCACCGTCTTCGCGGTCTCGAACAGCGACTTCATCCGAGGGTCGCCGTCGACGATCTGACGAAATTCCGCGATCTCCGAGTAGGCGCGCTTCAAAGACCAGCCCGGCAGAGTTGGGATGGTTTTCGTCAGCCGGTCGGTCTCTTGCGGGGTGTACCCCTGCACCCGGCCGCAATCCTTGATTGCCGCCTTCGCCCCAAGCGTTCCGAACGTCACGATCTGAGCCACGCGATCGCGGCCGAACCGTTCGGTGACGTACTGGATGATCTCCTCACGCCGGGTGTCCTCGAAGTCCATGTCGACGTCCGGCATGGAGATCCGCTCGGGATTCAAGAACCGCTCGAACGTGAGGCCGTACTCGACCGGGTCGACGTCGGTGATGCCGACACAATACGAAACAAGCGACCCCGCCGCCGAGCCGCGGACTCCGTAGTGAATCCCCTTTCGGCGAGCCTCGTTTGCGAATTCTCGGACGAGCAAGAAGTAGTCGCCGAATCCGGTCTTCTTGATGACCTCGAGCTCGTACTCGAGCCGGGTGAGCGACGCTTCCGGGTCTTTCATCCGCGCGCTCAATCCCTTCTCGGCAAGGTCGCGAAGGTAGGCGAAGCTCTCCATCCCTTCCGGCACTTGCGGCTCCGGCATCGGCGCGCGCTGCTTGTCCAGCTCGACGTTGCACATCTCCGCGATCATCGCGGTGTTTTCCAGCGCTTCCGGATACTCCTTGAAGATCTCGCCCATCTCCACCTGGCTCTTCAAGTAGAACTCGTCGGTGGCGAACTTGAACCGCTTCTCGTCCGCCACCAACGCGCCGGTCTGGATGCAGAGCAGCACGTCGTGCGGCTGGGCGTCCCCTTTGCAGAGGTAGTGGGCGTCGTTGGTAGCAACGAGCGGAAGCTTCAGCTCTTTGGCGATCCGGATGAGGTCCGGGGTGATGCGTCCCTGCTCCGGCAGGCGGTGGTCTTGCAGCTCGATAAAGAAGTTGCCGTGACCGTACATCTCGTCGTACATCCCGGCGATGTACTGGGCACGGTCATAGTTACCCTTGAGCAGCTCTTGGCAAACCTCGGAGCCGAGGCACGCGCTGGTGGCGATGACTCCTTTGCTATGCGCCCGAAGGATCTCGTGGTCTACGCGCGGCTTGTAGTAATAGCCTTCGAGCGCCGCAATCGTGGAGAGGCGGCAGAGGTTTCGATATCCTTCGAGATCCTTGGCGAGGAGCAGGAGGTGGTACGCGTTCTTCTCGCCGTCCCCTTTCTTTTGGTCGATCCCCTGCGGCGCGACGTACGCCTCCACCCCCAGAAGCGGCTTGATCGCCGCCTTCTTGCACTCCAAGTAGAACTCCATGACCCCGAACATGACGCCGTGATCGGAGATGGCCAGCGAGCTCATCTCCATCTCCTTGGCCCGCTTCACCATGTCGGGAATGCGGTTGGCGCCATCGAGCAGGGAGTACTCGGTGTGGTTATGGATGTGACAGAACGTCTTCGACATTCGAAAAAGAAGGATTGCCAAGGCGGAACGCCCGGACCCTCTATTGTGACGTTCCACCCGCCCCAGACGCAGCAGGAAAGTGGGGATAGGAGCGTTGATTCCTCAGCCGGCCCTCCGCAGCCCGTGGCGTGGGCGCTGAAACGATTATGAACGCGTTTATCTGCAACGAACTGGCCTGAAACCTTACACTTGGCGCATTTACCTAGACAACTTTCCACTTTGCAGATCGAAGATGCTGCGATAGGATACGTTTTAGTAAACGCGTTCAATTAGCCATGGCCACTATCCGCGACGTTGCGAATAAAGCGAAGGTTTCGACCGCCACCGTGTCGAACGTTCTCAACGCGCACTCGGGCCGAGTCCGCCCGGAGACCCGCGAACGCGTCTTAGCGGCGATCCGCGACCTGCGCTACCGGCCGACCGCCCGGGAGGAAAAGCAGGCGACGATTCTCACCCAAAACATCGGCGTGATGATGACGGATCTCGCCAAAAACCCGATTCTCCGCCACGACTACTTCCGAAACATCCTCGACGGAATCCTGGAATCCGCGATGTTTCGAGGGTGGAGCGTCACGATCTTCACCGAAAAGATGTGGGGCGACCACGGACTTTCAATTCGGAGAACCTATGACGGCCGTTGCGACGGCCTCATCCTTGTGGCCTCGAACGAAGACCACGAGGTGGTGCACTCTCTCAACGAACGCGGCGTCCCCATCGTCTTGGTCGGAAACAGCGCCACGCTTCCCGGAATTTCGAGCGTCGATATCGACAACGAGTCCGCGGGCTCGCTGGCGGCCACCCACCTTATTGCGCTGGGACACCGCCGCTTCGGATTTGTCGAAACAACAGATTCCCCAACCGCCGGAGAACGCGAACGGGGATTCCGCCGCATTCTGTGCGAAGCCGGGTTCGGGGGGGACGATTATCGCGTTTACTCACCCCGAGGTAGCGGCTCGGTTGGCCGGCTCGTCGACGAGATCCTTTCCGGGAAATCCCGTCCGCCCACCGCTTTCTTTGCATGGCACGACGAAGCCGCTTCGGCGCTGATCGAAGCGTTCCGCTCCCACGGCGTCTGCGTGCCCGAAGATGTGTCGGTCGTGGGGGTCGATGGATTAGTTCGCATCAACGATTCGGCCCTCCAACTCACCACCGTGCCCCAGCCGTTCCACTCCATTGGCAAGCGGGCGGCCAGCCTGCTGATCGACCGCCTGGTCGACCCAACTCAACCCGCGGAGGTGGTGCGTTTTGCCGTCGAGCTCAGGCCCGGCGGCACCACGTGCCGTCCACCCCAAGATCTTGAACCTATTTCCCTCTCCGACATCGCAGTCCTATCGAGCTAACGAAGGCTATCTATCATGAAAAATCGAGCATTCACCCTCATCGAGCTACTCGTCGTGATCGCGATCATCGCGATCCTCGCGGCGATCCTATTCCCCGTCTTCGCCCAGGCCAAAGCCGCGGCTAAGCGCACCTCCGAGCTTTCCAACACCAAGCAGCTCGGCCTCGCCAGCATCATGTACGCCGGCGACACGGACGACGTCTTCCCCACCGCCGCCGTCTTCGACTTCGGCGATAACAACGCCGAGCTATATTGGTCCAAGAAGACTCTTCCCTATGTAAAGAGCCTCGATCTATACCGCTCCACCCTCGACACCGTCCCCGCCCCGGGTGGGTTCGGGCCGTACATTTCGTTCGCGGCGAACGCGACGATGGGTGGTCCGGGAATGAGTGACAACGTCGCTTCCGGCATCTTCGGAGTGACGAATCGGGGATGGGAAGGCCCCGGCAACGATTGGTTCAAGGGCGGCACGATCAGCTCCACGTCGGTCACCAAGCCGGCCGAGACGATTATGCTTGCGCCGAAGTACAGCAGCGACACCAAGAAGCTGCCTGGCTTCGATTGGATCGGCGGTACCTCCGCCTACATCTGGCCGCAGCAACTTTTCATGTGGGACTACACCGGAAACGACGGAGACTTCTACGAAGTTTGGTCCTCCGCGACCCCGGACGGAACGCGAAAGCGAGCCTCCAACGGCCAGCCGGCCGCTTATCCGGCCGGACTCGAAGGTGGGGTTTCGATGAGCAACGGCCAATCGAGCTTCGTGTTCTCCGATGGGCACGCGAAGTCGCTCAAGCCGGTCGCCACCAATCCCGACGGAACGGGACAGCCGGCAAAGAACATGTGGAACTCCAAGCGTAGCGACTAGTATCGTGACACCACGCTCCGGCCTTAATGGCCGGAGCGATAAGCCAATGAAGAACCTAATCTATTGCGCAACCTTTTTATTGGGAGCCGGGTTATTGGTCGGATGCAGCGGGGGAGACGACAAGATGACGCCCGCTCAAAACGCGGAAATGAAAGCCGCGTTCGAACCTAAAAACGCGGTCGACCCCAGCAAGTTAACTCAGGTCCAGAAAGAAAAGATGGCCCAATATGCGGGCGGGGGTGTGAGCGCCCCGAGTAAACCCAAATAATCGCTCAATGCGCTTTTTATCGTTCGTAAAAAAGCGTCCTGTTCTTCGCGCTACCGCCCTGTGTGGGGTAGCGCTTCTCTCTGCGTTCGCATGGGCTGACCCGGTGACGATCCGCTACGCTTGCGCCACGACCGGCGACAATTTAAAGGAGCTTCGAAAGCAGGTCGCCGAGTTCGAGGCAATTCACCCGAATATCCGTATCAAGGTCGAGCCGATCGTCGACACCTACGAGAATAAGCTGCTCGCGAGCTACGCGGCAAACGACGCGCCGGACGTCGCGAACATGAATCCGAACCGGTTTCGGATGTTCGCCGGCCGCGGCGCCCTCGTTCCCCTCTCAACCTTTTCGGACCTGAACGGCCCGGACGTCGACCTCGCAGGGCGGTATCCGAACTACATAAAGGCGTTTACCTACGAGAACAAACTGTACGCGATTCCCCGAGACGTCGCCTGTTCCGCCTACATCTACTACAACAAGCGCCTCTTTCGCGAAGCGAAGATTCCATACCCGGATGGAACCTGGACCTGGGACACCAACACCCGCCCCGAGCTTCGCGAGCACGACTTCGTTTGGGTGATGAGCGAGCTCACCAAGCGACGCCCGGGCGAAGCGAGGCCGTTCCAATACGGGTTCGCCCCGTCCTGGCCGCAGTTATGGATGGAGACCCTGCTCCTCTCTAGCAACGTGCGGATGTGGGACAACGACGATCACCCGACCAAGCTGTTCCTCGACCGGCCGATGAACGTCGAGGTGTTTCAGTTTGCGGCCGACTGCATCAACCACAATCACTGGATTCCGAGTAACAACGACGTCTCCATGGGCGCCGGCTCGTCGATGCAAGACGAGTTCCGAAAGGGCAAGATCGCGATGATCGAGTCCGGGGCTTGGGAAATAAAAGATATGCGGGAGAAAATGCGCGAGGATTGGGACATCGCGCCGTTTCCTCGCTTCGCCCGCGGCACCACCGCTTCTCTACCCGGCGAGGGGAACGGCCTCGCGATCTTCAGCACGTGCCAACACAAGAGCGAGGCTTGGGAATGGATCAAGTTCTTCTGTGGGCCGAAATCGCTGGCCGCGATGGCACGGGCGGGAGAGAGCCAACCTTCGCTTCGAAAGCTCTCCCAAACGCCGGGGGTTTGGCTTCCCGCTCCCGATGCGACCGGAGCCGCTCGCCTGCCCGAGCACCTTGGCATCACCGACGAAGCCGTCTTGCGGGTCCGACACGTGCAAACGCCGGACTGGTTCAGTGGAATCGCGAACGATCTTGGGGGAAATTACTACTCCGTCCTGGCGGGCGAGCATACGGCGAAAGAGGCACTGACCAATCTCCAGCGCGACGAGCCGGGAAAGTTAGCGCTTGCGCTCCGCCGGGTAGACGCACCTCCGTATCCATTCGCCCCCGCCGTGGTCGTTGGGGTTCTCTTGGTGCTCGCGCTCGTGGCATGGATCTACCTGCCGGAGCGGCGAAAGAAACGCACGAGGAGCGAGCGGGCGGAAGGGCGCAGCGCCTACCTGTTCCTCATCCCCTGGCTCGTCGGCCTGGCCTTTACAATCGGCCCGATGATCTATTCCCTCTTGCTGAGCTTCGCAGATTCGGACATCATCCAAACGCCAAGGTGGCGTGGAATCGGGAACTATGCTGACGCTCTGAATCCCGCAATCGACGACACTCTCTACGTTTCGCTTAAGCAGACATTCATCTATGCCGTTCTCAGCATGCCGCTCGGAGTGGCGTCCGCGTTCTTACTGGCGCTCCTCTTGAACCAAAAAGTGAAGGGAGTGCCGCTGTTTCGAGCGCTCTACTACATGCCGTCCCTCGCGAGCGCAGTGGCGATGTCGCTGATCTGGATGCGCCTCTTCGATAAGGACCACGGCGCCATTAACTACCTCTTGTATGGCGCGGACGGAAAGTCCGGCTTCCTCCACCTCGGGCCGCTGATCAGCAACTTCCTCGGCACCCCGGGAGATCCGATCAACTGGATCGGTAGCGCCAAAACAGTGATTCCCGCCTTCATCATCATGGGAATGTGGGGCGCGGGAGGCGGAACGATCATGTTCCTCGCCGGCCTTCAAGGAATCGAGCCAAGTTATTACGAGGCCGCGACCCTAGACGGGGCGTCGAATTGGCGGAGGTTCCGGAACGTGACGGTTCCGATGATGACGCCGTACCTCTTCTTTTCCACGATCACGGGGGTGATCGGGGCTTTGCAGGTTTTCGGTCAATCATTCGTGATGACCGGCGGCGGACCTGATCGGGCCACACTCTTTTACGTCGTCTGGCTCTACCAAAAAGCGTTCGGCGAGCTTCGAATGGGCTACGCCTCCGCGCTCGCATGGATTCTCTTCGTGATCATCCTGCTCATCACCGTTCTCCAGTTCGGCATCGCCCGTAAGTGGGTCTATTACGAAGGAGATCTAAAGTGATCGCCCCCATCCGGAGCGCTATCGAGAGCCCCCCTCTCCCTCCTCGGGATGCATGTGCCCGACGAGGGAGAGGGGGGTTGGGGGTGAGGGAGTCCGGAAGTGGCACGGGCAGCCCGCCCGTGGATCCCAGGGGCGGCTCGCCCCTGTAAAGACTGTCGCCGTAGGCCCAAATCCAGGGCGACCGCCTTTGCAGGCAACGTGCGACGGAACATGGGCGGGCCGCCCATGAGAAACACGGGCGAGCCGCCCGTGCCACGGCGGGGGGTGACTCAGCTTCGCCTGAATCGGGCGATTCTGTACGCGGTACTGCTAACCGGAGCGGTCATGTTCATGGCGCCGCTCTACATCATGGTCTCGCTGTCGCTGAAGACGCCGGATGAGATCTCGAACAGTTCCATGTGGTCTTGGCCCGCCCACGCGACCCTTGCGAACTACGCGAAAGTGCTCACCGATCCAGAGCTAAATTTCTTCCGGAAGTTCGTCAACACGCTTTTCCTAGCGGCGGCGCCGACGATCGCATCTGTGCTGACCGGAGCCATGGTCGCCTACCCGTTCGCGAGATTACGATTTCCCGGACGCGACCGGCTTTTCCTTATCCTGTTAAGCACGATGATGCTTCCGGGCGTAGTGACGATGATTCCCGGCTACGTGCTGATGGCCAACCTTGGATGGATCAACACTTATAAGCCTTTTATCATCCCAGCCTTCTTCGGCGGGGGCGCGTTCGGAATCTTCTTGATCCGGCAGTTCATGATGGCGATCCCCCGCGAGCTCGACGAAGCGGCCAAGATCGACGGAGCGAGCCATGCGACCATCTTCTGGAGGATTCTGCTTCCAAACTGCGCGCCCGTATTGGCGACCCTCGGGGTGCTCGGCTTTGTCGGTGGATTCAAGGATTTCCTCGGGCCCCTCCTCTATCTCAGCGATCCCGACCTGATGAATTTGGAGGTCGCGCTTCGTTCCCTTCAGAGCTCTCACAAGACCGAATTTCACTTACTGATGGCGGGATCGATGATCGTCCTGCTGCCCATCTTCCTAATCTTCCTATTCGGCCAACGCTACTTCGCACGCGGGATCACGCTGTCGGGAGGCAAATGAGCCAACTCGTGATGAGACGCGACCGGCTGGACGTCTTGCCGGGAGAGCCACCGCTGGCCGGCAATTACCTGCTTCGCGAAGCGGTCGAGGCCGATGCTTCTGGATTGGCATCCGTATTGACGGCGGCGTTCGGTGACGAGTGGACCGAAGCAGATGTTTTCGAGCGGCTGCTTCGAGCCCCGGATGTTCGCCGGACGTTCGTTATCGTTTCCGATCAGGGGGTCGTGGCGACCGCATCCTCGCAAACCATCCCCGACCGGTGGCCCGATTCGGGAGTGGTCCACTGGGTGGGCGCCGAGCCCGCGCACGCGGGACGCGGGCTTGGTTACGCGGTGTGCCTCGCCGTGCTTCGCGACCACCGCGACGCCGGGCTGACAAGCGCAGTCCTTACCACGGACGATGAACGGTTGGCCGCAATCCGAACCTACCTAAAGCTCGGCTTCCGACCCTTGGAGTGCGATTCAGACCACGGAGCCCGGTGGGCGGCGGTATTCGGGAAGCTCGCTCAGACGGAGACGGCAAAGTGAAGAAGATCGTATTTCGAGCCGACGACGCGGGTTCCAGCGAAGGCGCAAATATCGCCATTCTCCGAACCGTCCGGGAGGGAGTGGTGAGGAACGTGGGAGTGATGGCCCCTGGTCCGGCCCTTTCGAGCGCGGCGGAGCTCCTTCGGGACCTGGAAGGCGTAAATCTCGGACTCCACGTCACTCTCAACGCCGAGTGGGATCGCGTGAAATGGGGGCCGGTATTGCCGGCAGCGGAGGTTCCCTCGCTTGTCGAGGTCGACGGCTCTTTCACTTCCGAGCCGGCGACTCTGAAGGAACGGGGCTTCTCAGTGGACGAAGCAATGGCCGAGGTGGCCGCGCAGCTCGCGAAGCTGAGGGAGTCGGGTTTGCGAATCGACTACCTCGACGAGCATATGGGGGTTGGCTGGATCGGGCTGGTTGATCGACTCGAGGAGTTCTGCAGTAAAAAGGGTCTGGTTTTTGCGCGGCGGGTTCCTTTCCTCGAAGGGAGCCAAACGCAGGACGTTTCGGCCCTGCTGGAAACGATTTCCGCGGCTTCGGATGCGCCCCACGTGGTAGTGGCCCACCCCGGTTCCGACGTGGATCCGACGATGAGGCAATTCACCCTTGGCGGAATGCAGCCGGGCGAGGTGCTGAGGGAACGAGCTCAGGATCGCCGGGTCTTGACCGATCCGCGCCTAGTGGATGCCGTTCGCCAAGGGCGGATTCTCTCCATGACCTATCGCGAGGCGGCGCAATGAGGAGGAGTACATGAGTGCCTTTACGTCGGTGTTGTTGATGGTGGTGATCGCCACCGGGATCGGGCAGGGGACAACCAAGCCCAAAGGAGTTCCATTGCGAGAATTGACCACGGCGATCGATCGCCTAGTAGCCCGCATCGATGCGATCGAACCGACGGCCCAGCCTAACCTTTTCCGTCGGCATCTCCGCTCCGTGCGGGCACTTCTGCTCACCGAAGAAGGTCGAGCGGCAATCTACTGTGGCGGCGCCAACGACGTCAGCGCCCAAACCACGGAGATTGTGAGCCAGTTACAGCGAGGGTTCGACGCGGATGCCGGCGACTGGAATAGCTACCTCGAGGGTCGCCGATCCCTGCTGATGGCGTACGTCTCGAAACGAGATAACACGGTAGCCCATTATTGGCTGACGCTCCCCAAGAGCTGGCAGCCGGAACAGGCATATCCTCTCTATTTCGAACTACACGGGGCCGGCGACCCTCACCCGCTTGGGTGGGCGCAAGGCCAGCTTGGGTTGCCGGAGGGCGTCAAGGCGGAGGAATATAAGCGACCGACGATGGTGCCGATGGTGGAACGCCTCGGATTTCACGTCTATCCATTCGGCCGCGGCAACTCCGGATACACCGACATCGGAGAAACCGATGTTTGGGAGGCATTGGCGGACGCCGAAGCTACCGTAAAGCTGGACCCGGCCCGGTACTATCTCTACGGGTTCAGCATGGGCGGCGGCGGGACGTGGAGGATCGCGACTCGAACTCCGGACAAATGGGCGGCCGCCGCGATGCTAGCGCCCGCGGCGCGCTCGATGAAACAAGACGCCGCCGTCGGCCTCGGTAGAAACGTGGCGAACCTTCCCCTGTGGATCTGGGTAGGCGCGGATGATGGCCTCGCCCCCACCGCCCGCCTCCTCCGCGACGAGATCGCCAAGTACGGGCCGATGCCGCCCTACCGCGAGGAGCCGGCGACGGGGCATAACTATCTTCAAGAGGCTCAACGGGCGGCGATGCGTTTCTTCGACGGCAAGGTGAGAAAACGCCCGTCACATTTCGCGTTCGTCGCCGATACCGCGGAGCACAACGGAGTTTGGGGCGTGACAATGGTTCGCGACCTCGCCGTCAGCGGATCGCCAAGCTTCGAATGCACCGTCGACGGATCGTCGGTGAAAATCGACAGCCAAGGCACTCCCAAACTAACCGTCGACCTCCTCGCGATGGGGTTGACCGGCGAAGTTACCGTAACGTGGAACGGCCGCAAGGCCTACCGCGGCCCCGCCAAGCTCGTAACGATCGACCCCTAGGCGTCCTCCGGAGCCCCCTCTCCCTCCTTCGGATGTATGTGCCGAACGAGGGAGAGGGGGTTGGGGGTGAGGGAGTCCGGTCCGGAAAGTGATGATTGATTATTGATATGTGACGGTCCGGGCTCAACGGACCGCCGCTCTCATGGTCATTCACAAAATAGATTGACAATAAAGGTTCACCCGTAGCCCGGAGATTTATCCCCAGAGAGACCTTGAACCGCGGCTAAAGCACGGGCTACGAGTGAAATCAGACAAGGGAAATGTAAACCTGATTTGTCAATGACCATCAGGCCGGCCCTCGCCACCAATATTGGGAGAGATTGATCTGACGCCGTTCACTTCTGGGCAGGCGGTAGGTTCTGCGACCACCTGCCGTAAGCTGGCGAGGCAAGAAGATATGCGCAAGGAGGACCGCCTCGGAGTTCGCAACGGACGGGCCCCTGTTCCGCAGGCAGGAATCCCGGAAATGAGCCCGTGCCGCTCTACTTAGGACGGACTATTGCCTCTGTGCCCACTCGATCAGTTGGTCTTCGAGGGCGTCCTGCTGGGCATTCACCTTCTGCCGGGAGGGGTCTTCTTCGAACCAGGCAAGAATCTCCTCCGCGCCTCGGCGGAACGGGATATTCGCCGACCAGTTTGGGGCGATACGCTTGATCTTCGTGTTATCGAAGACCATGCTGTTCGCTTTGTCGCCCAGCAGACCGGCGCCCCAGCCGGGATCGACGGCGTTGATCGTGTCGGACGAGATATGGACCATCTCGGCCTTCGTACCGGCCGCTTCGGCGACCTGGTCGTAGATCTGGTTCCAGCTCAGCCACTCGTCGCTTGTGATGTGGAATGCGTCGCCGATCGTATGCGGATTCCCAAGCATAGGCACGAAAGCGGCGGCGAAATCTCGGTGGTGAGTAAGGACCCAGAGCGACGTACCGTCGCCATGAACTACAACCGGCTTGCCGCGTCTCATCCGGTCGACGACCGTCCAACCATGATCGAACGGCAGGAGGGTCCGGTCGTACGTGTGGGATGGACGGACGATAGTGGTGGGAAACTTCTCGTCCCGATAAGCTCGCACCAGCATCTCTTCGCAGGCGATCTTGTTTCGGGAGTACTGCCAGTAGGGGTTGTCGAGCACCGTCGATTCGGTGACCGGGAGACTCGAAGGCGGGGTCTGGTAGGCGCTGGCGGAGGAGATAAAGACGTACTGGCCGGTGCGCCCGCGAAACACGTCGAGGTCTTGCTGGATGTGATCGGTCGTGAAGGCGATCCAGTTCACCACGGCGTCGAACTTCATGTCGCCGATGGCGCTTTCCACGGAGGCGCGGTCGCGAATGTCTCCATGCAGTACCTTCGCCCCCACCGGCACTCCGCGGTGCGATTGGCCTCGATTCAAAAGATAGAGGTCGATCCCCGATTCAATCGCAAGCGGAGAGCAGGCCGAGGAGATGATCCCCGTGCCGCCGATGAAGAGAACGCGCATGCGAACGTTTTACCCCCGTAGTGGCGGCATCTTCTTTCGTGGCACCGGCTTCCAAGCGATAGCCCAGCCCGGCAGGATGCCGGGGGGACACGGGAGAAGATGCCGGCAGGGATGCCGACACTACTTATCGCCTGGCAGTTTGCGGCGTGCGGCGCTGCGCCTGAGGCGCGCGCGGGCGCGGGAAGCGGTTGGACGGGCCGCGGTTGGCGCCGAAGTGGCCATGGGCCGATTCGGCCGGGCGGACCGAGGAGGGGAGGAGATGCCGGCCGATCAGGCGCTCGATGCGCCGAACCTCTCCGACCTGCTCCGGAGTCGCGATCGTAATCGCTCGCCCAGTCTCACCGGCTCGACCCGTTCGGCCGATACGGTGGATGTAATCCTCCGGCTGGTCCGGAAGGTCGAAGTTTACGACCACCGAGATCTGCTTGACATCGATGCCTCGGGCAGCGATGTCCGTCGCCACGAGCACTCGATAGGTCCCGTGTTTGAACCCCTCGAGAGCCGCCTTTCGCTGGGCCAGAGTCCGGTCGGAGTGAAGCTCCGCGGCGGAGTGCCCCATGAGCCGAACCTGTTTGGCAACCTTCTTGGCGCCGTGTCGGGTTCGAGCGAAGACGAGGATCGTGCCGGAGTTATCTCCGAGCAGCTTCTCAAGGAAACTCAGCTTGTCGATCTGCGGAACAAGGTGCAGCTCTTGATCGACGAGTTCCGCGGTGGTACCCGCGGGGGCGACCTCCACTCGAATCGCATTCTGTTGAAACTCGTTGGCGAGCTTCGCGATCTCGGGCGGCATCGTCGCCGAGAACAGCATCGTCTGGCGCTTCGCCGGAACCCGAAGAAGAATCTTGCGGATCGCGGGGAGGAATCCCATATCGAGCATCCGATCCGCTTCGTCCAATACGGCGACCGACACTTGGTCGAGCCGGATGGTGTTCTGAGTCAAGTGATCCAGAAGGCGGCCCGGCGTGGCAATGATCACGTGCGGGCGGCTACGAAGCAGGGAGATCTGGCGGCCCATAGGGGCGCCGCCGATCAGCACGGCAGTGCGGATGCCAAAGCTAGAGCCGACGCGTCGGAGCGTCTCTTCAATTTGCAGTGCTAACTCGCGCGTCGGCGCGAGAACGAGACCCACGCCGTCGTTCAGCACACGCTCCAGCATCGGAAGACCGAAGGCAAGGGTCTTACCCGTGCCGGTCTGAGCGATGCCGATGACATCTCGGCCGGAAAGTCCGGCGGGGATGGCTGCTTGCTGAATGGGGGTCGGTTGAGTGAATCCTTCGCGGGTGACGGCAGTTAGAGTGCGGGCGGAAAGGCCCAGGTCTGCAAAGGAAGTTGTGGATTCGGTTGTCTTGGCGGTCATTAGTAAGCCTGCGATAATGCGCAGGGCTTTTTATTATGACGCCAAATTAAGATAAGGCGTTTGGCGCTGGGGCATTGGGCGCTAGGCGGATGGTAAAGCGCCACCTTAACACCGCCCAATGCCTTAGCGCCAAACGCCCATTTACCTCCTCTTCGGATGGCTCTTAAAGAACTGCCAAAGAAGATCGGCGGCGTCAACGTCGGGTGTGGACTCGTGGCCGGGGCGCGTGAGGCCGCCGGGCCAGGCGTGGACTCCGTTGGCGATGGAGACGAGAATGACTTCCGCGCCTAGGCGGCCACCGGAAAAAGTCTCCGTGGCGACGTTTCCGTTGGCCGACATCGTCTGGCACGGAGTTTTGGCGCAGCCGTCTTGACCGGCCCACCATTGAGCCGACTCTTCCGCGCCGATACCAGCGAGAAGGGCGGAAGCGCTCTTGTCGTAAGCGACCATCGAATCCTTCTTGCCGTGGATCAACATCGCCGAAACCGGAGATGCCGGCGCTGGAATTGCCTTCTGGCCGTCGGCGTTCGGCAGACCCACCGTGCCGGCAACGGCGCCTATCGCCGCGATTCGATCGGAAAGGCGCGCGCCGGCCAGATGCGCCAGCATTGCTCCGTTCGAGAATCCGGCGACGTAGACGCGGTCCGGATCGACTCCGACTTCGGTCTCGACTTGGTCGATCACGTGTCCGACGAATCCCACGTCGTCGGCATGCTTGCCGCTCAGATCGAGGAAGCCGACGTTCCAGCCCTGCGGCTGGCCCAAACCGTCGGGTGTTACCAGAATGAACCCTTCCTTTTCCCCCTTTTCGGCCATGCGGCTATACGCCTCGAAGGTCTGGGCGGACCCGGTCCACCCGTGAAGCAACACGACGAGCGGAAGCCGCCGGGTGGCGTCGTACGCTCGGGGGACCCGAAGGATATAGTGCCGGGTCACCCCATCGGAGGGCAATGTTTCCGAGTACCTCCCCGGCGCTTTACTCGGCAGCGCGGTCGATTTGGGGAGCGAGGTTTGCGAACAGCCGAAGCTGGATAAGGCAACCGCCAGAAGAATTAAGCCGAGACGTCCACGCACGAAACTATCTTACGTTGGAACCGGGCGGACGTTACCCTTTTCGAGCCGCCCAGAAGTCGGCCGACGTCTGAACCGGCACGACTTCAAACTCGACGATGTCGCCCCAAAAATCGAGCCAGGGAGTCAACGCCTTCACGTTGGGAGCTTCCATGATCTGAAAGCATCGGGCTCCCGAAGACTCCATCCAACTGGCGATATAAGAAACATTGTCTGGGAGCATCCGGCCGCTGCGCGCGAACCGTTCGCCGACCGGCTTCAGCCCGGCCTTGAAAGTTTCGATCACCATAATCAGCATAGAAAGAAGTATGTCCCGACTGTGTTAGGCTGCTTTGCAAGGGGATCATATTGAGACGAATCGACTTAATCGGCCGGCGAAGGGTTTACGACGGGTTTTGCAAGCTCGATGTTATCGAGCTTCGATACGAGGCTCGTGACGGCTCGATGAGCGAGCCGATCAAGCGTGAGGTAATCGAACGAGGGGACGCGGTCGGAGCCCTCGTTCGCAAAGATGAGAACTTTCTCTTCGTCCGCCAGCTTCGCCCGCCGATGATCCGACACGAGGAGCCCTGGCTCGTCGAGATCGTCGCCGGGGTGATCGACGAAGGAGAGAGCGCCGAAGAATCGGCCCGGCGAGAGGTCGAAGAGGAGATCGGCTACCGCGTCCGGTCGCTCGAGCCACTGGGAGTGATGTACGGCTCGCCAGGAGCTCTCTCGGAGCGAGTCGACCTGTACTTTGCGGACGTCTCGGGCGAAGAGCCGGTCGGCGAGGGAGGTGGAGTGGACGAGCACGAAGATGTGGAACTGGTTTCGATCGCGATCGAGGAGGCATTCGAAATGCTCGACCGGGGGGAGATACGGGACGCCAAGACCCAGATCGCCTTGATGCATTGGCGCTGGAAAAGCAGCTCGCAAGGAACTTAAGATTGGAGCAGAACGGATCTCTGGCCATTCGAGCCGCGGTATTGAGCGAGCAAAAGTGCGAGCCGCTGGACGTGGAACAGGCCATCTCGGCGGTTATGGACGGGTCGCGCCTCGTCTGGCTCCACATTCGATGGGAGGATCAGGACGACGCCCGGAAGTTCCTTATCGAGCGACTCAAATTCCACCCCTTGGCGGTTGAAGATGCGCTAAACGAAACGGAGAGACCCGCGCTTCAAGAATTCGGTCCATCGGTCTTTCTCAGTGTTGGCGTGCCTGTTCAGGCCAAGACCACGGACATCGATTTCGCCGAGCTCGCGTTCTTCCTTCGCGACCACTCGTTGGTTACCGTGGCTCGGGCAGACCTGGAGGTCGTGGACGACTGGTTTCACCGTTGGGAGGACCACCCCGACCGCATCGGAGATCACCCAGCATTCTTGATGCACGCGCTCTTGGACGCCGCCGTCGATTCTTACTTCCCGATCCTCGACGAAATCGAGGAGATGACGGACGACCTTACCGAGAAGATCTTCGACGGCGACGCTACCCAGCTTCCGAACATCATGCGGTTGAAGCGGTCGCTGCTCGGCCTTCGGCGGGCCATCACCCCCACCCGGGACGTGATGAACAGCCTTTTGCGACGCGATTTCACCCAAGTGCCCGCCGATTCAAAGATTTACTTCCAGGACGTGTACGACCACGCGCTCCGATTAGCGGAGCTAATCGACTCAAACCGGGACGCCCTAACCTCGGTGCTCGACGTACACCTCTCCACCGTCTCGAACAACCTGAACAACGTCATGAAGAAGATGACGATCCTATCGACGGTTCTTATGACCGCCGCCTTAATTGCCGGAATCTACGGCATGAACTTCGATAAGATGCCCGAGCTGCATTGGCGATACGGCTATCCGTTCGCGATTGGACTAATGGTCGCTTCGGCGGCGGTCACGCTGCTCATTTTTAGGAAGATTCGCTGGCTTTGACGCGACGAATCCGGGTGCGGCAGGTTGCAAGCAGTCGCGGGCCGTCGCGGAGGATGCGGGCGGCCACCTCCGGCGTCGCGGTAGCAGTCGTCGCCCGCTCGGCGCGCTCGCAGATGTCGGCGAAGGCGGTCGCGCCGATCGACCGGCTGCTCCCCTTCAGCGTATGGGCGATGTGCTTGACGCCGGTAAGGTCCTCTTTCGCAACGCAGGCGCGCAAGTCGTCCAGCAGTTTGTCGGTCGACTCGACGAAGGTGTTAAGGACCTCGGCAAGAAAGGCGCTGTCCTCTCCGAATACGGAGAGAATGTATTCCTGATCGAGGCGCGCAACCCCATCGGAATCAGAGACATCGATCCACGCGGCTATCTTTTCTTGCAATTCTTCCCTTCGCAACGGCTTACTTAAATAGTCGTCCATCCCGGCTTCGAGACATCGTTCCCGATCTCCGACCATGGCGTGGGCGGTCATCGCGACGATCGGCAAATGCCTGCCGGTGGCGTCGTCTCGTTCGCGGATCCGTCTCGTCGCCTCGAGGCCGTCCATCAAGGGCATTTGGATGTCCATGAGGACCATGTCGAAATCGGTTTCCCCAGTGTACGCAACCGCTTCGACTCCCGTCGACGCGATCTGGACGATTAATCCCTCTCTTTCAAGTTGACGTACCGCCACCTGCTGGTTTACGGAATTGTCCTCCACCAAGAGCACCCGGGCCGAGCGGATTGTTTCGTCCGGCAAGCGCTCCTGCGGAATCCGTTGTGCAAACGCTCGGGATACGGCGTCGATGATTCCTCGACGAGTGAGCGGTTCAAAAATCGCCTCCGAAATGCCGGCAGGAATCCGTGAGCCGCGCTTTACAAGGGCGACGATGCGGCCCTGCGGGTTTTCCGCTTCCGCATTCCGCGCATCGAACAAGACGGCGTCGTAATCCCTCTCGACCGGAACCACAGCCGCGCCGAGGCTCAGCAAAGCACCCTGGGCAAATACGACGAGGTCCGGATCGCCGCTGACTACCGCGATTCGACGTCCAAGAAGGCGCCGCTCTTCCTCCACGCATTCAACGTGCGGAACATCTAGGTCCAGCCAGAAGCAGCTTCCTTTGCCGGGCTCACTTTGCAGGCCGAGGGAGCCTCCGAGCAGTTGGGCCAGTTGGCGAGCGATCGACAGGCCGAGGCCGGCTCCTCCGTGCTTGCGGGTAGTAGAGCCGTCGGCCTGGGTAAATGCCCCGAAGACCGCTGCCTGCCGATCGACCGGGATGCCGATTCCGGTGTCGGACACCATGATACGCGGCTTGCCGCTTTCCATTCGGAGCGATACCGTGACCTTCCCCTCGTCGGTGAACTTGACTGCGTTGCCGACGAGGTTGGTCAGAACCTGGCGAAGCCTGACGGGATCGGTCGCATAGGTCCAAGAGTGCCGCCAATCGATGTCGATCTCGAACCCGAGCCCCTTTTCTTCAGCACGAACGGCGAAGCTCACGGCTACCCGTTCGACAACGTCGGCCAGATCCACCGGCAGCGACTCCAGCGACATCTTCCCCGCTTCGATTTTGGAGAAGTCGAGAATATCGTTCAGGATCGTGAGAAGGCTTTCCGCGCTATCCCGAATGGTCCGACTCAGGTCGCGCTGGCCGGCGTCCAAGGTCGTATCGAGGAGCAGGTCGGCCATCCCGATGACGCCGTTCATCGGGGTACGGATCTCATGGCTCATGTTCGCCAGGAACTCCGACTTGAGGCGGGAACTCTCTAGCGCCGCCTCTCGGGCAGCGACCAATTCGTGCTGATTCGTTACGCGCTCGGTAATGTCCGCGCAGATGCCGAGCATTTGCCGTTCGCCGGTCTCCGGGTCGATGATGGGACGCTTGACAGTCTGAAGCCATCGATCTCCGTTGGCCGAAGAAAGCCGCTCCTCGAACGATTGCTGCTCGAGGCCGGTTTCGATGACCATCCGGTCCATGGCAAGGAACCCCGCAACCTCGTCCGCGTGTGGATTGTAGTCGGCGTCGGTCTTACCGATGATCTCTTCGGGCGTCGTGCCGTAGGCGGCGGCGAGCGACTTATTGGCGAGTAAGAAAGCTCCGTCCCAGTTTTTGACGAAGATGAAGTTGGGGTCCGTATCGATGACGCTTCGCAAGAATTCGCGCTGAGTCGCGAGTTGTTTCGCCGCTAGCTTTTGCTCGGTGATGTCCTGGATCGCGCCAAGGATCCCGATTACCTTTCCGCCCTCCCAGTTCGGTCTCCCTAAGACCCGAAAATGTCTCGTGGAGCCGTTGGCGGGGGTGAACTCGATCTCCATATCGACCTGTTTCCCATTTCTAACATCGAAAAACGCTTTCTTTGCCCGGGCCTTTGAGCTGACCGAAAGCAACCTTAAAAATTCCTCGAAGGTCGGCTCGCCGAGGGACCGATCGCGCTCGAAGAGCGCATAGGTCTGGGCGCTCCAACTGACGGTGTGGTCGACGATACCGATCTCCCAGCTTCCGAGACGCGCCAGACGCTGAGCCTCCACGAGAAACTCCTGGCTCCGTTCCAACGCCATCTCCGCGAGCTTCGCCTCCGTAACATCCTGAGCCGAGCCGACGAGTTGGACGATCTTGCCGGAGTCATCTCGGACCGCTCGTCCGATCGATCGCATGTAAAGCTCTCCGTTCGGAACGCGCATCCGAACGATCGTGTCGAACGGCTCGCCGGTCTCCGCCAGGCATCTACCGATGGCCCTAAAGCCGTCTTCATCCGCCGGATGGAGGAGCGTGTGAAACACTTCGAGCGTGGGCTCGCCCTGGGAAGGGTCCATCCCAAGGACCCGATACATGTTTTTGCTCCAAGTCACCCGGCCGGAAGCGATGTCCACCTCCCATGAACCGATCTTCGCCAACCGCTGAGATTCTTCGAGGCGGGCTTCGCTCTCGCGCAGACGCTGCTCTTTTCGAAGGCTCTCCGAAATGTCCTGCCCGATCGAGATCAGGTATTGGACGTTTCCCTCTTCGTCGTTAATGACGTTGTTCGACCAACGGATTCGCTTCAGCTCGCCATCGCGAGAGAGCCAGGTGTTTTCCACCTGCGGCTCGAACTTTCCTTCCGAAAGGCTTTTGAGCGCCCGGTCGACCCTTCCGCGGTCTTCTTCCGGAATAAAGAGCTCGTGGAATTGGTGGCCCGCGACCTCGTCGAACCGGTATCCGGTGACCCTCTCGCACTCCTGATTGAAGCGAATAATTCGCCCATCTCTTTGAAGAACGACGACCAGACTGCCCGCGGTGTGGAGGATCGCTTCGCTAAAATCGCGCTCGTCCTTCAACGCGCGAAGGGAGTTGTGAGCCTCCGTAACGTCGCGAAGGGTGCCGAACACCTCGACGCGGCTGTTCTCATCCGGGCTTCGACGACAGGAGATGTCGACCCAACGGAAGTCTCCCAACCGGTGAAGGCAACGCAAGGTCACCCCTGAGACCGGCTTTCGCGTCCGGCTCATTTCTAGGATTAGGCCGCGAAGCTTAGGCGCGTCTTCCGGGTGCAAAAATTCGAGGACCGGTCTCCCGATCGACCTCAGAACCGAGTGGCCGGTCAATTCTTGCCACGCTCGATTTAGATACGACCAGCATCCGTTTCGGTCAACTTCGAAGACGACCTCGCGAATATTCTCGAGGATCAGCCGGCTCCGCTGCTCGCTCTGTTCGAGCTCTAGCTCGAGTTGCTTACGCGCGGTGATGTCGGCCTGAAGGGTGATCGTTCCGGAATAGAGCTCTCCGTCAAAAATCGGATTGATCGCAAGCGTGCACCAGTACGGGGTGCGGTCCTTCTTATAGTTGACGATCTCGCCTTTGAAAGGCACGCGAGCGGCCACGGCCTCGCCGATCGCTTGAACCACATCGACACTCGTTTCGGGACCGTCGAGGATCTCCGCGAGGGTGCGGCCCACCACCTCTTCTCTTGTGTACCCGGTCGTCTCCGTGAAGGCTTGGTTGACCCAAGCGATATGCCCTTCGACATCCTGAATAATTACGGAATGGCCCGTCTGCTCGGCGACGAGGGAAAGGCGGCGATATTCGGCGGTATCGTCAGGGGGTACCCAAGGGTTTGGACCTGCAGGACGTTCGGACACAGCCATCTCGGGTTATCTTCGGTCAGTCCTCCTTTAAACGCAAGGGGCTGGAGCCCATGGTGTGTCAAACTGCCCATCTGTGAGCAGCAACCACGGTATCCCTTCCCGCAGCGAAAACTATGGCGAGTGGTACAACCAGCTCGTCCTTAAGGCAGACCTCGCCGACCACTCCGCCGTGCGCGGGTGCATGGTCATCAAGCCGCACGGGTACGCGCTGTGGGAGCTTATGCAACGCGCTTTGGACGACCTGTTCAAAGAGACCGGTCACGTCAACGCCTACTTCCCGCTTTTCATACCTAAGAGCTTTTTCGAGAAAGAAGCGGAGCACGTGGAAGGATTCGCCAAAGAATGCGCCGTCGTGACTCACCACCGGCTGAAACCGAATCCGAACGGCCCCGGCCTGATCCCCGATCCCGAGGCTAAGCTCACCGAGGAGCTGATCGTTCGTCCTACCAGTGAGACGATCATCTGGAACACCTACAAGGACTGGATCCAGAGCTACCGCGACCTTCCTCTGCTGATCAACCAGTGGGCGAACGTTGTCCGGTGGGAGCTGCGCACCAAGCTGTTCCTCCGCACCGCCGAGTTCCTTTGGCAGGAGGGTCACACCGCCCACGCGACCCACGAGGAAGCGGAGCAGGAAGCGCTTACGATCCTCCACGAATGCTATGGCCGCTTCGTTGAGGAGTGGATGGCGGTGCCTGTCATCAAGGGGGTCAAGAGCGAAAACGAAAAGTTCGCCGGCGCCGACCACACATACACGATGGAAGCGATGACGCAGGATCTGCGGGCGATTCAGGCCGGAACCTCTCACCACCTCGGTCAGGCGTTCGCAAAAGCGTTCGACGTCAAGTTCGTCAACAAAGAGAACCAGCTCGACTACGTTTATGCCACCAGTTGGGGCGTCTCGACCCGCCTCGTCGGAACGCTCATCATGGCGCACTCCGACGACAAGGGGCTCGTCTGTCCACCCAAGCTCGCGCCGATCCAGGTCGTGATCGTTCCGATGGGACGGGACGAAGAGACGCGCGAACGAACATTCGGCGCTTCGGACACGCTTGCCGCCGAGTTGAAGAAACTGGGCCTGCGAGTAAAGGTCGATAAGCGGGAGAAGGAGTCGCCTGGGTTCAAATACAACTACTGGGAGTTGCGCGGCGTGCCGGTACGAGTGGAAGTCGGCCCTCGTGATCTCGATTCGGGCACCGTCATCGTCGCCCGCCGGGACACCGGTGAAAAGACGACGCTGCCGCTAGGCGACGTGACCGCGCATGTCGCCGGCCTAATGGATGAGATTCAAAAGTCGCTCTTCCAGCGAGCGCTCGAAATGCGCGAAGCGAACACCAAACGGGTGGACACGTGGGAGGAGTTCGAGTCGACCTTCGCCGGGGAAGGCGGAGCCGGCTTCGTATTGGCGCATTGGGACGGAACGACCGAAACCGAAAAGGCGATCTCCGAGCAAACCAAGGCGACAATCCGCTGCATCCCGCTCACCGCTCTCGATCCGAGCGACGACCAGCCCGGAGTTTGCGTGAAGTCAGGCAAACCGAGCGCCCGGCGAGTTCTCTTCGCAAAATCGTACTGATGAGGGGCCGGCCTCCAGGCCGGCAGCCTTCCGCCTTCCGCCTTCCGCCTTCCGATGGGTGCTGGCTCATACTGTGCTGCATGCCGTACCGTGCCGCTATCGGTTCGACTTCTTTTCGGTTTGACTCGCTTCGGGAGTTGCTCGCCAAAGCGACCCCGCGGCGGTCGGGCGACGAGTTGGCCGGGATCGCGGCGGCCAGCGAGGCGGAACGGGCGGCGGCTCAAATCGCCTTAGCGGATGTTCCACTTCAAGCTTTCCTAGACGAACCGCTGGTGGAGGACGACGTCACCGACCTCATCCACCGGACCCACAGCGACCAGTCTTTCGCCGGGATCCGCTCTCAAACGGTTGGAGAATTCAGGGAGAACGTCCTCGCCAAGGACATCGGCGTCATCCGTTCCGGCGTGACGCCGGAGATGGCGGCCGCCGTTAGCAAGCTGATGCGGAATGGCGAATTGATCTTGGCGGCCCAGCGCCTGCCAGTGGTCTCGCGCTTTCGCACGACGGTCGGCCTTCCGGGTAGGTTCTCGACGCGTCTCCAGCCGAACCACCCGACCGACGATCCCCGCGGCGTCCTCGCCAGCACACTCACCGGCCTCTACTTCGGTTGCGGCGACGCGGTCATCGGAATCAATCCGGCGGGAGATTCCGTCGAATCGACGATCACCCTGCTGAAGCTCTTGGACGACGTCCGTTCGCGCCTCGAAATCCCTACCCAAAGCTGTGTTCTCTCGCACGTCACCACCCAGCTTCGCGCGATGGAGGCGGGAGCTCCGGTCGACTTGATTTTCCAATCGATCGGCGGCACGGAGGCCACGAATAAGGGCTTTGGGATTACCCTTTCCATGCTGAGCGAGGCGAAGGAAGCGTCCCAAGGGCTGAATCGAGGGACCGTGGGAAACCAAACGATGTACTTCGAGACCGGCCAGGGGAGCGCGCTCTCCGCAAACGCTCACCACGGTATCGACCAGCAAACCGTCGAGTGTCGCGCCTACGGCGTCGCCCGGGCGTTCGATCCTTTCCTCGTGAACACGGTCGTGGGATTCATCGGGCCGGAGTATCTATACGACGGCAAGCAGATTCTGAGGGCAGGGCTGGAGGATCACTTCTGCGGCAAGCTGCTCGGTCTACCCATGGGGGTGGATGTCTGCTACACCAACCACGCCGAAGCCGATCCGGACGACATGGATTCTCTCTTGATGCTTCTTGCGCTGTCTGGCGTGAACTACGTGATGGCGGTGCCGGGGAGCGACGATGTAATGCTCGGTTACCAGAGCACCTCGTATCACGACGCATTGATGGTTCGCCGCCTATCGAAGCGGCGTCCCGCGCCGGAATTCGAAGCTTGGCTTCAGCGGCAAGGCTTACTTGACGAGCTAGGAGAGCCCACCGGGATCGACAATTTACGGCTAGCGATTGGCGAATGGGCGAGCGCCCTGCCACGAGGCTAGAGTTTCAGCAAGACTCGTTGCCCGTAGGACGCCTCGTTTACAACTCTGACGGACAATCTAAACTCGATTTGAACTCCTAGACCTGAAAGCGGCACTTAGAGTCATGCAAATGCGAAGGAGTGCTTCAAGATGTTAGGCATGATTGCCGCCGCGGTTATGGCTACCGCACCGAGCCTTACCGAGGTTACGGTTTACAACCAGGGGATGGGGCTCGTCAAAGAGACCCGCGTCATGAAACTTGGCGCAGGTCGTCAGAACGTCGCCGTCGAAGACGTCGCCGCGATGATCGATCCGAGCAGCGTGAGCGTTCAAAGCATCAGCAGTAAGGGATCGTTCCGGGTGCTGGAGCAGAACTACCAGTACGACCTGATCTCGCCGATGGCGATTCTCAACAAGTCGGTCGGTCAGAAGGTGCGCTTTATCCGCACCATCGCCAACCAACGCGACGTTCTCGAAGGAACCCTGATCAGCGCGCCGACGGCGGTGGTGGGAGTTCCCGGCGGCGGTAACCAGCAAACCTATAACGGCATGGTCATCCGCACCGACGACGGTCGTATCGTCCTCGACCCGATCGGCGAGATCGAGGTGAAATCGGTGCCGAACGGGCTCATCAGCCGGCCAACCCTGGTTTGGGACCTCGAGTCCGCGATGGCGGGCGAAAACACGGTCGAGCTCAGCTATATCACCAACGGCATTAGCTGGAACAGCGACTACGTTCTCACCTTGGACGGCCTCGGAAAGGCTGCCTTGCAAGGCTGGGTGACGATCAACAACCAGTGCGGCGCCACCTTCGAGAATGCGAAGCTGAAGCTGCTTGCGGGAGACGTCAACCGAGCTCCCACCGCCGGGCCGGACGTTGCCATGCTAAAGATGGCCGGTCCTCGGGGTGGGGGGCGAGACGCGAACTTCCAGGAAGAAGGGCTCTTCGAATACCACCTGTACACGCTCCAACGACCGGCAACGGTGCGAAACCGGGAGACCAAGCAGATCTCGCTGCTCGAATCGTCGAACGTCACCGTCCAGAAGCGAATGATCGTGGACGCCTCGATGAACTTCGGCCGGTACTACCCGGGCGAAGGGGAAATCGGAACCGGTGACATCAAACCGCAGGTCCGGATCGAGTTCGAAAACAAGAAGACGAACGACCTGGGGATTCCCCTTCCCCGCGGACGGGTGCGCATCTATCAGCGCGATCAAGCCGGCTCCGTGCAACTCCTGGGTGAAGACAACATCGATCACACTCCGCGCGACGAAACCGTCTCGCTGGTGGTGGGCCGGGCGTTCGACGTCGTGGCAAGCCGGAAGCGAACGAACTTCACCCGCATCAGCGACCGCGCGGTCCAAGAGTCGTTCGAAATCGAGCTACGCAACCGGAAGGAGACCACGGAAACGGTCGAAGTGATCGAGCGCCACTACGGCGACTGGCGCGTCCTTGCCAAGAACATGGATTTCGCCAAGGCCTCCGCCGAAGCGATGGTCTTCAAGGTCACGCTCAAACCGAACGAGGTTCGGAAGGTCACCTACACGGTGGAGACGAAGTGGTAGAAGGGCGCTAGGCGTTAGGCGTTGGGAATAAGGTAATGCCCAAAAGCTAAACAACGCCTCAACGCCTCAACGCCTCAACGCCTCAACGCCTCAACGCCTCAACGCCTCAACGCCTCAGGCCGCTCTTCCGCCGACGGACAGGATGAACTGGTGGACTTTGCGCATTCGGTCGGCGTAGCCGGAGGCGGGGCGATCGGCTTTCTTGCCTTGGGCAATGGAGACCGCCGGGCGTTGCAAGCCTTGCTCTTGGAGTACCTGGCGCATGTGGCGCAGCTCGCCATCTTGCACCCAGATCCCGCCGCAGCGCTCGCACTCGTCGAGCATCAGCTTGGAGCTATACATGTACCGGAACTTATCCATCGTGGTGCCGCAGCTCGGACAGGCGCGAGGGCGGTCGGCGATCGCCTCGACGTCGATAGTCGGCACCACCGCATCCTCGAGGGCATCGAAGGCGGCCAGACCCTGGGCCTTGATCCGTCCGACCTCGCCTTCATCGAAGAAGATCCCAGCGCACTTTGAGCAGGCGTCGATCGTAACTCCTTGGAACTCTCTCGCCTCGAGGGGCACGTTACAGTCAGGGCAAATCCGGGCCATATTGCATAACATTATGCGGTGACAATGAGGGCGTTGCGAAGACCATGACGTTCGGTACCTCAACCATTTGGAAAAATCGGGAGACCCGGTCGCTTGTCTAACCCTCACATCGAGGACTCGTCTCACTGGGACGCCGCGCTGGAGCATTACCACTGCGACCGGTTGGAAGCCGCCTATGCGGAAATCCGCGATTTCGGGATCGGCGAAGCCGGCGGCTATTTACGCTGGTACCGGGTCATCGAGGCGGAGACGATCACTCGGCAAAAGAGCCAGCGCGTCGACGTGAACGATTGGCTCAAGTTTGAATTCGTCCCGCTTGAAGTGCTCGACCTCCGAGAGGAGTTGGCGAACCGGATCGAGAAAGCCTGCGACGAAGTCGCCCGTCGGTTGGGGTGGATCCATTCGGAGCAAACCTTGTTCTCCATCCTCGCCGAAGAGACCGACGCCCCTTGGGCCTCGCACCCATATGGCTACTGCGTGCACAAGGAGCCATACGCCAAGATCTGCCTCCCCAACTATCTGGTCGACGACCCTGAGGAGTTTTCGCAGGCGGTCGCTCACGAATACGCGCACGTCATTTCTGAGAATCTGGCCGACGGATATTGCAGCCGGTGGCTAGAAGAGGCGCTTTCGGTCTTGGTCGAGCAGCGGTTCGACGAAGAGACCTGGCGAGACTTTCGCGACGGAATCTCGCCCTGGCGGCAGGCAGACGACCTGGAGCTTGCGATCGAGGGGCGAACCGACGACGAGGAAGGGAGAGACGAAGTGTGGCTGGCTTACCAGCAAGCCGGATGGATCGGCCGGTACATGGCTTCTCTGGGAAACGAGGCACGTCTCGGACGTCTGCTACGTGAGGTCGCCAACGAGTCCGTCGCCTGGAATCTGCGACGTACGGTCCGCCGTCAGGGGCGAGTAGAGGCCGCGCTTGAAACCGTTTTCGGCATGAGCCAGCGGGAGCTTTTCTCGAACGCCCTCGCCTTTCTTCGCGATCAGCCTGGACCATAGGAACCGCTCTCGGACGGCGGAAGTCGTTGATGTCAGGAGAAAAGCGACCATGACGCACCGAGAGGAAATGATCACCCGTATCCGTTCTGAGGACGACAACCTCGAGCGCCAGATCGAAACGCTTCAGGAAGAAGCCAACCATCAGAGCGCAGGCATCCGCCAATACCGCTACCAACGCGTCGACCAACTCCGCAACCGTCAGCGCGACCTGCGAGCCCGAGTAAACCAAATGGAATCCCACCCCGACGACGCATGGGACAGCGTCAAACACGAAGCCGAAAAACTCTGGTTCGAACTAAAAGATATTGCTTCGGTGGCGGCGAGGACGTTTCACTGAGGGTGCTAGGCGTTGGGCGTTGGAAAAGGGTAAAGCAGCAAGCTGGCAACGCCTCAACGCCTCAACGCCTCAACGCCTCAACGCCTCAACGCCTCAACGCCTCAACGCCTCAACGCCTCAACGCCTCAACGCCTCAACGCCTCAATACCCATACTCCCGCGAATGCGCGTCTTCCAAGTAGCAGGCGAGGAGGTCGATGCAGGCTTGGACGTCTTCGCCGTGGACCGTCTCGTTGACGGTGTGGACGTAGCGGGTCGGGATGCTCAAGGTGAAGCTGGGGATGCCGCCGTGGAGGCGTTGGATGGCGCCGGCGTCGGTGCCGCCACGGGACAGCACTTCCAACTGGTACTTGATTCCCTTTGCTTCCGCGACATCACGGAAGTGGTCGACCACCTTGGGGTGGCAGATCAGAGAGCTGTCCATGACCTTGATCGCGGCGCCCTGGCCAAGCCGAGTTATCTGGTCCTGCTCGGGTAAGCCGGGAATGTCGTTGGCGAGGGTGATATCCAGGGCGATGGCGATGTCCGGCTGCACCGACCAGCCCGCCGCCGCCGCGCCCCGAAGGCCGACCTCCTCCTGAACGGTGGCGACTGCATAAACGTCGACTTCGTGAGCGCCGAGCGCCTTGATCGCCTCGATCATCACGAACACCCCGACGCGGTCGTCCATCGTCTTGCAGGTCAGGAGATTCCCAAGCTGGAAGAAGCCACGATCCATTGTTACCGGGTCGCCGATCCGGACCTTCGCTTTCGCCTCTTCGCCGGAGAGGCCGAGGTCGACGAAGAACTCGTCGTGATTCTGACCCTTCTTCTCCCCTTCGGTTAACAAGTGCGCGGGCTTAGAGGAATACATCAGCACGCCCCGCAGCGGCCCGTCTTTCGTGCCGACGATCACCCGCTGGGCATTCATTTGGCGCGGGTCCCAGCCACCAAGGGTCTGAAGCCGAACGAATCCTTTGTCATCAATAAACTTCACGCAGAATCCGATCTCGTCCATGTGGGCGGCGATCATCACCTTTTTTCCGCCTCCGCTTCCCCGCTTCACGCAGATCACGTTCCCCATGGAGTCGGACGAAAGCTCGCCAAGCGGCCCGAGCTCGCGACGGACGATCTCTCGGATGGCATCTTCGCGTCCCGAAACTCCATGGGCCTCGGTTAATTCCTGAAGTAGATCGATATTCACGCGGGCGGTTTTACCCGTTCATCCGTCAATGACGCGAAGCGCGTAGCGTCGGCGCCCTCGCCGATGATCCGGTGTACCGAAGGTACACCAGTCGTTGGGGAGGCCGGTCTGGAGACCGGCGGTCCGGCGCGGGATAGCCCCTAGATTCGTCAACCATGGACTGGGTAGAATCTCCTGCCCGCGAAGTTTGGTGACAAATTTTCGTGAGCGCCCGATTAACTTGCGCGCGGCTTCGTGCTCAGCGTTAACAACGGAGATATATGGCAAGAAGTTTAAAGAAAGGTTATTTCGTAGACGATCACCTAATCAAAAAGGTGAACGATCTCAATGCCAAGGACGAAAAGCGGCTCATCAAGACCTGGAGTCGCCGGTCCACGATCATTCCGGACATGATCGGGCACACATTCGCAGTCCACGACGGGCGCAAGCATGTTCCGGTTTTCGTGACCGAAAACATGATCGGCCACAAGCTGGGTGAATTCGCTCCGACTCGCACGTTCAAGGGTCACGCCGGCGGCCTTGCCGAGAGGGGGACCCGACTCCGCTAACCCTCCCCACCTGCATACCGGCAGGTAAAATAAGCGGCTTTCGCATCAAGCGCGGCCGCCACGAGGCAAAAAGAACGATGGAAGTTAGAGCAACCGCAAAATACGTAAGGGTGCAGCCGCGCAAGGTCCGCATCATCGCGGACGAGATCCGCGGCAAGACGGCCCTGCATGCCGCCGGCCTTCTGCGATATCACCCGAGCAAGAGCGCCAAGGCGCTTCGCAAAGTGCTGATCTCGGCAATCGGAAACGCGCAGGAGAATCACCAGCTCCCGGCCGATGGCCTTCGGATCGCCACCATCTTTATCGATGAGGGTCCTCGCCTGAAGCGGCTTCGAGCCCGCGCTATGGGCCGAGGCAACCGGATCATCAAGAAGACGAGCCACATTACCGTAGTCGTCGAAGAGTTCGACGCCGAGCCGGCGGTTAAGCCGCACGGCACCAAGGCTAAGCCGCGACCGACGTTCGCCGCCCCCAAGGCGCGACGCGGAGCCGCCGCTAAAGCCGCTCCGGCCCCCGAGCCGGTAACGCCGAACGAAACGACCGACACCGACGTGGAAGAAGTCGCGCCGACCGTGGCCGAAGCAACTCCGGTCGCGGCGAGCGAAGCCCCCGAAGAGGGCGGCAGCGCCACTCCGGTGGCCGAAGAGACGACGAGCGCTCCCGAGAGCGCCGAGACCGACGGGGCCGCAGCCTCGGACGACGATAAAGGAGCGCAGTAACCACACATGGGACAGAAGATCCATCCCGTAGGTTTTCGCGTCGGAGTCATCCGCGGCTTCGACAGTCAGTGGTACTACAACAAAAAGGGGTATGGCCCCGCCCTGTTGCAGGACCATGAGATTCGAAACTTCATCAAGCGGAGAACCGGCCTCGGCAACGTGAGCCGCGTCGAGATCGAGCGTGCGGCCAACCGCATCAAGGTCACGATCTTCACCGCTCGCCCAGGCGCAATCATCGGCCGCGGCGGCAAGGGAATCGACGAGCTGACCGATACGCTGAACCGCAAGGTTCGACGGGAGGACCCAACCATGGTCGTCCAGGTCAACGTCACCGAAGTTCGCCAGCCGGAGCTCGATGCTCAGCTCGTCGCCGAGAACATCTGCGTCCAGCTCGAGAAGCGCATCTCCCATCGCCGCGCCATGCGCCAGGCGATGACCCGCGTGATGCGAATGAACGGCCGCGGTATCAAGGTGCAGGTCTCCGGTCGCCTCGGCGGCTCGGAAATCGCTCGCCGCGAGGGTGACAAGACGGGCAAGATCCCGCTTCACACGATTCGCGCCGACATCGACTACGGTCAGGCGACCGCCCACACCGTCTACGGCTCCGTCGGCTGCAAGGTCTGGATCTACAAGGGCGAGGTGCTCCCGGAGCGCCGCCTGCGTGAGATGGACCAAGCCCGCGAGAATCGCGAAGGCCGGGACGACCGACCGCCGCGCCGCGAGCGTCGCGATAAGCGCGACGGAGGCGAGGCCCCCTCGGCATTCGGCGCTACCCAAACCGGAGAGAACGCCTAATGTTGATGCCCAAGAGAGTTAAAGAAGGCCGCCGCAAGATGCATCGCGGCCGCATGAAGGGACGCGCGACCCAAGGGAACCGCATCTCCTTCGGCGAGTACGCGATCGTCGCGATGGAGCCGGCGTGGATCACCTCCCGGCAGATCGAGGCCGCTCGTATCGCCATGACCCGCCACATCAAGCGTGGCGGACAAGTTTGGATCCGGATCTTCCCGGACAAGAGCTACACGAAGAAACCGCTCGAAACCCGAATGGGTAAGGGTAAGGCTCCGGTCGAAGGATGGGTGGCCGTCATCAAGCCGGGCCGCGTTCTGTTCGAGATGGCGGGGCCGGCCGAGGAAGTGGCGAAGGAAGCAATGCGACTTGCCATCTTCAAGCTGCCGATCAAGTGTAAGTTCATGACCAAGCGAGACTTCCAGGCCGTTCAGCCCGCGCACGCCGCCGCTGACGCTACCGAGGAGGTCGCGTCCGAGTAGTCCTCGGAGCGAAAGAAATATGAAAGATACGAAGACTACTGAGCTGCGGGATAAGAGCGTGCCGGAACTGGAAGCGCTCGTCCGCGAGGAGCAGGCCAGCCTTTACCGGGCTCGCCGCGATCTCGTGTTCCGCCGCATTACCGATACGGCGAGCCTGAAGACCCGGCGACACAACATCGCCCGGATCATGACCTTGATCGCCGAGAAGAAGCGAGGAAACGCCTAATGGCAGAGCAAAACACGGATACGACGACGCCGACTCCGGCCGCCGAAGCGCGCGGACGCCGAAAGGTCCGAGAGGGGATCGTCTATTCCAACAAGATGCAGAAGACGGTCGTGGTCAACATCGAGCGACGCGTGCAGCACCCGCTGTACGGCAAGGTCGTTCTCCGCTCCAAGAAGTTCAAGGCGCACGACGAGATCGGCTGCGACGTGGGCGACCGAGTGGAAATCATGGAGACCCGCCCGATCAGCCGCGACAAGTGCTGGCGCGT
Source organism: Fimbriimonas ginsengisoli Gsoil 348 (assembly GCF_000724625.1). Classification (GTDB taxonomy): domain Bacteria; phylum Armatimonadota; class Fimbriimonadia; order Fimbriimonadales; family Fimbriimonadaceae; genus Fimbriimonas; species Fimbriimonas ginsengisoli. The sequence goes on along the minus strand of NZ_CP007139.1, from coordinate 4,164,595 downwards.
CACCCGCATCGTAGAGAAAGTTAAGTAATTGCTGGATTGCTCGATTGCTTGATTTCAATCCAGCAATCTAGCAATCTAGCATTCCAGCAATGGCCCCACGCCTAACCCGGCAAAAAGCCGGACTGGCCTCTGAAGTAAGGAAGCAAGTTAATGATTCAGCAATTTACGCGGCTCAAAGTGGCCGACAACTCCGGAGCGCGCGACGTAATGTGTATTCGCGTTCTGAAGGGCTCGCAGCCCCGCTATGGCCGCGTGGGTGACGTCATTGTCGCCTCGGTCAAGGCTGCTACGCCGAATATGCCCGTCAAGAAGGGCGACGTCATCAAGGCGGTCATCGTGCGCACCAAGCGCGCCGTGCGCCGAGTCGATGGCTCAACGCTCCGATTCGATGACAACGCCTGCGTGGTCATCAATCCCGCCAACCAGGAGCCGCGCGGCACGCGCATCTTCGGCCCGGTCGCCCGCGAGCTTCGCGAAGCGAACTTCATGAAGATCGTATCGCTCGCGCCGGAGGTTCTTTAAGATGCCCACCAAGGCCGAAATTAAGCTACAGAATTCGCACATCAAGCTCAAAGTCCGAAAGGGCGATCGGGTGATGATCATCTCCGGCAAGGACAAGGGCGAAATCGGCTTCGTGGCCGCCGTCGCTCCCAAAGAGCAGAAGGCGATCATTCTCAAGGAGAACGACGAGAACCCCGATCAGCCGCTGCCGCTGAACGCTGTGATCAAGCACCGCAAGGCGCGAACTCAGGGCGAGCGATCGGCTCGAATCAAGCTCCCGGCGCCGATACACATCAGCAACTTGATGGTGCTCGACCCGAACACCAACCAGCCCACCCGAGTCGGCCGCCGCAAGGACGATGCCACCGGCAAGCTGGTCCGCTACGCCAAGAAAACCGGCACCGCCATCCCCGATGCCGAAGTAATGGCGAAGTGAGTTTGCAGTTAGCAGAGAGCAGTTTGCAGTCCATTCAGAACTGCTAGCTGCAGACTGCTAACTGCCAACTCCCCACAAAACAAGCCTGGTCAGAACTCAGGCAAAGGAAAACACCCAATGGCACGAAAAGATAAAGTCCAGGAGTCGACCGGCCCGGTCACGCTCCCGTATCCGCGAGCGAAGAAGAAGCAGCGAGAAGAGGTCATCCCAAAGCTCGTCGAGCAGTTCAAGTACACCTCGGTGATGCAAGCGCCGAAGCTCGACAAGATCGTCATCAACATGGGCACGGGCAGCAAGACCAAGAACGGGGACAAGCACCTCGAGAACTCGGTTCGCGACATGGCGCTGATTTCAGGTCAGAAGCCGGTCATCACCCGGGCCAAGAAAGCCGTCTCCAACTTTAAGGTTCGAGAGAACGAAGAAGTCGGCTGTAAGGTCACCCTCCGCGGCGACCGGATGTACCACTTCTTCGACAAGCTGACGTCGGTCGTCCTTCCCCGTATTCGAGACTTCCAAGGCCTCTCCGCCAAGTCGTTCGACGGCCGCGGCAACTACGCCATGGGCCTCAAAGAGCAGCTCGTCTTCCCCGAGATCCCGTACGACACGTTCGACCGGATCCGCGGCATGGACATCATCATCTGCACCACCGCCAAGACGGACGAGGAGTCGTACGCATTCCTCAAGGCCATGGGCCTTCCGCTTCGCGAGAAGTAAAGATATAAACAGAAAGAGGCCGGGAGCGACTTCGTCGTCTCCGGGCCTCTTTCTGTTTATAGCCTTAGCGAGAGAACAGTCTGGGATCCCAATCGACGGCGGCTGGCTCGGATGTGAGAATCTCACCGAATCCTGGGTGCTTCGGATTCAAGAGTAAGTTCATCTCGTGCGGACGGCCGATGATGCTCGGCACAATCAGCCCGACCGAGGCACCCGAGATAAGCCATTTGTCTCCATAATTCCGGCACCCTGCTTGATCGGACAGCCAGTCGGAAATGTCGTCTTCCTCGAAAGCATGAATCGGTAGAGAGCTAGGAACTTCCAGCCGTATCCATGCCTGAGTTTGCGAAATAGAGCCCGTGTTGGTGTGAACCAGCTTCTCCAAGATCGCCCCCGCGAATGTTAGAGATGTGTAGAGCATTTCCGAGCCGACCGAATTCCAACGGCCGCCATAGAGAGCCGCCCCCATTCCCGACAGAAGGCTGTACCTTCGGTCGGCAATCAGAAAGCAGGTCAAAGATGACGCTCGTTCGACGAGCTTATTCCGTAACACCGTAGAAGATTCGCCAAAGCAGTTCCTCGACCTGCCTCGCTCCTAATTCCGAATAGCTGAGCTCCAAAGGGGTTTTTCCTCCGAGCAACGGATGGGCCGAAGTCATGAACCGCCGGGTCTGGAGCTCGTCGCCTAAAACATGCTCGGCAGTTGCGATGACGCGGGCAAGCCGCTCCACCCGCTCACTCTCCTCAGGGGTGAGCGTATCGCGCCGACTCAACGTCCCCCGGGGGACGATTTGATAGATTAGATCTTGCTGTCCGGAACGGTCGGCGACATGCGAAACCGTGTTCTTCAAAACTCGCTTCGGAAGGCCCTTGGAGATACGGCTACGCAAGTCGTCGAGCGTCCGCACCGAGCGAGACTCGAAGTCATCCCCGAACAAAACCGTCGCGATTCCACTGGCGTTGATCACTTTTGCATCACCTGAGACAGTTCATTGTATCAGATGGAGCGGCATGGATCGTCCTTACTCGACGTACCTCGCCAGTTTCTCCAACGACATCCGCGTGCCGGCGTCGTTATCTTCCGGGCGGATACCGGGAGGAATGCCGTCGAACGAGATCGTCACTTCCGTTCCATCGCGTACGGTTTCCAGGCTGACCGTCATAGTCATCTCCCCCGCGAAGGCCGGATCCGCGGAATCAAAGTTGATCGCTTGCACAACCTTCTCCGGTGGAACGAGCTCCACGAACCGCGCCGTGAAGCGGTCTTCCCTTCCGGAGGTCTTTCCTCGGCCCTCCGGTTCCGACGAGGGATAGAAGAGCGACATGCGATACCCACCACCAACGCGGAGGTCGAACTCGTGCACCAAGGCGGTCATTTCGCCGGGCGCCTGCCACACCGTCAGTGCCGCGGGGTCGGTGAGGGCAAGATACACCCTCTCCCGCGGCGCCTTGACGATCTTTGAGATGCCCGAACCCATCGGCGCTACTTGATGATCGCGGGCAGCACACGCTGCTTGGAGGTTGGGATCACCTTCTCGTCTAGCCGCATCGTCACATCTTGCCCCCGTCCCGAAGTCGCCGGATCGTAGCCGGGTTGGCCGCCGCCGATATGGATGCGGTACTTGCCCGGCAAAATGGTAAGGATGCCGTTTCCGTCCGCCTGGGCCAGCCCTCTTGGGTCGACCGGGATGGTGACCGTAACATTGGCGCCGGGGAGGATGTGTGCCCGGTGGAAGGCAACCAGTTTCCGTAGCGGTTCCGGCCACGCCGCCCCTTCGCGCGACGAATAAACCTGGATCACTTCATCCCCCTCCACGTTGCCGATATTCCGCACCGAGACGGTGACGAACAGCCCGCCGTTATCGGATCGCCGCTCCACGTGAGCGTCCGAGTATCGGAACCGCGTGTAGCTGAGACCGTAGCCGAACGGATAGAGCGGCTTCGCCTTCATGTACCGGTAGGTGCGACCATCCATCTTGTAGTTCGCGATCGGCGGCACCTGCGCCAAAGACTTGTAGAAAGTGACCGGTAGCCGTCCGGCTGGATTCACCTTGCCGAACAGCACTTCCGCCACCGCCGTGCCGCCGGATTGTCCGGGATACCACGCTTGTACGAGTCCCCGGATGCGAGAGTCTGAAACCGTAAGACAGCTCCCGCTTTCAAGAACTACAACTACCGGCTTGCCGGTAGCCAAAACGGCGTTCAACAAACCCTGCTGGGGTGCCGGAAGATCGATGTTCGAGCGGTCGTTCTCCTCGTTCTCCACCTGGCCGGAGATCCCAAGCACCATCACCACCGCGTCGCTTTGCTTGGCCAGATTCACCGCCTCAGCGTAATTCTGCCGAACGGGCGGCATCCAAACCAGCTTTGCCGATGCCTGCCCATCGTGCTCGTAATACTCCATCCGGATCCGATAGCTTCGTCCGGCGACGAGCGGAACCGTGGTCACGACGCTCGACGCGGGATGGACGCTCCAGTCGTTCACGATCTGCTTGTCGTCCAACCAGACCCGCACCCCATCGTCGGCGCGTGCGCCGAGCGCGTACTCGCCGCTCACCTTGGGAACGAGCGTCGCCGTCCACCGGGCCGAGAATCCGTCTTTGGGCACTCCGCCTCCCGGCCCGTCGCTCCCCCAGTCGTTGTCGATGTTATCGCTCTTCTGCCGGAGGATCGGATTTCCCTGTAGGTTCTCGTTTAAGAAGTACTCGCCACTGACGCCACCTGGCAAAACCGATGCCGGAACCGGTTCGCCGCCATCGCCCGCCAGGCGGGAGGAGCCTTTCGTGTAGCTAACGCGCGTGCCGCGAGGAGCCACCTGCTGGATCCCTTCCAGAACCGATGTCGTGTGGGCTGGAGTTCCGTTGTAGTTCCCTAGCGGAACGTCGTGGTCGGCGGCGTTCGGACCGATGACGGCCAACGATCGAACCCCCTTTAGGGGCAGGATGCCGTCGTTTTTCAGCAGCACCACCGACTCGCGCGCCGCCTTCAAAGCCAGCGCCCGATGCTCGGGCGAATCCACCACGCTCATCGGTATTGGCTTCCACGGTCCGGTTTGCGCGGTGTCGAACATCCCGAGCCGGATCCGAGCCTCGAATAGCCGCACTAGAGAGCGGTCGAGCTTATCTACCGAGATGATCCCTTTGGCGACCGCCTCCTCCAGGGAGTGATAGGTCCCGCCGCACTCCAAGTCGCACCCGGCAGTTACCGCCTTGGCGGAGACCTCCGCCTCAGTCGAGGCTAGCTTGTGTCCGGAGAGGAGATCGCCGATCGCGCCGCAATCCGAAACGACGTACCCTTGGAATCCCCACGTATCGCGCAGGATTTTGCCCAGTAGCGTGGGGCTGGCGGAGGCCGGCTCCCCGTTGACCGCGCTGTAAGCCGACATGATCGACCAAGCCCCCGCCTCCGTGACCGCGCCGCGAAAAGCCGGCAAATAGGTGTTCCACTCGTCGCGCGGATCGACGACGGCGTTGAAATGATGCCGCTCCCGATCCGGGCCGCTATGGACAGCGAAGTGCTTAGGCGTCGCGATCGCCTTGAACTTCCCGTTCTGCTCGCCCTGGAAATTGCTCACGAAGGCGATCGCCATCCGCTTCGTCAGAAACGGGTCTTCGCCGTAAGTTTCCTGGCCGCGGCCCCATCGAGGGTCGCGGAAAATATTGATGTTCGGCGCCCAGAAGTCGAGCCCTTGGTGCATGCCGGTTCGACCGCGTCGCTTGAGCGTGTCGTAATAGCGGGCCCGCCCCTCGTCGGAGATCGCGGAGGCGACGTTTGCCATCAGCAGCGTGTCGAAGCTCGAAGCGAGGCCGATCGCCTGGGGATAGACCGTTACCGGGTTCCCCACCGCGCCGTGCAGCGCCTCGCTCCACCAAACGTAGGCGGGAATGCCGAGCCGAGGCACCGCCGGCGCCTCGTTCTGCATCTGGGCGACTTTCTCCGCCAAGGTCAGCCGGGAGACAAGGTCCGCCGACCGTTGTTCGACCGGCAAAGAAGGATTGAGATACGGGGCAGTAGCATCCTGGGCCACCAGCGCAAAGGCCAACGCAAGCATCGACATGCTGTTAGCCTAGCATTCCTTGCGGGTTGGCAGTTAGCGGTTTGCAGTTGGCAGCTCGAGTTAAGGCGAGCGGCGGCCTATTTGAGAGTATCCAGAACGAGGACGCCGTCAGGCATCACACCGGTGCCGAAGCAACTCGTGGTAAGGCAATTTGTCAGGGGCGGTTGCCCCTGACGTTCTATCTGCGCTCGTAGCGGTAGTCGTCCACGTAGAACGCGTCGCCGCTGTAGGAGAACGGGAGGCACTTGTGAACGTTCGCGCCCCGGTCGACGGGTTGGCCGTCGATTTCCGACCAGACCAATTCAATCCCCTGATCGCTCAGGCTGTATCGGCCGCGGCTGGAGCTATTATCGCCGACGTACCGGAACGTTCCATCGGAGCTGAACACGAACTTCGTGTTGCTGTCGATTCCGTTTCCTCGGACCATGCGCCAGGTCCCTTCGATCGATCCGCTGTGTCGGCCCGCTTCGTATCGTGGTTGGGGCCGGCTCCGGGGCTCCTCGCGCGGACGAACAGGAACCTCGCGCACTTCCTCGTCTCGAGCGTATTCGGTTCGGTCGGATCGGAGGCAGCTCTCCTCTAGCCGCAACTCAGGCGGTAGACCGACGCCAAATCCGGACTCGATGACGAACCGCACCGTCCCGTCTTCGATATCGTATGTGCCGGCGGTCCTCTCGACCCCCTCGTCGTCCGAATACGTCAGCTTGAAGGTTCGATCGTCGCGCATCACGAGTCGGCCGGTCGGAAGGTCGATATGGTGGCGACGGCAAAAGCGCCTTGTTTCCTCGTTCGGAACGAGGTGATAGAAACCCGCGACACGATCGCGGGTGACGGCAAAGGAAGCCGCCGAGAAGGCGGCCAGAGCAAGGGTAAGAACGATCTTTCGCATATCCGATTCCTTGGAGGAGTATCGGAGATCGGCTGATACGCGTCTACGCGGTCCAGTGCTAGTTTCTTAGCTAAACATGGACGAACCGAACGAAAGAATCGGACGTCTGAAGAAGTTTCCCCGTCTATTTACCAGCCGACGACTTTTCGTAGCGGTAGGTGTCGACCATAAAGGCGGCCTTCTCCTCAAGGAGCGGAAGCGTCTTGTGCATCTTTACCCCTTGGTCTACGGGCTCCCCGTCGATCTCCGAATAGAAGAGATCGATGCCGGTGTCGGAGACCGTGAATGTCCCGGCGGATGTGCCGCCCAGCCCCTTGTACCGAAAGGTGCCGTTTGATGTGAACGAGAAGCGAGTGGTCGAGTCCTCCGCCCCATTCCGGTGAAGCGTCCACGTCCCGACAACCCAGTCCGGCATCGAGTCCGCCGCCGGTGCGCTCGGAGCCGTCGGCGTCAACTGGACTTTCTTATCCCTTAGGAACGACGTTCCAGTGGCGCTGATGCTGTCGAGCTCCAGCTTCATCTTGCGAGGCAATCCGACGCCGTCACCGGTTTCGATCTTGAACGTGATCTCGTCGGCCTTTACGGTGTAGGTACCGAGCGTGGTATCCGTGCCTTGGTCGTCGGTCAGGACATGACGGAAAACGCCGCTGGCGTTCATCCAAAGCACCGCGCTCGGCATCGGCAGCTTGTGTCGCTTGTAGAACGAAATCGTATCTTCCGCCGGAACCCACTTGTACTTGCCAACCGCGATCCGGGCTTGGCCCGTGGCGGAGGCGACTGCAGCCAACGCCAAAGAGGCGATGGTTATCGCGAAAAAACGAACTCGCATACCAACAGATAGCTTCGCACTTTGAGCTGGTTTCCCTCCGCCTCCTTGGTGCGCTATTGGTCGCAACAAGCAATACTGATACAATTACGAGGGCGCCAAGAAAATCGTGGAGTAGACGCCGGACGGTAGCATAGATTTATGGAAGTTGCCCTGCGCAAGTGGAAAGCCGTATTCGCGATCTACTTCCAGGAGGGGCTCGCCTACCGGGCCAGCGGGATCATCTGGATCCTGACGGACGTTACTACCGCGGTTACCATGCCGCTCGTGTGGTCACACGCCAGCAAAGCCGGGGCCATCGCCGGGTACCGAACGAGCGACTTCGTTCTCTACTACCTCTGCATGCTGATGCTCGGCTCTTTTGTGACCAGCCACATCATGTGGGACCTCGCCGTGGAGATCAAGGAGGGACAATTTTCGACTGCGCTTCTCCGACCGATGAGCTTCTTTCAGATCAGCTACATCCGGAACCTGTCCTGGCGTATCATCCGGGTCTCGCTGTTCGCTCCCGTCTTCGTGCTTCTCCTGATCCTCTATCGCTCCCTCCTAGGAGACGCGACCCTGCACTTCGGACCCGAATTCTGGCTGTCGCTGGTGCTCGGCCACTTCGTCAGCTTTACAGTCGTTATGGCGATGGCGATGCTGGCGCTGTACACCCAGGAGGTCTATTCGATCTTCGAGCTGTATTACATCCCGATGCTGTTCTTGTCGGGCCAGCTCTTCCCGATCTCGCTTCTGCCCGCCTGGGCCGCCGGCCTCGCCAAAGCGTTCCCGTTCTATTTCACCACTGGCGCGCCCACCGAGATCCTCATCGGTCGCGTCACCGGCGCCGCCGCCTGGCAGACGATCGGCATCCAGTGCATCTGGATCGTCATCGCCTACGCCGCCGCCAAATTCCTGTGGAGAAAGGGCCTAAGGCATTACACCGGCGTCGGCCTCTAATCCCATACGGACCGCAGAGCTCCAGCTCTGCCCCGCCGGCGGAGCGGCGGTCATCGGCTGGGAGCCGGTGCTACCTCCGGACTGCCAACCGCCTCCGCAAAAACAAAACAGGCGTCCCGAGAAACTCGGGACGCCTGTAATGAAACGCTCGCGCCTTACTTGGAAGTTCGGCGGCGGACGATGAACTTTTGGCTGGACTTGTTGCGGCGAGTCTTCTGACCCAGCGCCTTGTTGCCCCAGCGGTCGACCGGACCCTTCTTGCGTCCGACCGGCGACTTCGCCTCACCACCACCGTGTGGGTGGTCTCGCGGCGACTTGACGACGCCACGAACGTGCGGCTTGCGGCCGAGGCCGCGGTTCTTACCGGCCTTACCGATCGACTCGTTCTCGTGCTCGGCATTGCCAACTTCGCCGACGGTGGCGCGGCAGGTGTTGTGCACCATCCGCATCTCGCCGCTCGGCAAGCGAAGGGTCACGTAGTTCCCTTCTTTGGCCATAACCTGGGCGGCGGTTCCGGCGGACCGGACCATCTGCCCACCGCGCTTCGGCTGAAGCTCGATGTTGTGAACGAGCGTGCCAAGCGGAATGTTCTTGAGCGGAAGCGCGTTCCCCGGGAGGATGTCCGCTTCCGGACCGCTCTCCACGCGGGTGCCCACCGTCAGGTTCTTCGGCGCGAGGATGTATCGCTTCTCACCGTCGAGATAGTGGAGCAGCGCGATTCGGCAGGTTCGGTTCGGATCGTATTCGATCGTCGCGACCTTGGCCTGTACGCCGTCCTTATCCCGCTTGAAGTCGATCATGCGGTACTTGTTCTTGTTGCCGCCGCCTCGGTTGAACGAGGTGATACGGCCGTAGCTGTTGCGGCCGCCGCTCTTTGGCTTAGCCTTAAGCAGCGACCTTTCCGGCTTGCTTGCGGTGACCTCGGAATAGGTCGCGCCAATCATATGGCGTCGGCCTGGCGAGGTCGGCTTATACTGTCGAGTTGGCATCTTAGACTCCGTAATCCTCGAGCATCTGGCCCTTCGCAAGCGTTACGATCGCCTTCTTACGATCCGGCTCGAAGCCGCTGCTGCGCTGTCCGCGCTTTCGCTTCTTACCGAGCACCTTGACGGTGCGGACCGCGGTCACGGAGATCGCTTGGTCGGCCTTCTTGCCTTCGTTGTAGATCGCCTCGATGGCGCTCTTAATTTCGATCTTGTTCGCGTCGCGAGCCACGATAAACGTGTACTTGCGGACGAGATCTTCGTCGGTTACCTGCACTTCGCGAGCTTTCTTGTCGCCGGGAGCCGCCTTCTTGGCTTCGTTTCGGAGGCGCTTGAGCGCTCCCTGATCGTCGCCATAAGACAGTCCGACCGACTTCTCCGTGATGTGCGGTCGCAGAATAATGTTGTGCGGGTTCTTCACTTCGCCCAAACCTCCTCGATGCGGCTAAGCGCCTCTTGAACCACGATCAGCTTGTGAGCCAACAGCAGGTCGCGAGTCGAGAAGACCGCGGTTTTCGGCGCCTCGGCGCCGCCGGCGGTGCTCGCCGGAGCCGTGCGAACGGTCACGTTCGGAAGATTGCGGAACGACTTCAGCACCACCTCGTCGTACTCGGGGAGCACGATAAGCAGCCGGCGCTGACCGTTGAGGCCAAGCGCCTCGAGCATTGCGGTCGCGTCCTTGGTCTTCGGCGCGGCGAACGTGATGCTGTCGACGATGCTAACGTTTCCGGCTTCGAAGTGCGCGCCGAGGGCGGCAAGAATCGCGGCGCGCCGCTCCTTCTTGTTCACCTTCTTGTCGTAGTCGCGCGGAGCGACGGCGAGCGCCATTCCACCGTGGGCATAGTGCGGAGCTCGGATCGAACCCTGGCGGGCGTTACCGGTCTTCTTCTGCTTGTACGGCTTGCGACCACCGCCGCGAACTTCGCTGCGGGTCTTCGCCTTCTGCGTTCCCTGGCGGGCGTTCGCTTCTTCGGCGACGACCGTTCGGTGAGCGGTGACCATGCTGACGCTGGCGTTGGCGATCTTATCGCTCAGGGTGTGCTGGCCAACGGTTTTACCGTCTTTGCCCTTGATATCGAGCTGTGCCATCTTTACCTCGCCACCTTGTTAATGGTCACCTGGGCGCCGTTCGGGCCGGGAACGGATCCGTCCACGAGGACGAGATTTCGCTCGACGTCGACCTTAACGACTTTCAGCCCTTTCTGGGTGATCGTGTCGGTACCCATTCGGCCCGGCTTGCGGATCCCTTTGAAGACGCGCTGCGGACCGGTCGCACCGCTCGAGAGCGGACGTCGGTGGGTCATGTAACCGTGCGTCATGTGCTGTCCCTTGAAGTGGTACCGCTTGACGCCTCCCTGGAAACCTTTACCCTTGCTGACGCCGGTCACCGTGATGACCTCACCCTCCGCAAAGATTCCGGCGTTGATCTCTTGGCCAAGGGTAAGTCCGTCGACGGAGTCCATGCGGAACTCCTTCAGCGTCCTCAGATTCTTGGTGAGACCCGCCTTCTTGAGGTGGCCGTACTTGGGGAAAGTGAGCTTGCTCTCCTTCGCCTCGCCGAAGCCGACCTGAACGGCGGTGTAACCGTCGTTGTCTTGAGTCTTGATCTGCGTAACGTAGACGGGACCGGCTTGAATAACCGTGACCGGAACCATCCGCCCATCCTCGCTAAAGAGGTGGGTCATGCCAATTTTCGTGCCCAGGATTCCTGGAACCATAAGTTCTCCTTCGCTTCCCCTGGAGGCGCCGCCATGTCGTCGGAGAATTTCCGCACGGCGTTGCCCCTGGTCGTAGAACCTAAGGGGTCGCCCTGGCGCGCCGCCTATGAAGCGTCGCTAAGCGCATCGGCAAGGGTATGCCGACGCGCAACGTGTGATAATACCAGGCCAGCCTCCCGTGAATCTACGTCCCCTACGGCTGCGACAAGTGGCCGTATAGGTACCGGAGGATCGTTGCAAAGACGTGCGGGCGGCTCGTGTCTTTGCCGATCGAGTGGTCGTCGCGCGGATACGTCATCTCGTCGAAGTACTTTCCGTTGTCGATCAGCCGCTGGATCAAACGCGCGGTGTCTTGGAATAAGACGTTGTCGTCCATGATGCCGTGGACCAGCAACAGGTTGTCCTGCAAGCCCCCCGCGTAGGTGATCGGCGAGGTCTTTTCGAAGATCTTCGGGTCGTCTTTCACTAAGCCGAGCCGTCGACGGGTGTACCACTCGTTATACGACTTCCAATCGGTCACCGAAGCGACCGCAACTCCGGTGTGGAAAACGCCGGGCTTGGTCAGCAACGACATGCAGGTGAGATAACCGCCGTAGCTCCAGCCCCAGATCCCGACCCTGTCGCCGCGGACGTACGGCAAAGAGGCCAAATACTCCTTCGCGGCGACCGCTTCGTCCACGTCGATCAAGCCCATCTGACGGTAGTAGCCACTGTTGAACTCCCCGCCATAACCCCAGCTCGCCCGGAAATCCAAGGCGAGCACCACCATATCCAGGTTCATCGCCGCGTAGTTCTCCAGGAACCCGCTCCACGCCGCCTTTCCGGAATTGGCGTAGACGTTGGAGATGAACGCCGGGTGCTTCTGGGAGAGGTCCAGCCCCGGCCTGGCGATCAGCAAACCGTGCAACATCCGTCCGTCCGGTGCTTTGAACGTGACCTCCTTGAAATCCGCCCATTTCACCTTCTCGAACTCGGGCAACTGGCTCTTTGTCAACCGCTTGATCGTCGGCTCCACCGAATAGAGCTCCGGGTTCACCGTCCGGTCGCTCGCCAACGTCGCCACTCGTCCCCCGTCGTCGCTATAGAGCGGCAAACCCGCCGCGTCGAACTCCTTCGGGGTCGACATTCCGTTCGGCATCACTTTGTGATGGGTCCGCTTCCCGTCTGGCTCCACGACAGTGATCTCGCTCTTGAGCGGGCTTTCGCCCAGGGTCACGAGGAAGATGCGGTCGCTCTCCTTTGGTCGGCCCAACGCGGCCACGTCGTGGCCCTCGCTATAGAACTTGGATAGGTTCTTCCCATCCGCGTCCATCTTCATCACAGACCGGTAGCCGAAACGGCCGTCGACGATATCGGTGCCGAACAGGATCGACTCTCCATCCTTCGTCCACACCAACGGACGCCAATCCGTGATGTAGTTCATCGGCGCCTTCTCGTTGTAAACGTCTGCTTTCTCAGCCTTCGCCGGGTCCACTACCGAGATCGTGAACTCCTTAAAGTCGTCCTTGATCCATGCGATCGCCAGCTTGGAGCCGTCGGGCGACCACTCCACATCCTTGAGCCATAGATAGCGAGGAAGCCCCGAGACGAACCGGATGATGCCGCCGTCGGCCGGAATGAGGCCGATTTGGTTGTCGACGTTCAGGTCGCCGTTCCATTCGCGTTGGATATTCACCACCGTGGCCCGGTCCTTGCTGAAGTCCATCATCACGTGCTTCCCTTCCTTGCTGGAATCGGACCACGTCACGGCAATCGTCTTGCCGTCCTGCGACCACGTCGCACTCTCGATCTTCGTATTCGGCTTGGAGATGAACGTGAGCTGCTTCACCGCCCCGGAGTGACGGTCGAGCCGAAACAGGTTCTGCCCGGAGACATACGAGATGTACTTGCCGTCCGGCGTGAACTGCGGCGAGGCAATGCCGCTCTGGCCGTCGACGATTGGGTGCAGCTCCGAACCGTCCGGCTGCGTCAGCCACACACGCCCTTTGTAGGAGAACATCAGCTCGTCGCCGTCCGGCGACCAATCCGCGCCGGTTATCCCTCCGTCATAAAGGATCGCCTCGCTCTTCTCCTGGTCGGTCCGCGTGTCGTCTTGCCTCGGCAAATCGGTGATCTTGGAGGCGTCCACGATCCGCTGCTTCTTGCCGCTCGGATATTGCAGCGACCAGAGATCCAGCTTGCGAGCTCCCGTCTCGTTCCAGCCAAAGACGATCTTGGAGCCGTCCGGCGACATCTTCGGGTTCGAAGGCGAACGCCCATTAATCAGCGGATATTGGTAGAACCGCTCGATCGGAATGTCGGCCTTGGGCAGCGACTGGCCGAACCCCACCGACACGAGCAGGGCAAGAAAAGGCAGGAGGAATACGCGGCGCACTCCTCCTCTAGACGTCGAAATCACGCTCGCTTATACCTACTCGGAGTACCCCCAAGTTCCGTCTGCACTTAGCCCTTACTTGATCGCGAACCGGCCGAAGTAGAGCACCCCGTCCGCCCCCATCGCGGGTTTATGGTCGGCGATCCAGTTGTAGGTCACGTTAAGCTTCCACTTCTCCGCGCCGGTAGCGCTGTTAAGGGCTCGGATATAGCCGTCTCTCGTGCCAACGTATAGAACTCCGTCAAGGTCGATGGCAAACCCCCGAACCTTCTGGCTGTAGAGCACATTCCATTTGGTCGCTCCCGTCAATGGATCGAACGCCCGAATCTCGTTGCCGAAGGCAAAAACGGTTCCGTCTTTACCGATCATCGGCCCGCGGCCTTCGAGGTCGGCGCTTTGGTAGGTACTGAAAGAGGACTTCCAACGGAGAGTGCCATTGGGGTTGACCGCGATCATGTGACCCGCCAAGCTATCGACGAAGATCGCGCCATCCTCGCCAACGGCGGGCATGGTGTACACGAATTGTTCGGTCGCTCCCACGTCTAAGAGCCATTTCTCTGATCCGTCCGCCGGTTTGTAAGCACCGAGGTAGTGGTCGCGAACCGAGTAGATGGTGCCGTCGTAGCCGATGCAACATCGAGCGTTGGCCCAGCCAGCGTTGAAGTTCTTCCACTTCACCGCTCCTGTCGTTCCATTGAATGCGCCAAGATAGGTGTGATAGGTTCGAGATCCGTTGCGATATTCGGTTACACCCACGTAGACCGTTCCATCAGTTCCGACCACAACCCCACTGGTCGTGGCGAACTGGGTCGGATCTGGATCGCCCGGCGCAGACCCTAACGGTACGGTCCATAGCAATACGCCGTTGACATTGAAAGCGTACAGAGATACTTTGCTCGTTACATACACCGTTCCATCCGGGCCGACGGCCGGACATTGCTGGTGCTCATCGAATCCTGGCAGGTTAAACCACCACATCACGACTCCGGTTTCCGCTTGAACGTTGATCAACCTCCAATAGAGGGGAGATTGATTGTTTGGCCGTTCGATAAACACCACGCGATTGCCAACACCAAGGGCGGCCATGTCACCTGCGGTGTAACTGCCCCAAGCAAGCGTGCCTTTCACCCCGCGGCCAATGGAAAGCCCCGTGTTTTGAGCATTGCCGTGCATCTGCGGCCAGGGCGTGGAGGCTTGCTTGATGACGGTGTAGGTCGCGGTCACCGAAACTCCGCCCGCGGTCGCGGTGACCGTGGCCACCTCGGTCAGGTCGGTTGCGGTGGAGGAGATCGGGAAAGTGGTGAACCAGGTTCCGGCGGGAACAACTACCGTCGCCGGCGGATGGACGTAGCTCTTATCCGCGCTCAAGGAGACCGTCTCTCCGCCAGCGGGAGCCGGCTGAGTCAAGTTCACGGTGCCGGTGACATCGTAGCCCCACGCCGCGGAATTCGGGCTGATCGTCATCGACTTCACTGGCGGGCAGTGCACCAGCAGGTCCGCCGCTTTGTTCACGCCGCCAAAGCTCGCGGTAATCGTGGCGGTTTGACTGGCGTTGACCACCGAGGTCATGATCGTGAACGCCGCCGAGGTCGCGCCGGTGGGAATGTGAACCGAGGCAGGAACGGTGGCGAACGTCTGGTTGCTGGCAAGGGCGAGATCGAACCCGCCCGCCGCCGCCGGTCCACTCAAAGTGACCGTGCCCCGACTCGTGTACTTCCCTTGCACCGCCGTCGGGTTCAGCGTCAGCGACGACAGTCCCGGCGGATTGATCGTCACGCTCTGCGACACCGGACTCCCACTTGTGGTGGCAAACACATTAACGGTACGAGCACTGGCGACCGCACTGGTCGTGGCTGTGAAAGTGACCTGGGTCGCACCGCTAGGTACGAAGACGCTGCTCGGAACCGTCACCGCCGAATTATCGGTTCTCAGCCTTACCTGTACGGTGTCGCTTCCCGCCGCGGAGGCGATGGTAACGGTTCCCGTCACGCTGGTTCCACCCGTCACCGTAGCGGGCGAGAGCGAAAGAGAAGTCACCGCCGGCGAATAGACGTAAAGCGCTCTAACTCCCGTCGAAGAACCCAAGGTCGCGGTGACGTGAGAGAAAGTGTTCAGCTTCACGATCGGAGTCGTGATGCCGAAGGTGGCCGCACTTGCCCCCGCCGAGACATTCACCGACGCCGGGACCACCGCGCAGGGATCGTCGCTCGCCAGCGAGACGGTGAGCCCGCCCGTGGGCGCGGGACCCGTGATGTTCACCGTTCCCGTGACCGGGTTGCCCCCGATCACCGGGTTGGGGCTGCAGATAACGTTGCGGATCCCCGGCGACTGCACCGTCAGAGTCGCGGTGGCCGTCCCGTTGCCGCTCGCCGTGATGACGGCGGTGTCCGTGCCCGCAACCGCAGTCGTGGTGATCCCGAACTTGGCGGTGGTGGCCCCGGCCGGAACCGTAATGTAAGCGCCGACGTGGGCGATGCTGCTACTGCTGGAGAGATTCACCCTGAGGCCTGCGCCGGTGGCGGCCGTATCCAGAGTGATGACACCCCGAGAAGCCGCGCCTCCGACGACCGAAGAAGGCTCCAAAACAAGTCCTGAGACCGACTGGCCGAAAGCCAATACCGGAAGAAGCGCGAGCAAAGCCATGCAAAGCAAAGCCAACCCCCTCTTCGTTGAGGAAAATAGATTTAGAAAAGGCATCGCCGTTAGGTCACTCTACGGCCCCGCAACCTTGCCTGGGATACGCGGGAGAAGAGGTGTCGCGAAAACCGCTCAAAACACATCATTGCGGAAACAAAGAACGGGCGACGTTGATCCCGCATGGCTCGCATAAAACAAAAAAAGCTCTGTTCCACCGTCGAGGTGGAACAGAGCCTTTCGGGTCTTTCGTTCGAATTTACTTGGTCATCACGCCGGGGATGAAGCCGTTGTGGCCGGCGATGCTGCAGCTGATGCCGAGGGAGCCGGTGGGGATGGCGGTGGAGGCGCCGCCTTCGTCGTTGACCGAACCGGTGGTGGCGATCGAGTAGGCGCCGCCGTCCGGACAGGTCGGCACCGCGCCGAGGTCGGGAGTGAGAGCGGAGATCGTCATCGTGGTGAAGTCGGCGGCTCGGTTCTTCACCTTCCACGCCTGAGCGGCGTTGGCGATCGACTGCATGTTGGCGCGGCAGGTCTTTTTGCTGGAGTCGGCGACCGAGCTCAGATAGAGCGGCAACGCGACCGCCATGAGAGTGGCGAGGATCAGGACGACGACGAGCAGCTCAACGAGCGTGAAACCGCGGCGACGGGCGGCCTGGCGAGTTCGGTTGCGAGTTAACATAATTTTCTTCGAAGAATTTCGACCTCGAACTATATCGGGCAACTCTTCTGCTTGATTTGTCGGAAACGGCTTTGAAATTCCTTAGACTGCGGTTCCCGAAATGGGTCGTCCCCTCAAGAAACAAGCAATTTTCCTGGCACGCGCCCTAAATCTAGGGCGGTTTCGGCACTTTATTTGCACAGATCCTTACCTGCCCGCTACTTTGAGAGTCGCGGGCGGTCCGGTTGATCCCACTTAGACCTCGCGGCTAATCGCTTCTCTTTTCCACAGGTATCGTGGGGTGGTTCCCCAAGATGCCGTACCACATCCAAGAGCTCTCCGCTACCGAAAGCGTCGCGGTCTTCCGGGCGCTCGCTTCGGAATCGCGCGCCCGCATCATCGAGCTGCTCGCCGAGCGGGACATGAATATCAACGAGCTAAGTACGGCCCTCGGCCTCGCCCAACCCAGCATTACCAAGCACATTCAGATTCTAGAGGAGGCCGGCCTCGTAGAAAGCGACTACCTCGCCGGCCCCCAAGGGACCCAGAAGCGTTGCCGGCGAGTTCACGACCGCCTCTTGATCGAAATGGCCGGCCGACCTTACCGACCGGATTGCGTGAGCGAAATTGAGGTCCCGGTCGGGATGTACACCCAGATCGAAGCGGTCCCCACGTGTGGACTTGCAAACCGTGAGCGGTTCATCGGCCATCTCGATAATCCGGTTTCGTTCTTTCTCCCAGAGCGAGCCACTGCGGAGCTCATCTGGTCAGCCGGCGGCTTTGTGGAGTACGTTTTCACCAACTCTCTCCCACTCGAGGCCAGCGTTGTCGGGGTCGATCTCGCCATGGAGATCTGCTCGGAGGCTCCGGGCTATAACAACGACTACCCGTCCGACATCACGGTTTGGCTGAACGGCTTCGAGATCGGTACCTGGAGCTCTCCCGGCGATTTCGGCGGTACCCGCGGCCGCCTGAACCCCAACTGGTGGCACGACAATCTGAACCAGTTCGGCCTGCTCAAGGTTTGGCAGGTCAACAATCATGGAACCTCGATCGACGGAATGATAATCTCCCCCGTCAAGATCGACGATCTAGGCATCCGGCCCTGGCAGACCATCCGCGTCCGGATCGGCGTCAAACCCGAATCACCGAACCAAGGCGGATTCACCCTGTTCGGCAAAGGGTTCGGCAACTATGAGCAAGACTTGGTGCTGCGGCTGCATTACGTATAGAGTCAGGCGTTGGGCGCTGAGGCGTTGGTCGTTAACCTGAATCTAACTCAGTCCTGCTAACGAGACACTGGCCCAGCGCCCAGCGCCCAGCGCCCAGCGCCCAGCGCCCAGCGCCCAGCGCCCAGCGCCCAGCGCCCAGCGCCCAGCGCCCAGCGCCCGCGCCCAGCGCCCAGCGCCCAGCGCTTTTTTCGCTTTCCTAAATTAATCCCCTATGGATATTCCCATTTAGCTATTTCCTGTCGTATCATGGCATAGAGCAAGGGGACGGAGCCGCAGGCAACGACCCCGCGCAGCACTCTATATCATCCAACGTGGCCCGGCAAGCCGAGCCCCCGAACTACGTAGGTTCCGTCCCTCACCGAAGAGGCAAGAAAATGGCTAACTCCCGCAGAGCATTTACCCTTATTGAGCTCCTTGTCGTTATCGCGATCATCGCGATCCTCGCTGCTATCCTGTTCCCGGTTTTCGCCCAAGCCAAAGCCGCCGCGAAGAAGACCTCCTGCCTCAGCAACATGAAGCAGCTCTCCCTGGGCAACTACATGTACGCCGGCGACTCCGACGACATCTATCCGTCGAGCGGCGAAGGGCTTCGTACCGACGATTTCACCGCCTGCCACATTGTCATCAACGGCGTCTCCGGCGTCGCTTGGTGCCCAGGCGACAACCGCGCCCTCGGCTTCATCGACCCCGCCGAGATCCAGAACTGGGGAGCCGAGATCTACCCCTATACGAAGAGCCTTCCGATCTACGTCTGCCCGAGCGCGGCCAAGGTTTCGAATAACATCTTCGGCGCTCTAAGCACCCCCGGCGCAGGCAACGCCAGCTACGCATTCAACGGCAATGCGAGCAAGGCGAGCACCACCACGATCAGCAACACCGCCAACTTCATCGTGTTCCAAGGCGCCGACAGCACCTCCAGAGATGCGTACGTCCAGCCCACTCCGTTGCCCACGCTGAACATCTGCAACGGTATCGACCTTAGCTGGATGGGCGCAACCCACGGCAAGGGCGATAACTACGGATTCGGCGACGGCCACGCGAAATTCGTAAACCGAACCGGCGTTACCTGGGCGATGATGGGCGTCAGCAGCGACGTTCACCGCTTCGCCAACGGCTCGGAAGTCGGTATCGTCTCCAACAAGACGAGCCTTACCGATCCCAGCCTTAACCAGAACAACTGGGAAAGCTACGGCACTTGCGACGTATCGGCGCTTCCCTAGCGTCTCGACCTGGGCCTCCAGATTTTTGTCTGGAGGCCCTTACTCTGACTGCCAATCGGTTATGAAGACGAAAACCCTATTTGCCGTGATTCCCATTCTGGCCATCTCCGGCCTCCTCTCTCTCGCCGGTTGCGGTGAGGAGCAGCACGAGCCCCGCATGGAAAAAGCCCTGGAGCAACAGAGATCGCAACAGCGCAACGCCATGCAGTCGGGAAATATTCCGGGAGCCGCCGGGGCTAAGAAGTAGGGCGCACCGGGGCCGGAAGGCTACGGTTCGACTTTCACATGGGGACTCGGTGTTGATTTCTCTCGTGGCACTTGGCATGGCTTTCCTCTCTCTTCATCCGGAGCAGAGATCGTATTGGTCCGCCTTCCCGTTCGATGGATTCGTCCCTGAGAACGGAGTCGGTGTTCACGACCCGTCGATCTGCGACTTCGACGGCCATTACGTTTGCCTCAACACGAACGGCAACGGGTTCGGCATGATGCGCACCTCGACGGACCTGATCCATTGGCACGTGGACGGTCCGGTCCTGCCGGCGACGCCCGATTGGCTGCAAAAAGCGATGCCCCAGCATCGCTCGATTTGGGCTCCCGAAGCGATTCGCCACGGGCGGGACGGGCTGCGAATGTACTACTGCGCCAGCGCCGCCTTCGGCCACAACAATTCCTGGATCGGCGTCGCCGAGTGCCCTCACTTCAATCTCCTTAAGCCGACCGATGGCTGGATCGATCTTGGGTTGATTATCGACAGCAAAGAGGGGCGCGACAACTTCAACGCGATCGATCCCTCGATCCTAGTCGATGCCAAGGGCCGGCAGTGGATGTTCTTCGGCTCCTACTGGTCCGGACTCTACGTCGCTGAGCTTGACCCAACGACCGGTAAGCTGCTCCATTCCGACCGGTCGGACATGACTCTGGTGGCGCGGAATCCCCTCGATAAGGCGAACGGGATAGAAGCCGCGAGCGCTGTTTACCGCGACGGCTTCTACTACCTCTTCGCCAACTACGGATTGGCCGCGCAAGGGGTTCGGAGCACCTACCAGATCGTGGTCGGCCGATCCGCCAGCCCTAACGGCCCTTTCGTCGACTCGCAAGGCCGGACGATGGTCGAAGGCGGACACGAGGACGTCCTCAAAACCTCGTCCCCCATGTTCGGCCCTGGCGGCGGCGCCGCGTTCCGCGACTCCAAAGGTCGCTGGCTTCTCTCCCTCCACTATTACGACGGCCGCAAGCCTTGGCACGGCCAAGTCTGGGGCGTTCCCACCCTCCAAGTGCGCGACCTGCTCTGGTCGCCCGACGGCTGGCCCCTCCCCGGCCTACCCATCATGCCCGAGTCGAATGAACTGAATCGGCACCCGCAAAAATCACCCGTCGGCCATTGGCGTCACCAAGGCGACTTCGGAGCGGTATCCGAAGTCGACATCCGCCGCGACGGCACCTTCGAAATCGAGGGGAAACGCCGAGGTAAGTGGTCGCGAACCGGGGATGAGCTAAAGCTCACCTGGGACCCCGACAGCGCCTTCACCGACACTGTCCAACTCGCCTACGCCGGCAACTACTACATCGGCCGCAACACCTCCAACCAAATCATCCGAGGCGTCCGCGTGGGAAGGCGATCGCGATGAAACCTTCCGGAGCCCCCTCTCCCTCCTCGGGATGTTTGTGCCCGACGAGGGAGAGGGGGTTGGGGGTGAGGGAGTCCGGTCCGGAAGTGGCACTGGCTTCTAGCCAGTGGGCCCCAAGGGCATCCTGCCCTTGGCCGGTTCACGACCAGGATGGTCGTGATACACACGGGCTGGAAGCCCGTGCCACGTGGCGGCGGGAGAAATTAGATGACCGCTAAGTCAACCCTTGCCCTCCTCTTCGTGATCACCGTCGTGCTCGGCCTCCTCCGATCAGATTGGTCGCCGACGGCGGCGAAGCGACAGATTCACCTGAGTTTCTGGAACGGCTGGACCGGGCCCGATGGCCGCGTGGCGCTTGAGATGATCCGCCGGTTCAACAAGGCGAACCCGGACATCCAAGTCTCCATGCAGCGGATGGATTGGGCCACCTACTACAACAAATTGATGGTCGCCGCCGTCGACGGGCGGGGGCCCGAGCTGTTCGTCATCCACTCCAGCACGCTTCCCCGCATGCACCGAGCCGGCTTCGTGGCGAACGTCACGACTCTCTTCGAGGGCCAGGACGCCATTCCTCCAAGCGATTTCGATCCGTACGTACTGGAACAGGAGCGATACGGCTCCGACTATGTCGGCGTCCCGCTCGACATCCATCCCCAAGGGCTCTACTGCAATCTGGACCTCCTCAAGAAGGCCGGTCTCGCCCATCCGCCGACGAACCGCGAGGAGTTTTTGCAGGCGATGCGAGCCATGCGAGTCGATTCCGACCATGACGGCCACCCGGACAATTGGGGGTTCGCGCTCACCCTCTGGCGAAACAACTTCCAGTCGCTGATGCCGCAGTTCGGTGGCCGCTATTTCGACGAGAACGGCCACGCCGACCTCGCGAATCCCGGTAATGTCGCCGCCCTTGAGTTTCTAGCCGAAATCGAAAAGCAGCACCTCGTGCCGCCGCCGGAGAACGGTCTCGGCTGGGTTGGCTTTCGTCAGGGCAAGGTCGGAATGGTATTCGAAGGGGTCTACATGCTGGGAGACCTCCTGCGGCTCGATGACCTCAAATACACCGGCGCCCCGATCCCGCAGGTTGGACCGCGCCCGGGAACGATGGCCGACTCCCACGTCCTCTGCATCCGCCAGGGCCTCGACGCAGCCACCCGCTCCGCCGCGGAGCGATTCATTCGGTTCATGTCCGCGAACAGCATCGACTGGGCCGCCGCCGGACAAGTCCCCGCCCGAAAAAGCGTCCGCGCTACGCCAGCGTTCGCTGCGATGCCGGTTCAATCCGCGTTCGCCAAGCAGATCCCATACATGCTCTACCCGCCGCGAACGACGGTCCTATTCGAGCTAAGTCTGGAGATCGACCTGGCTGTAGAAAAAGTCCTTCGCGGCCGAGCCAGCGCCACCGAAGCCCTAAAAACCGCTAACGCCAACGTCCAATCCGCCCTCGACCGCGATGCCCGAGAAAGAACGGGTGAACGGGTCTCCTGCGGAGCCCCCTTTCCCTCCTCGAGATGTTTGTGCTTGACGAGGGAGAGAGGGTTGGGGGTGAGGGAGTCCCCTCCGGAAGGACCGCCGCTCTCCAGAGCGGCCTCCCCCACAGCGAACCTTAAAAGCGGAATCAAACCCGCCCCTTGGACCCAGGACCGGAGGCCGGTATGACCTACACCCGCCGCCGCGGTCTGGCCGGACTCCTCTTTCTTGCCCCTTACGCGCTGTCGTTCGGCGTGTTCATCGTCCTCCCGATCCTCGTCGCCCTCGTCCTCGCTTTCATGCAGTTCGACCTCACGGCGAGGGACTCGATCAAGTTCGTCGGAACCAAGAATTTCGTCGACGCCTGGAAGGACGACTATTTCTGGCAAGCGATGCGTGCAACGCTTGCCTACGTCGTGCTCATGGTCCCCAGCCTGCTGGTCACCGCCCTCGGCATGGCGCTCGGGTTGAACGCAATGACGCGGGGACGCAACACCGTGCGCGCTCTCCTATTCCTCCCCGGAATGCTGAACGTCGCCGTCACCGGCATCCTGTGGCAGTGGTTCTATAACGGGGAATTCGGGCTCTTCAACTTCCTGCTCAAAAGCTTCCACTTGAACCCCGCCCCGTGGCTCTCCGACAAGGCGTACGCGATGCCGAGCATCGTCCTGATGAGCCTCTGGTGGACCCTCGGCGGCACATCGGTCGTATTGCTCGCCGCCCTACAGCAAATCCCCCGCCAGCTATTCGAAGCTGCCGTCCTCGACGGTTCCGGCCCGCGTGCCCTGTTCGGAAAGATCATCCTTCCCCTCCTCAAGCCGGTCCTCCTGTTCGTGGTCGTCACCAACACCATCGCCGGATTCCAGGTCTTTGGTCAACCGTTTTTGCTGACCCGAGGCGGACCGGAGCTCTCGACGCGCGGACTTGTCCAATACATCTACGAGACCGCCTTCAACAACTACCGGCTCGGATACGGCGCCGCGATGAGCTGGATGCTCTTCGCCGTCGTCGCGATCTTTGCGCTCATCCAGTACGGCTTCCTGCGAAGGAGCACCGCATGAGGAGCGTCCCGCGTCAGATCAACACCGCCGTCATGTCGGTGATCTCGCTCGTCTTTCTCTCGCCCGTCGTGCTGATGGTGCTGACGTCGATGAAGCCGGAATCCGAGGTCCTCAACCCGGCCTCCGCGATTCCGAAGCATTGGACGCTGAGCAACTACGCCCACGTCCTCGGCTGGTCAGAGGACGCTCCGTTCGGCCGCTGGCTGCTGAACAGCTTCTTCATCTCGTCCAGTGTCACCCTCGCGGTCATTCTCCTGTCGTCGATGGCCGCGTTCGCCATCACCCGCCTTCGCGTGCCAGGAGGAAACGTTTTCTTGGGCATCGTCGTGGCTTCCATGATGGTGCCGGGGCAGCTCTTCCTCGTCCCCCTCTATCTGATGTTGAGCCGGCTCCACTGGCTCGACACTCCCGCCGCCCTGATCGTCCCCGCCACCGCCGGCGGATGGGGCGTGTTCATGCTGAGCCAATTCATGCGCGCGATCCCCGAAGCGGTGGAAGAAGCCGCCCTCATGGATGGCTGCACCCCGTTCGGGCTCTACCTGAACGTCTCGCTTCCCCTCTGCGCGCCCGCCATCGCCACCCTGGGAATCCTCACCTTCGTCGGCTCGTGGAATGACTTCCTCGGCCCGCTCGTGTTCATGGATTCGGTCCGCAACTACACCCTCCCGGTCGGCATCGCCCTGTATCAAAGCAGCTACTACCAAGATTACGGCCTCACCCTCGCCACCAGCGTGCTCGCCACCGCTCCGCTGGTCCTCGTCTTCATGGCGTTCCAACGCCAGATCGTCGAGAGCATGGCCTCGACCGGCCTCAAAGACTAAACAAACCCACGCTTTCTCATGGAAACAACCACCCTCCACCTGCACACCGCCTTCACCGTCGACACCGTCGATCCCCGCATCTTCGGCGGCTTTCTCGAGCACCTCGGCCGGGCGGTCTACGACGGCGTCTACAACCCCGAGAGTGTCCACGCCGACGACATGGGGTGCCGGAAAGATGTGCTCGCCGCCCTGCGCCGCCTCAACTTCACCGCGATGCGCTACCCCGGCGGAAACTTCGTCAGCGGCTACCACTGGCAAGACGCCGTCGGCCCCCGCGAGAAGCGGCCGAAGGTGCGGGACATCGCCTGGCAATCGATTGAGACGAACCAGTTCGGCCCGGACGAGTTCTTGGAGCTGGCCCGCCGAATGGATTGGACGCCGATGATGGCGGTCAACCTCGGCACCGGCACCCCGGAAGAAGCGCGAAATTGGCTGGAGTATTGCAACGTCGACGGCGGCTCCAAGTGGGCCGACATGCGGCGGGAAAACGGCTACGAAGAGCCGCACAACGTCAAGCTGTGGTGTCTGGGTAACGAGATGGACGGTCCTTGGCAGATCGGCCATATCCCCGCCGAAAACTACGCGATTCTCGCCCAGCAGACCGCGCGGATGATGAAGATGACCGATCCGGACATCGAGCTTGTCGTCTGCGGCTCCTGCGCCCCCGACCTCCCCACGTACTTGGAATGGGACCGCAAAGTCCTCGAGCACGTCCGCGACGAGGTCGAATACCTCTCGCTCCATCGCTACGTCGGCAACGAGTTCGACGACACCGAAGAGTATCTCGCCGTCACCAACAGCATCGACCGCCAAATCGAAGCGACCGACGCCGTCTGCCTCTCCGCCTATCACACCCGCAAGACGAAGCGCCGCGTGCACCTGAGCTGCGACGAGTGGAACATCTGGTACCGCGCCCGCCACGGCGAGCACCTCGACGGCAAGGGGAAATATGCCCCGCACCTATTGGAGGAGCAGTACAACATGGAGGACGTGCTCGTCGCCGCCGGCTTCCTCAACAGCTTCATCCGCCACGCCGACTCGGTCAAGATCGCTAACCTCGCCCAGATCGTCAACGTCATCGCCCCGATCTTCACGCGCGGCGACGAGATGTTCCTCCAAACGATCTTCTATCCGATCGAGATGTACAGCCGTCGCCGCACCGGCACTTCGCTCCAGGTCCAGGTCCAGGGACCGGGCTACACGTCGAAACGGTACGGCAAGGTGAATTACCTCGACAGCAGCGCGATCCTAAACGGCGACGAGCTGAGCGTCTTCCTCGTAAACCGCAACCTGAACGAGCCGATGGAGGTCGAAGTCCGCCTCGCCGACGCCCCGATCGAGTCGCTCCTAAACGCCGACTTCGTCGCCGGTACCGACCCGAAAGCCACCAACACCTTCGAACACCCCCACCGAGTCCAAAGCTGCACTCACGACGACATCGCCATCAAAAACGGCGTTGCCACCATCTCTCTCCCCCCCTTGTCGGTGTACGCGGGCACGCTAAAGATAGGAAGATAACGTGGCACTGGCTTCTAGCCAGTGGGTCCCAGGGGCTTCCAGCCCCTGGCCGAATTCACACGACCAGGATGGTCGTGATACACACGGGCTGGAAGCCCGTGCCACATCGGCGTCGATATCGCAACAATCCCTATCATTAAGACCTAGTGCCTGACGAAGACACGACGACAATATAGGTGAGGCCCATACTGGCAGCGGCGGCAGGTCGGTACCTCAAGATGGTTTTCTGCGATGATTCTCACAGCTCGCGCCGAAGCGCTCTATAAGGAACATAACGACCGGATTTGCCAGAGCGTGGACCGCACCATGGCGATCCTCTTTGGCGTCCAGTGGATCTTCGGCATCGTCGCGGCTCTCGTGATATCGCCGAGAACCTGGATCGGGACCGCCTCCGAAACGCACCTTCACGTTTATGCGGCTATCTTTCTCGGTGGAGCGATCTCAGCCGCCCCGATTTTCCTTGCGTTGACCCAACCCGGCAGCGTGCTGACCCGCCACGTCGTCGCCGTCAGCCAGATGCTCTGGTCTGCCTTATTGATTCACTTGACGGGCGGACGAATCGAGACCCACTTCCACGTCTTTGGATCGCTCGCGTTCCTCGCCTTCTACCGCGATTGGAAGGTTCTTCTCACGGCGACCATCGTCGTGGCAGCGGATCACTTCGTCCGAGGGGTCTACTTCCCTCAATCGGTCTTCGGAGTAACCACGGCTAGCCAATGGCGCTGGCTGGAGCACGCGGGCTGGGTTATCTTCGAGGACGTCATCCTGGTGCGCTACTGCATCCGGGGCCACGCCGAGATGCGAGAAATCGCCGAACGACAGTCGCGGCTGGAAATGGCCCACGAACTTACGGAAGCCGAGGTTCGAAGTCGCACCGCCCAGCTCGAAATCGCGCTTCACCAAGCGGAAGCGGCTAATCGAGCGAAGTCGGAGTTCCTGGCAAATATGAGCCATGAGATCCGAACCCCGATGAACGGCGTGATCGGAATGGCCGAGCTGTTAATGGGCACCGAGTTGCAAGGACGTCAGCGGGAGTTCGCCCGGACCATCCAGCACTCCGCCGATTCGCTCCTCACGATCATTAACGACATCCTCGACTTCTCCAAGATCGAAGCCGGCAAGCTCGAGCTTGAGGAAGTCGACTTCTCCCTCGCCGAAGTCGTCGATGAGGTCGGTTCCCTGTTCTCCTCCGACGCCCATCGCAAAGGGCTCGAATTGCTTGTCGCTCTGCCCACCGTTCTTCCGATCGTCCGGGGCGATCCCGGGAGGCTGCGACAGGTCCTCACGAACTTGGTCGGCAATGCGGTGAAGTTCACCGAGCACGGCGAGGTGGTGATCCGGGTCGAGCAGGTGCAGAACGCCGATGGACGCGTCCGGCTAACCTTTTCGGTTGAAGACACCGGGGTGGGAATTCCTCCAGACCGAATCGACGCGATCTTCCACAGCTTCACCCAGGCCGATGGGAGCACCACCCGCCGCTTCGGTGGCACCGGCCTCGGTCTGACGATCAGCCGGACCCTGATCGACCTTATGGGAGGGACGATCTCCGTCACCAGCGAATTGGGCCGTGGAAGTCAATTTACGGTCGACGTAACCTTGCCGACCGGTCATCCGCCGCAAACAAGCTCGCAGGCGGACATAAGCGGGCTCCACGTGCTCGTGGTCGACGACAACGCGACGAACCGAAGGATTCTCGAAGAGAACCTCCGAGCCTGGAACTGCCTCGTCACCAGCTTCGACTCGCCGCTTAAAGCGCTTGATTACCTCGCCCAGCCGAATCGCCGCGAGTGCGACCTCATCTTGACCGACTATCTCATGCCGGATATGGACGGCGTCGAGTTCGCGCAGGCGGTTAAAGACGTCCCGCTCGTCTTGCTCTCTTCCGCGGTCGATATTCGACCTCAACGTGAATGGGCCGCCATCGGGCTGGTAGCCTGGCTCGCAAAGCCTGTCCGCCAGGCTCACCTTCTTCGTGTTCTGCGGCAGTTTAGAGGCCACTCGCTTGGGCAGGCCGAGGAGGCGCTCTTACCGCCCGAACACCAGCCGCTGAACCTACGAGTTCTCCTTGCGGAGGACAACGAGGTCAATCAGTTGGTGGCAGTGGGGATGCTGGAAGAACTGGGCTGTTCTGTAACGATTGCGGAAACGGGACTCCAGGCGATCGACCTTTCCGCTGAGGAGCGATTCGATGTCGTCCTTATGGACGTACAAATGCCGGAGTTGGACGGGTTGGCAGCCACTGAGCGAATTCGCGAGCGGGAGCGGTCGACCGGGGGCCACCTTCCGATCATCGCGATGACCGCCAGCGCCATGGAGGGTGACCGCGACACTTGCATTGCCGCCGGGATGGACGACTACATCAGCAAACCGATCGCAGCGAGGACGTTGCGCCAGCGCCTCGATGCCCTTGGGCTGCGATCCGGCGCCCCCTTGGAGCAAAGTAAGCCGTAATGCAGGCGAAACGGCTCACCTGGCCGATCCTCGTTCTCTGGGGCGCATTCGTGCTCTCAGGGTTCGCTGCGCTCGCCGTCCGGGAGAGCAGCCCCGGCGCGGGGGCTCAACCTCCGAAGGCGGAAGCGGCCCGCGGAAAGTGCCGGCTCCTGGTGTTCATCCATCCGGAATGCCCTTGCAGCCGCTCCACTTTGGCCGAGCTCGATCGCCTGCTCTCAGCCGCGCCGACCCGGCCGATTACCGAGGTCTACGTCTACGCGCCCCACACCGAATCGCGCGGCTGGGCAATGGGCAGTCTTTACAAGCAGGCGGTTGCCATCCGGTTCACCGAGGTCCGACTCGATCCAGATGGCGACATCGCCAAACGGTACAAAGTCCAGACCAGTGGCCAGACGGTTCTCTACTCCCCGAAGGGCGTTCTCCTTTTTTCCGGCGGCATCACTGCCTCGCGCGCCCACGAGGGCGACAACGACGGCCGGGACGCCATCCTCGCCTTTCTGGCGGGAACCGGCAGCAATGTCACCTCCACTCCCGTGTACGGCTGCTCTTTCGGATTTACGAATAACGGACGCTGAGACGAAAATTTCTTCGGAGAACGAGCGTAAAAACTCTCGGCTCGCCCCGTCTATTATTCTGCCGCCGATGACTTTCGACCTTAACCAAAAGCGGATCGCCGACGCTTTGTGGGCAGCGGTCCATTCCTGGATCGTGCTGGCGGTCCTCAACCTGTCTGTCGGGACCGGCTGCGCTTACTTCGGACTCGGTGAATACAACGGTCTGATCGGGAATGGCGCCTTCGGAGTCCTTTTCGGGGTTTTCTTCCTGCTGCTTCCGGGGATTGCCGCCGTTTGGTCGGGTTTCTCGATGGGTCGCTCGGTGAACAAAGTGCTGGGAAGCCGCTCCTATCGGGAAGCGGTTCAGGTCTCGTGGAAAGTCCCCGGCTACGGCTTGGCGGCCGTTCCGGGCTACATCGTCCTCCTCAGGTTCTCCCTGATCCCGGTTCCTGCCGCCTGGCTTGTTCCGCTCGGCCTCGTCGTCTTCCTTGTGGTGACGGCGCCTTGGTATCTACTGCAGCTTCCGGGGGCGGAGGCGCTCTATCCGGAGGAGGAACCCGAGATGTTCGGCCCGCCGATCGATCCGAATTTTTGGCTAACCACCGATCTGGCTCATCCCGCGTCCGGTAACGCGTTGCCCTTCGGCGAGGTAGTGGCGCTCGGGTTTGTGGGCGACGACGTGCTCGAACAGGGCTCGGATCTCCTCGTCGGTGGCGCCGGATCGGATCGGATTCCGCAGGTCGAGCTCGCCGTCGCTCATGAGGCAGCCGCGGAGGAATCCATCGTGGGTAAGGCGAAGCCGGTTGCACCGGCTGCAGAGGTCGTTCGAGATCTGACTGATAAAGCCCACGGTTCCGGGAGCCCCGGCTAACCGGAAGGTTCTTGCCGGACCGTTCGTACGCAAATCGGCCGGCTCAAGTTTGCCATGGACCGCCTCGATCGACGCCATCAGCTCCTCGCAAGGAACGAATCGACGCCGCATGTCGGCATCCGAGAGCATCCCACCCGGCGCTTGGCGGATCTGAAGCAAGCCAGCTCCGCCATGGGGCGAGAATGCCTCCATCGAAGGCCCCTCATCCAGATTCCACCGCATCGGCATTACTTCGATAAACCGCACATGGACCGGCTCGCGCAAAGTCCAAGCCGCAAAGTCGGCCGCTTCGTCGTCGTTAATCCCACGTAAAGCCACGACGTTCAGCTTCACCGGGGCCAAGCCCGCCTCGACCGCCGCACGGATACCTTCCAGGACGATCTCCAGCGAGCCTCGGCGTGCGATCGCCGTAAATCTGTCAGGGCGTAAAGTGTCGAGGCTGATATTCACCCGGCTCAGCCCAGCCGCAGCAAGCGGCTCCGCCATTTCCGGGAGGCGATGCCCATTCGTAGTCGCGCTTAAATCGACCACGCCCGCATCTCGCGCGGCGCGGACGATCTCCGGAAGGTCCTTCCTCAGCAACGGCTCCCCGCCGGTAAACCGCACCTTACTCATGCCCAGCCCGGCGGCGACGCCGATGATGCGAGCGAACTCCTCCGCCGACAGGTGCTCTTCCTTGGGAGTACACGGAAATCCCTCTTCCGGCATGCAGTACACGCACCGGAAATTGCAGCGATCCGTGACCGACACCCGCAGGTAGTCGATCGTCCGGTCGAAGCGGTCAAGGAGAAGTGGCATGTTACGTGTTTCGCTGGTAATCGCTTTTGCCGCCTTTCTTTTCTACGAGACGGACTGACTCGATGGTCATCCCCATGTCGAGCTGTTTCAGCATATCGTAGAGCGTGAGGGCGGCGACGGATGCGGCGGCAAGCGCCTCCATTTCCACGCCGGTTTTGGCCGAAGTCTTCGTCTCGGTCTCGATTTCGATCGCATCGTCGCCCACTGAAAAGCGCACTTTAACGCTTTCGACCGGCAACGGGTGGCAGTATGGGATGATCGATGGGGTGTTTTTGGCCGCCATCACCGCCGCTACCCGAGCGACCGGGAGCGGATCCCCTTTCGGTACCGTCCCCTCGCGCACCGCCAGGGCAGTCTCCGGCGACATCCGAAGGATGGCGTATGCGCGCGCTGTCCGCACCGTTGGCGTCTTGTCCGAAACGTCCCACATTCCCGTTTCGGTGGCCGACTTCAAATCCATAACTCAAGCTACCCGAACGAAATCGCCGTGTCGGCATTCTCACCGATGAACCGTCCCACCTAAACGCGTTCAACACGTATACTCTTGTTTAACTGATGGCGACCCTGCGCGACGTGGCGAAGCTAAGCGGAGTGTCGGTGGCAACCGTCTCCAACGTACTGAACGCACGTTCGGACCGGGTGAGCCCCGAGACCAGGGAGCGGGTGCTCGCCGCCGTTCGCCAACTCCGCTACCGCCCTACTGCGCTGGAAAAAAACCAGAAGGCGATCGTCGCACAGAACCTCGGGGTGATGGTGACCGACCTCACCAAGAACCCGATCCTGCTCCATGGTTATTTCCGAAACACCCTTGACGGGATCATGGAGGCCGCGATGTTCCGAGGCTGGAGCGTCACCATCTTTGCCGAAAAGATGTGGGACGACCTCGGTCTCGCCATTCGCCGCTCTTACGACGGCCGGTGCGACGGCCTCATCGTCATCGCCCCGATCCAGGACAGCGAGACTGTGCGTACCCTCCAAGAACGAGGGGTCCCGCTCGTCCTAGTCGGCGCCACGGCCCCCTTGCCTGGAGTCTCCAGCGTCGACATCGACAATGAAGCCGCCGGCGCGATGGCGGCGACCCATCTCCTGGAGCTCGGACACAAGAGGTTCGCCTTCATCGCCGTTAGCTCGATCGTCACTGCTTCGAATGAAAGGGAGCGCGCGTTTCGAGCCCGCCTGGCGTCCGCTGGCTTCGACGGCGATGCCGTCCAAACCTTTCGCCTCCGCGAGATCCAATCGATCGAAGCGTTGGCCGATATCCTTGCGCAGGAATCCCCTCGGCGAACCGGCGTTTTTTGCTGGCACGACGCCATGGCCGTCGACCTGATACCGCTGCTGCAGCGACGAGGGGTTTCGGTTCCCCGGGACATGTCGTTCGTCGGCGTCGACGACGACCCGAAGGGCCAGACGATGAGCCCACCGCTCACAACATTTCACCAGCCTCTGCACGCCATCGGAAAGCGAGCCGCCAACCTATTGATCGATCGTCTCGGCGAAGACCGGCTACCCGATGAGGTCGTCCGATTCGGCGTCGAGCTCCTCCCCCGCGGCAGCTCCGGCCCTGCGCCAACCCCCTGATACAGCGCTCCGTGGCGGCGCCTTCATCGTCATTGACAAATTAGGTTTACATTTATTTGGCCTGTAAGCCCGTGGCTTTAGCCGCGGTTCAAGGTTTTACCGGGGATAAATCCCTGGGCTACGGGTGAACCTGGATTGTCAAACTATATTTGTCTCGCACGTCTCCTGTCGCTCTCGGAAACAATCCTCCCAAATCTGCCGGTCGATTTGCCAACTATGCTATGGCAGCTCGCTCAACAAAACCGAGCGCCCCTCGTCCGCCGACCGGTACGCCGCCAAGACCGTGCGTAGATCTTCTCGGCCGGTTTGAGCGGTCGCACGGCTGGGGACGCCATCCAGTACCACGTCCAAGAAGTGCCCGACCATCTCGCCGAAGGCGTCGGCTCGTTCGGAGATCAGCACCTCCCGGCGATCGGGCAGATCGTCGTGATGAACGACGAGACCTCCGTATGGCCCTCCGATCGTCAGAATCCCCTCCGTCCCAAAGGCAACGAACCCCGGTCCCGGGAACCACGTTCCCGCCGCTTGGGTCGACATCAAGGTTCCTAGGTGCCCTTCCGCAAACCTAAGAATGACGGTCGCCGTGTCGTCGCCCCCAAGTTCCGGCCGGATCCGGTTCGTAAAACAAGACGCGGCCTCAACGTCACCCCCCACCAACCGCATCAGCGCAATATGGTGGATTCCCCCGTCGAGCAGTTGCCCGCCTCCCGCCACCTTCGGATTGTAACGCCAGGGCGTGTCGAGGTACGGCCCACCCTGCCAATGGGCGTAAGTCGCCTGGATCCCCACGAGCTTCCCGATGCGCCCCGACTCCACCACCTCGCGCGCACGGACGGCGACCCCCATCGTTCGGTACATCTCCGCGTAGAACAGCACTCGACCCGATCGCTCGGCCGCCTCGATCATTGCGTCGCACTCACCAAGCGTCCGGGCTAGCGGCTTCTGGCACGAAACATGCTTCCCAGCCTCCAAGGCAGCGATCACCTGATCTGTATGAAGGTGAGGCGGCGTGCAAAGCTCGATCGAATCCACTTCAGGATCGGTCAGCACCTCCTCGTATGAGGACGCGACACGAGCGCCGATCGCGTCGGCCCGCTCCGCAGCTCTAGAGAGGTCCGTGTCGAAGCAGACCGTGATACGCGCCCGGTCGTGGTGGCCGGCATACGCGCGGGCGTGTGCCTCGCTAATGAGGCCGCATCCAACCAGTGCAACTCGCAGCAACGCCATTCCGCGGGTCATTCTGACCGGTCCTAGGCCGAGATTCACCCCCTGGCACATTAAATCGCTTCGACGAGTCCAACCGATTGGCAGCCCGCCTTGGGGCTGCGCCATTGAACGGAGAGTCGTTAGATGAATAATCTGCTTAAAGAGAGACTGCGAGAGCGCGCCTTAGACGCGCAAGACTGGTTCGAAATTCGCCCCGACCCACATTGGTGGCCCATCGTAGCGATCCCCGCGGTTATCGCATTGGCGTACATCACGGTACCCGCCGGCTTCATCCCGATTCTGCTCCTGATGGCGGTCGTGCTCACCGTCGGCCTTCTTGCCTTCGGATTCCTCGGCGCCGTCTTCTTTACGGTCGGAAGGATCGTGGGCGATCTCGTCGAGCTGAACGGAGCAAGGAAGGTAAAGCCGAGCTCACCACTCAACCGGCCAACGGTTAACGCCTAGTCGCCGCTCACATCCTCGACCCACGCTCGGAGCACTTCGGCAACGCTCCAAGCTTGCCATGGACAGCCGCCCGGGTGTTGCGGCTCGTCGCCATCGTATACCTCGGCAATGCCGCCGAGGCCGTACTCCTCCAGCATCGTTCGCGAGTTGCGGAGGATCCGTTTCGCCTCTTGTTTGTCACCGGTGAAACGAACCAACGCCGTTACATACGGTCCCAGAAGCCACGGCCACGCCGTCCCCTGATGGTAGGAGGCATCCAACTCCGGTAGCGAACCCGAGTAAGCGCCCCGATATCCCGGCTCGTCCGGCCCCAGCGTTCGAATCCCGTTCGGCGTCAGCAATTCCCTCGCCACGACCTCCAAAGCTTTTTGCGCCCGGTCCGCCTGCACCGGCGAGAACGGTAGCGCCATTGCGATGAGCTGATTCGGTCGAAGAGAGGCGTCCGTCGGGTCGACGGTATCGAGGAAGTGACCGCGGCCCTCATGCCAAAACCGCTGATTGAAACTCTCCTCCGCCCGCTCCGCGTCTGTCCCGTACTTCGTTCCGTCGAGACCCAGACGCCCGGACAACCATTCGAGGACACGCAGGAGATTGATCCACAGCCCGTTGATCTCGATCGGCTTCCCATGCCGCGGCGTCACCACCCAGTCCCCCACCTTCGCATCCATCCAAGTGAGCTGGACGCCGGGTTCTCCCTGCGTCAACAAGCCATCAAACGGATCGACGTGGATGCCGAACTCGGTTCCCCGGACGTGCCAATCATAAACCTCCTGAAGAACCGGCAGCATCCGGGTGGCAAAGACTTCGTCCCACTCCGCCATCAGCGTCTTGTAGATGGCGTTCCCGAACCAAAGGGTCGCATCCACGGTGTTGTAGTCGGGCCTCTCCCCAACTTCAACGAACCGGTTCGGAATCAGGCCGTGGTAAAGCTGAGTCGAGAAGTCCGATAAGATCTGGCGCGCCTCGGTGACTCTCCCGGTATGGAGGCAGAGACCCGGAATCGAGATCATCGTGTCCCTTCCCCAATCCGTGAACCACGGATACCCCGCGATAATCGTGGACCGGTCGTGGGTCTTTACAAAGAACCGTTCCGCGGCGTCGCGTAGCATCGCCGAAAGTCGGAGGTCTCGCAGCGCCTCTTCGTCGGAGATCTGCAGCGGCTCGACGCTTGGCCGGGTCGCCGCGACGATCGTCGCCTTCTCACCCGGCTTCAGGTAGTACCGAAGCTCGCACGGACAGAACAGATCTTCCTTATCGGCCAGGCCCCGGTCGGATTCGCGGTTGTGCTCAAATCGGTAGTACCAACCTTGCACCGCTACCCGTTCACCGTTTCCATGGCTCAGGTAGAGCGATACGTCCCCCGACTTCACCTGCGTCTCCGAGGGAAGAAATTCCAAGTCGTCGGGATAGTGCGGATTCTCGTAGAAATTGCCGTGGTGGTCCCGGTGACAAACCAGGGGGCGGAGGATCAGGTTGAAAGGGATCGTCCCCACGTTTTCGTAGACCACCGTGGAAGCATTTTCATGCGGATGGATCGCAAGTCGCTTCACCACCTCCGCCCCTCCGGCCCGGTACCGCCAGCAGGCGTGGTCGTCCACCGAGAAGCCGCGTAAATAGTGGAACCCCTCCGGATAAATCGCGCCCGGATATTGGTTGGCGCTGATCCCCATCGGATTTCCGTCGGTCTGTACCAATGCGTCGACTGCGGCAAGTAGCAGCATCCGTCCCGTTGGCGGAGTAATCGCGGCGATCAGATGGCCATGGTAACGGCGAGTGTTGATCCCCCCTGCGGTCCCCATCGCGTACGCACCCGTTCCATTCGTCAGCACCCACTCTCGACGAGTGGAAACCTCCAAGTTACGGCACTTCGACTCATCCAAGGAGTAGCGCATGGGTTTTCCTGATTCTGGCACGGAGCCCCCGCCGGTGCAGAGAGCCGCCATCGGACATAACGGTCCCAATAACCTGCTCGTTCCAAACTAAATCCCACTCTTAAGGGTTCCGTCGGGTTGCGGGCTCACCTGCGTCTTCACCGGCTTAGTCCGTTTGAAGTCGCGCCGGCGCAACACGTCGTAAAATTCGTCCAACCTGAAGCGTAATCCGAGGTTGTATTCGTTCGGATATTTCCGGTACGCCACGAACGGTTCGAGGCACCCGACCACCTGGGAAGCCGTGTACTCCCGATCGAACCTCCCCAAATTTCGATCCCACTTCTGCATGAAGCTAAACTTCGTCGGCCCCAGATTGAAGTCCGCCCGAAGCACGAATCCGTTCTTGGCGTAAAGTCGATCTACCGAGAATGGAGTGCTGCCGGCCTCCTGCGAAGCGAAAACTCCGGCGGCCAAGGCGATCTGCGGAATCGGAGTGTAGACCGCCCCGACGGAGCCGCGAACCCACCCGAAGTTCGTGCCCAAGAACAGGCTCGAATCAATCCGCCCGATCAGGTCGAGGTTCTTGCCGATTGGGCGCGGAGCGATGCCGGCGCTTCCGCTCAAAATCATCCGGGTATGGATCGCCTCGCCGTTGCGACGGATCGTTTGCGCCCTCACCTGGCCGAGGTAACCGTAGTCGCCGATCCCTCCGCCGAGTTCGTAAACCGCTTCCAGCGGCTTCGAGTAAGTCGTGTCGTCGCCGGTCGCGGTCGCCCCTTGGTTCCATACGCTGCTGATGGCGACCGAGCGCTTCAGATTCCGCATCGAGCGCCGTTCCTGATCGGGCGTTCGAACCTGGATGTTCTCCAAATACCCGTTCCGGAACCGCTCCCCCAACTCCGATGCCGGAGTCACGATGCTGTCGATCGAGTCGGCTTTCAGAAACGTTCGCGTAACGGTGGCCCCGTACCCCGGCCGCGAGTCGGGAAACGCCGCCGCGGCTACCAGCAGGTTCGTCTGCTGATTTAGAAGAAATCCGCTTGTGAAGTTGACTCCCAAACCCGAACCGCGGCGGTAGGAGATCGCGGGCGGATTGAATCCCTCCGTTTTCGGATTCAAGTTGAACGATCGATCGGGCAGCGTCAGCAGCTTATGGCCAAGGACATAGATCGACGGATGCACCGCTTTACCGTCTTTTCCCGGCGTCACGGAGATGTGCCGGGTGCGAGCCTCCAAGAACGGCGGATCGTTTCGGCAAGCCGTCCCCGAGACGTCGTATAAGTCCCACTTCTCAGGCCGCATTTCCGCCCGCTTTGCCCGAATCGTCACGTTGGCGATGTGAATAATCGCGTTTTCGGCATGTCCGGTACGAGCGTCGGTCTTCCACGAGAACCGAAGGTTGTCGGCCGACAGATTTGCCTCCGGATCGTCCAGCCGAACGTTCCCGTTCGCCTCCGCCGTTTGATCGCCCGGCGCGTTATGGATCACAAGCCGCTCGGCGCGAACCGTCGTAAATCCGTAAACCGCCACCACTCCTTTCGAGAAGGTGTAAGTCTGGGTCAGCGGATCGTAATGGGTCCGCTCGGCCGTAACGACAAGCTCGTCATCGACTCGCACCGACCCCGGCGGAGCGGCCTGCGGTGCAACCTGCCCCAGACTCGCCATCGCCGCGAGCCACACGGGGATCCACGGCGCCGGCATGCCACGAAGTGTACCGGTTCGATGGCGGGCGCTAGGCGTTGGGCGTTAACCCAGAGATAACTCTCTTCTGCTTGCAAACCAACGCCCGACGCCCAACGCCTCACAAACTCCCTTTGCCAAGAACTTTGGGCCTAGACCGAAACGTCGTGTACCATGCAGTGGGAACTTACGCCAGCACCATGATCGAAGCCAAAACCACCGCCGCACTGCCCGTCGATACCGCCGCCCAGGAGCGGCAGTGGGTCGGCAGATGCCGCACGGGAGACGAGGTCGCCCTCGGATGCCTGATCGCCCGCCACCGAAACCGGCTTGTCCGCACCGCGACGAACCTCCTTCGCGATCGACATGAGGCGGAAGACGTAGCCCAAGAATCGTTCCTGAAGGCTTTCCGCGAAATCGCCAAGCTTAGGGACGACCGCGCCTTTTCCGGCTACCTGTACCGAATTTGTGTGCGCCTTTGCATGGATCGACTCCGGCTGAAACGGGCGGAGCTCGTCGAATTCGACGCCGCGCAGCCCCATTCGGGCGGAACCGTCGAAAATCGCGTCGTTATAGAGAAACTTTTGGCCCAGTTGCCTGCCGAGCTCCGAACTACACTTGTCTTAAGAGAAATGGAGCAACTGAGCTACGAAGAGGTTGCGGAAGTGATGCGGGTTCCGATCGGTACCGTCCGGTCTCGCCTCCACACCGCGCGAGAGAGATTCAGAAAACTGTGGATCGAGGCGGTCGGCGAGTGAGGATCCGAGTCTTCGGATGCAAAAAGTTTAGCCGTCTCCTCAGCGACCGAGTCGATCGTGATCTAAGTCTGCCCGAGGCGCGCTTTCTTGATCGTCACCGCGAAGCCTGTCCGGAGTGCCGGCGGCAGGAGCGTTCGTCCGATTGCGCCCTGAACATGCTGCGGGCCGCTGCCCTGGAGCCTGAGGTCGCGCCCATGTTCGAGGACCGGGTGATCCGCCGTCTTCGCGTCCAAACCGTGCGCGAAAGCTTGAACTACTGGTCGCCCGCCCTGGTCGGGGCCGGCATCGCCTGCGTGGCGCTCTTCGTAGCGCTCCATCTGGCGGCGACTCCGGCGTCGATTAATCGAGACTATGTTCCGGACGGCGAAGCAAAACGATACGTGACGCCGCGGACCCAGCCCAAACTCGAGCTCGATCGCATCCCAACCTTCGTGCGATGACGACCGCCGCCAGGGCGTGCCTAGGAGCTCTCCTCGGAGCCCTTCTCACCCTGGTTCTCCACCCGGTCTCTCGGCCGTTTCTGCTCGCCACTTTTCAGCACGTCACCCCTTCGCGGCTAGAGCGCTGCATCGACGCCAACGCTGTGACCCCGCCGGTTCCCCAAGATCTGAAAGGGGCCAGCCTTTGGCTCGAGCTCGCCTCGGAAAGGATCGTCGACCGGGCAACCCTCTCTCCCCGCGAAGTGGCGACGCTAATCCAGATCGCGGAGCACGCCGAAGCCCTGGAACCTCAAAACGCCTACTGGTCTCAGCAAAAGGCGGTCTACCTGGACCTCGCCGGACGCAACGACGAGGCCAAGCGCGCGTGGGAGAGAGCCTCTCGCGCGACCTTTTGGAACGACTACCAGACCGACCGGATCATCGCCTCACGAAAGAAGCTTGCGGAGCTGGTCGGAGCCCAGCAAGCCTGGCAGCTCGCCTATGTCTACCACGAGCGGTCCGACGCCCCCTCGATCCTCATGGAGAGGTTTGCCCGAACCCAGCTCGGCCGGGTCGGTCTAGAGACTCCCGCCGACCTGCGCATGCGATACCTGTCGTTGCTAAACGGCAGCATCATGGTCAGTGGAGCCAAATCGATCGCGATCGGTGTCCACGGAGCCAATGTCATCGAGCTCGTGGCCTATCCCAAGTCGCTGATGCACGATCCGAGCCCCAGCCGGCTTTGGGCGGGGCAGAACGCGTTTCTCAATCAGCTTGCGAAGACCCATATGCAGGCCGAAGGGATACGCGCCCGGGCTATCTTTCGACAGATCGAGGGGTGGCGCGCTCTGACCCAGTACCAAGAACCCCAAGAGCTCATCCAGGAGCTGAGTGCCGGCGCCGTCGTCTCCGCCACTTTTACGAGTGCGGCGACCTTTGCCGCCGTCGTCGGCGCCGTTTGCTGGCTTGTCGGTTGGGGCATCACCCGCCGGGTCGGCGCTCGCCCTAAGCTATCCCCGTTCTTTGTGGTCGTTGCGGCGTTGTTGCTCGCCCTGCTTGGAATTTCACTTACCCATGACCTTTGGGCCGGCCTCGTCGGCGCCCTTGCCGGCGCATTCCTTCTCGTTGGCCCGTCGCATGCCAGAAACAATCGTCCCGAGGATCTCGGCCCGCTCTTCGCCTTTCTGATCATCGTAATTGCCGCAATGTGCGGCTTGGCGGTGGGGGCATACGCGACGTCCCGGAGCGTCGCCGGCGTCGCCCTCTTCCCGTCCCTTTCGGTGCCCACCGATTACTACAACACCCCGCTCCTTTTAGGCCTCGCCGCGATTTTCTTTTCGCTGCTGCTCGTCGCGGTTCCGCTCTGGTCGTTGGTTCAGCGGTTGAGTACCGCGCACGTGCTCGGGCTCGCGTTGCGCAAGCTCGGCGCCTATCTGGCGATCGGCGCAACGGTGCTCGGAATTTTTTTAGGACCGGTGGCCGTGTATATGGACCGGAGTTTCAGCCAGACTTTGAACGAGCTGGTTCTTAATGAGCCGGTGTACTACATCGTTCACTCATGAGGAGCGACCTCGAATCTAAGATCGCGGCCATCGCCGAAATGCGCGAAGCCCACCTACGCGCGTTATCGGAACGTCCTGGCGGCGTCGGTTGGTGCGTTCGTCACTCGGATCTCGCCGATGAAATCGTGCGGCTGCTCCACGAGCAGTTGACGGACGAATTCCCAGAATTGCCCCCAATCGCAATCATCGCGACCGGCGGGTACGGCCGCCGGGAAATGTCTCCTTATTCGGATATCGACCTCACCGTCGTCCCCTCCGACGAAGCCGCGCCGACGCTGGACCAAGCGTTGCGACGGCTTTTTCAAGACCTGCATTGGGCTTTCTGCACCGTACTACGGCTGGACGTCGGATACGCATACCGCTTGATCTCCGACGCCCCTGGCCTCGACGCGAAGACCCGGACCGGCCTCATGGACATGCGCCATATCGCCGGCTCGTACGATGTCACCCGATCGTTAGACCGGGCGCTTTCCGACACGTTCGTCGCGGGGGAATTCATTCTCGCCAAGATCTCCGAGCGGGAGACGATGTTCGACAAATTCAACGATTCCCCGTACGTGGTCGAGCCACACCTCAAAGAGGGGGCGGGCGGGGTGCGTTGCTTCCACTGTTCTAACTGGATTCGGAACGCTATCGGTGACCAGCCCGCTCGTCCGAGCGAGGCGTTCGACACAATCGTTCGCTACCGAAATCTGCTCCACCTCCTCGCCAAAAAACATCAAGACTTTCTCAGCCGGCAGCGCCAGGCCGAGATCGCCGACTTGATCGGCATGGACGTGAGCGTCATGATGGCGGAGGTAGTGCAGGCGGGCGACAACCTGCACGCTCACTACCGTCGTGCCCGCGAAAAACTACGGGAGGGACGCTTCTCGTTGGCACGAAACGTTCTATCCGTTCAGGGAGAAGCGCGAATCGTGGGCACGTCCGATGCGGGCGACGCGGCCGTCGGAATCGCGATCGCCACCCGTCTCGGGCTGGAGGTTAGCGACCTGCCGATCGGGCAAACCGAAGGGTTACAAGGACCAGCGGCGGTCTACGCGTTCAGCACCGGAGAAAAGACGCTCCGTAACCTGGACCGATGCGGCCTACTCGAGAAGCTGCTGCCCGAGCTGACGGCATGCCGCACCCTGGTGCCGGACGACACCGTCCATACGTTTACCGTCTTCGAGCATTCCCTGCGCGTGGTTCGGCACCTGGAGTCCCTCGATCCTGGCACGTTTCTCGGCGATCTCATGGCGTCCGTAAACGACGTGGAGCCGCTCTATCTCGCCGCCCTGCTTCACGACGTGGGGAAGGCGATTCCGGAGAGAGCCCATTCGGAGATCGGCGCCGAAATCGCCGCCGACCTATGCCGGCGATGGGGTCTAGCCGACGGCATCGGCGAAACCGTGGAGTGGCTCGTGCGCGAGCACCTCACGATGGCCCGCTTTATTCGGGTCCGAGATTTGGAGAACCCGGACACGGTCCGGGAGTTTGCGGAGATCGTCCTCGACACCACTCGACTTGGTTTGCTCACGCTGCTTACCTGGGCGGACGTTAACGCCGTCGGCCCTGGCGCATGGACCCCGGCGCAGGACACTTTCTTGCGCGAACTTTATCGTCGCACCGAAGCCCACCTGACCAGCGACTCTCCCCCCGCCCCCGACCCGGCCCTCTACCGCCAGCGCCTCCTGCGTCAGCTCCGAAGCCAAGCCACCGATCCCGACCAGGTAAACGGATTCGTCGAAAGCCTGCCGGCGTACTATCTGACGAGCACTCCGCCCGACGTCATCCGGCTTCACATGGACTTCGCTCAACGGGCGATTCAAGGCGCGCCGACCGTCGAGCTTTTCCATCGCAGCGAGCTCAGCGCCACTGAAATCACCGTCTGCACGACCGACGCCCCCCGCCTGCTAACGCGCCTACTGGGAGTTCTGTACGCCTTCGATCTCAGTGTAACGGGCATTCGAGCGTCGACGACTACGACGTCTCCGCACGTCGCGCTCGATGTCTTTACCGTCAGTTTCGGCGGCCGCCCTGTCCCCGCCGCGACGACTAAACAGGTCAGCGCCGCCCTGCTAGATGTGCTGGAAGGGCGCAAGACCGTCGAAGAGATTCTGGAGGCGCGAGGCAAAGATCCATTCCGAGTCCAGCGGATCTTCACCCTCACCTACGTCGAAGGAACCCCCGGCATCCTTGAGATCCGCGCACCAAGGGGCCGAGGGATGCCCTACCGTTTCTCCCGCCTTATCGCCGACCAAGGCTGGAACGTCGTCTCCGCCCGCGTTGGCCAGTGGGCCGGCAACGCCGCCGCCGCCTTCTACGTCCTCGGCCCCACCGGCGCCCCCCTCACTCAAGAGGAAGTCCACCGAGCCCTGGGCGTCGAGCGCTAGACGGTCCGGTATGTGGACTGTGGCATGTGGACTGATGGGACGAATGGGTCAAGTGGGACACATGAGACACATGAGACCCATGCGACCCAGATGTCCCATCCGTCCCATCGGCTAGGTAAAGCCTCGCGCTAGCAGCGCAACACCGCATCGCCAAAACAAAACTATCCACCCATTCCCCGCCCGACTCTGGAACGATATGGAGGTGGTGGAATGGGACGAAGGGTGGGAAGCGACGCTGGTGGTCGCGGCGCGAGCCGGGGATCTGGGCGCGTTCGACTCTCTGGTTCGGCGGTACCGCCCGGCCCTCGTCGTCCTAGCTTCGCAAATCCTTCGAACGCGGGACCAAGCCGAGGATGCGGCCCAGGACGCTTTCCTGGCTGCTTATGCCGCCCTTCCCCAACTCCAAGATCCCAGTCGATTCGGCGCCTGGCTCGGAACAATCGCTCGGCACCGGGCGCGCCGGCTGGCGATGGGACAGCGGCGCGAGGTGGTGCCGATCGACGCGGTGATCCTCTCCTACACGCCGGCACTGGCCGAGAAAGCAGCCGCAAACGACGACCGGAAGGCGATTCGGTGCGCACTCGACCGCCTGCCCGGCGAGATCCTGCCGGTAGTCGAGCTCTACTACCTCGATGAATGGTCGGTACGCGAGATCGCCTCGCTCCTCGACCTTCCCATCACCACCGTCAAGTGGCGGTTGCATACCGGACGAAAACTGCTACGAAATTTGCTACCCGACCTAGAGGAAGAAAATGA
This sequence comes from Fimbriimonas ginsengisoli Gsoil 348, assembly GCF_000724625.1. Classification (GTDB taxonomy): domain Bacteria; phylum Armatimonadota; class Fimbriimonadia; order Fimbriimonadales; family Fimbriimonadaceae; genus Fimbriimonas; species Fimbriimonas ginsengisoli. Next base: position 4,121,572 of record NZ_CP007139.1, on the reverse strand, counting down.
ACGAGAACTCTTATAACGACATCGATGCGACCCGCTCGCTACTGCGAGAAATCGCCGACCTTTGCGAACACGCCAGCCTCACCGGATCGCTCCAAGGAGGTGCCGGCCGCGTCGCCCAGCGATACAACGCCGTTCTGGCCCGGTTTACCGAGTCCGGCGTCGTCCCCCGCGATATGTTTAGCTATCTCTCCGAAACCGCCGAGTACGGGGAGATCGGCGTCGAGGCTCGGATGCTCAGCTCTTATCTACGGAAAGATGAGGCAGGGACAAGGAGAAGGATGAGGGACGGCGAGGGTGACCACGCCGCTTTCGTCCGGCTAGCTCCCTTCATCAGCCGCGAAGACCTCGCCTCGCTGGTCCGCCAGCAAGTAGAGGGAGGCACCCGTATCGACATGGGGATGCTCACCCAGCTCGCTCCATTCTTGGGGCAGGAGGATCTGGGCCAGCTCCTCCGCGAGCACCTGCGCACCCCTACCCCTCCGGAGCGAGAACAAGCGCCCGAACCACCCCCCACCCCTCCCGCTCCGCCGGCTCCCGGCCGCCAAGAGTGGCCGACGATTCAATTCAACGAGGCTCCCCAGCCGCCCGCCGAAGAGAAGCTCTCGTCCCTCTTGGAGCGCCTGAAAGACCCCCGCCTCTCGGAAGAAGAGCGTTCGAACCTGGTCGAACGCATCCGAGGCATGACCGCCGGATAACGGCCGCCCAAAGTAACGAAACCGAAAACTCTAGCGTAGAGCCCCGCCAATCGCCGGGGCTCTACGTCCCCTCGTAATAGATCGGCGTCGTCCGCCAATCCTTGTCTCGATCGTGGGCCATCTCCTTCACCCGCGGACGTCGCTCGCGTAAACGCACGGACTCGATAATGAGCCCATACCCGCTCGATAAGTGGTTCTTCCCCACGCAGTCCAGACGCAGCACATATGTGCCCGGATCGGGCCAGAAGTCGAGGAAGTGATATTCGCGCGACTCCACCTTGGGCGCGTAGAAGTCCATCGGACCGCCGAGCTTCACGCCGTCGACCGACACTTCGTAGATCCCAAGGTCCGGCCCCTGCCCCATATTGATCAGCAACCGCAAGGGCTCCTTCTCGGAAACGGTGAACGGAACCTCCAGCGCATCCGCCCCCAAACCGTTGCCCGGAACGTAAAGCACCGGAAAATCGAAGTGCTCCGGATACCGCTGCACCTCCTTTTCCGTAATCTTACGCTCGCGCCGCCCGTCGTACTCCAGACGCGGCAGTTCGTCGGTGTCCAGCGTGTTCTTCTGGCCGTAATCCAGCTCGTAGGCCAAGACCACGCTCCGCTCGATGCTTGGTAACTTGCGATCGTAAGGCGCTCGCGCGGCAAACGTGGGCGTTCCCGTCTGATACCAAAATGCGACGCTCGCGTAATCGTCCTCGCGCGGATTCCAACTCATTGCCCGGTACTCCGGATTTTCGTCGGGAGCGATCCAGCCGAACGTCTCGAACTGGACCTTGATCGACTCTTGGAAAACGAACGGATCGTTGACATGCCAGCGGTAAGCGCTCGTGTGCCCGCCCACGATTCCCCATTGATCGAAATAAGGAACGCCGAAGTACGGAGTGAGCACCCGTTCGAGCCCCCACGCGCAGAGGAAGTAGTCCTCCGTTCCCGTCCCCCACACCGATGGGATCGCTTCCCCATCGATCGTCACCATTTCGTCCCCCTCGCCGAACCAATAAGGCGAACGGGTCCGGACTGAAAAGACAGTCCCCACATAGTGCCCCTTCCCCGTCGTCTCCAACAATGTGTACGGCTTCCCGGTTTCGAGCGGGTAAGCCTGGGTGTACTGAGCGTAGAAATACGGCGTGTCGGCCGGCAGCGAATCTCGCTTGATCCAGTCGATGTTGTAGTACAGCAACGAGATCGGCTTTTCGCTTTGGTTGACGATCTCCACCCGGGCCGATTTCTGGAACGGCATGTGCCAGAAGCAGTTGTACGAATCGCCACCTTCGGTGATGACCGCGGTGCTGATCACCTCGCTCCGCTTCCCGAAGCAGCCGCCGAAGAAATCGCCCACCGGGGCCTCGACTCCGGGACGATCCGAGCCGTCCCAATAGATCCGGAGCAGCATTTCCTGGTGGTTCGCCGAGCCGTCCTTCGCCCACGGGTGAGCTTCTGGACCGAGGAAAGTGATCCACATGTGGGTGATCACTCCCGGCCCCTCCACATCCATCAGCACATGGGTTTGTCCCGCGGGAACGCGGAAGTTATCGCGATTGCTCTTCTCTTCCAAGTCGCTCTTGGGTGGCGCGGTCGGGTCGTAGAGACCGTCGGGACCTTCGCGGAAGGTCGAAGTGGCGCGCATGCTCCTTCCCTGCTGCGGAGCGGCTAACGATCCCATTGGTCCGGTGACAAGCGGATACCCGTCCATAGAAATCCATCATGGCACTTGTGTCGAGCTGAGAATGGTGCCGAAAGGTAGCATTTGGCCATGCTCGCCTTACTCCTCGTTGCCGTCGGGGCTCTGGAAGACACCCCCCGAACTCCCTCCATCTATCGGTGCCCCGCCGCCGAGGCCGAGTCGAAGTTTTTTGAACCGCTAATCGACAGCGATGGATTCGACACCTATTGCGTCGAGCCCAAGCCAGGCCCCCGCGCAACCGCCGCCGCGAAGGGAAAGGTTAAGTTCATTTCCGCGAAACTGATCGACACTCCGGCTAACTTACGCTGGCGAAACGCTGCCATCGACTTCGTGAATGGAAAGATCTCCCCCCGGGAGTGGCTGAGCAAAACGAAGGGGCTGCATGAGACAATTCACTTCCTCTCGAATCCGAAGACCGCCGACCTACGTAGCGCCACCGGCGCGGTCACTCGCCGGGCCGTGCAGGCCGAAATGCTCGTTCTGTCATGGCCTGGAAAACCGTGCTTCACCGCCGACGACATCGTACAAACCCGATACTTCCCCGGCCCCGGCGCCTACGAGAGCTGGATCCTCGCGATGAACGACTACCTTGGGCCGATGCTTTACGGCCGATCTCAAAACTCCAGCCTGGTAACCGGCAACCCTAAGATCGTAAGAGCCGACCCCGCCCCTGGCCTCCTGATTTTCACCCTTCCGGATGGGAAAAAAACCCAAACCTTCTACTTCAACAACTCAAAAGATCCGATCGCCCTGCCACCCATCAAGCTCGAACTGCTGACGATCAACGTCGGCCTAAACCTCGAAGGCGCCAAGCCGTTCCTAAATTCCGGAGGCTTCGCCATCGTAGGATCATAGAAGCTCCGGAGCCCCCTCTCCCTCCTTCGGATGGATTGGGCCGAACGAGGGAGTGGGTGTTGGGGGTGAGGGAGTCCGGGAGTGATGATTGATGTTTGATTTATGAGGAAAGCCGACCCCCTCTCCTTTCCTCGGATGCATGTGCCGATGAAAGGAGAGGGCCGGGGTGAGGGATGTCCGGTCCCCTGCACTCCAGCGCCACCAAATCCGCTGACCACCCGTAAAGCTCGAATTGTCCTACTCTCCGCCCGCCTCCGCGATTGGTAAATGACCCCATCGTGTTTTGGTTTCTTCATCTAACCTTCCCCGCACCTGACCACACCCTCGATTTCTGGATGGGCAAATGGAACGTCTACGTGGACGGAAAATTAGCCGGCGCCGACGTGGTCACTTCGGAGCTCGGTGGATATGCCTGCACCGAAGAATGGAAGGGGCTCGAGAACGGCGACGTCGGCAAGAGCCAGTTCTACTACCTGCCGGCGCAGAAGCGGTGGAAACAGGTCTGGATCACCCCCGTCGGCGTGTACAAAGAGAAGCTCTCCGAGCCGGCGCCAAACGGAGTTCGGTTCGCCGGCAAAGTATTCCTACCCGCCGGACGAACGATCGAAGACCGAACAACCCTCACGCGGATGCCGGGAGGAAGAGTCCACCAAGTGATCGAAGCCAAAATCAAAGGTGTCTGGACCACCCGATTCGACGCCATCTATCGACGCGACTGAGATATCCAGATTTCCTTTATTGAGCTCGTTCGACATGCGCCGAACCCGTGTTCGGCAGAATGTCGAATCGAGCGAGATGTTGCGCCCCGAAATCAACGGTGGCCAGGTCCTTCGTTTGCCCTGCTTGCTTAACGGTGAATCTGCGCCAAGTATTCGGTACCTCCACTTCCATAGTGAGAGGCTGGTCGTACAACTGCGTAAACGGGTGGCCGAACTTCTCGACGTGAACCGTATCGCAATCGACCTTTACGTCAAATCCTCGGAACGTGACATTGGTGAGCAGCGAAGGAGCGGCGGCGTCGCGCTCGACGGAGTACTTGTAAACCTCGATCGTCGGAGCGGTCCAAAGAGTCGATCGACGATCGGCCAGGAAGTCGAGCAAACGAGTGAGCGTGGGCACGCTCGTGCTGAGCCATTCGCCTCCGGTGCCGTGCATCCCAATCTGAACCCAGCTCCGCCGGTCGATCGCCTGCTGAGCCAAGGTCACCGGGTCAAGCTTCGTCTCGTCGAAGAACGTCCGGTTGACTGCCGGCACCAGCAACTGCTTCTTAAAGATCGGACGAAGATCGGCCGGCGCGAAATCCCAGGGCACGCCACCCGGTTGGCCGAAGGTCATCAGCCGCGGACGCGAGCCGTAAACCCGCCGGAGCACGTCCGAGCATTTGGCGATTTCCTTCTCAACTTCCTCGAGGCTCTTCGCTCCGTTATGGGAGAGCGTATGGTTCGCCAGCTCGTGCCCTGCATTTGGGACGTCGACTTCCCACTCGCGAACATGCGCCTGATGCTGCGGTCGCGCGGGATTGATGAAGAACGTGGCCCGCAAATTACGAGCGTTCAGCAGCGGCACCGCGTTCTGCAATTGGCTGATCATGCTGTCGTCGAACTGCAACGACACCGCCCCCAACGCGCCCCCGTAGAACCGCGCGACTCGCGGAACGCCGAACCCAGAATTGGTCTGCATCCCCGCTGCCGAAGTCATCGAAAGCAGCAAACCACAAACATGAAAAAACATCACCCCAAGTCTAGAACCTCGTAAACACGCACGTCCGTGTGACGAATGAATCAGTCAATAATTGCACAAAAGTGCATCTTCTTTCCCGGTAATTTTAACACCTGCTTAACCCCTCGGCGGCGAAGCGGCGGACCGCCGCTCTCCAGAGCGGCCTCCCTACGGCGGAGCCTTGTAGCCGGCACCTACGCGTGCCGCGCCCCGGTTCCGAAGGTATTGCGAAACCCGCCGTCACAGCCTTGACGACGTGGGCCGCCGAATATCAAGGCCAGCCAAGCAAGTACACTACCGTCTATGTTTCTCGATGAAGCCGTAGTCGAGTTCGTCTCAGGACGCGGCGGATCGGGGGCGGTTAGCTTCCACCGCGAAAAGCACGTTCCCCGAGGCGGACCCAATGGTGCGGATGGCGGGCGTGGCGGCGACGTCATTCTTCTCGCCGACCGGAACCGCCGCACCCTGTACGACCTGCGCCTCCAGCAACGCTTCGAGGCGAAGGATGGCGGCCACGGCTTGGGCAACAAGCGTGGTAAAGACTCCAAAAACATCATCGTCAAAGTCCCGGTCGGCACGGTGATTATCAACGAAGAGACCGGGCAGCCGATCGTCGACATGTCGACCCACGGCATGAAGTTCGCCATCTGCAAGGGCGGCAAGGGCGGATTCGGCAACCAGCACTACACTTCCAGCGTCCGGCAGGCACCCAACTTTGCCCAAAAAGGCGCTCCCGGAGAGAGGATCCTCGCCCGGATGGAGCTGAAGCTTCTCGCGGACGTCGGCCTAATCGGCCTGCCGAACGCCGGCAAGAGCACGCTGATCGCCCGAATCTCGGCCGCCCGTCCGAAGATAGCGGACTATCCCTTCACCACCATCATCCCAAACCTAGGCGTCGCTCGGTACGCGGGCGACACCTTCGTGGTCGCCGACATGCCCGGCCTCATCGCGGGGGCGAGCGAAGGGGTCGGGCTCGGCCACCAATTTCTGAAACACGTTGAGCGCACCCGAGTGCTCGTCCATGTGGTGGAGGTCTACCCGGTCGACGAATCGGATCCGCTGACTAACTACAACATCATCGAAAGCGAGCTCAAACTGTACTCCGAAGAGATCTGGGCCCGGCCCCGGCTGATCGCCTTGAGCAAGACCGATACCGCCCCCCACGAGAAGTACAACGAAATTCGGAAGAGCTTCGAAACACTTGGACTTCCCCTCTTCCCAATCTCGGCAGTCACCGGGGAAGGTATCGACGCCTTGCTCCACGCTCTATACGAGGTGCTGCAGGAGGCGAAGGGAGAGCCAGAGATTCCCGTGTTGATGCCGGCGCTGGAAGCCCTCGACAACATTCCGTTCGAAGTGGAACGCACTGAGGAAGGGTTCGTGATCAGTGGTCGGCGCATCCAGCGTCTGGTGGCCATGACCGATCTGGAGAACGAAGAAGCGGTCAGGTACCTTCACCGAAGGCTCGACCGTCTTGGCGTCATCAAAAAGCTCCGGGAGATGGGAGCCGAAGAGGGAGACGACGTCGTGATCGGCGAAGCGGTCTTTGCCTTCACCGACGAAAACTAGAACCACACCATGCGAATCGGCATTCTTGGCGGCACCTTCGACCCTCCTCACAACGGACACCTCGCCGTCGCCCACGCGGCGATCGAGCAATTGGCCCTGGACGAGGTGATCTTTCTCCCCGCCAACAAAAACCCGCTCAAGAGCCGAAAGGTCGGCACGTCGGCCAAGCACCGGCTCGGCATGGTGGAAGCCTTGATTCGGAACGAGCCAAAGATGGCGGTGTCCGACATGGAGATCACCCGCGGTGGAGTCAGCTACACGGTCGACACCCTCGGCGAGCTTCACATGGCGCAACCCGCCGAATACTGGTTCCTGATGGGGGCCGACTCGCTGAGAGGTCTCGCCGACTGGAGGAACCCTCAGAGAATCCTCCGTTTAGCCCGCCTCGGCGTCGCGGTGCGGCCGCCGATGAACGAACAAGATGTAATGAATCGAACTCCGGAGGAGTTCCGCGACCGAGTGGACGTGATCAACATGTCGCCCGTCGATATCTCCTCCACCGACATCCGCGACCGGATTAGCCGGCGTCAAAACGTGAGCCCTTGGATGCCGCTCGACGTCCAAAAATATATCTCGACCCACCAACTCTATAAGGACTGAATGACTTCAACCGAAAAGGCCCAACAAATTTCCGAAGCCGCCGATGAAATGAAGGCGGAGCGCATCGAAATCCTCGACGTCCGCGCCAAAACCTCCGTCGCCGACTATTTCGTCGTCTGCAGCGGCAACAGCGACCGCCATGTGCAGTCGATCGCCGACAAAGTCTCCGAGCACATGTCCAAGCTCCGCTCGAAACCGGTCCGCGAGGACAGCCACAGCCATAGCTGGGTCCTTCAAGACTACGGCGACGTGGTCCTCCACGTCATGCGAGAAGAACAACGCCAATTCTTCGACCTGGAGACGCTGTGGAAGACGATGCAGCCAAACTCCGACTTGCCGTAATCTTACGACGAAGCCGTGTAGGCGCCTCCGGGTGAAGTTGCCATGAACGCCGATCGACCTTCCCCCAAACCGGGCGGAGCCAGGCCTCCCGCGCCACCGGCCGTCGGTACGACGGTGGGATTCGGGGGCAGCCCCGAGGACGATCCGTTTGCGATCAGTCCCGACGCGTTCATACGTAATTACCTCAGAGCCCACTGGGTAGGTCCGGCAACCAGCCCCGCCTCGAGCGAGCCGACAGCAATCTCGGCTCCCCTCGATGAAGAGATTCTCAAGCTTCTAGAAAACGCCGAGGGGCTGGATGAGAAGGAAGTGGCGATGCTCATCGGCACGTTGGAAAGCCGCCGACAGGTCATCGCGGACCAAATCGAGTTGGAGACCCTCGTGCGCCTTCCACCGAAGAACGGGCACCTTCCGTTTTATGCCGACGACGAGTTGATCGAAGGATACAAGAAAGCGGTCGATCTTTTCGACAAGATCCTCGCCATTCTCCGATCCACGGCGGCCCGCCTTCCGGACCGCGAACCGGGGCCGGTTTGCGACGCAGAAACCGGCGATACCGGTGAAGTAGATCTTCCCGAAGCCTCGCAGTGATCAATCTCAACGCAGAAAACCACCCTTGTGTTCGCGCGAGTTACACCATTAAGGTAGCTTCGACACGTTCCGCAAAAGCTGCGGAGGAATGGATGAAACCGAACTCGCTGCTTGCCATCTTTTTGCTCTCCCTCGCCGTCGCCCTTATCGGTTGCGGAGGGGGCTCGCTGAACGCGAATGGGGGCAACCATCACACGAGTACGGGAACCGGAAGCACCGGCACTACCGGCAGTTCCACCACCGGCAGCACGAGCGGCTTCATCAATAAGGATAAAGGAGGGATCGTTTCCTCCGTCGACGGCAAAGCGGTCGTGGTCATCCCGGCGAAGGCGCTTTTACAGAACACAACCGTTAAAGTAGCGCCCGTCGACTTCGCCTTACCCACGCCTCCCGAGAACACTCAGATCTTGCCCGGCACCGCGTTCGAGTTGTCGCCGGATGGTCTCTTCTTCTCGATCCCCGGTTCGCTGACGATCGCCTACGATCCGCTCAACCTTCCGATCGGCGTCCCCGAAAGCTCCTTGCAGATCTACACCATCCAGAACAGCGTCTGGCAGCCGGTGCCGGGAACGATCGTCAACGCGGCCGCCCACACGGCGTCCGTACAAATCGGCCACTTCAGCGTCTACGCCGTCATGTCGACCGTGTCGGCGACGACCGGGCCGGTGTACGACGTGATCGACCTCGGCGTCCTTCCTGGCGACAGCGCCACCACCCCCAGCGGCATCAGCTCCGATGGTAAGGTGGCCGGACTGTCGACCGGGCCGAACGGCCAACGGGCGTTCCTATGGTCGAACGGCGTACTGTTCGACCTGTTCAAGCGCCCCGGCGATATCGGAGCGAGGGCCACATCGGTCAATTCCTCGACGGTAGCGGGAGGAACGTCGATCCAGAACAGCCAGACCGGCTTCCCCGTTCTCTTCAGCAACGGCAAGGTAACGCAAGTGGCGACCGAGTTCGGCCAAACCGGCGGCACCGTCACCGCCATTAACGACGGAGGCGACTTCATCGTCGGCAACGCGCTCGTGCGAGCCGGAGTAGTTAAAGGGCTCACCGGCTTCACCGCATCCCAAAATTCGGGCGCCTTGAACGAGAAAGGGGTAATCGCGGGTTACGCCGGCTCGCACGCCGGCCTTTACCGAAACGGAAGCATCACCGATGCCGGCTTGCTGGACGGATACGACGTGACCGTCGGAACCGCCCTTAGCGACGACGATAAGCTCGTCGGAACCGCCACCAAGACGGCCGACGCAAAACCAGTTGGATTCATTTGGGTAAACGGCGTGATGACCAAGATTCCGCCGCTCACCGGCGACAACATCCTCGTGCCCAACGGAGTTAATACGAGCACCGTGGTGGTCGGTACAAGCAGCAAAGACTTCCTGACCTCGCGAGGATTCCGCTTCGCGGGCGGCACCGTGACGGACCTCAATACGCTCGTCCCCACCGGTACCCCGTGGACGATCTCGCAGGCGATCGCCATCAATAACCGCGGTCAGATCGCGGCCGTTGGCGTGAGCGGCAACCTTGGCCACGCCCTCTTGCTGAATCCCCGTCCCGGCCGCGGCCGTCGCTAGCGTGAATATTGCTTGGTTAGGATGGAGCGGGAGGTTTTTACTCGGTATCCTCTTAATCCATGCCGTACATCGCTGATATCACCGCCCGAGAGATTCTAGATAGCCGGGGAAATCCGACCCTAGAAGTCGACGTCCTCTTGGAGAGCGGCAGCCATGGCCGCGCGGCGGTGCCGAGCGGCGCCAGCACCGGCCAGTTCGAGGCGGTAGAGCTGCGAGACGGAGATAAGAAGCGATATGGCGGCAAAGGGGTCCTAAAGGCGGTTGAGAACGTCAACGAGATCATCGCACCCGCGCTGCTCGATCGCGACTCCACCAACCAGAGCGAGATCGATCAGGCGCTCTTAGAACTGGACGGCACTCCGAATAAGGCGCATCTCGGCGCCAACGCGATCCTCGGCGTCTCGCTTGCAGTGGCCAAGGCGGCGGCGAATCAGCACCGGCTTCCCCTCTACCGCTACATCGGCGGCGTCTCGGCCAACACGCTCCCCGTCCCGATGATGAACATCCTGAACGGCGGCGCCCACGCGGATTCGAATGTGGATTTCCAGGAGTTCATGATTCTCCCTGTCGGCGCCGAGTCGTTCAAGCACGCGCTCCAGATGGGCGCCGAGGTCTTCCATGCCCTCAAAGGGGTTTTGAAGGCGAAGGGACTGAACACCGGCGTCGGCGACGAAGGCGGATTTGCCCCGAATCTCCCCTCGCAGGAGCTCGCTTTCGACTATATTCTCGACGCTATCCACAAGTGCGGCTACGACGCCGGTCGCGAGATCTATCTTGGAATCGACGCCGCCGCCACCGAGTTCTACTCGGACGGTAAGTACCGCTACAAGGCGGGAGAAAAGAGCGAGCGAAACAGCGACGAGCAGGTGGAATACCTTGTGTCGCTTTGCTACAAGTACCCGCTCATCTCCATCGAGGACGGCTGCAGCGAGGACGACTGGGAAAGCTGGAAGAAACTCACCGACGCCTTGGGCCACCGCGTGCAGCTTGTTGGCGACGACCTGTTTGTCACCAACGTCGAGCGACTTTCGCGCGGCATCGAAACCAAGACCGCGAACTCGATCTTGGTCAAGGTGAATCAGATCGGTTCCTTGACGGAGACGCTTGCCGCCGTCGAAATGGCCAAGCGGGCCAGCTACACCGCGGTCATGAGCCACCGATCTGGTGAGACCGAGGACGTAACGATCGCCGACCTCGCGGTAGCTACGAATTGCGGCCAGATCAAGACGGGCGCCCCCAACCGGACCGACCGGGTCGCCAAATACAACCAGCTTCTCCGGATCGAAGAGATGCTCGGCGCGCAGGCGCAGTATGCGGGAGCGGCCGCGTTTGGGAAGCTTGCAAGCCGTCTGAAGTGATCCTGCCATTCGGGAGAGGACCACACCTTCAGCGTCGAAGGGCAACCTTTCCTAGGTAACGCCAAATGCCGAGGCGATCGCTTCCGGACTCTGCCCTAAGTCCAAGAGCGCCCGATGAGTGTATGTCTTCTCGTCGCAAGCGATGCGGCCGAATAACTCCAGGACGGTGGTGTTCATCCAGATTTCGCCGAGCGAGGTCGATTCATCGAAGAGGTTGGGGCGGAGTTGGATCTCATGTTCGATCGTGGTCGCCAATCGATTCGCGGAGAGTCCCATCGCGTCCAAGCACGCGGTGATCGCCGCCGGCGGACGATTTAGCAGAACCAGCGCGAAAAGGTCGGGCCCGAACTGCCCCTGCCGTATCGTTAAAAACGCGCCCGAGAGATGAACGGGCAGCGATTGCCCCGCCTTCGGGGTCGGGAACCGATCGCGCTGTTTGGCGGGCTCGTCGGGCGTTCCGTTTTGAATCACCCTCACCGCCTCGCGGGCTGCCTCCAGGGTAACCCCGCAGTCGAGAAGAACTCGCCCGGCGAGGCCGTCTGCCTCCCGCACCAGACCAAGGAAGAGGTGCTCCGACCCGATGTACCCGTTGGACAGGAGCCGCGCCTCCTCGTACGACAAGTCGATGACCCTTTTCGCCCGCGGAGTCAAGGTCATATCCGGCCCAATGTGCGGCTCCGCCGAGGGTAGCTGCGACTCCACCCGCGTTCGAACCCGCCGAGGGTCGAGACCCATGTGCTCCAGGGCGCGATAACCCGCGCAGTCGCCATCGTCCAGCAAGCCGAGAAGGATATGCTCAGTCGAAACGTAAGCTTCCCCAAATTTTTGAGCTTCTTCCTGAGAGTGAAAGATCACCCGGCGAGCTCGCTCGCTGAATCGTTGCCACATTGCTTCCCAAGTGTAGGGGCAAAGTCACGCTTTCGCAACTACAAAGGGAGTCCTTCTCTCTCTTCTTCCTCATCCTGCTCGTCCAACATCGGCGCAACGAGCGGCCCGATGCGAGGGCGAGGGCGTTCGATGACGGCCGGCTCCTTCGCCTTCTCCCGAAGATGAAGCTCTTCTGCCCGCTCCGCGGCTCCCGGCGTAACCGGCCATACCGTCTGGTCCGCCCAGTAGCTGCCGAGGAACTCCGCCCAAACCCGATTGTAAACCTCGATCGTCTGGTCTGCGATTCGCGGCCACTCGAAGTCGGTCCGAAGCCGCTTCTTGGCATTCTCCGCGAGACGATTCGCTCGCTCCGGATCGCGCAGGACGTGTAGGATGCCCCACGCCAGCGACTCGGGATTGCCAACGTACGTGAGAGTGCCGGTCTTGTCATGGAGCACGACCTCCTTCAGACCGCCGGCGTCCGAGGTTACGACCGCCGCCCCCGCCGCCATCCCCTCGAGCGCCACGATGCCGAACGGCTCATAAAGCGACGGGAACACCGCCACGTCGGCGACGCGATAAAGCTGATGCAGCGATCGGTTGGCCATGAATCCGGTGAAGAGGACCTTCTCCCGCAGTCCCGCCCAGTCGAGGAAGCTCTCGAACCGCTCGCGATTTCCGCCGCCGACGATGAGGAACTTCGTGTCCGGCTCTTGCGCCAGAACCACGTTGGCCGCGTTCAGCAGAACCTGGATTCCTTTCTCACGCACGAAGCGGCCGACGTACATGACGATCTTCTCGGTCGGCAGCGCAAGTTTCGCCCGGTGCGCGGCCCGGTCCTTTTCGCTCCATTCGAACTCGAAGCGGTCGATATTCACGCCGTTATAGATCACGTCCACCTTGTCGGCCGGCGAGTCGAATAAGCGGCAGGTCTCCGATTTCATGAACTCGGAGCAGACAATGATCCGCCAAGCTTCGTAAGTCAGCCAATACTCCTGCTCGTGGATGTACCGCTGGGTGTCGTTAAAGATCCCACCGTGGCGACCGGACTCGGTCGCGTGGACGGTGGCGACCATCGGCAGCTTGTATTCGTACTTCAGCTCCCGGGCCGCGTCAAGGGACAGCCAGTCGTGAGCGTGGAAAATCGTCGGCTGCCCACCCGGGCGCCAATCTTCCAAAAGCTGCCGCACCCGCGCGTCCGTAGCTTGGTTCAAGAGCTGGATCTCGTGGAGAAAGTCGTTCGGCTTTTCCGCGAGGTGAACCCGGTGAACTTGAACCCCGCTTGGCTCGGTTTCCTCATCGGGAGCGTTCGGTGTCGCCTTGGTGACGACGTGAACCTCGATCCCTTTCCGCTGCAGCTCCTGCGAAAGGTCATACACGTGAGGCGAAATCCCACCTACGATCCGGGGTGGGTACTCCCACGAGAGCATCATGACGCGCATCTTGCTTTGCAGTATGGCCGGGCGTGGCGGGTGTTAAGGTGTTCCGCTTCGCTGGTGTTACGGTGTTAGGGTTGGATTCGTGTGGGCTGTGGCTTGTGGATTAAGGGGCGATTGAGATCCATAGGACCCCGAGGTCACATCCGTCCCATCAGAAGGGGTAGAGGCTCAAGGTAACACCGCAACACCGAGCGAAGCGAAACGCCCATTCACCTTCAAGACCTCTCTAGCGGCGACTCGTCGATTCCCCGGAGCGAGCCATATTCGTGCGCGTAGACGCAGGTTAGTTCTACGCCGAAGAAGTAGATCTGAGAGGTGTAGTAGATCCAGAGCAGGATGACGACCAGGGCGCCGGCGGAACCGTAGGCGGCGGAGACGTTGAAAGTTGAGAAGTAGAGGCTTAGCAAGAGCTTGCTGATCCCGAGTCCCACGGCGGTGATTACCGCTCCCGGCCAGACGTCCCTCCACTGAAGTCTGCCTCGCGGCAAGGACTTCAGGCTCACGGCGAAGAGGCCGCTCAAGATGATCACTGTCATGCCTAAGCTGACGACTTGCCAACCCTGGAATCCGCTCGTGTGCTTTTCCAACCATCCGAGCCAGGAGTCGACCCCCAGCCAGAGGAGAACGACGGCTCCGAAAACGAGGACGCTCAGAAAGGCGATGACTCGGCTGGCGATCAAATTACGAACCATCGAACCGGTCACGGCGACCTTCCAGATCGTGTTTACCGAATCGCTAAGCTGGATGAACAAATTCGACGCCGAGAAAAAGGTGACGATGAGGGAGACGATGGTGGCAATGGCCCCGACACCGGGTTTGTTGGCGCCTTGGATCATTTGGCGAAGAAGCTCCGCACCTTGCCTACCCACCGCGCTTGAAGCATGTTCCAGCAGCGTTCGTTGCGCGTCAACGCGGTGACCGTAAAAGTAACCGGCTGCGACCACCGCCAAGACCAGCAGGGGGGCCAGAGACAAAATTGCGTAGAACGAAAACGCGGCCGCCAAACGAGGCACATTGTCGGACCCGAAATTGGCGCCGGCTTTGAGCACCATCTCCTTGATCTTGGGGAAATTAACGGTCATCGGGGAGGTAGTAGCTGGAGACGCCATGGACGCCTTTGAGGACTTTACGGCCTCCGACTTAGTTCCTGACGTCTCAATTCTCCGGGACGCGGTAGAAACAAGAAATGGCCCGACGTCGAAAAGAGTTGCTCTGCCTCACCGACCGTGGCCTTTACTGTCATGAAGGGGATTTTTACGTCGACCCATGGAAGCCGGTTGACCGAGCGGTTGTGACCCACGCGCACTCCGATCATGCGCGGTGGGGAATGAAGCGGTACCTCTGCACGAAAGAGGGGGAACGAGTCCTGCGCCGCCGAGTGGGCGAGGATGCTGCAATCGACACGCTAGCATACGGCGAACCGGTGACTCTAAACGGGGTTCGCGTCAGTCTCCATCCGGCCGGGCACATTCTCGGCTCAGCTCAAGTGCGCGTCGAACATGGCGGGAGGGTTTACGTGGTTTCCGGCGACTACAAGACGGAAATGGATTCCACTTGCACGCCGTTTGAGCCAGTACCTTGCCACACGTTCATTACGGAATCGACTTTCGGGTTGCCAATCTATCGTTGGCCGGCCCAGGCCGAAGTCATCGAGCAGATCCACGGGTGGTGGAAGGGCAATCAAGCCGCCGGGAAGTGCTCGATCCTGCTGGGATACGCGCTTGGCAAGTGCCAACGAGCCTTGGCGTACTTGAATCCGGAGATCGGCCCGATCTTTCTTCACGGAGCGGTCCAAGGTTTAACGAACGACTATCGCGAGGAGGGGATCGCTTTGCCTCCGACGCATTTGGTACCGGAGGTTGGAAAGGGATTCGACTGGTCGCAGGCGATCGTGCTGGCACCGCCAAGCGCCAACGGCAGTCCCTGGGTGCGCCGGTTTGGCGATCACTCAACTGGCTTCATGTCCGGCTGGATGGCGATTCGCGGAGCTCGCCGGCGGCGCGCCGTCGATCGGGGCTTCGTCGTCAGCGATCACGTCGACTGGCCCTCGCTTATTGGAGCGATAGCACAGACCGGCGCCGAGTCGGTCTGGGTTACGCACGGCTACTCCAGCGTCGTCGTTCGCTACTTAGAGGAGCAGGGCCTCGACGCCCACGCCCTCAGCACGCGGTGGGAGGGAGAGCAAGACGAAGGTGCGGAGGCCGCCGAAGCGGTGGAGCAAACCGAAGGAGAGCGCCCCTACACTCCGAATACGGAGGGAAAGCTGGAATGAACTTCCGCTACCTAACCGGCCCAGACGATCCCGCGCTGGCCGACGTATTCCGTATCTACCACGCCTCCTTCCCGCCCGAGTCCCGCGAGCCAGACGAGCGCCTCATCCAAGAGCTGCGCGGCGAATATCGCCTTCCTTTCAAATTCCTCATCACCTCCGGAGCCCCCTCTCCCTCCTCGGGATGCATCGTGCCCGACGAGGGAGAGGGGGTTGGGGGTGAGGGAGCAAAACCTGCCGAAGATCGTGCCTCTGCGGAGAGGTCCCCGGCAGCCTTTGCCCGCTTCGCCGTCCTCTATTCCGCCGAGTTCGCCTTCCTTATCCACATCGCCGTCGATGAACCCTGGCGGGGACAAGGCATCGGGACCGCGCTACTCCAACGGGTGCTCCAAGATGCGTCCCCTCTGCCGCTGCTGGTAGAGATCGACCGGGAAGGCCCGGTACTTGAGTGGTACGAGCGGCAGGGCTTTCACGTTGTTAGCGAAACGTACACGCAGCCCGCGGTACGACCGGAGACCGGCCCCGTCCGGTTCGCGCTATTCGCCCATGGCCACATTCCTGATCGGTCAGAGATGGTCGTGCGTTTCTACCAATCGGTTTGGGAACTCAAACCGGATCACCCGTTTGTACGGGAGGCGCTAGGGGCATGAAAGCATTCGCAAATCTCTACCGGTCGATCGACGAGACGAACAAGACCAATGAAAAAGTCGCCGCCATGGCGCGTTACTTCCGGGAAGCGCCTCCCGACGACGCCGCGTGGACCGTTCACTTCCTGATCGGCCGCCGGCCGAAACGGGCGGCGAATTCCACCCGGATGCAGGAGTTGGCCGCCCATCTGGCGGGAATTCCGCCTTGGCTTTTCGGGGAATCGTACGATGCCGTCGGCGATCTGGCGGAGACGATCGCTCTCATCCTGCCGCAATTCCCCGGAGAAAAGGCCGACAAGCCTCTGACCTATTGGGTGGAGGAGCGACTGCTCAAGATGCCGGGACTGTCGGAGGACGACCAGGTTCGGGCGCTCGCGGAAGACTGGATCGAGCTCGACCCTTCGGAACGGTTTGTCTATAACAAGCTGATCACGGGCGCGTTCCGGGTCGGGGTTTCTCAAGAGCTGGTGGTGCGGGCGATCGCGCAAGTCAGCGGAATACCGGCGCCCGTCATTGCCCACCGGTTAATGGGCGACTGGACGCCGTCCGCGCTTTTCTACGAAGGGCTCCTTTCGGAGCAATCGGACGACACCGACGTCAGCCGCCCGTACCCGTTCTGCCTCGCGCATTCGCTTGAACAAGCCTTGGAAGGGCTCGGCCCGATCGAAGAGTGGCATGCCGAATGGAAGTGGGATGGGATACGTGCCCAGCTCATTCGCCGGGAGGGCCAGTCGTTTGTTTGGTCGCGCGGCGAGGAGCTGATCACCGAGCGCTTCCCGGAGATGGTCGACGTGTGCGAGGCGCTCCCGAATGGAACCGTGATCGACGGCGAGATTCTTGCCTGGGCGGAAGGGAAACCGCAGAAGTTTATGGCCTTGCAACGCCGGATCGGACGAAAGCTCCTCTCGAAGAAGATCTTGCAAGAGGTCCCGGCGGTGATCGTCGCCTTCGATATCCTCGAGTATGCGGGCGAGGATCTCCGAGAACGGCCTTACGTCGAGCGAAGGCGCCTCTTGGAGGAGCTGGTCGATGCGGTCAATACCGCTCCGCCGGACCAGTTGATCTTGGGAGAAGCCGTCGATCCCCGCCTCGCCTCCGACGACCCGGATGATTCGGCGACGGACGGGTTGGCGAGCACTTCGCGCCTGTTGATCTCCAGCCGAGTGGAGGCCTCAACTTGGAATGAACTCGCCCTTAAGCGGGAGGAGTCGCGTAACCTAAACGTCGAGGGACTGATGCTTAAGCGGCTCGATTCTCCTTACTTGGTCGGAAGAAAGAAGGGGAATTGGTGGAAGTGGAAGATCGAGCCGCTTACGGTCGACGCCGTGCTCATCTACGCCCAACGAGGGAGTGGCAAGCGGGCCTCGCTGTACACCGACTACACCTTCGGCGTGTGGGACGACGATGGAAAGCTCGTCCCGTTTGCCAAGGCGTACAGCGGCCTTACCGACGAGGAGATCCGACGCGTCGATAGCTGGGTTCGCCGCAACACGAAAGAAAAATTTGGCCCGGTCCGGACCGTGGAGCCCGAGCTCGTGATGGAGCTGGCGTTCGAGGGGATTCAAGTTTCTAACCGCCATAAGTCGGGCCTCGCCGTCCGCTTCCCCCGCATCCTCCGCTGGCGCCACGACAAAAAACCACCGGACGCCGACTCGCTGGCAAGCGTCCGGGAGATGTTGAAAGCGATCTGACATCCGGAAGCCCGGAGAGTGGCACTGGCATCTTGCCAGTGGGTCCCAAGGGCATCCTGCCCTTGGCCACAGATGGTCGCAGGGTTCATCGGCTGGGAGCCGATGCTACGTTCACGACCAGGATGGTCGTGATACACACGGGCTGGAAGCCCGTGCCACGGGTACACTCAAGCCTGAGGCATTTGCCGCCCGCAAGGGGGAGCCGAGAGGCTGAGAGGTCCTGGAGACAGGACGACCCCGGAACCTGATCTGGTTAGTACCAGCGGAGGGATTGTGGAAGGCGCGGTCCCCACGGTTCACCCCGCAAGGCCGCCTTCGCAGTCGCGAAGGCGTGCTCCTGCTTCGAGGAGAACAAGTGAAACGCGCATTTACGCTCATCGAGCTACTCGTCGTCATCGCGATCATCGCCATCTTGGCCGCCATTCTATTCCCGGTCTTCGCCCAGGCGAAGTTTGCCGCGAAGAAGACGGTCGACCTGAGCAACGCCAAGGAGATCGGCACCGCCATCAAGATCTATCTCGGCGATAGCGACGACACGATGCCGATCTTCTACGCATACAACAGCGACCCTTCCATCTATTCCCCCGCCGCGCACCACGGTACCGAGGTGCTGCTGCTTCCCTACACGAACTCGAAGGAGATCTTCCGCTCGCCCCTCGACAGCGGCGGACCGTATCTTGCCAACGAGGTCGGCAGTGCCAAGAATGCGGACTCCTACTGGAAGGCGTACGGCAGCTCTTATCGCTTCGGGCACTGCACGTTCACGACGGCAGCCAATGAATCGTCGCAGAACAATCAGTTCGCGGTCTACGATGCCGTCTCGCAGTCAACCAACGTGACTCGACCGGTGATCGAAACCTCGATGGAGTTTCCGGCCGAGACCCGGGTGATCCGGCTGGAGATGTTCGGATTCTTCGAGAAGAAGAACGATCCCGAGTGCACGCGCTATGGCTACGACTGCGGGTACTTCAAGAACTGGGACCCGAGCGGCGGCTCCATGATCTTCTCGGATAGCCACGCGAAGCACATCAATGGGATGGGCTCGTTCGACGAGTCGAGAGTCGACCCGGCGGGGCATAAGTCGGGCGAGCCGGCGACGGACCCAAACGCATGGTCGGGCACCTGGTACAGCTTGTGTGACTAAACCGTGGCGCCGAATTTTCGGGTTCGGCGCTGGTAGACGGCGACGGCTTGGAGAAGGTCGTTGGGGCCGAATTCGGGCCAGGTGACGTCGGTGACGACGAGCTCGCAGTAGGCGGACTGCCAGATGAGGAAGTTGCTCCATCGCATCTCTCCCGCCGTGCGGATCATGAGGTCCGGGTCGGGCTGAGCTGGATTGTAGAGGTGGGCCGAAATCGACTCTTCGGTGATCTGCTCGACCGGAACCCCGGACGCGACGATCGACTTTACGGCGTCGACGATCTCCGCTCGTCCGCCGTAGTTGACGGCGAGCGTGAAGGTGATCCCGGTGTTATCTTTCGTCGTCTCGATTCCGTGCTCGAGCGCCCGGCGAAGCCCCTCGGGGACTTCGTCCATCCGCCCGGCGACTTGGACACGGACATTATTCTTATGCATGAGGCGCAGCTCGTCGCGGGCCGCGGTCTCGATGAGCTTCATCAGCCCCGCCACTTCCTCCGCGGGCCGCCGCCAGTTCTCCGCGGAGAAGGCGTAGACGGTTAAGTAGCGAATCCCAAGCTCGCTCGCCGCCAGCAACACCCCCCGAAGCGTCTTGTACCCCTCACGGTGCCCAAGCAACCGGCCCAACCCCTTCTTCTTCGCCCACCGCCCATTCCCATCCATGATCACGGCGACGTGATGGGGGAGGGAGGTTAGGGAGATGCCGAGTTGCAATGCTTCCTCTCGAAGAGGTGTTGAGGTGTTGAGGTGTTGGGGTGTTGGGGTGTTGGGCGTTGGGCGTTGGGCGTTGGGCGTTGTCGGCACCGGTGGTTGGTTTGTCGAGGCCATCGTTAGTCCATCACTTCTGCGAAGGGATCTGCTTCGGCATGTTGTTGGGTGGAATATGTTGCGGAGGACTCTTTGACCATATTTCGGTTCTTCGATTTTCGCCTATAAGAGATCAAATTGTTAAGGAACCTGGCACCGCAGTGTATTGCCTCAATCTGCCGTTCCCCTTCATCCCCTCGTACAAGATTTCGCTTGACGGCCCGCCGAATCCACAACCTGGCCTCTCTCGCAGATCCTCGAGCGATTACGAAGAACTTAGTAGCGTCCGGATCGCTATAGCGCCCGTCACCCTCCACCAGATTAGCGTTCACGCTGTCCGCTGAAGTCACGAGATGACGGCCAAGAGTGTCTTGAGCGAACCGCGGCCACTTCGACACCGCCTCCCAGCACCAATCGGAAACGCCTTCGAAGATCTTAAAGACCTCCATGTTTTCGATCGGAAGGTGTTCTCCCATGGTGACAACAACGCCCAACGCCATAACGCCCAACGCCTCTCTCTAGACTTGCATCAATTCCGCTTCTTTCTTCTTCCCCAGATCGTCGGCTTGGGCGATGAATTGGTCGGTTAGTTTTTGGATCTTGGTCTCGTAGCCCTTGACGTCGTCTTCCGTGATTTCCTTCTTCTTTTCGAGCGCCTTGAGGTGGTCGATCGCTTCGCGGCGGACGTTTCGGATCGAGACGCGGCCGTTTTCGGTTCGGGCGTGGACCTGTTTGACCATGTCTTTGCGGCGATCCTCGGTCATCTGGGGGAAGTTGAGGCGGATGCCGGTGCCGTCGTTGACCGGATTGATTCCGAGGTCGCTCTTCATGATCGCTTTCTCGATCACCGGCGTCATGCTCTTCTCCCACGGCTGGATGAGGAGTTGGCGCGGCTCGGGGACGCTGATGTTGGCGACCTGGTTCATCGGGACCTCGTTTCCGTAGTAGAGAACGTGAACCCGATCGAGTACGGCCGGGCTGGCGCGACCGGTTCGGTAAGAGGAAAAGTCGTGCGTCATCGCATCGATGGCGCCTTTCATTTTCTGTTCGGCTTCCTTCAGGATCTCGCTAACTGACATGTTCATTCTCCTCCGACCAGGGTCCCCTCGTCCTCGCCCAAAACGGCGCGGAGCAGGGAGCCCGGTTTGTTGAAATCTAGCACGATGAGTGGGAGCCGGTGCTCGCGGCACATCGTAAAAGCGGTCTGGTCCATCACGCCGAGCCGTTGCTCGATCGCCGTCGAGTAGGCGACCGAATCGTACTTCACCGCGTCGGCATGCTTCTTAGGGTCCTTGTCGTAAACGCCGTCCACCTTCGTCGCCTTGATCAGCAGGTCGGCATCGATTTCGAGAGCCCGGAGGACCGCGGCGGTATCGGTGGTGAAGTACGGGTTGCCCGTACCGGCCGCGAATACGACGACCCGCCCCTTCTCCATGTGGCGCATCGCCCGGCGTCTAATGAACATCTCGGCCACCTGGGCGACGTTCACCGCGCTCTGAACGCGCGTCTGCACTCCCTGCGTCTCCACTGCCGATTGCAACGCGAGCGCGTTCATCAGAGTGCCCAGCATCCCCATCTGGTCGGCAACCGTACGCTCGATCGCTCCTTCGGAGGAGAAGGTTTCTCCTCGAACGAAGTTTCCGCCGCCGACGACGACGCCCACCTCGACCCCGGCTTTCTGAACCGCCGCGATTTCCTTAGCGATGTAGCTCAGCGTCGTCGGATCGAGACCGAACTGGAACGAACCCGCCAGCGCCTCGCCGCTTAGCTTGATCAGCACGCGCTTAAACGCTCGCCGCGAGAGAGGAGGGGGGCTTTCCATATACGCACACAGGGCCCGCAGGAGCTGCGGGCCCAAAGCCTATGATACCTTGGCCCCGTAGCATCGGCTCCCAGCCGATGATCCCTCGAACCGTTCATCGGCTGGGAGCCGATGCTACGTTTGAAGCTGGGGGCTCATCCATCGGCGCCACTCCGGGGGCAGGTCGCGCTGGTACAGCGCTTGAAGGCTTCTCCACCGTCGGTGGCCGCTGTTCCGGTACGGCTGGAGCGTGTCGTCGGGACGGTGGATATCGTTCATTGCGTAGCCGAGGACGCCGAGCAGGCATCGGGCGAACAGTTCGGGAGTCGGGTCGCCAAACCCGTCCAGCGCTTCCGGCAGATACTGAGCCGGAAGGCAATGAAAGTTGATAGCGGCGTCTCCCCAGCCCGAATCCCCCCAATCGAGGATCGACGAGAGGCGTCCACTCGAGATCAGGACGTTGTGGGCGTGCAGATCCCAGTGGACAAAGCCGCGCGGACCGGGGCCGGCCGCCTCGAGTCGCGAGATCTGGTTGTCCGCCCACTGGATTTCGGCCTGGCTCATCCGAACGGAGTTTCTTACGAGCCCTTGCCGGATACTTCCGAGCTCGGGCTTATCGAGACGGTCTAACGGGTCTTCGATGCGCCGCACGCCTCGATGCCAGATCCCGATTTGCTCGCCGAGCTCCCGATAGATGCCGGCGAGATCGACCGGAGCCCGGAACTGGCCCAAAACATCCCCCGTCTCTCGTCGATAAATAGTAACGAGGCCGGGAAAGTGGTCCGCGGCCGGATCGAAGGCGATCAGTTCCGGTGTCTTTACTCCCGAAGCCCTAACCGCCGGGGCGGCGACCGACTCGGTCCAAATGTCGCTCGCATAGTTCGGCTCCTTGAGCAGCCGGACGCAGTAGTCACCCGCCATCCGAACGTGATTGACGGAACCTTCGTGCGCCGAGCGTTCGACCACGACTTCATCTGGAAGGCCATGCTTGCGCAAAATGGCCCTTACCTGGTCGTCAGAAGGGGCGGCAAGCATGGCAGACGAGGCTACCCAAGGCTCTCAACCTCAGTGGATCATCACCTGCGGGATCGCGGATTCGTAGGCGGTGCGGAGCTCTTCCGAACTCCATGCGAGGTCGAGACCTCCCAGAGTTAGCCGCAATCCTTCCCCGCTTCCGTAGGTGCCGAGCCGGGTAAGGCGGAGTTGGTGGTGGGTGGCGAGCGACTCGATCTTGGACGCGTCCGAAGCGCCGACCACGACTCGGCCTGGAATCTCTCCGAAGAGCGCTGCGGCCAATGTCGGCCCCTCCGGAAGCGCGGCGGAAACACCGCTGTGGAGGGCGATCTCCGCCAGCGCGACGGCAAGCCCGCCTTCACTCGAATCGTGGGCGGAGAGGATGACGCCGGCAGCTACACCGTCGACCAAAGCCTGCTGAATCCGCCGCTCGCCGTCTAGGAACGGAGCCTCGGGATAGCCGTCCTCGCGATCGTGCAGCTCGGAAAGGAACAGGCTCGCCCCAAGCCCGGCTTGCCCCGCCTCGAGCTCGGCTATTTCCAAGAGAAAGAGATTGGTGGGCGATTGAGGGGCCAAGCCGACCCGCTGGTTGACATCCTCGAGAATCCCGAGCATGCCGATCAGGGGAGTGGGCGGGACTTCTCCGAGATCGCTCTCGTTGTAGAAGCTGACGTTGCCGCTGATAACCGGCGTTCCCATCGCTTCGGCGGCATCGGCGATCCCTTTCACCGCGCGGTCGAACTGCCAATACACGTGCGGATAAGTCGGGTTGCCGAAGTTCAGGCCGTCGGTTACCGCCGTTGGCTTGGCCCCGGTGCAAGCGACGTTACGGGCCGCTTCCACTACCGCGAGCAAGCCGCCTCGGTACGGGTGCAGATAGGCTTGGCGGGCGTTCCCGTCTATCTTAAGCGCCAGTCCCTTCTTGGTCCCCCGAGGGGCCAACACCGCGGCATCACCCGCGCCGAAGGCGAGGGAGGTTTGCGTTTGAACCTGCTGGTCGTATTGCTCGAACACCCACCGCTTGCTCGCCACATCGGGTGACGAGAGCAGCTTTAGGAGCGCAGCCCGAAGATCGACTTCGGGAAGTTGGGATGGGTCGAAGTTGGCGGCGCGGCGGAAATACTCCGGTTCCTCGATCCGGCTCTTGTAAACCGGGCAGTGGTCGGTGAGCAGCTTTGGATCCACCTGGGCCTCGATCCGTCCGTGACGGGTTACCGTCACGATCCCATCGTCCGTAACGTGGCCGATGACCTCGGCTTTGAGCCCCCACTTACGGAAGACGTCGAGGACTTCCCCTTCTCGCCCCTTCTCGGCGACGCACAGCATCCGCTCCTGGCTCTCGCTAAGCATCAGCTCGTAGCCGGTCATGTCGTCTTCGCGCATCGGAACGAGGTCGAGGTCCACAGTCATGCCGACTTCCCCCTTGCTCGCCATTTCGATGGTCGAACAGGTCAGGCCGGCGGCGCCCATATCTTGGATCGCCACGATCGCGCCGGTCTTGAGCGCCTCCAGGGTCGCCTCGATTAGAAGCTTTTCCGCGAACGGGTCGCCGATCTGGACGTTCGGGCGCTTTGCCTCGTTATCTTCGCCGAGGGCATCGCTGGCGAAGGTCGCGCCGTGGATGCCGTCCTTGCCGGTCGCCGATCCGAGGTAAATCACCGGATTTCCGGTTCCCGTCGCCCCCGCCGTCGTCACCTCGTCGAGACGAAGCACCCCGACGCACATCGCGTTCACGAGCGGATTCCCGCTATAGCGGGGGTGAAAATTCACTTCCCCGGCGACCGTCGGCACGCCGACGCAGTTGCCATAGCCGGCGATCCCCGCAACCACGTGCTCGAAAAGGTACCGGTTCCGCTCGATAACCGACGGCTCGCCCTCCCCGTCCCGGATCGGCCCGAAGCGGAGCGAGTTGAGCCCGGCGATCGGGCGGGCGCCCATCGTCAAGATATCTCGAATGATGCCGCCGACTCCAGTGGCCGCGCCTTGGTATGGCTCGACCGCCGAAGGGTGGTTGTGGGACTCGACCTTCATGGTCACCCCGAGCCCTTCGCCGATATCGACGATGCCGGCGTTCTCGAGACCGTCCCCTTCCATCGCCTCTTTGTATTGCTTGAAGTAGGCGAGGACCGGGCGGGAATATTTGTATCCGCAGTGCTCGCTCCACATTACGGCGAACATTCCGAGTTCGGTGTAAGAGGGTTCGCGGCCAAGAAGGGTGAGGATCAGCGCGTACTCGTCGGCGTTGAGTCCCATCGACGTGTACACTTCGGGAGTGATGACGGCCATCGCCCGAAGTATATCTTTCGCGGCGGTCGTCTTCGTCCTTTTGGGGTGCGGAGATCGATTCCAGTTCGCCGGAAAATGGACCGGTCAACGTGAAGTCCAGGCGCAGCAGGGGGCGAATCCGGATGTGGTGAACACGCTGAAACGGGTCACGGTGAAGATCGATAACGAGGGCCGGTTCGAGATGTTCGACCAAGGGATCTCGTTCGCCGGGCCGGTGCAACACGACGGTTCGGACTTGGTGCTGAAGCCGGACACCATGCTCGACCGCCCGCTCGACCGCCAACCGCAGGACGTGCGCGACGCGATCAAATCGGCGAGGCTGAAAGGAAACAAGGATGGGACGGTAACCTTCAGCGAGGAAGGGGGCGAACCGGTCACGTTGAAGCGTGAATCGCAACGGTAGCCCTCAATCGTCCGTATCGGTAGACAGACAGGTGCACAGAACTCTGGGAGCAACTCGATGACCGCAGTGATCGTTCTAATCGTCATTCTCGCCCTTCTCGTGGTGTACGGGGTGGCGCAATACAACGGGCTGGTGTCGCTACGCCGGCAGACCCAAAACGCGTTCGGCCAGATCGACGTGCAGCTCAAGCGTCGCTACGACTTGATCCCGAACCTCGTGGAGACGGTGAAGGGTTACATGAAGCACGAGCAAGACACGCTCGAAAAGGTAATCCAGGCCCGCAACCAGGCCATGGCGGCTCGTGGCGTCGGGGAGAAGGCGGCGGCGGAATCGCAGCTCAGCTCGGTTCTGGGCGGCATCATGGCGATCTCCGAGTCGTATCCGGAGCTTCGGTCGAACCAGAACATGCTCTCGCTCCAAGAGGAGCTGAAGAGCACCGAGAATAAGATCTCGTTCGCCCGCCAGTACTACAACGACATCGTCACCGCTTACAACACCCGGATCGAGTCATTCCCCTCCAGCATCTTCGCCACCTCCGGAGGCTTCAAGCCTCAAGAGCTGTTCGAGATCGAGGACGCGATTCAACGAGAGAACGTAAAGGTTCAGTTCTGACGCGCATGGGGATGTGGACTGTGGCGTGTGGCTCGTGGATTGAGGGATGAAAGGATCATCTAAGGCTCATCACTCCGATCAGTCCACAGGTCACACGCCACAGGCCACATCTCCGGCCCCCAAAAAGCCGCGTAGCCGTTTGCAGCGAACGTTGCGCAGCTTGCTGTTTATGATCGCCGTGGGGGCGACTTTGGCGGTTTACAACGGCTACAACCAAAGTCACGACGTCGCTTTGGCCACGGGGCCGGTAGGTTCGGCTCAGCGGGATTTCTTTGCCACCGCGGCGGACCGTCCGGATATCGCGCTCTTCTTTAAAGGGCTTACTCCTTCGCAACGACTGACCATGGCGACGCGGATCGGCGATTACGATGATCCGAAGCTCGGCACCCTTATCGGAAAGCTGTTGGGATCGTTCGACGCGAAAGCGCGGGTTGCCTTGACCGCGTCGTTGGTTCGGATCGGAAAGGCCCATCCCGAGGCGGTCGCGAACCAGCTCACGGTAGCCGGGAGCTTGCAGCAGTTCGCGGTGGCGAGCGCCCTCAAGGCAGTCGGGGCGCCGGCTTTGCCGGCGGTGGCGACGGCGCTTAAAACTCCGGAAGCTCGGTCCAACGCCGCCGCGTATCTGGTGGCGAATGGCTCCAGCTCGGTTTCGTTCCTTCTCCCCATGCTCCGCGAGAAGGATAAGGACGTGCGTCTGGCGGCGGCCGACGCCCTCGGAAAATTGGGAGCGAAGGAAGCGGTCCCGGCGATCATGGAACTCTATTCCAAATCGGAAGGGGACGAGCGATTCGGCTACTTGTCGGCGCTCGCCGGCGTCGGCGACCCGGCAACCGAGCCGCTGCTTACGAAGGAAGCCACGGACTTAACCGTAGCCGGCCCGCGGCGGGCCCAGGCGATGCTTGGGCTAGGGCGCATAGGCGACCGTATGGCGGTTTCCACCCTGTGGAATCTCCTAAAAACCGACGACCCGCAGATCCAAGATTCGGTGATCTCAGCCCTTCAGCTCGCTGGAAATGCCGCGATTTCGTCGGCTCCCTCCGTAGCCGACGGTTTAAAGGTCGCCGCCGGAGTCCACACGCCGGAAGCGGACGGCTACATCGACCGGTTCTTACGAACCCCCGAAGTTCGCCTCGCTGCCGCCCGAGCGGCCGAGAACCGTCCTGGTTTGGTTGCGGCTATCGCCGCGGCGGCAAAGTCGACCGCGAACGGTGAGGAGACCGACGCTCTCATGAGAGCCTTGGCCACGACTCCCGAAGGAGTCGCAAAGCTCCGAGAATTAGCCAAAGACCCAACCGTCGGCGGCTTCGCCGCTCGGCGACTTCGATTGTCGGGCGCATGACGTCACGCCGTGGTTCTTGAGATAATTTCGCACGGAGCTTAACGCGATGTCTAACCTTGAAGATGGTTTTGAAGTGGTTCGGGCAGTTTGGCAGCGGGCCAAATGGCCGGGAGTCGAGGAGGGGCTTAGCTGGGGCACGGTTGCGCTCAAGGTTCGTGGCAAGATGCTTATCCGTCTCAAGGAGCCGGATGTAGCGGTGTTGCTCTGCGATTCGGACGAGAAAGCCTTTCTGATGCAGACCGCCCCAGACGTCTATTTTCAGACCGATCATTACAGCGGCTACCCAGCCGTCCTCGCCCGCCTCTCTAACGTCGATCCCGACGAGCTCTCGCGCTTGATCGAGAAGGCTTGGAAGGAAAAGGCGTCGAAGAAAATGCTTGAGGATTTCAGGCGCTAGGGCGTTGGAAATAGGGTAACGCCTTAACGCCGCAACGCCTCAACCCCCTCACACCGCCGGCTTCGACCGCGCGATGGTCGGCGCGGTGATGCGGGCTTTTCGGGCTCGGAGAATGGCGTCGTCGCTAACCTCTTTCTCAAAGGAGCGGAAGCTGGCCAGCTCGAAGCCGTGTTTGTCGGCCAAGCGGCTGATCTGGTCGACTTGTTCGACGGTGACGTCCTTGCCCAACGTGAAATTGAAGAGGCTAGAATCGCCTTCTAGGGCAAGCAGCATGGTTTCGCTCATGCAGGCGTAGGCGGTCTTCTCCGGAAAGCCGAAGTTCAGGTTGAACTCCACATTGCCCGGCACCCGTACGATTCCCCCTTCGATAACGAGGACGTCCGGCCGCTCTTTGGTCACGCGAACCGAAACGTCGCGCGGTCGGGCGACATCGCATACGATCGAACCGGGCCGCAGGTGCTCCGGCAAAATCAGCTCCTTCCCCGCCGAGCTGACAGTAATCACGACGTCCGCTTCCCTAATGTCGCCCACGTCCGTGCTCGGCTCCGAGTTTGGGATCTCCGCCGCGAGAGCGGCAGTGCGTTCGGGATCGCGCCCGATGAGGATGGTTCGGCCGAAGTCCCGGGCGAGAATTCTGGCGCAGGTCTTTCCGATGGAACCGGTGGCTCCAACCACCGCCAGCGTCGCATTCTTCAAATCGATATCCAGAAGATGCGCGGCTTTGATCGTCCCTTGGATCGCGGTCGCGACCGTGTAGCTGTTCCCGGTGGTCACGCCGATCTTCGATCGTTGCTGGATCGTCACGCCGCCGTCGCCGACGACGGATGTAAACGCACCCAGACCGATGAGCGAGGCGCCAAGCTCGGCCGCCATATCGGTGCACTGAACCAGCCGCTCGTAAACCTTCTCAAGCGGGAGCTTCTTCAGCATCTGGTCCGGTGTAAGCGGACATCCGATAAACCAACCTTCCGTTTCCGCCCCGGTCTTGGAACGGACTCCCGTGATCTCGCTCATCAGTTTCGGCCCTTTGCGAGCGCTGAAAAACTCGATGACCGAGTCCGGAAGATACTGCGCGATCGGATAAGCCTTCGCAATCTGTTTCGGCGTAAGCGGATGAATGATGAAGCCGAAACGGGTCATGGCGTCTACTTTCGCGGAGGGCATTTGGAGTTCTGAGGTCGGCGTTGGCATTAAGGCTCTATAACTGAATTACGTTAGGTTTCCACTCTAGTTTCGCCAGCGTGTCCAGGTAGTCCCGCTCGGTGAGCTCTTCGGGGCGCTTGCCAAGTAGAGCGACGACCACACCTTCCATGACGTTCGTGGCGAACGTTTCGCCGCCGATCACGGGCGTGGTGGTAATCGCGCGGTCCACATGCCAGCTCTTGAGCAGCTCCAAGTCGGCTTTTCTCAGGGTCTGGGTGATGATCGTCTTGCCGCTCAAATCGTCGGGGGCATACCGGCGGATGTAATGCCAATCTCCGCAGATGACGTCCGCCGACTTAAAGGCTTTGGTGAATTTTGGAGTCCGCTGCTCCTGCTTCTCTCCCGTCGGATAGAACCACTTGAACGGGAGGCGGGTCACGATCGGCAGCAACGTGCCGCCGAACGCCTTGAGCTGGCCCGTCGTGCGAAGCGGGATGTTCAAGCCGACACCAAACATAAGGTCTCCGAAGACGACGTCGGCCCCCGCCGCCACAAGGGCTTGCGCCATACCGAATCGGTCGACCGCCGAGACGAGCAAGACCTTCTTCTTGTGAAAATCCACGACACCGCTGCTCTGCAGAGTTCGGATCGTCTCCCGTTCCAACGTGTGCTTGAGTCCGCTTCCATCGACGACCGGCGTCTTCGTCGCCCCGACGATCAGTTTGGCGATCTGCCGGAAGGCGTACTTGCGATTCTCGATCACCACCCAGATGTCCGCGCCCCCTACCCCGAGCGCGTCGACCTTGCCGTCCAGGTCGCAGAACATCTGCGCAAACCTGGCCATGTCCCCATCGGTGCCAATCCGCTCCAAAGAGAAGGGCTGCCCAAGAATCTCGAGCTCATCCTTTTTGTCGCGCTTGCTGGTACCTAGTGAAATTGAGACGACGCGTTTCATAAAAGTGGCACTGGCATCTTGCCAGTGGGTTCCAAGGGCTTCCAGCCCTTGTCCCGCCGTACCAAAGGTACAGCGACTTCTCCCTCACCCCCAACCCCCTCTCCCTCGTCCAGCACAAACATCTGGAGGAGGGAGAGGGGGCTCCGGAGGTTAGTAGACGGCGAGGACTTCGATCTCCACGTCGACTCCGCGAGGGAGGCCGGCGGCGGCGACGGTGGAGCGGGCAGGCGGCTCGGAGGTGAAGTAGGAGCCATAGACTTCGTTGACGGAGGCGAAGTGGTCCATGGTGGAGAGGAAGATGGTCGTCTTCACCACGTTCGCGAACGTGAGCCCGGCGGCTTCCAACACGGCCGAGATGTTCTTCATCACCTGCGTCGTCTGGTCTTTCACGTCGCCGGTGACGAGGTCTCCGGTCGGAGTAAGCGGGATCTGGCCGCTGCAGAAAAGGAAGTTGCCGCTGGCCTTGATCGCCTGGCTGTATGGGCCGATCGCGCCGGGGGCGGATGAGGTCGAGAGGGGCTCTCGTGTCATAGAGAGGAGGATACTACGCGTGAGGCGCTGGGCGTTAAGGCGTTGGGCGTTGCGGCGTTCTTAATCGTCGCTGGAGAAACGCCCAACGCCTTAACGCCCAGCGCCCTCAATCCCTTCCGCCTTCCGCCTTCCGCCTTCGTAGAATCTGTCATACTCGGGCGAATGCCGCACGGGCGATTACTGTTCGACTTTGACGCTGTTCTCTTCGATGTGGACGGGACGCTTGTCGACAGTTTGGAAATGATCGTACGTGGGCTCGGAGATACGTTCGAGAGGTTTGCCGGAGTCCGGCCCCCCCCGGAAACGATCCTCCGCCAGATTGGAAAGCCGCTGACGGACCAGGTTGGCCTGTTCCTTTCATACGAGCCGACCGATGAGCAGGTCTTGGAAATGAGCGCCTATGCCATCGAGCGGTTCACCGTCCACGAAGAGCTCGAGCGTCTTTTCCAGCCCGCCGTCGATTGCCTTCGACTTCTCCACCGCCAGGGCGTCCGAACCGCGCTGGTGACGAGTAAGTCGACCGTGGAGCTCAACGCCTTTCTCACACGATTTGAGGGCGCGCCATACGTCGACGCGACGGTGTGCGCCTCCGATGTTCATCAACCGAAACCCCATCCCGAGAGCGCGTTACGAGCGTGCGAGATCCTCGGAGTCCGTCCCGAGCGCGCCGCAATGATCGGCGACTCGATCTACGATCTCCGATGCGCCCGGCAAGCCGGTCTAACCGCGGTGGCCGTCGCGTACGGCGCGGGCCTCCGCTACGAGCTGCTGAACGAGCAGCCCGACCTACTGATCGAAACGCCCGAAGCGCTGCTCGCATGGACCGAGACCGCCTTTTTACAGACACCATGCCGCGAAAGAAGCTAGAAAAGCCCGCCGAAACAACCCCGGAACCGACCCCGCCCGCCGCGCCCGAACCGAAGAAAGCGAAATCGTCCCCTCGTCCCGCGAAAGCCGTGGCCGCCAAGACCAAAAAGCCGGCCGCAGTAGTCGCGCCCCCGGAGCCGGAGGTTGTTCAAGTCGCCGAAGCGATCAGCGAACCGATGCCCGTGAAGCCGGCAAAGGTAGCGCCCAGCCGCCGAGGCAGGAGTTCGCCAAAGAGCGCGAGCTCACCCATCGTGGCGGAGCCTGAGGTGAACACGCCGGAGGTTCTTGCCGAGGTCGCGGCCGAAGTCGCCCTCCCAGAGGAATCCGCGCCGATCTCGGTTTCCGCCGAAGTCGAACCGTCCTCCGCCAAAGGCCCTCTACGAAATCGTGGCCGCGCCAAGGCAAAGCCGGTCGTGGCCGCCCCCATCCCGATGCCCGAGCCGGTCGCGGTGGTAGAAACCCCGGTCGAAGAACCGTCGGAATCGGCCCCCACCAAGGGAGCACGGGGCCGCCGGGGTCGCGGGGCCAAAACTCCCACCTCCGCCCCCGTCTCCGCCCCTGCCCCCGAGCCTGCGGTGGCAAAAGCCGCTGAGCCGGTAAGGCCGGAAAACTACGATTTCGCCTCCCTCGAGCTTCCGGAGCCGATCTGGCGCCCAAGGCAAACGACGACGCCAAAGGCCGAAGCGGTCGACGACGAAGCTGCTTCGGATGAGTTCACCGAACCTACGGAGGAGAGCGGCGATGCCTCGCGGCGACGACGGCGACGACGGCGCGGACGGAACGGTCAGCAAGAAGAGGTCGCGGAGACCCCCGTCGCGGCCGCGCCGGCTCCCGATATCGCGACGCCTGCGCCCGCACCGGTGGAAGTCGTAGCCAAGGATCGCCGGCGTGGTCGAAACCGCCCCGAGCGAGGCTCGGAACCGGTGGCCACGGCCCCCTCGGAAGAGGCTCCGACAACGACGATCGCCCCCCGGGAGCCTTCCGCGGTTCGCCGCGACCGGCCGACGGTGAAACCGCCGGAGAAAGCGGCAATCCCGATTCCCGACGACGCCCCCCAGGTAGTCGTCCGAAACGGTGTCCCGACCTTGGTGCGAAACCACCAGGTGTATCCGCCCATCATGTTCTTCGGGTCCCCCTCGGACGAGCGGCGAGCCGATACCGTCCTCGAAGAGGTTCGCATGGCCGCCGAGGCGGGCGTTCATCTTCACTCTTACCTGGTCGAACTGGAAACCGATCTCGCCGCCGTGGACGATTCAGCCCGATTCGCGGCTTATATCCTTGCTCGCTCGGTGCAGATCGACCCCGAGAGCCAAGTCATCTTCCGCCTCGTCTTGCAGGCCCCCCGGAACTGGGAAGATACCTTTACCAACGCCCGCTATAAGCAACCGGACGGCACGATCGCCGAGCCGAGCATCTGCGACGACGAGTATTGGAATGTCACGAAGGCGTGCCTCGAACGATTCGTCAAGCAGATGCGCCTTCTTGATCTGAACGCCCACATCCTTGGAGTCCATTTGGAGCGAGGCGAGTGGTTCCTCGGCGAAGGAGCCGGCTACGACGACTCGAAGGCGGCCCAAACGAAGTTCCGCGAGTGGGCTCGAACCCGGTATCTGGACGACGAGGTCACGCTTCGCGCGTCTTGGTTCGACGGCACCGTCCGGTTCGACAATATCCAGATTCCGCCCTATCAGCCGGAGGGAGAAGACGGCGAGCGGTTCATCCGGTCGTCGCGACGCCAGCGGCGCTACGTCGACTACCACCTGTTCCTCAGCGACGCCACCGTGCAGCGGATCGCCGACCTGGCCTACGCGGCCAAGGCGGCGA
The DNA here is from genome assembly GCF_000724625.1 of Fimbriimonas ginsengisoli Gsoil 348. Classification (GTDB taxonomy): domain Bacteria; phylum Armatimonadota; class Fimbriimonadia; order Fimbriimonadales; family Fimbriimonadaceae; genus Fimbriimonas; species Fimbriimonas ginsengisoli. The sequence continues at coordinate 4,088,547 of NZ_CP007139.1, read as the reverse complement.
GCGACGGGTACTTCCTGATCGGGGCCAGCTACGGCTACACCTTCGAGTGGTCGCACCCGGCCAGCGGCCACCTCTCGTTGGGCAAGCTGCTGCGCACGCCGGAGATCGACTTCATCGCCGGTCCTCCCAGCTACCGCAGTCGGCAGCCGGGCGGCAGCGCGCCGTTCCCCGGGCCGATCGACAGCTTCGCCCTCAACGGCAAACTGTATATCAGCGAGGAAGACTTCAAGACGTCTCTCAGCGTCGGCCATGAGCCCGACGACTTCAACCCGCAGCTCAAGACCCCCCAGGCGCTGGAAAGCGTGCACTGGCGCGGCGCGGGCGCGGCCCTGGCGCACGCCAGCGGCGTCGCCTGGATGGATCTTTGGGGGAACGGATGGCTGCGAACTCACTCCGTTTGGCAGCGAGCTCGCAAGGTTCGCGAGGCGATGATCGACCGGCTTGCCGCTCCGTTGGACGATCCGGAAGTCGCGATCTTCATCGACGAGCGGGCCCTCGCCTATCTCGTGGACAGCCACGCATTCAAGCTGTTGGTCCAAAACGTCCGTGAGTCGGTGCTCCGCGCCGGCGTCAGCGCCGCTTTCTACTTGCTGAGCGATCTTGCCCACCGTGAGAAATTCCCGGAGAGCAAGCTTTACATCTTCGTTAATGCCTGGGATGTTCGGCCGGAGCTGCGCGCGGCGATCAAGTCGCGCCTGCAGCGCGACAACAAGGTGCTCTTCTGGCTATATGCAGCCGGACTGTTCGATGCCGGACGCGAGTCGCTGGAGCGAGCCCGTGAAGTTACCGGTATTGCGCTGAAGCCACAGCCGTTCTATAGCAAGGCCGGCACCACGATCCTGAACCGTCGGCACCCGCTTGCGGAAGCCTTCCCCGATCGAAATGTGGCGGGAGGCTCCAAGTTGGAACCCAGCTACTTCGCGATCCCCGAGGGCGCGACAGTATTGGGCGAGTACACCCAAACCGGGTTGCCGAGCTTCGTGGTGAAGGAGTTCAACGAGGGTCCGGCCGATACGCATTGGACGAGCGTCTTCCTCGGGGAGCCGGTCGTGAACCCAGCCCTCATCCGCGCGCTCGCCCAGATGGCGGGCGCCCATGTCTGGAACCACCAGGAAGACGTGGTGCACGTCCGTCACCCGTTCTGCACCGTTCACTGCCAGGGAGCCGGGCCGCGAACGATCATGCTTCCCGGCAAGTTCTCGGCCTACAACCTCCTTTCGGACGAATGGAGTGCGGTCGACTCGCCGAATGTCCGCTTTACTGCGGTAGACGGCTCAACCCACTGCTTCCTCGTCGGCCCGCGAGACGAGCTGGAGCACCAGCTCCACGCCGATCCGAGAACCGTCCTACACATCGAGAAACTGCCCCCGCGGGAGACGAACATGCGGATCGACAGTTCCAACTTCGACGTACCGATCATGAAGCTCGATGAGTGGATGGGAGGAAGCGACTCCGACGACAACGCCGACGAGTGGTTCCTTCGCCCGCAGCACATCGAAGAAGATCGCCCCGGTCCTGCGGAAGAGTCCGATTCCGGAGTCGGCCGCCGACGCCGACGCCGGCGCGGCAAGGGGAACGGCCAAGACGGCAACGGCTCCGCCCCCACCCCAAGCCGAAGGTCCGAATCCACCGTCGAGGTGTCCAGCGATTTCGACGACATTGGGCTGAACGTGATGTTTAGGAAAAGAGAATAGTACGGGCGTTGGGCGTTGGGCGTTGGGCGTTGGGCGTTGGGCGTTGGGCGTTGGGCGTTGGGCGTTGGGCGTTGGGCGTTGGGCGTTTAGGAGTTGTGGCCTCGGTCACGCCACGAAGCGTCAATCAGATTGGAGCATTGGAAAAGAAATCACAAGACTAACCCATGACAGATAACGAAGCTATTCCTCCGATCGAGCAGCCGGTTGAGGCCAGCCCCCCAACGCCCAACGCCCAACGCCCAACGCCCTTTAGGTCCGGCTACGTCACCCTTATCGGCAAGCCGAACGTGGGCAAAAGCACTTTGCTCAACCATATCGTGGGGCAGAAGGTTTCGATTGTTAGCAACAAGCCGCAGACGACTCGGCGGCGGGTGATTGGGATTGCGCATGGGCCGGGGTATGAGGCGGCGTTTATCGACACGCCGGGGGTGCACGAGGCTCATACTCAGCTTGGAAAGCAGATGATCGAGCAAGCCCAGATGTCGTTGGCAGACATCAACCTTGTGGTCTACGTCGCGGACGGCGCTCACCATCCTGGCGACTTGGACAAGCTGATCGCCAAGATGGTCAAGGCGAGCGAGGTGAAGGTCCCGATCATCCTTTGCATGAACAAGATGGACCTCCTGAAGGCGGAGGACGTCGTCCGGAATGTGGAGGCCTACACTGGGCTCCTCGGGATCACGGAGGACGATTACATGCTGACCACTGCCACGCAAGGGCACAACGTGGACAAGCTGATGGATATGATCGTCAGCCGCCTACCCGTGGGTGACCCTATCTACGATGAGGACGAGTTCACCGATCAGTCGAGCCGCTTCCTGGCCGCCGAGCTCGTGCGAGAGAAGATCCTAATCGCAACGCGGCAAGAGGTTCCCCACTCCGTGGCGGTGATGATCGAAGAGTGGGAAGACGAGGGGGATCTCACTCGGATCGGAGCCAGCATTCTCGTTGAGAAGGTCAGCCAGCGCGGCATCCTTATTGGCAAACAGGGCCAGTTCCTCAAGAAGATCGGTACCGAAGCCCGAGCGGAGATCGAAGAGCTTCTCGGACATCGGGTGCACCTCGACCTCCACGTGAAGGTGAGCGAGGGATGGCGCATGAACCCGCGTATTCTGCGGGAGCTGGAGTACAGCGAGTGATTCCCGGGGGCGCCGATCCATTCGGAGCGGCGTTACAGGCCGATCCGGCCGTGGCGCTTCCGGTTCTGGACGTTGCTCCGCCCACCAAAGCGGGACCGCTGCATAAGGTTCAATTCGTCGTCGAATTCGTAGGTCCGCGGTCGATCCCCGCGCCTGCCGCGACCCATCTTTTGGCTTCCGAGTGGTACCAGGCGTTGGGTCAACCCCAGCTCTTCGCCATGCGCCCGGCCGACCTCCAGTGGCAGCAGTTGACGAATTCGATCGACGGATCCTACGACTCGCTCGCCCTAGCCTGGGACATGGTCACCCCCCGCGGCTCGATCAGCAAGTCTGCCGCCACCCATCTGCTTCAAACCGCGGAGCGGTTCGCCCCGTTTATCCAACGCCGAGTCATTCCGCTACCGGATCCCAAGGAAATCGACCGGGTGGTGAAGTCGTTGATAGAGATCCGGGATGCGCTCGACATCGGTTTCGCGCTTTCCATCTACGCGCCCCCAGGGGGCTACCGGGAGCGTGACCTATGGGTGATGTGCGCACGCTTGGGGCTTAAGTTCGGATCGCACGGATCGTTCGACTGGCAATTGCCCGGCTTTGCTCACCCGCTCTTGAGCGTAACCCCATTTGGAGACACGGACGCCTTTGCCCTTAGCGGTGTGAATGCCGGAGCCACCCACCTAGGCGTCACCATCGGCTTCAGCCTTCCCCTCTCTCCCTCGCCAAGCCAGGCGCTTCAGGGCTGTTTTCATGTCGCGCAAATCATCTCGCGTGACATGGGAGGCGACGTTCGAGATCAAGACGATCGCAAGCTGACAGAAAAAATCCGTCAGGAGCTGCGAGAAAACCTCCGGCTCGCCATCGGCGCGTTCTCAAACGCCGGAATGACCACCGGCGCACCCGAAGCAGTGAAACTGTTTGCGGAATAGTTGGCGGTTAGCAGTTAGCGGTGGACTATCCCTTTCCCGCTGCTAACCGCTAACCCATCTCAGAGATCGTCTTCTATCTCGATGTGCCCCGGCTTCTTCTTCGGTTCGTTCGCTCGGCGGCGAACCTGACCATAAGAGCGTCCGGCGGGAGGCTGGGTCGGGTTGGGGACGTCGGCGATCGGCGCCACCGTCTGCGTTGTGATGACCCGTTGCTTGGCGGCTTCTCCCCTTGCCTTGCCGAGCAATGTCTCGCCCTCGCCCTTTCGCCTGCCGATCGAACGATCCCAGAGATAGAGAATCGGTGAGGCGTTGTAGATTGACGAGTAGGTTCCGGAGATGATTCCGGCGAGCATCGTCGCGCAGAACAGCTTGAGGTCGGGGGTCGTGGTACCGGCGAACAACATGATGAACAAGGTCAAGACGACCGTCATCGAGGTGTTTAGGGACCGGGCGAACGATTGGGTAATCGATCGGTTCATCAGGTGCGCCAGATCGTCGCCCGGCTTGGGCCGGCGAAGGTTCTCTCGAATTCGGTCGAAGATGACGATGGTGTCATGGACCGAGAACCCGATGACCGTGAGGATCGACGTGATAAAGAGCGCGCTGATCTCCCAGCCATTGAGGAACCCCACCACCGCCGAGAAGCCGACGACGAAGAGAACGTCGTGGACCAGCGCGCCGATGGCGGAGCCGCCAAAGCGTAGACCTTGAACGAAGCCGCCGATGGCGAAGCCAAAGCGGAGCGCGAGGTACACGACGATCAGAAGGCTCGAGAGGACGACGCCGATGATGGCGTTCCGAATCGTTTCTCCCTGAATGGCTGGACCGACGAAGGAGTTGCCGCCGAAGTCCGCGGCGCTAAACCCGATCGCCGTTCCCACGATCGACTGCGCCTGTTCCGGCGTCTTGTCGACTAGCTGACCTTCGGCGGGTGCGGTCACCATCGCCACTCGGTCGGCCCCTTCGCCGCCGAACTTCACGTTCGCGCCGCGAAGACCGATCTTCTCCAATCCGGAGCGAACCGAGTCGGCCGACATCGTTTTGGAGCCGATCTTGTACTGAAGCTCATAGCCGCCGCGGAACTCGACGTTCGGCTTAAGGCCGCCCAAGAAGACGAACGGAAGACAAACGGCGATCGAAATCGCCGAGAGCCAGAAGTATCGGGCCGGCTTGTTGACGACCTCGACCGGCTCGGTGTCGGCTCGCTCTTCGAACCGCTTGAACCAGTTGCGGTCGGCGGCGTACAGCTTCACGTTGTCCGCGATTCCGCTGTTCGTGACGAACACGAGAAGCGACCGCGTAACCGTGACGGCGGTAAACAACGAGATCACGACACCGATAATCAGCGTCGTCGCAAATCCCTTGACTGGTCCGGTGCCGAGGTAGGCAAGGACAAGCGAAGTGAGAACGGTACAGGCGTTCGAGTCGATAATTGCGGGCAGGGCGCGGCGGAAGCCAAGGTCGATGGCGGTCTGCAACGACTTGCCCCGCTTCATCTCCTCCTTAAATCGCTCGAAGACGAGGATATTAGCGTCGACGGCCATACCGACCGACAAGATGAAGCCCGCAATGCCGGCGAGCGAGAACGTGGCGTTGGCCAGTTTAAGGACGGTCAGCGTAAATAGAACGTAGAGCGCGAGGGCGATGATCGCAACCAAGCCGGGGAAGGCGTAGTACGCGAGCATGAAGATGGAGATCGCGCCGAAGGCGATGACGCCCGCCGTGACCATCTTGTCCAGCGCCTGCATGCCGATCGTCGCTTCGACGCGCTGGCTGCTGAGCACCTTGAGGTCGACCGGAAGCGCGCCCGCGTTCAGAAGGTCGACGAGATTCCGGACGTAGGCGTCTGGGAAGGTGCCGTTGATAATCGCCTCGTCCCGAAGGATGGTGTCGCCCTGGACATGCGCGAGGCTGATCACGCGCCCGTCGAGGACGGCGGCGATATTCTCTTCCTTGCCCTGATACCGGCGGCTCCACTCGCCCATTTTCTGGGCTCCGGTGCCGGAGAAAATCATCTCTGGCTGATATCCACTTCCGGCGGACTGCATGACGGCGTGGTCGAGATCTTGGCCTTCCAAGATCTTCTGCCAGCCCTTGATAACGTCAGCATACGCCGGGTTGGGCTTGCCATCCGGGCCGAGGTATTTGATCTCCTCACCATTGCCGCCGTAGGTTCGTCGGAAGTTAACCGTGGGGTTCTTCGGATCCTTGTCGTCCTGAGCGGTGTACGGCCGAGCGGAAGCTTGGGGGCCGACGACGTTCTTCGCCCAGTAAAACTGGATCTTCGCGCTCGAGCCGATGGTCTGCCGCGCCTTCTCGACGTCGGTGGCGCCCGGCAGCTCGATGACGATCTGGTCCGTCCCTTTAGGAACGATGGACGGCTCCGCAACGGCAAGTGAACCGGCGGCGCGAGCCATCAAAATTGGAATAAGCCGGTTACGGATCTCCTCCGCTTTTTTACGTTCCTCCGGCGTAAGCACCATCTCGTACGTGAGAGCGACACCGCCACGAACGTCCAGACCGAAGTTGTACTTCGTCTGCTTGTAGAAAATGCCGGAAATAATTCCGAGCCCAAGGACTAGGAGAAGAAACAGGTAACTCTTTGACCGCAACGTCTATTCGCGCCTCCTGGCGCACCCTCCCGAGTTCGCGGAGTATACCTTGGGGAGGCTCCGGCCGGGGGGTGGGTGGTCGATTCGCTTGGTGTCGCGGCGTTAGGCGTTGAGGCGTTGGGCGTTAACCTGAGCGGGACCACAGTGCTAACGAGAGTCAACGCCCAGCGCCTCAACGCCCAACGCCAATCCCCGTCTACATTTCTCGCCGGTATTCAAGCGCGCTGAGCAAGGTGGCGGAGTCGGCGTAGTCGAGCTCGCCGCCCACCGGCATACCGTGGGCGAGGCGCGTCACTTTAAGGCCGATCGGCTTAAGCAATTTGGCCAAGTAAAGCGCGGTGGCGTCGCCCTCGATCGTCGGGTTGGTGGCGAGGATGATCTCCTCGATATCGCCGTCGGCAAGGCGTCCCAGTAACTCCTTTACGCGGAGCTGCTCCGGCCCCAGGCCGTCCATTGGGCTTAGAAGGCCGTGTAACACGTGGTAGCCGCCCTTGTATTCGTGGATCCGCTCGATCGCGGCGATATCGCGCGGCTCAGCGACGATGCAGACCATCGAGCGGTCTCTTCGGCCATCTAGGCAGATTTCGCAAGTCTCCGCTTCCGAGATGTTCTGGCATCGGACGCAAAAGCGTAGACGCTGTTTTGCGTTTCGGATCGCGTTCGCGAGCGAAACCGCCTCGTGCTCGGGTACTCGCAGAAGGTGATAGGCGAGGCGTTGGGCGGATTTCGGACCAACTCCGGGCAGCTTTTCGAGCTCGGAAATCAATTCGGCGAGAGGGCGGGCAAACAGCATAAAAGAGGGGTCGAAAGCGCGTCGGGAACCACCTATAAATACGCCGGAACGACCTCTAACGCGGCAGTCCGAGTGGCCGGCCGGAAGCCGGCCTCACCTTACATTCCGAGGTCGGGGACGTTCGGGAGGATTCCCTGAACCTTCGACTCGCGAAGCTGGGTCGCCGCATTAAAGCCGTCGCGAACCACGCTGACAATCAGGTCTTCGAGCGCTTCGACATCCTCGGGATCGACGATCGACTTGTCGATCGTGAGCTTGAGGATCTCGCCGGTGCCATTGAACAACGCCTTGACCGGCCCCTTGTCGACGCCGATTCGCTCGTTTGCAAGCTCGGCCTCGAGAGTCTGGGCACGCGCCATCGCGTCCTTCATCTGCTGCATCACGCCGCCGAAACCCTGAGGGCCAAAATTCTTGGGCAGTTTCATGGTGTTATCGCCCGGGAAATAGCCGCAGGCTTGCTGATTCTACCGCGTGCCGGTACTTCTAAGGGAGTTCTAATGATCGGGGCGGGTGTACCTTGCGGCACACCGAATCATCGGCGAGGGCGCCGACGCTACGGTTGGAATCATCGGCGAGACGCCGACGCTACGTTTTTGACTTAGACGCCGAAAACCTTACGCGCCAGCTCTTCGAGCCGCTCCCCCTCGGCCGGCAGCTCCACGGTGGACGACTCGTCGCCAAGCGAAGACGATCCGTTGGCCGAAGCCCGTACTCGGATCATCCACCCTTCCCCACCCTGGGCCTGCACGTGGCGATTCAAAAGCGCTATTCGCTTGATGTCGTCCGTAAACCATTCGGCGTCCATTCGTCTCGGGACCTCGATGACGAGCTCTTGGCCCTCTAGCCCGATAAGGGTCGCCGCCCGCGCCTTCTTAGTAATTGCCGCCGGCTGTCCGTCTTTTACGGGCAACGAAGCGAGAACTCTGGACCATACAGCCTCCGGGCTGTCTCCCTCCAACACGGCCGGCATTCCCACCGCCGCGACCGGCTCTTCTTTGGGAGTCGGCGTCGGTGACGGATCGGGAGGCCGGGGCGTCGCCGGGCGAGCGGCTTCCTGCCGCACCGGTTCCGGCGCTTTGGCGGGCCTCGGCGCCGCAGGCGCCGCCGCTACCGGAGCGGGCGCGGCGCTTCGAGGCTGAGAGAGCCGCAGCAACTCGCTCTCCAGCCACAGGCGAGGCAGCGAGATGTCGCGGATCGCCTTGTGCGCTTCGGCGAGGTCGCCCCGCATCCGCAGGATGAACTCCCGGCCGAGCCGGGTCGAGGTCTCATGCAGCGACGCTTCCCGAGCGGCGTCGGACAGGTCCTGATGCGCCTGGTACGAAGCCAGCGTTAGGTCTTGAAGTCGGTACATCGCCGATTCGAGGATCGAACGCGGGTCGCGGCCGAGCCGGGCGATGTCGGCAAGAATACGCATGATCGCGGGCACATCCGCCTCGCGGATCGCGAGCAGCAAGCCGTCCACCGCCTCCTCGGATACCAAGCCGAGCTGGTCGTACACTTGCTGAAGGGTGATCACGTTGTCGGTGCTCGTCAGCATCGCCTGCTCCAGCAGCGTCAACGCGTCGCGGTAGCCGCCGTCCGCCATCCGGGCGATCGCAGTGATCGCCGCCGGCTCGGCTTGAACCCCTTCGTGCTCCGCGACGTGGGTGAGGCGGCGAATCAGGTCTTGCATGCTCGCCCGGTGAAACTCGTATTTCTGGCAACGAGACCGGATCGTGGGTGGAACCTTGTTGTACTCGGTGGTCGCGAGGATGAAAATGATGTGGGGCGGCGGCTCTTCGATCGTCTTCAGGAGCGCGTCGAACGCCTTGGCCGACAGGTCGTGCACCTCGTCGATGATGAAGATCTTGTACCGGCAGACCATCGGCTGGTACTCGGTGACCTCCACAATCTGCTCGCGAATGTCGTCCACACCCGACTCGGAGGCGGCGTCCATTTCGACGACGTCGACGCAGCTTCCCACCGTGATGTCTCGGCAGATCTCGCAGGTGTTGTCGGGCTCTGGTGTGGGTCCGCTCTCACAGCAGAGCGCCTTGGCAAGCAACCGGGCGGTGGAGGTCTTACCCGTTCCGCGCGGCCCCGTGAACAGGTAAGCGTGGGCGATCCGCCCCGACGCGATACCATTCTGGATCGTCTTGACCACGTGGTCCTGCCCGATCAGATCGCCAAAGGTTTGGCTCCGGTATTTGCGGTAGAGCGACTGGTAAGACATTCTCACTTGCGGGATTGCTTGATTGCTTGATCGCTCGATTACACAATTGCCAGCCAGTTTGATCACGGGATTAACCGACGCAATCAAACAGTCGAACAATCAAGCAATCGAGCAATCAACCAATCCAGCAATCGAAAATGGAAAAGCCGGGAAGGATGCGTCGCACGGAGAACCGACTTACCGTTGCTACCTTCCAGTCCTGGCGGGGTTCACCGACCTGCCGCCGCGCAGTTCCCGGCAGAGAGATGTTAGCAGACGCGCACGCTCCTGCGCTTGACATATCGCCAAACAAAAAACGCCCCGAGGCTAAGCCCCGGGGCGTTTTTTCCCGAACCCTTACTTTCCGCCAGAGCGAAGAGATGGAATGTCGACGATCACGTCGTCCGAACTGGACGCGCGGTCGATTTCCTTGTAGTTGGGGGTCTTCACGACCGGAGTGTTGTCGAGCCAGTCGCCGTGGCGCAGGATCTGGTCTCGCGTGAGATACAGACGGGCATAGACGACTCGCTGCTTCGGTTTGATATCCGTATTCAGGAAGTTCTTGTCCGTCATCCCTTCGCCGTTCCAAGAGAATTTGTCTTGGATGTGCGGAGGCGCGCTGCGCGGATTGTAGTAGAACTCCAGGAGATACTTCTCGCTGGTGAACGGGTACATGGTCGGGTCCTTGCTCATGTCCACCTTGCGGTTAAACCGCCGGTTGCGAACAAAGAGCTGATCCTGCATGAACGTTCGATCGCGAGGAGGATCGAGGTTGACGTTGTCCGAGTAATCCCACTTCAGGCCGGCGGGCTCGGTAACGTCCTTGGCGGACCCGTCGATGTCGGCCGTGTAGTTCTCGTCACGAAGGGTGACGCGAATGCGCGTTCCGACCGGGAGAACGTTCCAAGTCCCTTCGAACTTGATCACGCGCGGCTCGACGACGGTCGCCTTGACGCTGAATCCGACGTCGAACGGCGGATAAACGTCGTACGGAGTGAGGGGCCGGCCCTGCTGCTCCGCCACCCAGCCACGTTGGACCATTCGAACGAGCATCGTATCGATGTTCTGCTCGATGACCGCCACGTTCTGGTGGTTTTGGAACTCCTTGTTGTTCTTCTGGTACACGGCGTCGGCTTCCTTGTAAAGCCGCATGTACGTGTCGAGACCTTTTTCGATCTCGCCGTTGCGCTGATACGCCATGCCCAACAGGTTCTTTCGAGCCGGAATCATATCCGGCTTTTCTTGAGCCTTCAGGAACCAATCGACGGCGTTCTGATAGTCGTCGTCGATCTTGTGGTACCAGAGCCAACCGGTTTCGAAGTACAGCTCGTACGTGTCCGGATTGTTCCGCGCGCCTTCTTTGCCGAGGGCCAATGCCGACGGGATATAGCGGCGGTCGGAGCGCTGCTCCTCATCCGTGAAGTTGTAGCCGATGTGCCACATACCGGTCGCGTACACGTCGATCTCATGCGGATCGAGGAGCGTCACGAGCCGGATGATCGGCAGGATCGCATCGTAGTTGCCTGAGTCGAAGAACGAGTCGGCGCGCACCCAGAGGATTCCCGCGATCATCTCGCGGAAGCCGGCAAGGGCGAAGATCATCTGCAAGGGGTCGAGACCCTTGGTGACCACGCCTTTACCGGTTGCCGCCGGGCTGTAATTCTTCGACCAAGTATCGTAGATCGCCGTCCGCTGCAGCAGCCCCTGAAGGACCATTACACCGGCCAACACTCCGACGGAAAGGGTTGAGATTCGGCTTTTCATCGCGTCTAAACCTCTCTACGGTCGAAAACCCAGATGCCGGCGACGAGGAGGGCGACGATATAGCAGACACCGTAGAAGGTGATGCTGAGATAGTACGTCTTCTCGTTCTGGATCTGGCTCTGCGGGTTGATGATCGGGTTTTGGATGTTGTAGTTCGCGAAGTTCGGCAGAATCGTGTTGAACACCGTGGCCGCCAGCTTTGCGAAGCCGGTTGCCTTGGAGTTATCCTGCAGCGTCTGGAAGAACGGGTTGAACAACGATCCGAGGAGGAACAGACCTCCCGACAGGAAGAAGTTCACCAGCGGCGCCACGAACGTCGAGAAGAACATCGCGACGGCTGCGAGCAGACTCATCTGCACGAAGTACATCAGCGGCGCCTTCATGACGTCGAGGATCATCCCCATGTCTTGCTTCTCGATGAGGAACACGACGAAGAGGACCGCGCACATGAGCGCCATCATCAGGCCGAGCGCGGAGACCGCGCCCAGATACTTCCCTACCAAGAACTGCCAGCGTTGAACCGGCTTCGATAGGATTGTATAGATGGTGCGGCGCTCGATCTCGTTCGGGATCATATAGACCGTAAGAACGATTGCGATGACCGCGCTGGTGAGCTGGATGATGCCAAGCATCATTCCCTTCAAGACGGTGGTTTCCGACCGTGCCGAAAGGATTCCGAGGCCGGGAGCGACGACGAGGAGAACCACGCCGAGGAGGAGGATGATCAGCAGGACGCGCCGGCGGATCGCCTCACCCACGGTGGTGCTCGCGATAGCGATAATCGGTCTCACTTCGCGCCTCCATCTTGAGCGGCGCCGACGGGGGTCGGCTTGTTCTGAACGGTCTCCACGAAGAGATCTTCCAGTCGCTTCTTGCGCGGAACGATGCTCAGGATGTTCCCCTTGGCGGTGCGAATGGCGTCGATGATGCCATTGACGTCGTTCTCTTCCGGAATGTCGAAGAGAATTCCTTGCGGAACCGTTCGCACGTTGCTGTCGGTGAGATTCAGGCTCTCGAGAACCTTGGCGGCGACTTCCGTCGCCATGATCTCGATTCGGCCGCCTCGAAGGAGGTCGGTGAGCTTGCCCTGGCGGCGGATGATGCCGCGGTCGATAATCGCAACCCGGTCGCAGATCAGCTCGACTTCGCTCAGCTCGTGGCTGGAGATGAATACCGTCCGCCCCTCATCCCGGAAGGAAATGATGAGATCTCGAATTTCGCGGTGCGCGATGGGGTCGAGGCCGCCGGTAGGTTCGTCCAGGAACAGAAGCTTCGGATCGTTGATCAGGCTTTGGGCCAGACCGATTCGCTGCTGCATACCTTTTGAGTATTGAGAGATCGATTTGGTCGTGTCTCGGTGGAGATTGACCTTTTCGAGCAGGCCTTGGAATTTCGCTTCGTCGTTGATTCCGAAGAGAGATCCGTAGAACCGGAGAATCTCCGGGCCCGTCATATGTTCGTAGTAGTACGGCCGCTCCGGGAGATACGAGATCATCCGGTGGACGTCCATGTCGCCGATCTCCTTACCGAGGACATAGCCCTCGCCGGAGGTCGGGTAGATGATTCCGAGAAGCATCTTAATGGTCGTTGTCTTCCCGGCTCCGTTGGGTCCGAGAAATCCGAAGATCTCTCCTTCCTCAACGATGAGGTCGAGATGATCGACCACATTGATGTGGCCATGCTGGCGCGACTTATAGCTTTTGGTCAGCTTCTTAGTTTCGATGGCGGCGGCCAAGGGCTGCGCACCTCCCTGTGGGTAGGTTGGGTCCCGGAGTATACCTATGCCCACTTTTGTTGGGATAAGCCGCCCCGAGGCTGCTACAACCGGCACAATTTCCCGCACCCACCAGGCTCTCTAAACAGAAGAAACAGGCGAAAACGGCTTTGGCACCGATGAAGCAACTCGAAGAATCCCCCATTTAGGGATTCCCCGTCTATACTGCAACCACAGCCAAGGGGCCGAAGTTCTCGCAGTGCGAAGAAGTTTCGTACAAATTAGAAGAACGGGTCTTGGCAGAAGCCTCGCGGGGGCGTGCTTTGCTCTCCTTTCAGCGTCCCCGCGCTTTTTCTTTAAAAATTTCGCGGCCGACGGTGCGCCGCGGCCCCGATGAGAGCTCCTACCGTGGCGCCGGTCAGCACCAGCACCGCAAGCCCTTGGTCTTCCGCCGATTGAATGGCGGCGCCGAGGTTGGCGTCGTTGGAATACATGAGCTGGTAAATGAAGAACCAAAGCGCGAAACCGATCGCCGCCCCGATCCCAAGCGTTCGAACCTGCGAACTCATACTTCTGGCGACCGGCTGAAGAGCACCGCCGGTTCGCTCTTGCAGCCGAACCGCGCCAGAAGTCCCAGAGCGGAGGCAGGTGTGGGGATCGGCAACTACCGGCGTTGGGCGTTGGGCGTTGGAAAAAGGTTAACGCCTGGCGTTAAGAACTCGCCTCACCTCTTCGGCTTGCTCGGGGGTATCGACGGCCAACTCGCTGCCCGCGCCTTCCGACATTCGGATCCGTACGCCGTTCTCCATAAACCGGAGCTGCTCCAGACTCTCCGCCATTTCCAGCGGCGATTGCGGCCACCGGGAGAATGCCTGGACCACTTCGCGGCGGTAGGCGTAGATCCCCACGTGTTTTTTGACCGGCGTCGAGCGTACGGCGCGAGGGTATGGGATGGCGTGCCGGCTGAAGTACAGCGCAAATCCGGCCAGATCGGTCACCACCTTCACCACCGCCGGATTTTCTGCCTCCTCTTCGGAACAGTCGGAGTAAACGCTTCCCATCGGAATCGAGGAGTCGGCCACCAGTGGCTGTGCGCACGCGCGGATGCTTTCCGGACGGATGAGCGGCTCGTCACCCTGCACGTTCACATACACGTCGGCTTCTAACCTCTCGCTCACCTCCGCGATTCGATCGGTGCCGGTCGGGTGATCCAGTCGGGTCATTACCGCCTCCGCCCCGAATGCCGAGCAGGCGTCGGCGATTTCGCGGTCTGGGGTGGCGACGACGACTCGCTCGGCGATCTCCGCCCGCCGCGCCGCCTCCACGACCCATTGCACCATCGGCTTGCCCATGAGGTCGACGAGCGGCTTTCCGGGGAACCGGGTTGATGCCATTCGAGCCGGGATCACGATGCAGCAGCGCATGGCGGAATTATGCGTCCCTCAGAACTCTTCGAGCGCCGCCCGCGAGACTAGCTCGTGCCCCAAGAACTCGCTATCCGGCGCAGCGTAGAACGAGACCCGCTCGTCCGTTCTGGGATGGTCGAAGGCTAGGAATCCTGCGTGAAGCTGCAGCGGCCCGCTCGCGTACTCCCTTGGGGCGTAAATGGTGTCGCCAAGGACCGGAAGGCCGATGGCACGAAGGTGAACTCGGATCTGATGGGTTCGGCCGGTCTCTAGACGGCAAGCGACCAAGGTACCGGTCTCCATCCGGGCGATCCGCTTGACGTGCGTCACTGCCGGCTTTCCGTGCGGATCCACCGCCATCAACAGGCGGTTATGCTTCGAACGGGCGATCGGCGCGGACACCGTAAACCGTTCCTGTTCCACATTGCCACCAACGACGGCGAAATAGCGTCGCTCGGCCGTCTTCGCCTCCATCTGCCGCGCCAAGCTCACGTGCGCCTGGTCGTTTTTGGCGACGACCATCAAACCGGTCGTTTCTTTATCGAGCCGGTGCACGATGCCGGGGCGGAAATCGCCGCCCGCCGTGCTGAGCACCGTGTTTCGGCCTAAGAGGGCGTTCACCAGCGACGGCTCCTTGAGCGAGGTTGCCGGGTGGGCGGCGAGGCCGCGCGGTTTGTTCACGACGAGCAGGTCGTCGTCCTCGAATACGATCTCCAGCGGGATGTCGGCGGGGGCCAGGTTATGAGCAGGAGTTCCTTCCGGCTCGTCTAGAACCACTTCCATTCCGGGTTCCAGGGGGAATTTCGGTTTTTGGACGTTTCCATCCACCATCACTTCCCCCTCTTCGATGAGCCGCGCCAATTTGGTACGACTGTGCTCGGGAAGCACGCGGGCTAAGAACTTGTCCAGCCGCTCAGGTCTATCCGCGACGAGACGCATTCCCTCACTGTACTCGCCAAGCCGATCCGGCTGAAGCCCGATCGTGCTTTCTAGTGGCCGCCGCCGCCGATTGCCGGGGCCGGCGCCGCCGGAGCGGCGTTGGCTCGCAGGTAAGCCTCAACCTTCTTGCGCTCGCCATCTTTGAGCTTCGGAGTGGTCTTGCCCATCAATTCCATGAAATACGCGATCTCATGGGGAGCCGAGGGGTAGCCGGTATTTCCTTTATTCGGCTCGATCGAGTTGCCGAGAACCTTCCCTTTGGGCGAGACCACCGCGAAAAACGGCAAGCCCGCGTCCGCTCCGCCGAGCGAAGCGCGAAATTCGGGCGCTCCGGGATTCTCCAGATCTTTCTTGTCTTTGCTCTCATCCACCGTGAGGTGCACGATCACGAACGCTTTGGACATTGCCGGTCCGGCGTCGCTGCTCTCCAGCATCTTATCGAGCTTTTTACACCAACCGCACCACGAGGCGTGGAAGATGACCAGAACGTTCTTCCCGCTGCGCTTTGCTTCGGCACGAGCCTTGGCCATCACGGAATCGGAGGACGGCGTGGCGCCGGCCGCCGCTAACGGTAGGACGGCCAAAACGGCGAGGATAAGTGTTCGAACCTTCATCTCAATTCGCAGCCTACTTCAAAAACGCGCACCAAGCACCAATCACCAGAAGCGATTCCGACGCCCAACCGATAGGCGGCACCCTGCCTAGCGTTCCACCGATACCACGCCGCGGATACCCTCCCGAACCTCGAAGAGGTTCCGTCCCCAGCGAAGGGTTGGACCCGCGCAGCGGAGTCCTACCCTGGTACCAAGGCCGACAATCTCATTAACCCCAACGGGGTTGCGTCCCCCAATGCGGCAAACCATCTTCAGACGAATCTCGCCCCTGAGTGGAGCTCGTCGTTACCCGCACCTATCGTTCTTCATGCCAGCGTCGCCGCCGACAGTTCAGTTCGCGCCTGGTGATGGGCTCTGCGACCGCCTGCCGGGGTCGGGGAGGCTTGTGGGTTCCTTGTCCCCGGGGCTCCGACCCGCGGCTAATTTCTTTGATCCCTCCGGGATCGGGGCAATCGCGCCGACTAAATCTCTTGGAGCGCGGGCGACCCGCCCGCATCTGGGTTCACGGACGCCTCGTCCGCCGCCCGCAAAGCGGGCTTTTGAACCTCTAAGTTAGCCCGAATGCCGGGATCGGGGTGCCATGCGTGGGCGGTTCAGGCTACGGCAAACCTCTTTGCGCTCCGCACGGTTACCTCGTCTGGTGGTGAGGCGAAGTCCATCACATCTTAAACCTGAACCAAAAGGTTCCGGGGAACCCGCTGCAATCGGGCAAACGGCTCATCCGTTCGTAAGATCGGCTCGACCCTGCGAGTCGATTAAGACTCCCGCTTTTGGCCGGCTACAGCCACCGGAGCTTTTGTTGCTTATGGCGAGAATCTGGACCGGCGACGGACCGCACTGAACGCGCAAATTCTTGTTCGGGGCTAACGAGCCGAGGTCGAATTCCTTCGTTTCAGAGGTGCCTACGACCCCGAGCTCCTTCCACTGGGGCTTCGGGCCGCTCCCGTCCAGCGCCCATACCGTGGCTCCGAACGGACCTGTGTTGTGAACCGACAATTGTGGCGAGCCGGACGAGCATCCGAGCGCCAAAAGGCAAAGCGATAGGGATAGGAAAGCCAAGGCGCGCACCGTCACACTATTTGGACGTCCGGCGAGCCCGCTTGGACTTCGCCGATGACGGCGGCCGACTCGCCCGCCTCGTTGAGCCGCTGGACCACGCCCGCGGCGTCCATTCGGTCGACGATGATCACCATGCCGATTCCCATATTGAAAGTCCGGTACATCTCCACATCGGGGACGTTGCCGGTCGCTTGAATCAATTGGAAGATCGGAAGCGGCGTCCAGCTTCGTTTCTCGATCACGAGCCGAACATCCGAAGGGAGCACCCGCGGCAAGTTGTCGTAGAGACCGCCTCCCGTAACGTGGGCGACCGCATAAACCCGCTCGAGCTCCTGCACGATCGGATAGACCGAGTTGAAGTAGCAGCGGTGGGGCCGAAGCAGCTCTTCTCCAATCGACCTGCCCAGTCCGGGAACCTCGTCGCGCACCGAGCGCCCACCCACGTCGAACAGCACTCGACGGGCGAGCGAGAAACCGTTGGTGTGCAATCCGTTGCTCGCGATTCCGATCACCGAGTCGCCCGGCTGCATCTTCCCTCTCGGAAGCTTCCGGTCCGCGTCGGCGAGGCCGACAACCGCGCCGACCACGTCGATCTCGCCATCGGTATAGACCCCCGGCATCTCCGCGGTTTCGCCGCCGATCAGCGCGCAGCCGACGTCCCGACAGGCATCCGCCATGCCGGAGACGATCTCTTCGAAAACCAGGCCCTCCAGGCGGGAGCAGCCGTAGTAGTCCAAGAAGAAAAGCGGCCGCGCCCCTTGGCAGAGAATGTCGTTGACGCAGTGGTTGACGATGTCGTGACCCAACCCGGAGTGGTTCCCTACCATCGCCGCGATCTTGGTCTTGGTTCCGACCCCGTCGATCGAGCTAACGAGGATCGGTTTGTCGATCTCCGGAAAAACTCCGCGGTAGAGCCCGCCGAAGCCACCGATTCCGCCGATGACGGCATCGTTATGGGTGGATTGAATCCTTGGTGTCACCGCGCGGAGAGCCCGCTGCGCCTCGTCGATATCGACTCCCGCCGACCGATAACTGATCGCCTCATCCGGCATATCCATCACGATACCAGCCCGCGCCCTCCAACCCGGCGCGCCGACCTTATTGGAGGTCAAGTAAGCGCATCTCCTTGCACAGGGGCGGGCCGCCCGTGCCACGTTATTTTCACGAAAAACGAAAATTGGCCCGCACGCCAGACGGCGTGCGGGCCAATTCGATTCGAAACCGCTTAGGCTTCTTGCTTCGGAGCTTTCTTGTCAGCAGCCGGCTTCGCGGCGGCCTTCTTCGGAGCGGGGGCCGGCTTCGGCTTAGGCGCGGGGGCGGCCTTCTTGTCGCCGTACTGCTCACGAAGTGCTCTCTCGGCAGCCTTGATCACCTGCTCTTTCCGGTGTCGCCGCGTGCGGATTTCTTTGTTTCGAACTCTCATTCTCTGTTTTGCCTCAATCGGATGCCCCCTCACAGGCGGCGGATTCCCATCAGGATACCCCGTATGGGAAGCCTAGCGAATTGCCGCCAGATCTTCGGCCGACGGTACCGCCACGCCGACCTTGCGAACCACCGCGGCGGCGGTCTGCGCCGCTAGCTCGAGCAGCTCTCGCCGGAACGCGCCCGATCCGATTCCGAGCGCTACCGTGGCGATAACCGTATCGCCCGCGCCCGCCTCGTCGTAAACCTCGACCCGGATCGCCGGAACACGGAACGAATCCGCACCCGCCGCCGCCATCCCATTGGCGCCCAACGTAACCAAAACCTGGTCGACCCCAAGACGGCGCCGTAATTCGTCCGCGACTCTCTCGGCGTCCTCGACGGGCACCGCGCCCCCCAATCCGGCGGCTTCTCCAGCCTCGAACTGGTTGAGGCTCACCAAAGCGGCCCCTTCGTAAAACGGAAGGCTCTTCGGCTTGGGGTTTGCCACCACCGGCACGCGAATTCGACCTCCCTCTTCGACGATCCCCCGGATGATCCGCTCGGTGACAGATCCCTTTTGATAGTCGCTGATCAGCACCACGTCGACCTCCGCCATCGCGGCGATCGCTCGCTCCAAAACCGTATTTTCGACCGCCCCGGAGACGGGAGCCTCGTCTTCGTGATCGATCCGTAGAACCTGGTGCGAATGGTTTGCCAGGACGCGCGTCTTTCGGGTCGTCGGCCGGCTGGGATCGCGGACCAGCCCTTCTCCATCGAGCCCGTATTCGCGAAGCGAGGCGGAGAGCAAATCTCCCGGCGCGTCGCTGCCTACCACGCCGACCATCTTTACCAGCGCTCCCATGGCGACCATGTTGCTCGCCACGTTGGCGGCTCCTCCCGGAACCGCGCGAGTGGACGATTGCCGGACGACCATCACCGGCGCCTCCTGCGAGATCCGGGTCGCGCGGCCAAAGATGTACTCGTCCAGCATCAGGTCGCCGACGACGAGCGCGCGCCGACCGCGAAACCTCGCCAAGAGCTCGCCGGGGGTCACGCGGCTTGCATCTCCGGCGCCACGTCCGATTTCGGCTCTAATTCCGTGGGATCCTGAGGCGAAACCTGCCGGCGGCCGGCGAGGAACCAGAGAACGACACCGCCGACGATCATCGCCAGCGCCACGCCTTGGGCCTGGGTGATTTGGAGGCTGCCGATCTTCGTCCAATAGGTCGAGGAGGCGAGCCCGGTTTGAACCTCTTGATCGGTTCCCGCCCGCCAGAATTCGTAGATAAACCGGGTCAGTCCGTGCAGGATCAAGAACATGCCGGTGACCTGCCCCGGGCGGAATCCCTTTCGCTCATAGAGCAAAAGCAAACCGAGCCCAACGAGGTTCATAAGTGAATCGTAAAGCTGCGCCGGATGGTGCAGCCCCACTACGCCTTCGAAGTGGGTCGCCCACGGCACGGAAGCGTCGCAGACCCCGCCGTAGCAGCAGCCATTGAGAAAGCAGCCGATCCGGCCGAAGACGTGCGCCAGCATAAAGCCGGGCGCCAGTAGATCGCAGAGGTTTCCAAGCCGGGCGTGATGCTTCTTCGCCCAGTAGATCACGTACGCGCCGCCCGTGATGAGCGCGCCGAAGCTGGTCAGACCCGCGAAGGTCAGCGAAAACACTTCGTTGAGGTGCTTCGAGTAATACGGGATGTCCTGAACCAGGAATAGGATACGAGCGCCTAGAATCCCGATGATCAGCAAGTAAAAACAGAGGTCGGTGACCTTCTGCTTATCGAAACCGAATTTCTCCGCCCGCTTCCGAACGAGCCACAGGCCCGATAGAAAGGCAACGAGAATGCTGATCCCGTAGCTGCGCACGGGAAATTTGCCGATGTGAAAGAGGATAGGAAGCATCAGAGGATCGACCGCGGGCCGACCTCAAAGTCTACCGCGCACCCATTTCAACGCCTTTCCGGCCTCGTCGGTTCACGCCGCTTGCTTTGTATCTTCTTGCGCCCGCCCAGCGGCGGTCCGAGGCTCCTCCTCGTTACAGATCTTGTCGAACTCCTGTTGAAGCCGTTGCAGTTGGGCGTCTGTCAGCTTCTCCAGATCGATCATCTTGTTACGGGCCCCCGACTGGGCTCGAATCAGCTCATCGAGTTTCAGGTGGATCGCCTTCGCATCGCGGTTCTGCGCGTTTTGAATTAGAAACACCATCAGAAAGGTGATGATCGTGGTGCTCGTGTTGATGACCAGTTGCCAAGTGTCCGAGTAGTGAAAAACTGGCCCGAAGGCGGCCCACACCACGATCAGCAGTACGCAAGCCGCAAAGGCGGGAGCCGATCCCGCGATGTTCGAAGCCCATCTAGCGATCCTTGAGAATTTTTCGTTCAAGTTTGTTTACCCATTCATTCGGACAGGGAAATTGCAGGTGCGGTTCTGGAGGTCCCGCTTCCCTACGGTGGAAAGCACCTTTACCAGGGTTACGCTTCGCTCGCCCTTGGCTTTGAGACACCGCGCCTTCAGCGCTGATTCAGGGATCCGTGCGGGGACGCACCTTAGATCGTTAGGCGCCTCGATCAGAAGAAATGCAACACAATCTGCGGGTGCCACCGACCGTGTTGCTCGTCTCGATCGACGGAATGCGCCCCGACGCGCTTCGGTCGGCCAATACTCCGTACCTCGACCGCTTGGTCGCGAACGGAACGGTGTGCTGGAATGCCCGGACGGTGATGCCAAGCGTGACCCTTCCCTGCCACACCAGCATGCTGCGCGGGGTCGACGTCCCCCGGCACGGCATCACCTCGAACCGTTTCTCTCCCCTGGCCCGCCCGGTTCCGAGTGTGATCGACGTCGCAAAAACGCATGGTCGGCGTACCGGCTTCTTCTTCAACTGGGGTGAGCTGAGGGACCTCGCCGAACCGGGCAGCTTCGACGTGAGCTACTTCGTTCAAGACGCCCACCGCATGGAAGGCGACACGCGCGTTGCCAAAGCCGCCGCTGCCCACCAGCGCGAGGAGCCTTTCGACTTCCTCTTCGTCTATCTGGGCCATGTGGATGAACGAGGACACGCTGAAGGATGGATGAGCCCCGGATATATCGAAGCGATCGAACACGCGGACGCCTGCGTCGGTATGGTCCTGGCCGCTCTGGATGAAGGCGACCGGTCGTGGGTAGCCCTGATCCAAAGCGACCATGGCGGACACGAGCGTTCGCATGGCACCGAGATGGACGAGGACATGACGATCCCTTGGATTCTGAGCGGCCACGGGGTGAAAGCCGGGAATACCCTCGACGGCGGCGTCCGGATTTACGACACTTGCCCGACCTTGGCCCACCTCCTTGGCTTACCGGCGGCTCGCGAGTGGGACGGACGGATCGTCGGCGAAGCCTTGGATCTATGACCCTTGTCTGCCGGTCAAAGAACCATGATCCGAAAGCTGAAATCAGGACAGTTCCGGCTCTATTCGCGAAAGAAGGACCCAAAAACCGACAAGCGCAAGAACCTCGGCACTTTTGATACCCGCGAAGCGGCGGAGAAGCACGAGCGAGAGGTCCAGTACTTCAAGAGGCACTAAGCCCCCCAATCGTTGCTAGGGTTGTTTCGTGGGTCCACAAGGTAGAACACCGGAATGGGCCATTTCGACCGCTACAACGACGGTAGCCAGAACACGCCGCGATTGCAGATTCAGCACTCCCTCTGGTCGCTCATCGGGCTGCCGATGAACTCGCCGACGGAGTGGACGATTGCGGTAAAGCTGTCCCGGGTGAAGGCCGCCGGATTCGAAGGGGTCGAGTGTTGGCTGAGCGACGAAGACGAGGCGGAGCGCCGCGCATCGCTGGACGCGGAGGGGCTGAGGCTCACCCTTGGGCATCACCCCCACACTTTGGATGACGTGCGGGCGACGGTGGCGAGAGCGAAGCGGCTGAAGGCGGACTTTGTTTTTGCCCAGCCGCTCAACCCGTTCTATCCGATTAAGGAGGCGGCCGAGTTCTGCCGGGAGGCGCGGAAGATCGCTAACGGCGAAGGGATCGCCTTCTTTGTGGAAACGCACCGAAACAACATCCCGGAGAGCCTGAACCAGGCCCTGGAGCTGATCGAGTATTTGCCCGAGGTGCGATTCACGGGCGATTTTTCGCACTTCGTGGTGGTCAGCGAGTTCTACGGGTTGGAATACGAGCGAGCGGTCGACCGGCTGATGCCGGTTCTTTCTCGCACGTCGCATCTGCACGGACGGATTTCGAACGGCGAGCAAGTACAGGTCGACGTCGGCGATGGATCGGGGCAGACGGCCCAGTTCTTCGTCCGGATCTGGACGGCGGCTATGCGCGAGTGGCGCAAAGGCGCCGGCCCGGGCGACGTCTTCCCGTTCGCCAGCGAACTCGGCCCGCCCCGATACGCCATCACCTTGCCGGACGGCAAGGAGTTCAGCGACCGGTGGGAGCAGAGCCTGATAATGAAGCGGCTGGCCGAGCAAGCATGGGCAGCTTCAGCCTGATAGACTTGTGCTCGAGTTGAGAGATACGCGATGATTGCCGGACTGCTAACTTGCCTCGCCACCCTTGCCACCGCGCAGACGCCGCGGATGGATACTTCTAAGCTGCCGCCCTACCTTCCGGGTGTCGGCGACGGGGATTACCTCGTCGCGCCTCCGTACACGGACGCCGATGAGCTCACCGCGCGGGATGGGGTGCCGAAGGGGACGGTTCAGCGATTCGTCATGGACTCTCACGACAGCAAGCTGTATCCCGGCATTGCCAAGACCGCGCCGGGGCAGGTGGTTCCCTACCATCGGCGCGTGAGCGTGTACATCCCCAGCCAGTACGTGCCGGGGACCGCGACGCCATTCCTGATCTCGCAGGACAGCATGACCTCCGGGATCATGCCGACCATCCTCGACAATATGATCGCGGACCATCGCCTCCCGGCGATGGTCGCAATCTTCATCGATTCTGGCGGCGGCGACTCTTTCGGCAGCGAGCGGGGGCTGGAGTACGACACGATGTCGGGCAAGTACGCCGAGTTCGTCGAAACCGAGGTCTTGCCGCGAATCTCGCGCGACTACAAAGTGACATTCACCAAGGACCCGAACGCACGGATGACGATGGGCGGCAGCTCCGGCGGAGCGTGTGCCTTCACGATGGCGTGGTATCACCCGGACCTTTACCATCGGGTGCTCACCTACTCAGGCACCTACGTAGACCAGATGTCGCCTCCCAAAGAGGCCACTCCCCACGGCGCCTGGGAATACCACGAGCACCTTATTCCGCAAACTCCACGCAAACCGATCCGCATCTGGATGCAGGTCGGCGACCACGACCTCCGGCCGAACGATCCGCCTGAGACGCTGCACAACTGGCCGATGGCGAACGAGCGGATGGCGGCGGCGCTTAAGAAGAAGGAATACCACTACCAGTTCGTCTTTTCCAAGGAAGCGGGCCACGTCGACGGCCGCGTCGTTAATCAGACGCTGCCGCAGGCCTTGGAGTGGGTCTGGCAAGGGTATCGGGCAAAGCGCTAGGGCTTGTAGCGTAGGTTGGCTCGTACCTGCGCCCGGTGTACCGAAGGTGCACCGGAATCATCGGCGAGGACGCCGACGCTACGACGAAAGGGTCTCGCGCAGGTACGAGCCAACCTGCGGCTACAACGCTTCGCGTTAACTACGCCTCACGCTTCGCCTGTTGAGTGCTGACCGCCTCCGGCTTGTAGAACTTCTCGTAGAACTCCAAGTCGAGGCGGCTCGATTGGAAGCCGATGAGGGTCTTGATGGGCGGGCCGTAGGCGGGGAACCGTCCGTAGCGGCGGTAGACGTACTCGCAGTACGCCTTGGTGGCTTCCACCTGCTCGGGGGTGAACTCCTCGACCTGCTCCTGAATCCCCATCCAGTTGAGCCAGGCGCTCTTTGATGCTCGTCCACGAAACATGCCGTCGGGGCCGAACTTGATGTCGACTGCGGCCTGGACCGCCTCGCTCATGGATGCGTAGTAGGGTGGGCAGAACGGCTTCATCAGCACTTCCCCGTCCTTCTCCAGTCCCTGTACCAGGGGAATCGGCATCACCTTTCCGGCTGCCTTGGCCAAAGCGGCGAGCGCAGGGTTCATCCCTAAGTATTGGCTCGATGGCATGGTCGTC
This sequence comes from Fimbriimonas ginsengisoli Gsoil 348, assembly GCF_000724625.1. Classification (GTDB taxonomy): domain Bacteria; phylum Armatimonadota; class Fimbriimonadia; order Fimbriimonadales; family Fimbriimonadaceae; genus Fimbriimonas; species Fimbriimonas ginsengisoli. Next base: position 4,064,174 of record NZ_CP007139.1, on the reverse strand, counting down.
AGCCGGAAGCCGGCCGCCTCCAGCCAGCCGAACGGGTGGGCCGCCCAGTTTGGAAAGCCGCCTAGCCCGAGCGACTGAGCCATCAGCGCCAGGTTCTGCAGCATCATTCCCTGCTCCACCGTGACCGCCTCCGACACGAGCCCCTCGAGCGCTTCGATCGTCTGGACCCGTCCCATCGCCGCGTTGTCGTTGAGGTGTCCCCCCTTGCTCTTCGCGAACTTGCCGATTCCCGCCGGGCGAAAAGTCGCTCGCTCATCCAAGATAAATGCGCCGACGTTCCGGCCAAAGATCTCGAGCAGGCCATTGATCAGGAGCTGGGTGTACTCGCAAACCGGCACGAAGTAAGTCCCGTTCTTGTCGTAGCAAGACCACCGGTTGACGTCGAGATTGTAAAGTGGCTCCATCGGCGGGGCGACCCGGCCATCTTTGATCCTCACCCGCATTCGGCGGTAGATCTCGACGAACTCGTGGTTTTTCGCCAGCTCCACGAGCGCCGGAATATCGTCGGGCGGCAAGTCTTGGGGACGTCGGATGAAATAGGTCGCTTGGTCGTTCGTCACCATCAGCGCGACGGTATGCATCGCGTCTCCGCTCGGGATGGTGCGCCCGACCGTGCTCACCATGATATTTCCACCACCGTTCTTGCCGTAGTCGAGGTCGCCCAACGCATAGCCGGTGATCCCGCACGCGGCAAAGACCATGAGCGCTTCCTCCTCCTCGGTCAGCGGCTCGCCCGACTGCCGGCTCTTGAACGCCATCGGCCCGCTTTTCATCTCCATCCCGCGTCCGAAACGGCGCGAGCGGCGGTCGAGAAGGGCTTGGAGGAACGGGTAGGTTCGCAGTTTTTCGAGAGCGTCGTTGATCTCCGGGATGCTGTTCATCGCACGTTTATTGTGCCAACCCGGTCGAGATCCGTGAATGAACGGCGGGTGAACAATCGATGAAACTTAAGGCTGGATGTGCAGCGTCTTCTCGTGCGTGTAAAGCGCGCTCCCTTTGGCGGCGCCGCGCGGTTTGCGGACATATTTGCGAAGCGTGTAGTCCACCGGGATATACCCGCCGTGCTTGCTCGGCGAGTGCTGGACGGCGACCTTAGCGGCGAACTCGAGCGTTTCGCGCTGAACCCGGTCCGGTTGCTTTCGGGTGACGACCACAACGTGCGCCGAGGTGTTGCCGCGGATGTGCAGCCACCAGTCGTCCGGCTTCGCCACCCGTAACGTAAGGTAGTCGTTCGCCTCCGCATTCTCGCCGTACAGGACCGTCCAGCCGCCCGGACCGACGAGCTCACGTATCCGGTGTCCCTCGTACGGCCGGTCCTCTTTGACCGTCGTCTGAGTGGTTTGCTGAATCAGCCAGCGCTTCCCGCGAGCTTCCTCTTGCAGCGCCCGCATTTCGTCGAGCCGGACCGCCGACTCGACTCGGACGATCAGCGCTTCGAGAGCGGCGCGGTCCGCATCCAGACGCCCGATCTGATCGCGCACGATCCCCATGCTTCCCTTCGCCTTCTTGGCTCGCTCGAAATACCGGTTGGCATTTTCCTTGAAATCGAGCTCGGAGTCGACTCGGATTTGAACCTCGTTCCCGTCATAGTCCCAAGCCGCCACTGAGGTTGCGCCCTCGACGATGACTGGCCGGTAGGCAAGAAGGAGCTCCCCGAAGCGCTGCCATCGGCCCGCTTTCTCGCCCGCCTGCAGCGCCTGGTCGAGGTCGAACAGAGCCGTTTCCCGCGCGAGAAGGACTCGGCGAAGCTGGGTCAGCAGGCCGGTGCGCAGTTGGTCCGCTTCGTAACTGGGTATCGCCTGGGAGTAGTGCTGCTCCAAGGCGATCGAGATCGACTGCCGGGGAAACTCGGGCAGATTTAGGGCGGCCACGCTCGACGGATATGCGCCATGCCCCGGCGAAAGAACGGGGCGGCCCAGCTCCGGTGGATGACCCAGGGCTTCCGTCAGCTTTCGGTAGAACGGCGAAGGCTTGAGGTCCTCGCCCCCAATGAGTACCGGTGGCCACTGATAGGGGACGCCAGGCTGAATCAGCCGGAAGCTCTTCCCTTTCCCCACCCACTTCGCGGCGGCGAATACCCGCCCGCCAGGCTCCACCAGGATCAGGTTCGAGTGCTTCCCCATCAGCTCCGCCACGAACAGATAAGTGCCGGTTTCAGTCTCGAAGCGAAGCTCGAGCACCCGGTCTCCCTGTATCTGCCGGACGTCGATCAAGGTACCGCCCTCGATTCGAGACCTCAGAGCCGCCACGAAGGCCGGAGGGTTTGGCAGTGTGGATGGCCGCTTCGTAATAAAGTGAGCCCGCGCGAACATCGGATCGCAGCTCAACAACAGCATTGCCTCGCCGCGAGAGTAAAGCGCGATGGCGATGTCCGTCTCGTTCGGTTGCCGGATTCCCTGGACCTTGCCGCCAACATACGCCCCAAGCTCGGCGACAACCGCGCTCAGGGTGAAACTGTCGTACGGAATCCGAACCGACGCCATACCCCGTTGTACCTGCCCAACCCTTTGGCGAAGCCTTCGGCCAGGCCCGGCGTCTGAGCCTATGAGGATTTATCATGCTTGTACTCCCCTTGCTTATCGCCACTCTCGCGCATCAGCGTGAAGCTGCCCAGCCGACCGAAATCGTTCTCAACCCGACCGTCGCCGAGGTCGCCGTCTTCAAACCGGGCCTGGTGTACGTCGTACGAGAGGCGACGGTGCCGGCCGGTCTCCACCAATGCCGGTTGAACCGGGTGCCGCAGGCGATGGACGGAACGATGTGGTACTCCTCGCCGGACGGAGCCAAGCTCAGCGAGATCCAGACGACGCTCGATCTCCAAAGTCCCGCCGGGAAACGAGACTTGGTTTCGATTCCGCAAATCCTCGCCGCTTCCGTGGGACGAACCATCGAGTTCACGCTTAAGGGCGAACGGGTCTTAGCGGACCATCGAATCATAAAGGGGAAAGTGATCAGCATCGACCCGCAGGGAACGGTGACCGTCCGGCTCCCCAACGGCCATCTCCGCCCAATCACCCTGTACGAAATCATCGAGATAGATGGGACCGGACTGCCCACGCAAGTCGATCGGCAGGTTCCGAAAGTCGCTCTACGCTTTCGAGTTGAGGCGAGTCAGCCAAGCCGGATTCGAATTGTGAGCCTGGAAACCGGAGCCGCGTGGGTGGCAAATTACCGCCTGGACGTGGCCGGCGATTCCGGACACTTGGAGAGCGCCGCCCAATTAGGGCTTGCGGGGCTTTCGTTGAAGGGAACTCACGTTCGCCTCGTCAGCGGCCTGCCAAACCTTAAACCGAGCACGCGCCTCGACATGTCGGCCGGTTCGGGCTCCTTGAGCTCGTTCTTAGATAACCAGAGCGGATCGATGGCGCAGACCGCCATCGATCCGTACGACCTTGCCGAGCGGATGATCCGCAGCGCAAGCGCGCCTGTCTTCACCCCTCAGTACGGCGGAGGCGGTGGATTCGGAGGTGGAGGAATCGGAGGCGGCGGACAAGGGCCCGTTCCGAATGGAGTGGACTTCATCTCTTACGATCCGTCCGACAACTCGCTTGTCGTCAAGAACGACTCCAACGTTCCCCAATTCCTCCGCACCGCGATCAGCGCGGCCAGGGTCGAGGACCTTCACACGTACGAATACGGGACGGTCACGCTCCCTCCCGGCGGCCGGATAACGCGCATCCTGTCGGACCAGGACGTTCCGCTGACCACCATCTACCGATGGAGCGTCAGCCCCGCCACCAACTTCGAGCATGTATTGCGCCTGCATAACAGCTCGAAAGCGGGTTGGCCCAACGGGCTTATCTTTTTGCAGAACAACGGAATTCCGCTCGCCCAGGTGGAAATGCCCTTCACGGCTCCCGACCAAGACGCGGACCTCGTTTTGGGCAATGCCGAAGATCTCCTGCACTCAGTGAACGTGCGCGAACTCGAGCGAAAGCCGATCGTCATTCCGAAACGCGACAATCCGATTTCCGTCTTGAGCGAGACGACGATCGAGGTCACGAATACCCGTCCGGAATCGGTCGAAACGGAGATCACCTACGACGTGATCGGCGCCGTCGCCGACGCCGCCGGCGCCACCGTCACGAAGATTCCCAAACTAGACCCGTTCAATCCGGAGAGTTACCTTACTTGGCATCTTCACTTGGCGGCCGGCGAGAGAAAGTCGATCGTCGTCAAGTTCTGGACTGTGGTTGCGTAAGCCTCTCGAACCGCTCGACATCCGCTTCGATCTGCCGGAGGCTTCCCTGCCAAAAGGCGGTCGAACGGATGTCGATCCCAAATCGATTCGCCAGCGTCGCCGCGTCGGCGAGACCGGTCGAGGAGAGCAGCTCGTCATACCGTGAGCGGAACGCGTCCGGATCTTGGCGGTAGATGGTGTAAAGGCCGAGCCCGAAGAGCAAGCCGAACATATACGGGAAGTTGTAGTAGCTCCGCCCGTAATAGTGGCTCTTCACGATCCACATGTAAGGGTGCAGGATCGCCGGGTCGAGGCCGTCCCCATACGTCGATCGCTGGGCGTCCAGCATCAGCTCGTTGAACTCGCGGGCGGAAAGCTCCCGCTCCGCGCGACGCTGGAAGACGCCGCTCTCGAATCGGAACCGGCTGGTGATGTCGACCACCACCTGCGTCGTTCCCTGCAGCGATGCATCCAAAACCGCAAGTTGTTCGGCCGGGCTCCCCTCGTTCAACACCGCCTCTCGGATGATCGTTTCGCAGAAGATGCTCGCGGTTTCGGCCAGGGTCATGGGTGTGGCGCGCTGGAGCTGGGTGCGAGGGGCGAGGCAAAGGTTGTGATAGGCGTGACCCAGCTCGTGGGCAAGGGTGCTCACCGACCCGAACGACGGTTTGAAGTTCATCAAGATCCGCGACTCGTCGCCGCGGATCGACATGCAGTACGCCCCGTCGCGCTTCCCGGCTCGCGGCTCGGCGTCGGTCCAACGCCCCGCGAACGATCGAGCCGCGAAGTCGGCCATCCGGTCGGAATAGGTACGGAACGCATCCTCCACGAAGCTCGCGGCCTCGTCGAACTGCCACTTCCGCTTCTCTTCCCCGAGCGGCGCGAACAGGTCGTACCAGGCAAGTTGCTCCGTGCCGAACATCCGGGCCTTGGCGCGGAGGTACCGACGGAAGACCGGGAACGACCGGTCCGCGGCCTCCATCATCGCTTCGAGAGTCGCCCGGTCGATATTGCTCGCGTCGCAAGCCTCGTCCAACGCGGAGCCCCATCCCCGGCGCCGGCTGAGCAGCCCGATTTCACCTTTGATGGAGTTGAGCGCGGCCGACATCGGCACTTCCACCGTCTGCCAGCCGGCAAGCTCCGCCTCATAGGCGATCCGACGCGTCTCGCGGTCGGCGTCGTAGGCCAGCGACCGGACCACCGACATCGGAAGCCGCTCGGGCTGGTTGGGCAGGTCGATCGGTACCGCGAGCTGGCTCGTAACATTGCCGTGCAGCCGCCCCCAAGCTACGGTTCCGGTTAGCTCCAAATCGGAAACCAGCGCCTCTTCCGCCGGCGAAAGCATGTGCTGAGCGGAGGTCTTCGCCTTTTCGATGGCGTAGGCATGGTCGCGCGCGACTTGGCTCAGTGCCTTTAGCTCGTCGATATCGAGGGAGCCGACCCAGGCGGTGTATCGCTTCGAGAGCTTGCGTAGCCGGGCCAGTTGCGGGTCCATTTGGCTGGAACGGGCGAGCGCCTCTTCGTTTCGCGAATCGGTCGTTACAAACGCGTGGACGTAGGCGTTCACCGTTCGAAGCCGCTCGGTAAGCGAATTGAACCGCCCCACCACTTCGTCGAAAATCGACGCGGTTTCGGCATCGACGTCGCCGGCTTCCCTTGCCGCGATATTCTCTTTGTCGAACAAAGCTTCTAAGTCGTCGATCGAACGTACGACATCGCTAAAAGCAGCTTCGAACTCGGGCGAATTGAGACTGGGGAATACGATCTCCATGTCCCAACGCGGCATCGCGGTAGTGACCATTGCCCAAGTCTGAACGATACCGACTGGCGGTTGTGTAATCTGTACATGAACCCCAATGAAGACCCACCTCGACGAAGTCGATGTCCAAATCCTCGCAACGCTGCAGGACGACGGCCGGATCACCAATGCCGACCTCGCTAAGCGTGTCGGCCTCTCCCCACCTTCGGTCCTTCAGCGAGTTCGAACGCTAGAAAAGGCCGGCCTCATCCGTGGTTACCATGCGATTTTGGACCACGAGCGGCTTGGGCTGCGAATCACGGCGTTAGTGATGATCCAGCTCTCGCTCCACCAAGAACAACCGATCGAGCGATTCCGCCGAAGCATCCAGGACATCCCCGAGATCACGGAGTGCTATCACGTTAGTGGCGACTTCGACTTCCTAGTCAAAGTCATCGTCCGCGATATGCGATCGTATGAAGTGTTTCTTCGCGAGAAGCTCTCGAAGATCAAAGGGATCGGCAAAATCACGACGAACTTCGTTCTTGCGACAAACAAGATGACGACGCAGATTCCGATCTGAGGGAAGGGCTTTTGGGCTCCAGGTCTCGAAGGGCTCGGTCGTGGGCTCTTCGGCTTAGTAAGTTGCGGCTTGTTGGCCACAATACTACGAGCCTCCAGAGCCTTGGAGCCCCTCAAGCCTGCCCATGAACCATCCTGGTATCTACGACAATATCCTGCAAGCAATCGGTCAGACACCGATGGTTCGCCTGAACAAGGTCGGCGCGGAGTACCCGGTCGAGATCCTCGCCAAGTGCGAGTTCCTCAATCCGGGGGGCTCGGTCAAGGAGCGGGTCGCCTACCGAATGGTGGAGGAGGCAGAGCGGCAGGGCCGGCTCAAGCCGGGCGACACTCTGATCGAGGCGACCAGCGGCAATACCGGGATCGGCCTCGCCATGGCCTGCGCGATCAAGGGGTACCGACTCATCATCACCCTGCCGGAGAAGATGAGCCGCGAAAAACAGCTCGCGATGGAAGCGCTCGGCGCGGAGATCGTCCGTACGCCCACCGGGGCAGCTCACGACAGTCCTGATTCGAACTTCGCCGTCGCCGAGCGGCTCTGTAAAGAGATTCCGAACGCCCACATCCTGGACCAGTGGACGAATCCGGCCAATCCGGACTCTCACTATTACGGAACCGCCGAAGAGATCTTGGAGCAAACCGGTGGCAAGTTCGACTATTTCGTTTGCGGCGTCGGCACCGGCGGCACCATCACCGGCGTCGCGCGCCGACTCCGCGAAGCCGCCCCGAACGTTAAAATCATCGGCGTCGACCCGGAAGGTTCCATCATCGGCGGCGGCGAGCCGGGCGGTCCCTACATTGTGGAAGGGATCGGCTACGACTTCATTCCCGCGATCCTCGACCAGACCCTCGTCGACGAGTACATCAAGACGAACGACCCGGTCTCCCTCAAGCTCGCCCTGCGGCTCATCCGAGAGGAAGGGATGCTGGTGGGCGGAAGCAGCGGATCGGCCATGCAAGGCGCTCTCGAGATCGCGAAGCGGTGCAAAGGGGGCGAGCGGATCGTCGTAATTCTCCCGGACAATGTCCGCAACTACATGAGTAAGTTCCTCGATCCGGTCTGGCGCGCGGAGAGAGGTTTGGGCTTTTAGCGCTACACTCTGGCTAGATTGGCTCCGGCCATCGCACAATGAGGTGCACTAAATGGTCCATTCACGCGTTGATGAAATGATCCGTATGCTCGACGAGGCCGTCGAGCGGCAAGAGGTCCACGGCTGTTGTACCGCCGTCAAGAAAACCCTTGAGCACATCGTAAATTCCGGCGAAGATTTTATTCCCGCCGAATACTTGCAGACCGCGCCCGACCGTTACGCGCGGCGGCTCCTCCACCTCGACCCGCGCCAGCGCTATTCGGTGCTCGTTATGGTTTGGGACAAGGACCAGGGCACTTCCCTCCACGACCACGCCGGAATGTGGTGCGTCGAGTGCGTCTACCGCGGCAGGATCAAGGTGACCTCCTACTCCTGCACCGGGATCAACGAAGGGCTCCACCAGTTCACTCCCGAGCTAGAGGTTTTCGCCTCTCCCGGCGAAGCCGGCGCGCTCATCCCCCCGTTCGACCACCACACGCTCGCCAACGCCGACGCCACTCCTGCCGTGACACTACACGTCTACGGCGGTGAAATGCGCTGGTGCGACGCCTTCGTCCCCGTCGAAGGCGGGTACCAGATGGTCAAGCGCGAGCTCGCCTACACTCAATAGCAAGCTCCGGAGCCCCCTCTCCCTCCTCGGGATGTATGACGACGAGCGAGAGGGGCTTGGGATGAGGGAGTCCGTCGGCCCCTACGGCGAAGCCGTGTAGCCGGCACCTACGTGTGCCGCCCGGTGTACCGAAGGTACACCGGAATCATCGGCGCGGACGCCGACGCTACCGGTTCTAGTCACTCCAGCAACCGCACCAGCTCCGGTTTCCCGCCGGCGAGATCGAGGGCCGTCCGCCCTTGCGGATCTTTGGCAGCACGATCTGCGCCATGGGAGACCAGAATCGAGACCGAGCCCGCCTGGCCCTCCGCCACCGCCACGTGAAGCGCCGTTCCACCCCGCCACTTGGCGTCCACCCGGTCGGGATTCTTCTCAAGGAGCCGAACGAGAAAGTGCTCCAACCCCCATGAGGCGGTGACGACGACTCCAAAGTCGCGCGGAAGCGTGCCGTAAGAGTTATCCCGCAGTTCGTCCGAGCCCCCCGCCGCCCGTACCAGGTCGGCCACGGCCGGATGGGCGGAGGCCTCCGCCCAGTGGAGGCAGGTCGCGCCTAGGTACCCCCGGAAGTTGGGATCCGCGCCGTGGTCGAGTAGCCACCGCGCAACCTCCAGCCGCCCCTGACGAGCGGCCATATACAGGGCGTCGCTTAGCTGATCCGCGTCGGTCTCCGGCGGGCGAGGAAGGCGGCTTCCGTCCTCCGCGAAACGGCTGCTGCCGGTTTGCGATGGATTGGGACGAAGCGAATCCCCATCCCAGAACCGCTTTACCAGCTCCAGATCGCCGATCCCAGCCGCGCAAAAGAGGTCGACCTCATCCCCAAGCCGCACGAGTTCGCGAACGAAATCGAACGAGCCGACGGTGACGGCCCATGAAAGAGCGGTGTGCGCCGAATATCCATACCGGCGAGAACGATCGACGCCACAGCGCACCAACGGTTCCACCAGGCTGGGCCGGTTGAATTCAGCCGCGACGTGGAGCGCCGTTCGTCCCTCCTCGTCGATCCGCTTTACAAGCTCCGGGGCGCAGGCAAGGTCGCGTTTGACTTCCTCGACATTTCCGTCTCGGACGGAGGCAAAGAAGTGAGGCGCCGACTGTTCGAGTATGGCCGCCTTAAGCTTTGGCCAACTTTCAAATCCAAGCGAGCGGGCGAGCGCGTGTTGTACGTCGGTGAGCCGCAACGAAGGCTTGGCGAGCGACTCTGGATGATGATCGCGAAGCGATGCGAGCGCTTCGGGCTCGCCTCTCCGCGCGGCAGCGGCGAGATCTTTGGCTTGACGGCGATACTGCTCCAAGCAGGGCCGATCGGGTAGCGACGACATGTTAAACCTCCATGCTTTCGCCTGTGGTCCGCCGAACAGGCAGCACGTTGGTCGACGATTTACGTGCCATTAGATCGAGTGGGCGCTGCCCTTTCCGCGGACCTGGAGGCGCCTCGAAGCGCCTTCTTTCCCATCCTAACACAGCAAGGTCGCATAAAAAGGGGCTACGGCCGAAAAACCGGTAAGCGGCACAATGCCTCTATCGACCGTTCTTCGCGCATGAGTAATCAGATCCTCTGTTTTAGGTTCCTGGGGGCGGGTACGGTGAACGGGTCGTGAACACCCTGGGTCGCCATCGCCCGTCAGAGCGTCGCCGTCGGGCCGTGGGGCAATCGCTCTTGCTCGCGTCGCTGTTCGTATGGCTCGGAACGACCTCGCTTCTCTACCAGCTCAGCACCAAGGGCGACCCGATGCTCCTTCCCTGGGCCGCTCTGGGTGGGATCGCCGCCGGGATGCTCGGAACCGCGCGGGCTCTGCCAGATGCGAACCTGAGGGCCGACGGCTGGATCGTGTTCCGGATGCTGACCACTTTCGTCGGCTCGGCCGCCTGGCTATTCATCCTTCACGACCTGTATCAACACTCCGACGTGGAGCCTTCCTGGATGAGCTTCTTCCTCGCCGTGTTGGTCTACACCATTGCGCGCGATGTCCTTCAGACCTTCGCCACCGGCGGGATCGCGAAGTTCGAAGAGCGGCAGCGAGAAGCTCGCCGCTCGGTCCAGCGGGCAAAAGTGCTCGCCCTCGCCGCCGAGCGATCGAAACAGCCTCACCCGCAAGCCCAAGTTTTCCACCTCCCTGCCGCGTCGCCGGCCTCGCAGCCCGCGCCCTCTCCATCGCCTCAACTCCAGGGCCGTTGAAGATTGGAGCCGCTTTCGCGGCGGTTTAAGGCCCCTTCATCTCACCTGCCCGTGGCCCACGGTCCTTCACAAATTGGGATTACGTTTATCTTGCCCGTAGCCCGGGGATTTATCCCCGGAGGGGCCTTGAACCGGGGATAAATCCCCGGGCTACGGGCGGGCGAAGATAGCCAGCCTATTTCGTCAATGACCATAAATCCCCGAGCCAGCAGTCCTCGGAGCAAGCAAAGATGGCAGTCCGGAGATGTCATTCGACCCGTGGCACCGCCACCGGCTCGTCTAAAATGGGGAATGGATCTTCCCATGCGGTTCGAGACAAAGGTCATTCATGCGGGCGTACAGCCCGATGCGCAAACCGGCGCGGTAATGACCCCGATCTACCAAACCAGCACGTATGCCCAGGCCTCCCCCGGCGAGCATCGGGGATATGAGTACTCGCGAACCGACAATCCAACCCGAACCGTTCTTCAAGCCCAACTTGCGGACTTGGAAAGCGCCGAAAAGGCACTCGTCTTCTCCTCCGGACTCGCTTCGATCGACGCCGTCGTGAACCTTCTGAAAGCCGGCGATCACATCGTGGCCGGCGACGACCTTTACGGCGGAACGCGCCGCCTCTTTACCAAGGTCGCCGCTAACCGAGGCATCGAATTCTCCTTCGTCGACATTGGCAACGAGGCCGCTCTTCGGGCCGAAATGCTCCCGAACACAAAATTGGTCTGGTTCGAATCGCCGACGAATCCGATGATGATCGTCACCGACATCTCCATGGTCGCCGACGTCGCTCGGCGGCATGGGGCGCTCTGCGCCGTCGACAACACCTTCATGTCCCCTTACTTCCAGCGGCCGCTGGAGCTCGGCGTCGACATTTCGATGCACTCGATCACCAAGTACCTGAATGGCCACAGCGACGTCGTCATGGGCGCGCTGATGTTTAACGACCGGCCCCTGGATGATGGTGAAACCCTCTATTCTAGATTGAAGTTCCTCCAGAACTCGATCGGCGCCACCCCCGGGCCATTCGACAGCTTTTTGGTTCTGCGCGGGCTCAAGACCCTTGCCGTCCGTATGCAGCGGCATGCGGACAACGCGATGAAAATCGCGGAGTACCTGGAGCTTCACCCGAAGGTGGAGCGCGTTCTCTATCCGGGCCTCGCCTCCCATCCCCAATACGAGATCGCGAAGCGCCAAGCCTCTGGTTTTAGCGGCATGATGACCTTCCTCCTTCGTAGCGACCTTGCCGGAACCCGAAGATTCCTAGAAGCGGTGCGGCTCTTTACCCTCGCGGAGTCGCTCGGCGGCGTAGAGAGCCTCATCGAGCACCCCGCCACCATGACCCACGCTTCGGTGCCCGCCGAGGTGAGAAAGCAAATCGGGATCCTCGACAACCTCATTCGGGTCTCGGTCGGTATCGAAGCGGTCGACGATCTGCTCGCCGACCTGGATAAGGCCCTAGCCGCCGTATAGGTCGACCGAACCGCGGAGACCTACCGGCGGCCTAAGGAGCTATGAACCCGACCGGAAACCCTGTTCTCTACATCCTAGCCGTCGTTTTCGTCGGCATCATGGTTCTGTTCGGGTTGTCGCTTCTCTTCGTCAAAGCGGAAAACATCGAGCGGAACCTCCTCGTCGGCGTCCTCACATTGCTCTGTGCGGGAATCGCCGGGGTCATGCTGGCCGAATTGCCGGTCGCCTCTCAAACTGGGGCGGTCCTGACCTCGATCACACTCGTGAGCATCTTTGGATACGTGGTCGGGCGCATTATCGACTATTTCCTGGGACCGGTGGAGGAATCGGAAGAGGACATAAAGCACCCTACTCTGGGCGCCGACTTGGCCGACTAACCGCTGACGCTCGAAATCGGAACGTTGCGCGTCAGCGTCGACTCGCGGTCCGCGATCTTGACCCACTCTTCCGGGGGGACGAGCTGGAACGCGCGGAGCATTGCCGGATCGTAGATCGTCCCGCTCCCAAGCGTCAACTGCTTGGTCACATCCTCGATCGGCATCGGGCCGCTGTAGGGTCGCGCGCTAAGCATCGCCTCCAGGCCGTCCACCACAGAAAAGATCCTGGCCACCAAGGGGATATCCGTACCGCGAAGACCCGAGGGGTATCCGCGCCCGTCCCACCGCTCGTGGTGATTCCGAATCACGGCGAGCGCCATGTCGAGCGATGGGAACCGCTGCACGATTTGAGCCCCAAGCCGCGGATGCTCCCGGATGACCGCTTTCATCTCGATGTCAAGGTCGCCGGGATGCTTCAGGATATTCTCCGGCACGCCGATCTTTCCGATGTCGTGGAGCAGCGCCCCGTAAGCGAGGGACCGCAGCTCTTGGTGCGTCATCGTCGAGATCCCGCTGTCGATCACGCTTTGAGCCAGCCGCATGGCGTACCACATCACCCGTTCGCTGTGGTCGCGCGTTTCCACGTCCTTCAACTCCAACGTGCCGAGTAAACCGCCGGCGAGCTGGCTATCCGGTTCAATACCGAGCGCTTGAGGGTGGTTTCGAAGTCCAGCCGAAACGATCGCGGCCAGCCCCATCGGCTCATTCGGATCGTATTCGGTAGTCCCCTCGTTCAGAATGTCCAGGCTCAGACGCTGGCGATCCAGGTCGGAAACCGCGATCGCCCGGTTTCTCCCCCACCCTTTGGCGGCGTAAAGCGCCCGGTCCGCCTCGCTGACCAGGGTCTCGGCCGTCCACGACGGTTCCAGCGTGGCGACGCCAAGCGACATAGTGATCTTCCGCCGGATCCGAAGGCGGGTCGCCACCGAACGGCAAATTCGCTCCGCGACAAGCAGTGCCTCCGCACCGCCGAGATATGGCAGAACGACCGCGAACTCCTCGCCGCCGTACCGAGCCGGGTAGGCGTTCTCGCCGACCTCGTCCACGATGGTCGTCGCGATCTGCCGCAGTACTTCGTCGCCCGCGGGATGGCCGAACTCGTCGTTGTATCGCTTGAAGAAGTCGACGTCCGCCATGATCAGCGATAGCGGATGCCGATGCCGTTTGGCGGCATCGACTTCCAGCCGCAAGTGCTGCTGGAACGCCCGATGGTTCTCCAGCCCCGTCATTCCGTCGATCGTCACCAACTGCGCGAGCTGTGAGTTCGCCTCCGCCAAATCGTCGTTGTTCGTCGCCAGCCGCCCGAGCGCGTCTTTCAGGTCCTGGTTCGCCCGGCGGATCTCGCTCGATTTGGCGCTCAGCTCCCGGTAAGCCCCCTGAAGCTTGGTCAGCAGCATCGCGTTTTCCTTGATCGTCAAGATCTGCCGAATGACGAGTCCGACCGCCATCAGCGTAGCGACAAAGAACGTGGCGGCCTCGTACTGCTTCGCCGGCTTGTACGTATGGACGAAGATGATAAGGCCGAGGACCGCGGGAATAAGAGCGTAGGGGAGCACCGATAGCCAAGGCTGAACGGCGAGCGCCTCTTCAAGGTGTTCGGGAGCGGTTTCCTCTTCCGGGATATCTCGCATCCGAAGCAAGAAGATGAAGGCGGCGAGATTCGAAGCTGTGCAACTGATCGGCCAACCCATCTTGAAGAGGGTTCCCCCCGCCCCGTTCAGGTTGATCATGTTGTAGGCGTAGACCATATCGATGGTCACCACCGCCAGCAGACCCAGGCCGAAGATGCGGGCCGGGGCTCGGAATCTCGGATCGGATCCACGCCGAAGCATGTGAAATAGGCACAGCACCAGCAGAATGTCGCAGATCGGATAGACGACGGAAATGAAGCTCTTGAGACCCAGATTCGTCGCGCTCTCGCCATACGGGGCCACAAGGAAAACCCAGCTGTAGGCAAGCAGGCCGACCGCGGCGACCAGCAGGTCGAGCACGAACCGGAAGTTGCGCCCGAGCGGCTCGTACCTTGCCGGCCAAGCCAGAATCCCGATCATCAGGAGCGGATAGGTGCCGATCCAGGCAATGTCCGACCAAGCCGGGCTCCCCTCCGCGTGCAATCCGTACCGCTCCACGAAGTAGATCGCCTGCCCCGCGGCGTAAGCGATGGTTGCCCAACCGAGAATCGTGGGAACCGTCCGCTTTTTGCCGGCGATCGGCAAAAAGCAAAGGTGCACGGTGGCGAGCGGGATCACCAGAGCGAGCAGGTCGCAAACGACCGAGCGTTGAGTGCGGGTAAACGGCCCGAACTGGACCAGCAGCGCCATCGCCAGATTCGCGCCGAATCCAAAGGTCGCCCAAAACAAGATCGACTGCCGGGAAGTCCAGGCAGGATCGTTGGTCTTTAGTGCGAGCGATGGATGCACGGCGAATATCTGTGTCTCAGTTTAGAGAAATGAAATCACGTTATCGATGGCGTGTGGTGCGCAAAAGCCATGAGCTTAGGTGAATTTCGGTCTTACGAAGACGCTCAAGCTCAGCGGATGAATGGTCACCCTTAGCGGAAGCGTTTGAGGCACGTCGTCACCATCGATTTGTATCGGCACCTTTGGTCGACTATGGAGGGTGAATTCCCTTCCCTGACGATGAGTTACCACACGATCGCGGGTCAGGTTGCCTCCGAGCGCTCTTATTGCTAACCGGCAAGCATCGATCGAACTTAACCGATGAAGTATGACAACATCCAACAACCCATCGTCGGGCAGCACTTCGCGGCTGATTGCGTGGCCATTGCCCAGCCCCGCGGCATTTGCCACCACCATCGCCACCCCCTCCAATTGTTCCTTCGTACCATCTGGACGTTCTAAGACGAACACTGCGTTCGGCGTTCTCACCTCGCGAATCAACGTCAGGAGATAGGCCCAGGGACCAAGCCGCCGTTTTTCTCCCTCTTCGGTGGCGGTCACAAACCGCTCGGCCAGTCCGAGGCCGACCCCCAGCGCAAAAAAGCGGGTCCCGCATTGCCCGATGTCGATCCGTCTTATCGACCCCGCCATCGCGATTGCGAGCGCCTCGGAAGCGTCCTGAGGAACATCGAGCGCCCGCGCCACAAAGTTCGCCGTACCGGTCGGAACGATGGCAAGCGGAACATCGATCCGGTACCGCATGAGACCGTTGACTGCCTCCATCACGGTGCCATCCCCGCCAGCCACTATCAAGCCGTCGAACGAGTCTCGGTCAAGCGAACAAATCTTTTCGGACGCGCTCTCACCCTCGCCAACCTCGACCGGAAACCAGTCAGACCCACCCGATCGCATCGCCGCCTCGATGGCCGGGCGCACGTGCTCGTCCGCGCCTCCCGACCTCTCGTTCAACAAAACCGCCCATCGCCTCACGCAACTTGGCCCTGACACGGACAATGGGACCGCGCCGCCCAATTTCCGGTTCAGTTCGGCTAGAGCTAGGTCCTATCAGTGGGCGCGTGAACCACAAGGCAAAGGTCGTTCACGTTCGACCCGGTCGGACCGGTAAAGAGCAGACCGTCACACTGGAGCAGGTAACGAAAACTATCGTTGTTGACCAGCGCCTTACGCTGGTCGTTGCCGACCTCTTTGGCAAGCCGAAGCGAGTCCGTCTCCACGAGACCGCCTGCCGCCTCGGTTGGGCCGTCGGCCCCGTCGGTACCCGCAGCGAGAAACGCGGTGTCCGCCAGCTTCGCCACCGCGGGAGCCGCCGCCACCACCATTTCCTGACACCTGCCGCCGATTCCGCTCCCTCGAACGGTAACGGTGGTCTCGCCCCCGAAAATGAGGCAAAAGCGATCGCCCGGCCGAGCCTCCACATGCCGCTTTGCCAGCGCCACGATCCGTCGAGCCATCTCGCGCGCCTCTCCTTGCATCGGATCGCCGTAAGGAAGCGGATCGAGCCCGCGCGCCCTTGCCGCGTCGGCCGCCGCATGGACGGCGACCGACAAGCTTCCAATCACGTAATGGTCGACTCGCGGAACCTCGAATGTGACGAGATCCCGGGTGAGGACCTCGGCACGAACCGTCTCCGGCATCTGGTCCAGCAACGCATACGGAAACGGCCCCATGCGATTTGGCGAGACGAGAGGGCCCGAGCCGATCGTTGCGAGGTGGTTTCCGATCACGTCCGAGAGCACCAGGGCTACCACCTTCGCCTTGCGGAAAGCGTGAGCCAGCCCCCCGGCCTTGATGCGTGAGACGCGCGACCTAATCGCGTTGAGCTGCGCGATATCCGCCCCCGAAGCCAACAGCCGCTCATTGGTGGCCCGCAGATCCTCCAGCGTAACCGAACCGTTCGGCGCCTCCATCAGCGCCGAAGCGCCGCCGGAAAGTAGGAAGAGCACGAAATCGTCGGGGCCACACTGTTCGGCGAGCTCCAGAATGCGCCGCCCGGACACCAGCGACCCCTCATCAGGCACCGGATGCCCCGCTTCCAACAATTCGAGCCCACTAACCGGCTCTCCGTACCCTGGTTTGGTGACTACCAAGCCGCCATCTAGACGGGAGCCAAGAAGGTCCGCCGCTTCCCGCGCCATCGGCGCGGCCGCCTTGCCCACCGCAACGATCTGTACGCGACGAAATTCCGATAGATCGTACGGGTGCCCCTGGATCATCAGGAGACCGGCTTCGTACTGGAGCGAAGCACGCACCAATCGATCGGCGCGAACCTGCTCGAGCACATCGCCGTAAATCTCTACGGCAAGCTGCCCGGCGGAGCTCCGAGGAGTGGCACGAACGGTCATCCTCTCGGGGCGACCGGGTCCATAAGATCCACCTCGAGCATGGCTCGCTGGACCTCCGCCATCTTGCGGGCGCGATCACGCATTTGGCGAAGCGCTGCCTCGACGATCGCTGACTCGTCCGCGAATTTGCCGGTAGCGGCCTGGTCCCGAACGAACCGCTCAATCTCCTCCGAGAGATGGACCTGCATCCTCATATTTATACAACTCCCCGACGTAAAAGCGGTTAAGTTAACCATCGATCTCGAAAGATCGGAATCTGGCGGAACGTCATAATACTGTTAAGCGAAGCGTCGCACTCTTCCGGCGCGTCTGGAGCTTTGACCGCACATGATGATTCCACTTCTCGCCGCCGTGTTCGCGCTCGCTCCGCAAGGAACGGCCGCTAACGCCACGTATACCGACGACTATCTTGGACTTGCGTTCAATATTCCTCCGGGCTGGTCCCTCGTTCGGAAGACGAAGGACATGACGCGATACTCGTTGCCGATCGAAGGGTCTTCGACCCCTGCCGAATTGGAGATCATTCGAGCTCCTTTCCATTCGAGCAAAGAGATCTGGCAAACCATCCAGCTTCGCACGAATGAGACCCTCCACCGGGAAATCGTCCGGCAATGGGAGCAAGACGTTATCCAGGTGCCGATTCTGTTCACGCAGATCAATTGGAGCGACAAGGGGACCGCGAAGACTACGCTGACCGGGCTTTACTTCACCCGCACGCCCCTCAAGATGCTGGTTCGGCTGACCTCTCCGCCCGCCGACTTCGACAAGGTGCGTTACGAGTTCCAAACCGCCCTGGAAACCCTGCACACCACGAACGGCACCCAGCCGGTCGAAGACGACGAGAACATCAAATTCGACGTCACCAAGAAGATTCAGCCGGCTCCGCCCAAAGCGAAGGTAATCGACTCGGGTAAGCGAAATGCCAAGCTCGTGAAACCGAAAGTCGCGGTTCCCCTTACCGTTTCGACAAAGTCGGTAACGCTCCGCATTCCCGACGGCTGGTCGGCCACGGATATCAGCGACGGAAAGCTAACCCTGCACCACGCCAAGCTAAGCGCGCCGATTACGGTGGAAGTGCGCTCCGTTCTCGATAGCGAAAAAGCGGGAACCGCCCTGTTGAAGCAGGCGGCGGTCACACTGCCCGACTTTGAGGCCGGCGTCAAGCGGCTGGATACCGAGCCGAAGCCGAACGCCGCGGGATGCTCCGTCTCCACGGTTTGGCGAATCGGGCGCGGAAAAGATGGAGATCTCATCACCTTCAACGCCACGGGCGAGCAGAGCGATTTCTACCTTCTTGCAAGCTACCGAATCACCTCCAAGGCGGCTCTGAAAGGAGACCAGAACCTGATCAAGGACCTTTTCGACAAGATCGCCTTGGAAACCGTCCAGCCGTGATCGTCGCGTTCAGCACGTCCAGCCCCCTTGCCAGCGTAGCCGCGTTCGCCCCCTCGGGCGACGTGCTGTGGCAAGGGGAACGTCCGGCTCTCCATCAAGCAAGCGGCGTCTGCCTCGATCTGCTCTCCGAAATGCGTCGCGAGCTCGGATTCGGCCCCGAGCGCGCCGACGCCTTTGCCGCCGACTTGGGTCCCGGGAGCTTCACCGGCGTCCGCGTTGGGGTAATCCTCGCCAAAACCTTCGCCTTCATCTATGGGCGCCCGGTAATGGGAGCCGACGCCTTCGATCTCATCGATCCGCAGGGGATCGTGGTGCTTCCAAGCAAACGCGGCGAGTTCTTCGTTCGCCGGCCCGGCGAGGCGCCAGTTAGGACGGCCGATTTGCCAGCGGAGCCGTTCCTTGGTTTCGGGCCAGGGCTTAACCACGAAGTGTTCCCCCTGGCCGCGCGCTTTGGCCCGCTCTTGACCCGGTTGCCGCGGGAGGACGCCGTCCTTTTCGCGCCCAAGTATCTGATCGAGCCGAGTATCTCCATCCCGAAAGTTCCCTACGGGCTTCGTCCGGGAGGTTCCAATGGCTAATCCGGCAGAAATCCGCCTCAATGTTCCGTTGCGCCCTTACACCACCTTGCGGGCAGGCGGTCCGGCCGAGCGGTTCGCGATCGCGGACGACGTCGAGCAGCTCGCTTCCCTGGCGGAACAGGCTCAACTCAGCCAAGAGCGGGCGACGGTCCTCGGATCGGGAAGCAACGTGCTCCCCTCCGATGCCGGCGTCCCCGGCCTCACCATTCTCAACCTCGCCCGCCGCATCCGCATCGCCAGAACCGGCGAAGTCGTTGCGGACACCGGGTGCGGATTTCAAGAGCTCTTCCTGAAGACCGCCCAATGCGGACTCCACGGGCTCGAGTTCGCCGTCGGCATCCCCGGAACCCTCGGGGGGGCCCTGGTCAGCAACGCGGGCGCCTATCGCAGCAACATCTCCGAGTTCCTGACGAGTTTGGAGATCGTCCACGAGGGGAAGCGTCAGTGGGTATCGCCGGACTGGATGCAGTTTTCCTACCGCGACAGCGTTCTGCGTCGCCCCAATCCGCCAGCCGCCGTCGTCTTGCGCGTCTCCATGCGCCTGCCGGTCGGCGAACCAATGCGCATCTACGACGAAGCGCGCGAATACCAGCGGCAGCGGATCGGCAAACAGCCTCCGTCCCCCAGCGCCGGCAGCTTCTTCAAGAACGTCAACGACCGCGAGCTCGCGGAGAGCCTGGAGACCCTGCCGGGACCGCTCAAAATGGCCGGCGTTGTCCCCGCCGGTTATTTGATCGAGGCATCGGGGCTGAAGGGATTTCGAATGGGGGGGGCGATGCTCGGGCGGCGGCACGCAAACTTCGTTCTCAACGTAGGAGGAGCGTCGGCCACCGAGATCCGCCGGCTAGCCGCCTTCACCCGCGAAACCGTGTACCGCCGATTTCAGGTCTCGCTGGAAGAAGAGGTCCTTTATCTGGGCGACTGGTCCGGGTATTCGCAACAGTAGACTCAAATCATGGCCGACCTGAACCGCCAGCTATTCCACGCCATCAACGGCTGGCCGGAGTCGCTCGCGCCCACCATGCGGTTCTTCAGCGAGGCCACGAGCCTGCTCTGGGTCAAACTCGTCCTGGGCGCGTTGGTGATCGCGCTCATCGCAAAGCCCGGTAGAACCAGGCGGGCGGGCGCGCAAGCTCTCCTCGGGTTCCTCATCGCTAACGGGTTCACCGATCTTTTCAAGCACGGCCTGCCGATGCACCGCCCATTTCAGGAGATCGCCGGCACGGATATGGTTCTCCGGGGAGGTTGGTCGGCCAGCGCCGGCACCGCCTCCGCGCACAGCGCGAATATGGCGGTAGTCGCCTTCGTCTTCGTCTACCACCTCGGTTGGTGGGGCTTCCCCTGGGTTTTGGTGGCGCTGATTACCGGCCTGTCACGGGTCTATAACGGCGTTCACTACCCATACCAGGTGCTATTGGGCTGGACTTGCGGGGTCGTAGCAGGATTATTGGTCACAAAGGGCTGGGAGTTAATCCAAAGGAAACGCGGTTCCGTATTAGAAGTGGAAGACGGCCAGAAAGAAGAAGCTGCCCGTAAGCTCGACCATGAAATCGAACCCGCTTAAGCCGCACCAAGTAGCGATCATCGCCGCGACCCTCACGTCTCTCGTGCTCTGGGCGGTGCCGGGGCTGCATCTTCTGATGCTCCCTCTCCAGTATCTAAACACGCATTTCCATGAGCTGTCGCACGCCCTCGTGGCCACCGCTACCGGCGGACACGTATCGACGATCAACGTGTACGCCGACGGCAGCGGGGTGACGAATATCAGCGGCGGCAACTGGTTTCTCGCCGCGTCCGCCGGCTACATCGGAGCCGCGATTATCGGCGCCATCATCATGCAGGTGGGCCGGAACGAGAAATCGGCAAAGGTGACGTTGCGCGCTCTCGCCGTCGTTTTGGCGTTCGTCATGATCCTTTGGGTACGCGGCGATCTGGCGGGAATTCTTTCTGGCTTCGCCTGGGTGGCGGCGCTGTTCTATGCTTCCAGCTACGCCAAGGGCCCTACGATTCTTTTCGTCGCGCAGTTTATCGGTATCCAGCAGTGCCTGAATGCCGTGCATTCTCTGTACGAGCTGCTACAGATCAGCGCCCTTACCGAGCGGGTAAGCGATGCCAAAATCCTGGAGAATCAGACCCACATCCCCGCGATGGCGTGGGCCGTTCTCTGGTGCCTCTTTAGTTTGGCGCTCGTGACGCTGGGTCTTCGTCGGGCTTGGTCGACGGCGGCTTCGCCTCCGTCCCGTCCGGCCGAATCACGCTGATCGGCTCCGAAAGATCGATCTGACCCAGGGAGTCGATCGTCTTCCCGTCGATCACGATCTGGAACGTGTCGATGTCCGGGAACTGCCCGAGCGCCATCTGAAGCGCTTTGATGAGCTGCCCCTCTTCCGTGCTTCCATATCCCTTCTCAAGCTCGGGGTTGAAGTCGACGAGCGCATTCCGATCTTTAATCTCGACCCCCAACGCCTTCGCCTTCTCAATCTTCAGAGACTCCAAGGTTGCGTTGGCCAGAAACACCATCGGCTTGACCCCGTCCGGCACCTTTCCAGCCGAGTGGGCGAGCTTGACGTCGTTTCCCTGAACGGCCGGAACCTTGAGGTCCGGATCCGTATGGGAATCCACCTTCACATCCGGACCGGCGCTGTGACGACGAGGCGACGAAGGCAGGTTGCCGACGGGCGACTCGATCGCCGGACGCCGCAACGGCTCCGGAACGTGACTTGCCCCGGGGGCCATTTTCACGTAAGCGGCAAAACCAATAACACCGAGAGCCGCGACCAACATAATTGTTGTGACTGCTCGGCCGGAGGGAGAGTTAGTCGTTCTTTTTGGCATCGCCTAGAAACACCTTGATACCACGTACTACGGCGGCTGCGACGCCGCGTTGAAATTCTTCCGAAACGAGCCGCTTCCGATCGCGCGGATGGTTGATGAAACCCAGCTCCAGAAGCACGCCCGGCATGTTCGTCTGGCGTAGCACCGCGAATCCGCTGCGGTAGATCTTTCCGTCGCTCCAGGTGCCAAGGTTCGGAATCCCACCGACCTTGGCAAGCTCCGCCTGAATGCACTCGCCGAGGAGGCGAGAGACGGGCCGGCCGAGGTGGTGGAAAGTGATCCCGCCCGATTGGCTGCCCGAACCGCCGGTAGAGTTGATGTGGTTAGAGATAAACAGGTCCGCGTGGTTCTGTTCCGCGATCTGAGCTCGCGTGTTGAGCGGGATGAAGACGTCCGTTTTCCGGGTCATGATGACGGTGGCGCCGGCCTTCGCCAACTCCGCCGCGATCAGCTTGCCGATCGAAAGGTTGAGATTTTTCTCGAACACGCCCCCCGAATTGGCCCCGTTATCGTGTCCCCCGTGTCCGGGATCCACCACGATCAGCTTGCCTGCCAGCCGTCCATCTCCTACGTTCGGCTTCGACAACTGCAGGAACACCCCTTCCGCGTTGAAGTAAATCTGAGCACCCATCGCGCGGGCCAACCCAAGGGTCACGATCGTTCCTTCGGGGGCTGAACGAACCGAGATGGAGGTGATGCTGGAACTAGCAACCTTGAAGTCGGCCGGGAGCGTCACGGCGATGCCGGGCAAGACGACCTCAAGCGAAGTGGGACTCGGCTTGCGGAACACCGGCTCGCCGAGCGGCTGAACCGCGAACCGCAGTTTAAGTTCGCTGCCGGTTTCCGAGTCGACTTGTACGTCGAGGATTCCCGCCGGTTTGATGACGGGTGGCGTCGCGGGCGGCTGCGTCTTCACGTCGGTCGCCGGCGAGCCCTCTTGAGACGGCTCCGCGGGAGGCGTCTTCTTAGGCGTCGCATACTCGAGCTCCAGGTCCGCCGTCTCCGGGCCGTTCAGTTTGTCGAGGTCGACGAAATCCGACGTCTCGACGATAAGCCGGGCCACGTTCGGCTTGTACTGCACTACCCGCGCCGTCGGATCCAAGTCGAGCACCGTCTTCGGGTCGAGCCGAACCCCTTCGAGGTCCAAGACCAAGCGCGAAGGATTCAGAAGCATGGTGGTCCGGGGATGAAAGCGGATCGAAGATTCGATATGAAGCTTCCCTTCTTTCACGCTGATGGAGCTCAGTTTCCCGTAAACCCAAAGCGTGTCGGTATTGCCCACCCATTCGCTCTCGCCGCCGAGTTTCTTAACCGCTGCGCGTAAAGGGAACATCTGGCGGCCGTTGAAGACGCGAAACGGAACCGAGACTTTCTTGTCTTCGGCCTTGACGTCGACCATATCCGCCCACGCGGTCGTCTTCCAACCCCAGCGGCTGACGTCGTCGACCGCCACGAACGCCTCATCGCCGACTCGAAGGGCATGAGTCGGGATGTCGTCGAAATGGGTGTACAGAACGTCGGCGGAACGGGTCTGACCGTAGGCCGCCGTTGCTAATACCATCCATGGCAGCAGGGCGATCGGAGAGCGCTTCATCCTCAGCGTTGCGTACAGTGTATCCCTCATCGCATAATCAGGTGGGCTCGGTTTTGTAAAGACCGGTCCATAATCTGTGTCGGGCGGTTAGCTCAGTTGGTAGAGCACCTCGTTTACACCGAGGCTGTCGGGGGTTCGAGTCCCTCACCGCCCACCATCCCTCTTAAAGTCAGCTTACGAGGGTTTACCGAATTCGGAGTTCCAATCCCGTATTTATGCTTGGTGGAGCGCAAAGATCCCGCCATCATCTCCTACCCATGCAGGAGATGATGGCGGGCAACTACCTTATCCCGAGAAGGGAGAAGGGGCTTTCGGAAGCTACTTGATCGTTGGGGGCTTGAACGTCGCCAGCTCTTCCTCGGTGGCGGGGACTTTGATTTCGCCGTTTACGATCATCTTGGAGACTTGGTCGATCTTTTTGAGGTTGGCTTCGCCGATTCGGGCTTTGGTGTATTTGAAGTCGGTGAGGCCGACGCCGCCGGCGGCGAGATCGTAGCGCTTGGCGCCGGGGGTGAACTTGCCGGCTTCGACTTCTTTCACCGTGTCGTAAACGGCGGTGTCGACACGTTTGATCATCGAGGTGAGGACGTGGCCCGGCTGGACGTCGTCCTGGTTTCCGTCGACGCCGATGGCGAGCTTATCGGCATCTTTGGCAGCGCCGAGAACGCCTAGTCCGCATCGGCCGGCGGCGTGGTAAACGATGTCGGCGCCGCCATCGAACAGGACCTTGGCGGCGGCTTTGCCAAGTCCGACGTCGTCCCAGCTATTCGTGTATCGGGCAGGCAACACTTCGACCTGCGGGTTGGCGGTCTTGGCGCCCGCGATGTATCCGACTTCGAATTTCTTGATGAGCGGGAACTTCATTCCACCGACAAAGCCGAGCTTGTTCGTTTTGGTGGCCAGTCCGGCCGCGTAGCCGGCGAGGAAGCTTCCCTGCTCTTCGGCAAAAGTTAGGCAGCGGACGTTGTCGGCTTTGACGTCGCCGTCGATCAGTGCGAACTTCACATCCGGGTACTTCGGAGCGACGGCCTTGAGGGCGTCGGCCTGGGTGATGCCAACCGCAAAGATCAGCTTGCAACCTTGATCGGCGAGGGCTCCAAGATTCGTCTCGTAATCCTTGGCGTTCTTCGTGTCGATATGGCTCTCTTCGATCCCGAGCTCTTTCTGAGAGCGTTCGATGCCGGCGTAGGCGCTGTCGTTAAACGACTTGTCGCCTCGTCCGCCGCTGTCGAAGACTACGCCGACCTTGAGCTTCTCACCCGCCGATGTAGTGGCGCCCGTGGTACCGCCGGTGGTCGTGTCTTGAGTCTTGCTGCCGGTGTCGCCGCAGCCGAAAAGGAATAGTGCCGTCGCCAGAATGCCGATATGTCCGATCTTCAAGTTGGAAGTCTCCTAAGAGGTAAACTGTGCGATTATGGCGCACGGTCTGTCAAGGACTTAGCGCGCCCCTGCCCCCCACCCTAGGAGACCGCAAGATTTGATCACGATTCAACTCACCAAGCTCGAGAGCGCACTGGACCAGATTAAGAAAACCCACTCCAAGCTGGCACCGGCGGACGCCGCGCTCATCGCGACGGCGCTTTCGCTAACCGGTCGCCACGCCATCGCGCTGTACGAAGGTGAGCAGTATGTTTGGCCGGACGACTACGAGCGGCTTACCCGCGCCATGGTCAGCCAGATCAATATGGTGAACGAGGCGATCGAGCATAGCACCCCTAAGCGGGCGGCGAAGTCGACCGTCGAAGAGGAGCCGGTCACGGTGACCGTCGGCTTGATGCCGAACCTCACCGCCGGCGAGAACCTTCTCGAGAGCCGGGACGACCTCAAGGCGGTCCTCAGCGACATCCTTCAGGAAGGGGTCGAGTTCTCCTACAGCCCGACCGACATCGGTTGGCAGTGGGCCCTGGACCGTGCGAACTGGAACACCATCTCCAACGGCGAGGTCAGCCGCCGCATCAAGATCAAGGCTAGCTTCACCGAAGGCGCGGTCGGCATCGAGATGGGAGTCGGACCCAAGAAGCGAACGACTCGCGCGAGCGCCAAGCCAATCGAGATCGATGAGCCGGTCGATGCGCCGGACTTCTCCGACGTCGCCGAAGTGGCGGAAGTCGGCGATTAACTTTGGGCGGCCAGCCGCTCTCGGTAGCCCACTACCACCCGTGCCTTACCGGCTCGGGTGGTGATCGCGTTAGCGAGAGCGAGCTCCGCTATTTGGCTGCCCACGGGCACCACACATCCTTTCTGGTCGCCTATGACCCTTGCGGGTACGAGGATTCGGTGGGCGCGCCTTGGCGCGCCTTCCACGGGCACGATTTGTCTCCTCGCGAGGCGCGACGTTCAGCCGAGGTGGTTATTCCCGAATCGGTGGCGTTTCTTCGGGAGCATCGAGCGGATCTGCTGCACTGCCATAACATCACGATCCTCCCTCAGGCGCTCTTGCTAACCCGAGCGCTGGATATTCCACTCTTCTTCACCGCCCATACATGGGGGGAGCGATGGACCAAGTGGAGATGGTCCTATAAGCCAAAACGCCGCCTACAGTTCCGGATGATCCGGGAGGCGATTGCGGAGTCCAAAGGGTTCTTCGCGGTGTCGCCGGCGGTTGGGGAGCACATGAAGCAGATCTTCGGTGGGGCGGCCAGCCACGTCCAATACTTGCCGAACCCGATCCATGATGCCTTCTTTTTGCCGGCCGAATCGGGAGGGCGGGACATCGATGTGGCGGTCGTCGGCCGTCCTGTGCCCATGAAGAACCCGAAGCTCATCGCCGAGGCCTTGGCGCGGCTACGGCAAACCCGTCCGAATGCACGTTTCGCGTGGATCGGGGCGACAGGGGAGGAGGAGGCGCTCGGCGCTGTTTCCCCGAGTGCAGGGATTGAGTTTTTAGGTGTTAAAAGCCCGGAGGAGGTCTCGACGCTCCTCCGCCGCTCCAAAGTTTTGCTGCACGCCAGTCTTCGCGAGGGGTTTGGCCTTTCGGTCGCGGAGGCGGCGTTGTGCGGGTGCCGGCTCGTTCTCAGCGATATTCCAGCGCTTCGGTCGGGCTTCGGCGTTCCGGGGGCGTGGTTCTTCCCGGTCGACGACTCTCGCCGTGCGGCGACGTCCCTCGAATCCGCTCTTGTCGAAGGTGCGGCTGTTCCCGGTGCCTCGGGCCTGGGGCTGGTCGATGGAGAGGGGCACGGGGAGCGGTTGCTCAGTGCTTACCGGGGAGTGGTGGCTTCGGCGTGCTCTCGTTAATGGTCACCGACAGTCTATTTCGTCCATTGGATGGTGCTTGTTAAGCGAAATACGCTGACTTTCTTCCATTGCCCGTAGCCCGGGGATTTATCCCCGGGCTACGGGCAAGACAGACGTAAACCCAATTTGTGAATGACCATAATCCCAGGCAACGGGCCCGCAAGAGGTGCATTCGGTGACGATCTCGCCGGAGCTTCGCGGTCGTTCCGGATGTGGGGTACGTGCGTTTGCTGTCCGGAAGGGCCGGTCTGGAGACCAGCGGTCCATCGGGATGGGGATTAGCGAGGTAAGAACGTCTTTATCGCTCGGGTCCAGACGCGGGCGACGTCGGGGGCGTGGCGGAGGGCTTCTCGGGCTAGGCGGCGGGATTCTTGACGGTCGCCTTGGGCGAGTTTGTGCTTTGCCATGTTGCTGAGGGCCACGCCGATATCTCGGACCACCATCTTCGTGTAACGCGCACGGGCATCGGCGGGGAGAGCTCCGAACAACTCTTGACGGCGCGGGAGGATGTGGTGAGTGAGTAAGTAGTGCTGGGCGGCGTGAAACCGGTAGCCGGCGTTGGCCAAAGAGGTGGAGAGAACGGAGTACCTCACCAGCTTCTCCGGAAGGTGCGCGAACGTGCGGCCCGGGGCCAGGATCAACCAGCCATACCAATCGGAGCAGCGGACGGTGTCTGCGACGAAGTTTCCGGCATCTAGCATCGCCTTACGGCTAAACACGGCGGTGCTGGCGATGACGACGTTGCTAGGCAGAATGTGATCGAACGAGCGGGCATCGGCCGGAAGCCGGAGATCCCGGGCGACCTCGCGGCCGTCCTCGTAGACGTACCAACCGTCAGCGTGCACGAGCGATGCGCCGGTCTCGTCGATGAGTCGCACCTGTTTTTCTAGCTTTTCGGGGAGCCAAAAATCATCGTGATCTACGAACGCGACGAGCTCGCCGGCCGCTTCCTCGACTAAACGCTTACGGCCCGCGCCGAGGCCGGCATTCTCGACTTGGATCAGCCGGCAATCGTATTTGGCCACGATTTCCGTGGTGTTGTCGGTGCTGCCGTCGTCGAGCACAAGGACGTCGAAGTCCCGATACGTCTGAGCAAAAACGGCGTCGAGCGCTTGCGCGATGGTGGCCGAACCGTTATAGACAGCCAAGGCTACGGTCACGCGGGCCATTGAACGAATGGTACCAGCGGGCTCAGCTTTCGAAGCTATTTCACTTTGTTGGGGGCGCCACCGGTGGTGACATTGCCGGTGCCGCCGGTTGAGCCACCGCCGGTGTTGCCGCCGTCAGTACCTGCGCCGGTTGTTCCGCCCTCTCCACCTCCGCCGAAGAATCCGCCGGCGTCCCACTCTTCCACCGTGCCGTCCGCGTAGACGATGCGCGTGTGGCCGGATGCAGTCCAGGTGATGGTGGCAGGCAAGCCGGTGACGGGGCCTTCCATTCTCGCGCTGCCGCTGCCGTCGGCGTTGTAGACGAACGAAGCTTTGAACCCGAGCGAGTCCTCATACGAACTGGAGCCGTGGCCATCGTCGAAGTATTGGCCGCCGCCTTTCCACCATGCGCCCGTTGTGTCGTTAGCTTCGCTGCTCCAAGCGCTGGAGCTGCCATTCCACGACGAGGTTCCCTTATCCGAGCCGTAGCCAGGCCAGACGTTTTCGTACGAGGAGCTTCCTTTTACGTCGCTGGTGACGGTCGTCACGTACATGCCGCGAGCGCCGGTGAAATTGCCTCGCGTGATCGCAAAGCTCGAGCTGAATTGGTAGGGGAAAACGTTCCAGCCGGAGGGGAAATTGGTCTGGAACAGACCGGCCGGCTCCGTTTTCGCCTCATCGGCGTAGA
The DNA here is from genome assembly GCF_000724625.1 of Fimbriimonas ginsengisoli Gsoil 348. GTDB lineage: Bacteria > Armatimonadota > Fimbriimonadia > Fimbriimonadales > Fimbriimonadaceae > Fimbriimonas > Fimbriimonas ginsengisoli. The sequence goes on along the minus strand of NZ_CP007139.1, from coordinate 4,035,722 downwards.
GGTGCTGGGTGAACGACGTGTCCGTGGACTCCGTTTGCACCCACAGGCCAAGGTAGTCATCGAAATAGAAGTCGTTCCAGCCCCCACCGCCGGTTCCGCCGGTGCTCGTACCGGCGGTCGATCCGGTCGACGACCCCATGCCATTCGTGGCTCCGTCGGCCGTGCCTCCGCCATCGGTGCCACTGCCAGTGGTCCCAACCCGGCTGATCGCGAGGCGGTGCTCCAAAAACGACTGCCGGGGACTGGTCGCGCCACGTCCCGGAACGGGAACGAACTGGTGGATGAAGCCGCCGATAATCGGGAAGCCGAAACCTCCGCCGCCGGTAGTACTGCCGGTCGTGCCGCTTCCCGTCGACCCACCCGTTCCTCCGCCGGCGCCGAATGCGCCGGACTGGGCCGCGCTAAAGAGGGCTCGAATGTAAGACTGCTTGACTGCTTCCCGCGTCCGAGTCGTCGGTGAGCCTCCGGGGCTGAGATTGGAGCTACCGCCTCCGCACCCGATGACCGCGATCCCGAGAAGGACGAAAAAAAAGTAGCCGACGCATTGGGGGAATCCTCCGAAGCTATCGCATCATCTTAGCACCGACGTCGGCCGACGACCGGAAGCTTTCAGGTGCCCGATCAGTAGCGCAACATCGGCGGGACGCACTCCCGGAATTCTGGATGCCTGCCCCACCGTCGCCGGCTGGACTCGGCCGAGTTTCTCCCGGCTTTCGTAGCTGAGTCCGCCGAGCGTGGTGTAGTCGAACGACGCGGGGATGCGCATGGCGTCAAGCCGCCGGTGCTGCCCGGCCAAACGCTCTTGGCGTTGGATGTACCCGTCGTACATGCCGGACAGCGCGATCTGCTCTCGCACCTGCTCGCCCAAGGCGCCTCGTCCGCTTAACAGCACCTCATGGATCGGAAGGTCGCAGCGGTTTGCGATTCCCACGATGGCGTCCAGACTCAGCTCCGGCCGCTTCAGGAGGTCGAACAACGAGACCCTTCCGTCCACCGGCGAGGTGTCGTATTCGCCGAGAACGTCGTTGTGAATAGGCAAAGCGTAGGTTCCTTCCAGGGATGCCCGCCCTCGAGCGATGGCTTCCTGCTTCGAGAGGAGCCGCTCCCACCGGGCGTCTGAAACAAGGCCGACGGACCGGCCGAGGGGGGTCAGGCGGGCATCGGCGTTGTCGTGCCGAAGCAGAAGGCGGTGCTCCGCGCGGGCGGTCAGCATCCGGTACGGGTCCTCCACCCCCTTTGTTACGAGGTCGTCGACCATGACTCCGATGAAGCTCTCGTTTCGGTGGAAGTCGACCGGTTCTTCATCGGAGGCGAATCGGGCCGCGTTGATGCCGGCGACGATTCCCTGCCCCGCCGCTTCCTCGTATCCGCTCGTTCCGTTGAGCTGGCCGGCCAGGAAGAGACCGGGCAGGAGCTTGCTCATGAGGTGCGGCGTGAGCTGAAGCGGGTCGGCCATGTCGTACTCGACGGCGTAGCCGGGACGAAGCATCTCCACGTCGGCCAGTCCCGAAACCGTTCGCAAGAGCTTGATCTGGATCTCGGCGGGCAAAGAGGTCGATACGCCTTGGACGTACACCGACTCGGAATCCCATTCTTCTTGCTCGAGGAAGATCGGGTGCGACTCCTTGTCCGCGAAGCGGACGATCTTGTCTTCGATGCTTGGGCAATAGCGCGGCCCGATCCCTTCAATTTCGCCAGCGTACATGGCGCTCTCGTGCAGGTTGGCCTGGATCAGCTCATGAGTTTCGGCCGAGGTGCGGGTTTGCCAGCAGGGGAGCAACGGGCGTTCGGGAAAGGTGCGGTCGTGCAGGAACGAGACCGGTCCAGCCTCGGGCTCGCTGTCGAGGGCAGGGGTCTTGGAGAAGTCGATGCTGGAGAGGCGGATTCGCGGAGTCGTTCCTGTCTTAAAACGGCGAAGGTTCACCCCCAGGTCGCGCAAGAAGGTGGATAAGTCGACGCTCGGCGCATCGCCCTGGCGCGCGGCATGGGTCTTGTTCCGTCCCTCGTGGCAGAGTCCGTTGAGGAACGTGCCCGTGGTGAGGACGACGGCCTTGGCAGAGATCGTAGTTTCGCCAAGCTGGACGCCGACCACGCGGCCATTGGATTCGAGGACGCGCAGAACCACTCCGGCGATCATCGTGAGGTTCGGCTGCTGGGCCATGACCTGCTGCATCAATCGTGGATAGAGCGACTTGCAGACGTGCGCCCGAACGGTTTGAACGGCCGGTCCCTTACCGGTGCCGACGCGGCGGATATGGGTCAGCGCGTAGTCGGTGGTGACCCCCATTTGTCCGCCGAGGGCATCGACTTCCCTCGCCATGTGCCCCTTCGCCGGGCCGCCAATGGAGCAGTTGCAGGGGAGATGGCCGACCCGGTCGAGCCGCATGGTGATGCAGGCCGTCCGCAGCCCCATCCGGGCGGACGCCAGGGCCGCCTCGATCCCAGCATGGCCGGCGCCAACCACCACGACGTCAAATTCGGTCACTCCCCGTATTGTGACGCCTCCGGCATGGGTGCGGTCGCCTCTTCGAGGCTGGTTTAGGATGGTCGGTTGGGTGGGCCGACGATCATCATCACTAAAGGGACCAGGTGCAGTGATGATCGTCGGGAAGGCGCTTAGCCTCCCGACGACGCGTTGTTCCAACGCTTCGGGAGGCATCTACGCTGACCTGAGATCGACGAGACGCTGCACTAGGCCGGGCTGGCTCTTAGGCGCCGTGCAGCTCGGCGAAGAGCTTGTCCTCTCGAAGCCAGGTTTCGGTGCGCTCGTCAGCGGTCTGAAGTTGGGCTCGCAGATCGTTAACATTTGAGGAGAGGCCGATCTCGGTGGCCATATCGGCCTTTTCCAGCTCCAGCGTTAGTTGCCTTACGCGGTTGTGGTCGTTTCGATGCCATGCCGCGGCAAAGGCCAATCGCCAAGCCAGAGCGCTCTTCGAATTCTCGGCGCATAGCTGCAGCAGGCGGTCATATCTTTCCTGCTCCGATAAGGAGGCGCCAGCCAGAGCTCGTAACGCCACCACGAGCTTTTCGCGTTGCGGCACTTCACCGAACGACACGTTCTCGTCGAGCCTTTTTAGCAGTTTCCGAGCCTTACGCTTCGTAACCTCCAGTTCTCGGCTAACGAATGAAACGCCGGTGTTCGCCCAGTTGGAAATGCCGTGGATAAGGATGAGGGGATAGATAACGAGCGTGGCGTACTCCATCAGGGTCCCTTTTCCGGCAAGAATCGCAGTGTCAAGCCCCGACGCCACCCAGACAAGAATGGCCCCGTAGTAAAGCCAAATCCTAGGACCCTTCGGAATCCAAGGGCCAACGGCGATGATCGCCAAACCAAGTGCCCGGCAGCCAAGATATATTCTCTCGCGGTCATTGGCCAGGGGCGGGTTCATGGCCATAGCGGCAAATAGCACGGCCGCTAACGCGCATAAGATCCGTAAACCCGCGATGATCCGCGGAGTGGGGATCCTTGCTATGCCAATCACCACGAGGTGGAAGATAAGCGCGATTGCCGCCAGCACTTGCACGGCCTCCGCGTATCCGGGCGGCAAGAACGGCGTCACCACGACGAGGAGGAGCCCCACCGCCAGGGCGGACTTTCGGAGGGTCATGGGCCGGCGGTCCCAAGCGAGAGACCGATGGAAGCTAAGTCGTCTTGGGCTCGTTCGAACCGCTTGTCCCCTTGTCTCCAGGTGAGCCAAGGAGCTTCCGGCGTTGAGGTGTTGAAAGTATCCAACACCTCGCGCTGCCCCAGCTCCTCACATGACACCAAAAGCTCGGAGGCCAGCAAATGATCTCCGCGACTAATCGCGGCCGAATAGGCGAGGCGCCATGCAAGCGGAACCCTTGGATAGGCGCGACAGAGGCGGATCAACTCCTCGTATCGCTCGGCGGAGGTGGCCTCCCGCTTTCTCATTTCGACCAAGCCGGCGCAGAATTGTCGCTCTTCCCAGGCAGCGACCGCTTTCTCACGTGAGTGAAATCTTAATTCCGCCAAGATTTGCCAGGAAGTAGTTCGGCTTTGCTCGAGCTCGTGAACCAATACGGATTGTCCCGTTTTTTCCCAGTGTGCCAACTCCCACCTCAATCGCGCGGCGATCGGGATTAGGAGAACCGCCCACGTTCCTAGGGAGCTCGCCCATAACTGGGACAAGGTACTGGCGAGAAGGGCAATTACGAGCCACAGCCATACGATGAAAGCAAAGTAGAGCTTTCTTCGCAAGGAAAGAGCCACAAAGGGGCCGACGGCGGCTACGATGGCGCCGCCCGCGAAAGCGGATGCCAGCGCGATCTCCGGTAGGTCCAGATGCTTAGCGACTAACATCAGCTCGCAAGCGAAGCCTACTCCAGCTATTAGGGCGAAGAATCGGAGGAGACCCACGGTTACCCGTGATGGAACGTAGGCCAAGTAGGTCAGCAAGAGATAGGCCGCAACCGCCAAGCACGTGAAAATCCGGAGTGCGATTGTGAGGAAGTCCGGCAATATCGGTAGCGCCGCGAGCGTGAGGACCGCAAGCCCGAACCCCGATAACATTCGCTTCATGTTTCTCAAAGCGCTCGGTCTACGCCGGCGCTTTATTCAACATACAGCTAATTGCCCGACCAGCGGCGGTCGGCATCGTCGTATTGAGCGTAGTCGATCCGGTCGTATAACTCGGCCCGCGTTCGCATTCGGTCCAGGATTCCGGCCTGGGTGCCGGTCGAGAGGAGTTCGGCGTACGTCTCGTCGAGGGCTCGGAGCATCACTCGGAACGCGGTCATCGGGAAGATCACCATACCGTAGCCAAGTTCGCGGAACCGCGAGACTGGAATGATCGGGGTCTTGCCGAACTCGGTCATATTGGCGAGCAGGGGGATGGAAACGGCTCCACGGAACGCCTCGAACTCGGCCTCGCCTGTAAGGCCTTCTGGGAAGATTGCATCTGCGCCGGCACCCTCGTACCGCCTCGCCCGTTCGATGGCGGAGTCCAGACCTTCTACCCCGCGGGCGTCGGTTCGGGCGACGATCATAAACGATGGGTCGCGCTTGCTGTCGACGGCGGCCCTGATCTTGCGGGCCATTTCCAACGGCTCGATGCAGCTTTTGCCGTCCAGGTGTCCGCAACGCTTGGGAGAGATCTGATCCTCGAGGTGGATTCCGGCCAGGCCAGCGCGCTCCATTTCGATCACCGTTCGAGCCACGTTCAGCGCTTCGCCAAAACCGGTGTCGGCATCCGAGAGGACCGGTACGGGAGCAACTTGGGTGACGTATGCGGCCTGCTGAGCGAATTCGGTGAGGGTTGCAAGGGCGATATCCGGGACACCGAGGGCGGCATTCGTGATACCGGCCCCGCTCAAGTACAAGGCCCGGGCACCCGCTTTGTGGGCGGACACCGCCGAAATGCCGTTGAATACACCCGGCATCACCACCGTATCCTCCGAGATCATTGAACGTAATGTCGCGCCAGGGGAGGAGAGGGCCGGTCTAAGCACCAAACGAGCGTACCTCTCGCGTCGTCAGGATGCGGGAGGGTGGATGAACGTAGAAGTAATGGTCCCATGACGCTCGCCCACCTCAGTGACACCCACCTCGGATTCCGGGCTTACGGCCGGACCACGCCGGGTGGTTTGAACCAGCGCGAGGCGGACGTGATGGCCACCTTCCAATCCGCTTTGGATGCGATCGCGGAGCGAGATCCCGACTTGGTCATTCACGCGGGAGACCTGTTTCACGTCGTGAGACCGGGCAATGCCACAATCGTCCGAGCTTTTCAAGCCCTAACTGAATTTCAGTCGAAGCGCGGCGGCCGGCCGTTCGTGTTGATCGGGGGGAACCACGACACGCCGCGCAGCTCCGACAGCGGAAATATTCTCCGACTCTTCGAGTCGATCCCCGGGCTTCGGCTAGCGCCGCACCGGGCCGAGACGATCGACTTTTCCGAGCTCGACCTTGAAGTGCTGGCGGTCCCGAGTCATGCCTTGCTGCGGAACCAACAGCCGGAATATTCGCCATCCGGGACGAGAAAGCACTCGGTGCTGACCCTCCACGGTATGGCGCGACAGGCGCTTCCTCGGCATGCCCAGTTCGACGTCGAGCAGACCTGTCATGACGACTGGACCTACGTCGCGCTGGGTGACTACCACAGCTACCAGCCTTACGGCCGGAACGTCTGCTACTCCGGAAGCACAGATTTCGCCAGCACGAATATCTGGGATGAGGCTCGAGTTCCCAAAGGGTGGGTTTGGTTTGACACCGAGGTGGGTCGCTTAGAGCAGGTGGGCTTGGCGACAAGGCCGGTTTTGGACCTGCCGACGATCGACGCGCAGGGGCACGATCTTGGGCAGGTCGAATCTCAGATGCGCTCTAACGCTCAGTGGGAGGATGGGTTTCCGATCGTTCGTCAGCGGATCGTCAACTTCCCTCCGGGCCTGCGCGGAAAGCTCGACCACCAGCTCATTCGAGAGATCGCGGCACGGGCATTGAACTACCAGATCCAAGCGGTCGCTCCCCAGCCAGTGGCGATCGGGAATCGGGATGGCATCGTGACTCGGACTTTAGAGCAGAGTTGGTCGGAGCATATCGACAAAGCGACGCTGACCAAGAGCGTGAGCCGCGGAGCGCTGAAAGAGTTGGGGCTGGCGTTGCTGAAGGAGGTGCGCGAGCGTGAAGCTGCGACGCCTTCGGCTTGAGAACTTTCGGCAACATGCCTATACGGACCTCCACTTCGATGAGGGGATGACGGCGATCGTCGGCCCCAACGGGTCTGGAAAGTCGACGCTCGTGGAGGCAATTACCTTTGCGCTGTACGGTGAGCAGCGGGACAAGAAGGAGACGGTTCGATTCTATTGGGGGAAGGGAAAACGGTTCGCGGTCACCCTCTGGTTCGAATTCGAGGGGCGCGAGTATGAGGTGGAGCGGACCCACGCCGACGCTCATCTCGTTCAAATTCAGGGCGCAGTGCTCCGAGCCCATGGGCTCTCGGAGACGACGAAGGCTTGCGAACGACTTTTGGGGCTGAACTACGACCAGTTCGTCAACTCCTTTTGCGCCGAGCAGAAACAGATCGCGTTCCTCCAGTTTCGGACGAACGCGGCGCGACAGGACGAGGTCGCACGAATGCTCGGATTCGACCGGCTGCGATTGGCGGAAGAACTGGCCGGGCAACGGCGGCGAGAAGCCGCCCTGCAACGGGAGACGTTGGAGCGGACCCGGGTTCCTGCCGAGCTTCTCCTATCGGAGCGGCGCAAGGCGGAGAACGGGCTCGCGGAGGCGAATCGGAAAGCCAAGGAGTTGGCGGGGCGACAGGCCAAGATCTCACAGGAGTTGGCAGGCGCGGAGTCGATACGTGTCGACGCGGAGCGCTGGCTTGCCTTCGACCGCGAGGCACTTCGAATCGCGGGTGATTTACGCGGTCTCGAAGTTGCGGCGGAAGTGGCCGCCGAACAGGTTCGAGAGGCGGAAGAAGCGGCGGCAGAACTAGCGACCTTACTTCCGAAAACGGAGAGCTTTCGGGCTTCCGAGAGCCGGCTTACCGTACTCGCGCCCAAACGCCGGTTGTTGGCCGAGGCAACCGCTTTGCGAGAGATGGCGACCCGGCTCCAGGACGAGATCGCGGCCATTCCCGATTTCGACTTGCCCGCGGCGGAACGGGAGGCCGATGCCGCCGAGCGGGCATTACTGGAGTTGAATCAGGCGTTGGCGAAGGAGCGAGAGGCGATCTCTGGTTCGCTGGCGGCGACCCGCGCGCGATTGGAGATCGCCGGCGCGGCTCTGGCACGAGCCGAAGTAGCGGCGCGCGAGGGGCGCTGCCCGGAATGCGGACAGCCGATCGCCAATGCCGAAGAGAGAGTTGGCACCTATCGAGCGGAGGTGGAACGGACTTCTGCGGAGGTCGCGCGCTTGTGCGCGGACCTGGACGGCTGCCTTCGCGAGCCAGAGGCAATGGTGGCGGCTCGCTTATACCGCGATCGATGTTCGCGTGCCCTGTCTGAGATGCGCGAGCGAAACATCGTCCGGGAAGATCGTGGGCGCCGATTGGGTGAGCTGAAGTGCCGGATCCAAGAGATTCTCCGGGACGATCCGGAAATCGACGGCTTGGCGAAGGAGATCGAGGAGCTCGAATCGGCGGTGCAATCGACACGGGACGCCCACGAACGATCACTCGCCGTTTCATCGATCGCCGAATCACTGGCACCACGACAGACGGAATTCAGCCGGGTCAATGCCGCCCTGGAGGCGGTTCTAGCGCAAAAACTGGCGATCGAACGAGAGAGGGCCAAGTTGCCGTTTTCGGATGCTTCGGCGGCGACGGACGCGGTTGCCCACGCTCAAGCGGTTGCCGAGGAGGTCCGGAAGCTGGAGACGGAGCGCTGCCAAGTGGAAACTTTGCGCGACTTGGCCACTCGCGATCTTGCGCTGGCCAAGGCGAGGCAGGAAGAGCAGGCGGGGTTAGAACGGGAGATCGCCTCGCTACGCCAAGCCGAGGCGCTTCACGAAGCTTGCGCGAGGGAGATGCGCGTGTTCAGGCAAGCGATGAACACGGAAATCGGTCCGGAGTTGGCGGCTCGCGCCTCGGAGAATCTCTCTTTGCTTACCAACGGGCGCTACCTGGCCCTTGAGCTGGATCGAAATTTTACGCCGAGCGTAATCGAGGACGGAGTGGCGAAGCCGGTGATCTCCGGCGGAGAGGAAGACGTGGTGGCGCTGGCGCTTCGGCTGGCTTTATCGGAACTGATCCAAGAACGGCAGGGGCGCCCGATGTCGCTGCTGATCCTGGACGAGGTGTTCGGTTCGCTCGATACGGAACGGCGACAGGCGGTTTTGGACCGTCTGACGGCGCTACGGGGCCGTTTCGAGCAGATCCTCGTGATCACACACCTGGAGGATGTTCACCAGGTGGCGGATCAGACGATCCACCTCCGCCGCGACCCGGCCAGCCGGGCGACGACGGTGGGGCCAGTGTTGGGAAACTCTTAGGGGCTTCTTTCTCGGGCGAGCCGCCCGAGATACCCACGGGCGAGCCGCCCGTGCCACCTTTAGGGCTGCGTAGGGCGGCTACCTTGCCGCGACCGGGAGACCGCCGACGGCTCCGACGGCGAAGTCGTGGTCGTCCTTGTTCACCTTCTCGATCTTCGCCTTGGCAACCGCGCCAACTTCGCGCCATCCTTGCCAAGTCGCAGTGTTCGTCTGACGCCAGTAGACGACGTAGCGAACTCCCGGCTTAGCGACCCAGGTGAGGCCGGTGTCGTGCGCTTGGGGGCGGTCGTAACGGACATCGGTGGGCGCCTCGGCGGCGTCGGCGAGGGACGCCATTGCGAGCAGATTCACTCGGGCGACGTTGGCCAGGTATCGGAAATCGACGTACTTCGGCAGATCGTTGTCGTTGTGCTGCCGCGAGAATTCCTCGAACTCCTCGGTGAAGCGGACGGCCGAGAAGCCCTCGTTATTAAAGGAGGTGTGGTCGCCGCCGCGTTGGAATCGATCTCGCCGCAACACTAGGTCGGCTGAGAAACCGCGTACTTTGCCACGGGCAGACCATTCGACGAAGCGCGCCAGTTCTCGCCCGTTGTGGGTGGGGACCTCTTCGCTAAAGACCCGGACGTGGCGCTTGTCGCGCCGCCCGTTGACGCTCTCACTGGAGCCGACGATGTCGTTGCTAAGAACCGCCTCCAGCTTCCAGCCCTCTTTTTTTGCCCGGCGAGCGAGGGCGGCGGAGCCGAGCAGCCCCTGCTCTTCCCCGCTGAAGCAAACGAAGACGAGGGTGTTGTTCCACTTTCGCTGGCTGAGTACGCGAGCGAGTTCCAATGTGAGCGCGGTTCCGCTGGCGTCGTCGTTCGCCCCGGGTGCGCGGGCGTCGAGGTTCGTTCGGTCGACCATGTTGATCGAATCGAAGTGGCCGCCCACTAGGACGCGGCGGTCGGTCTTTCCCGGCAACGTCGCCACTACTTCGACGACGTCTTTCTCCACGGGCACTCTGGACCCCTTGGGGGCCAAGTAGTGCATCACTTCCACCTGGAGTCCGGGAACCCTTCTAAGTTCGCCGGCCAAGTATTCCGCCGCGGCGGTGAGGGTTGGATTGTTGACGTTCCGGTTTGGAAACGACGCCAGCCGCTCGACAGTGGCCCTCAGCTTTCCCGGGTCGACTTGAGCGGCGAGGGCTTCGTTGGTCGGGAATACCTGCGTGGCGGCGAGTAGCGTCAGCAACATGGCTGCGGTTTACCACGCATCGACTCGGCAATGTAGAAAGGAGGTGGTGCCGATTTCCTAAAGAATTCTTAACCAAGTACGAAAAGTTCACTTTGATGAGAATGATTTCGATTGTAGGATAACCTATGGCCGAAAATGGGCAGAGAACTGGCAAGCTTGATTGGGTTTGGCACGTCGTTTCTGCCCTCATTGGGGCCGCTGCGGCTATTCTTGTAATCGTCCAAATGATCCATCCTCCCGAAGGAAGTACTCGAGGCGAGCAAGTCAACCGTGCCCTCCACTCGGTTCAACCCGACGACAACCCCCAATTCAAGAGCGAGGCACTCGTTTATTTACGATCCCGCGTCGTCAACCACAACCGAGGTTCGGGAAGCAGCAATTCTATTCGAGACATCCGTCTTCCGGAAGGGTGCGTCTCGTTACCGGTGGAGGAGCCCCACCTCAACGTGGGAGATCGAAACTACTTCCGCCCTCGATCGGCCCTGACCAAAGAGTATTCCGTCGTAACCGACCAGAATCGTCAGACTTTCCTGGTAGTTCACGGCCTGGATTTGAACCGAGGATTTGAAGGATGGATCTTTACGATCGGCCGATCGTACTGCCTTTACTATCGCGGAACAGGAAGTCCATTTCCGTATAAGGGCGATCGGTCGCGTTGGATAAACCACCTCGTGGACGGAATGGGAGGCTCAGTCTGGAAGGTAGTTCCTCTTGAATGCCCTGCAATGTCTGATCTGTCCAACGAACCGGTCCTCCCGATCAAGGTTTTAGGAGCCTTCTTTGGAGCTGACCCAGCAAGGGATGTTCACTTCGTTAGTTTTGATGGAAAGAAGGGCATCGTGATCGAGGTTCCAGGAGACATAAAGCCATCCGATTTCGGCGCTGAAGAGCTAACGGCAACCTTTCCCGAGGAAGTCTTGCGTCGATTCTTAAAACCCTGAACGACGGGACCTGCTGTCAGCGGCGGAAGGGTTGACTTCGTTATGGGTATCCGGTCATCGGCTGGGTGCCGATGCTACTTAGGAGACGGTGACTACGGCCATGTCGCTGCGGCGTTCTTGGACTCGGGCAAGTACACCGGCCCACTCGGGGGCGGAGAGGGCGGGGTCGCGTTCGATCGCTTCCATGGCGGCTTGGCGGGCGACTTCCAGCATCTTGCCGTCTTGAACAAGGTCCGCGATTTTAAAGTCGAGGTTGCCCGACTGTTTGGTTCCCGCCAGCTCGCCCGGACCGCGTAGCCGAAGGTCTTCTTCGGATATTCGGAAGCCGTCGTTGGTGGCGACCATGACTTCCATCCGGGTTCGCGCTTCCTCGCTCTTGGCGTCGGCGATGAGGATGCAGAAGCTCTGGTTCCCTCCCCTACCGACGCGGCCGCGAAGCTGGTGCAGTTGCGAGAGGCCGAAGCGGGTGGCGTCTTCGATGACCATCACCGAGGAGTTCGGCACGTCGACGCCGACTTCGATGACGGTCGTCGACACGAGAATATCCAGCTCGTGCCGGCGGAACGATTCCATCACCGACTCTTTCTCTTTCGGCTTCATCTGGCCATGGAGCAGGCCCACTCGCATGTCTTCGTAAACCCCGGTGGAGAGTTGGCGGTGAAGCTCCTCCGCGGCTTGCGTGAGCATTTTCTCGCTCTCGCTGACCATTGGGCACACGAAATAAGCTTGCCGCCCCGATTCGATGAGCTTGCGGACTCCAAGGTAGACCGACTGCCGTTCGAACGGCAGTTTCCAGTGGGTCTTAATCGGCTTGCGACCGGGCGGGAGCTCATCAATCACAGAGAGTTCGAGGTCGCCGTACATCGTCATGGTGAGGGTGCGCGGGATGGGGGTGGCGGTCATGACGAGTACGTCGGGATTACCGAGACCCTTATCCCGAAGCGCTTTGCGCTGGAGCACGCCGAAGCGATGCTGCTCGTCGACGATGACGAGGCCAAGGCGGTGGAAGCCGACCCCTTCCTGAATGAGCGCGTGGGTTCCGACGGCGATGTGGGTGACGCCCTGCGAGGTTCGCTCGGCAGCCTTCCGTTTTTGAGCGGCGCTCAGCTTGCCGACGAGCAGCTCGACCTCGATTCCCAGCGGCTCGAAGAGCGCTCGAAGGTTCACGGCGTGCTGCTCGGCAAGGATCTCGGTGGGCGCCATCAAAGCGGCCTGATATCCGCTGCGCACCGCGGCGAGCATGCAGCAGGCGGCGACGGCGGTCTTGCCGGAACCGACGTCGCCTTGGACGAGGCGGTTCATGGGATATGGGCGTTCCATATCGGCCCAAATCTCTTGGATCACGCGCCGCTGGGCGTTTGTCAGCTCGAACGGGAGCATCTCGTGGATCTGCTCCCACAGCGGAGCTCCTTCGTGCTTCGCGCGCTGATCTTGCTCGAAGAGGTGGACCGGGTGGTCGGGCAGCTCGACGACCGCGCTACGTTGCTTCTTCGGTTCTTTCACGGCCGGAGCCGGGCGCTGGATCTCTCCCGTGAGGAGTTGCGAGATCGGAAAGGCAATACCAAGCTCCTGCTTCATCTCGGCGCGTCGAAAGGCGAGCGCTACTTGCAGATAGAAGAACTCCTCGAAGACGAGCCGGCGGCGGGCCTCCAGGCGCATCTCTTCGGATTCCGGCATGTGGATCTGGCGGATGCACCAACGTAGCTTTTGGAGCTTGTAGCGGCGACGTAATTCTTCGGGCAGGGGATCCTGCACGAGGTCTAGGTAATGCTCAACGACCGACTTGGCCGCTCGGCGCATCACCTTTTGGGAAAGGCCTTCGGTGAGCGGATAGACGGGAACGATTCGGGCGAAGTCCTCGGAGTCGTCGTCCTCGGTGATCGGCTCCCACTCGGGGGCGGCCATTTCCATTCCGAAGGAGGTTTCCTTGACGAGACCATAGGCAAGGACGTCGCCCTCGTGTTTCTCGAGCACCCGCCTGATCCAAGGCTGGTTGAACCACGTGAGGGCGATGTGACCGGTGGCGTCTCGGATGACCGCCTTTAGGATGACCATGCCGCGGTTCGTCTGCCGGGCGTCGACGTTGACGAGCTTCCCTTGAACGGTCGCCCATTGGCCGGGGCGGAGCTGGCCGATCGGCGGGAGGTGCCGCCGGTCTTCGTAGCGGCGCGGCATCACGTATAGGAGGTCGCCGGCGGTATGGAAGCCGGCCTTATTCAGCGCCAGGGCGTTTCTCGGCCCCACTCCCTTCAGAAACTGAACCTCCGTATCCAGTGATCGCTCCGCCATCCTCTAAAAATGATAGACGAATGACGGGGGGCGGATGAGGCGTAAGGCGTTGGGCGCGAGGCGTTGGGCTTCAGATAAGCTAGTTTTCAGACCTCGTTCGATCATAACCTCAACGTCTGACGCCGATCTCCCATGTCCCCTTCCTTTCCTCCAGAACAACGCGATCTTGTCGACCTTCGCAGCGACACCGTGACTCGTCCGACGGACGAGATGTTTGAGGCGATGCGGAACGCTCCGCTTGGGGACGACGTGCTCGGAGACGATCCGACCGTTCTTCGATTGGAAGAGATGGCGGCGCAGATGCTGGGTAAGGAGTGCGCGCTTTTTGTGCCAAGCGGAACGATGGGCAATCAGATCGCCCTGGCATGTCATTGCCAGCCGGGGGACGCCATTCTTATCGAGGAGGAGGCGCACATCCTTTATTACGAGGTGGGCGCTCCGGCGCTGATCGCGGGGGTTGTGAGTTGGACGCTTCCCTCGAACCGGGGGGCGATGGACCCGGAGGTCGTCGATCGACACGTTCTTCGCGCCAATCTGCACACACCTGGAACGACGCTGCTATGTGTGGAGAACACCCACAACCGGGCCGGGGGCGCGATCATCCCGCTCGATACCTTAGCCGCCTACCGTGAGATCGGCGACCGGCGGGGGATCAAGGTGCACCTCGACGGGGCGCGGGTCTTCAATGCCTCGGTCGCGCTGGGGGTCCCGATAAGCGAAATAGCGAAGCATTTCGATAGCGTTAACTTCTGTCTCAGCAAGGGGCTACGTTCGCCGGTCGGCTCGCTTCTGTGTGGAAAGGCGGAGTTCATCGACAAGGCGCGCGTTTGGCGAAAGCGTCTTGGGGGCGGGATGCGGCAGGCCGGAATCCTTGCAGCCTGCGGAATCGTGAGCCTCAATTCCAATGTAGACCGGCTGGCGGACGACCACCGACGGGCGAAGGAGATCGCCCAAGCGGTCTGCGAACTCCCGGGGATGTCGGTGAAGCTGGAAGAGGTTGAGACCAACATGGTGATGGTGGACACGGAAGCGCCGGCCCCAGAAATCCAGGGGAAGTTGGCGGAGAAGGGAGTGCTGTGCCTGCCCACTGGTCCGAACCGACTCCGGCTCGTGCTCCACGCCGACATCGACGACGCCAAGACGGAGAAAGCGATCGAGGCGTTCCGCGCCGTGGCGGCTTAGCGAGGCCGTGCCCTTCCCGGACGAGGTGGGATGAGGCTTGGCCCGGCAGGATGCCGGGGTGACACTGGAAAAGATGCCGGCAGGGATGCCGGCACTACGGATCGAGTATTCTGTTTTGCGGTTGCGGCCGTAGCTCAGTGGATAGAGCGTCTGCCTCCGGAGCAGAAGGTCGGAGGTTCGAGTCCTCTCGGCCGCGCCAGTTCTTGCGATATCATCGACACCTTTCGTCAGCCGGTAATTCCCCTTGTAGAAATAGCAGGCGGGGCCCGATATCATCGATGTCGTGGCGAACGGAATCTCTAGGCAAGACCAAACGGGCGACTTTAGCTCAACTACCGCACAGCCGGCAAGAACGATGCACCCGTGCCCCTCTTGTGGAGAAGAAACCCTTCCGCTGACATCCGCGCTTCGTGCGGCTCAGGATGGATCGGCGCCGGCCGGGTTGCCGGGTGCGGTTCCGAATCCGGAACAGGTCGCACGATGGCTTCGGCCGCCTGAACTTCCGGGTCAGAACAAATCGCGGCGCCGCGACATCTGGGGCTCCAGTTTTTTCATGGCGGTGGCGTTCGTCGTCGTCTTTTTGACCGGCCTCATGCTCTGCGCCATCCTAGGATTCTGGATCGGGGGCATTATTACCGCGTTGGCGATGGTGGCGGTGGTGTACCGAGCGCGTAAGACACCGATCGTGATTGGCCTTGCTCCGAACATCCACGAAGGGACCTTGGCGATGCGGGCTTGGGACCGCCGGATGGAAGTTTGGGAGAGGTTGGTCGTGTGCCCGAAGTGCGGAACTTTGTCCGACCCAGACACTGGCCGCACGGCAGAATGGCATTCCATTCCCAGCCTTTTCGTATCCGATCGACCTGCCCCTCGCCAGTAGTAGCACTAACACGGTTTTATTTGGTTCTATTTATCTTCCCGGCTCATCCTTTTTTTGGAGAGCCGGGACGTTTTTTTGTAACTAACCACTAAACGGTCATTCCGGGGTAGGTTTCGACTCGATTACAGTCGTCGAGGAATCTAACCGTAACAGTTTCGAGGGTTGGGAAAACAAATTATGGGCGGAACAATTAAGGCCAAGTATTCGATTTAACAATAGTGTACGGAGCACTTACGCGCGCGGAGAACGCAATTTTCCCCTGGGGTGGCTCGGAAAAACCTGTGTTATGATGCTTTCATCCTATCTTTTGGGATGCTTTTAATTAGCCACAGGTAAACCATATGAATCGAAGAGCCTTCACTCTTATTGAACTTCTTGTCGTTATCGCAATCATCGCGATTTTGGCTGCCATTCTGTTCCCCGTCTTCGCCCAGGCGAAGCTGGCCGCGAAGAAGACCTCCTCCCTCTCCAACATCAAGCAGACTTCCCTGTCCGCGATCATGTATGAGGGCGACGTCGACGACATGCTGCCGCTCAGCCTGAGTGGCGCCTATGCCAACCTCGGCTGTCCGACCAGCGTCGGTTGCCGCGACGGGCTGCCGGATCACTCCAATACCTGGGTTTTCATCACCCAGCCGTACATGAAGAGCCTGGCGGTTCTCGTCGATCCGGGTCTCGGAGATGGCGACAACATCTTCGGCAGCGGCCCCAACGCTTGGTTCCGCAACCAGAACCGCTACACCCAGTACGGTTACAACTATCAGTTCCTCTCGCCGTTCTATGCTTGCGAAAATTCGCTCGCTCGCTCGGCGACGGCGGCGGTGAAACCGGCGGAGACCGTGTTCTTCACCACGAGCCAAGGATTCACCACCGTTCCGAAGCGCGGCTTCTACGCGGCGAACCCTCCCGGATCCTGGCCGATCATCCTCCCCGCGCCGAACGCGTGCGCTTGGTACGATGGCAGCACCGGTTCCGGTAACTGGTCCGCGAACAACCCGGCCAGCATCGGTAAGATCACGTCGAGCACCCGAATCAAGACGTATAACGGAGCGAACGTAGCCTGGCTTGACGGCCACGCCAAGTTCATGAACGACAGCGCGCTCGCCGCAGGTACGGACTACGGCTCAGCTTCCTATAACAATGGGAACGAGGGTGCGCAGATCACCGACATGTCCAAGTACCTCTGGAGCCTGGACGGTACCCTCAACGACCTGAGCCTGTGAGAAACCTAATGCGTATTCTGCCTGCCCTTGGAATTGCCGGATTTGTTATTGCCACGTGCTGCGCCTGCAAAGGCGAAAGTACAGACGCGGTAGCGCCGGTGACACCACCGGCGGCAAAGCCGCAGGTTAAAGCCGGAGGAAAGGTTCAAAACGGAGGAGTTTTCGACGGCACCGTCGATCCAGCTCCTCCGGGAGTTCAGACCGGAACTAAATAGGAACGCCGCTGAGCAAGAAAAAAGGGACCACGTCGTAGACGTGGTCCCTTTTTTTCTTGCTCAGGTGGTTAGGGTGAAAGCCGGGGCAGAATTATTGGCCGAGGGCTTTCCAAGCGGCGTCGACTAGCGCCATCGAATTGGAGGTGGGTACTAAGAATAGTCCTCCGACGGACCGACCTTTGATCGTCCACTCCGGACGGTTGCTGATGTCCTTAAAAACCCGGGCCTTCTCGATTTCTCGAATCAGAGCGTCTGGCTGAATTCCGGCCACGGCCGGGGTTTCGTACAGCCGGATAACCCCTCCTTTCTTCGATCCGAACGTGAGCATCACCACGGGTTGAGGAGAGGTCAATTTCCCAGCAAATCCTTTGGGGAGCGTCGCGAGCTCGGAGAGCATCATGATGTAGCCCGCGGAAGGTAGTTGGACAAGCGGAAAGCCGGCTGTCTTAACCAAGGTGCCGATCGGCACGAACGATGACTTGATCTTCGGCTTAGGTAGGCGGGGCCGTCGCGCTTGACTTCCCATTTGAGCTGGGGCAATGGCGATGACACTCGCGGCTAAGACGATGGCGACCGTGCGCCCAAAATGGAGCGACTCTTTTGCAAGTCGTGTGGTTTTCACGAGATTAGTTTACGCCAAATCTCTTTTTAAGTCATCTGGTCTTGAACTCTTCAACTTTGTTGGAACGTCGTCGATTACCGTACAAAGTTCTAAACGAAATACGGCTTTCTTCAAATCTACTTTACACTTGCATAAGCGTCGCTGACGCTGAGGAGAATTTCATGTATTCAAGTGCGATTAGTTTTGCCCGCAAGGCTCTTGCGCTAATCGGTTTGGCCGCTGTCGTTGGGTTTTCGTCTGGCAATTCTTTGGTTCCGGGAACGTCCGGAGTCACCGGCGGGACATCGACCACGGGAGGCAGCGCCGGCTTCTCGGGGGTGCTCGATTGGACGAAAACCTTTAGCTACGGAAGTGGGGCGGCCGCCGTCACGAGCATCGAGTCGTCGACGCCATACGTCTACGTTCTGTTGCAGGTTCCGAATCCAAATGGAGGCGGAGGCGGAGGAACTGGGGGGCCGCCACCAGGCTCGACTCTGGCGGATCAGAATTCTCACGTTGGGCCGGCGGTCCGGAGCATGGCTCACGAGAGTTTCCTTTCTGCAATGAGATCCGATCCTGCCAGTGCGATAAGGTCTCGACTCGACAGCTACTCACCCGCCCTGAAACCGGCGTTCGTCCCCGGAACCCGATTAGAAGTCATCAAATACGACACTTCGGGCAATCAGATCTGGGCCACAATTTGTGCCGAGGGCGATCCGGCTCTGGGCGGAACTACGCCGCCACCCCATGAATTTTACACACCCGGGGGGATCGCGAAAGATTCGTCCGGAAATGTTTGGATCACCGGTACGGCGTACGATACGCCGGGAATTTCCACCGCACCAACTTCGACCTACACCGTCGAACTGAACCCTTCCACGGGGGCTATTCTTACGCACACGGGGGGCCCTCTTTACTATTCCGGCGGACAAGCGGACCACCAAGACAAGGGGCTCTATATTGCAGCGGATGGGGCCAACGTCTATTCGGTGGGAACGCACGCCGATTCCGGAAGCGGAACCGTCAAGTATCAGATCCTCGCATACACCCACTCCACCGGGTTCTTGGCCGGCTACCTGGATAGTTACGCGGGAACGCCGAGGGCGGTGGCGGCCGCATCGAGCGGGAATGGAGTCTTAGTAGCGGGAAAAACTCCCAATGGAACGTACAACGACATCTTCGCCGCAAGGTACGTTTACTCGAGTGGCTCCATCACCAAAGCGTTTACCGCCACTTATAACGACGCCAGCAACAACGAGGACTATGCGACCGGAATCGCGCTCGGTAGCAGTTACATCTTCGTTACCGGATACACCTATGCTACCGGAAGCCCGGCGAACGTCTGTTCTCTCCTTCGGCTGCCCGTCTCCGCAAGCGGAACGGCGAGTTTTACGGTGATCAATAGCACGACCTTCGGCTCTCCGTCGGTGATAACGGCAGATTCCAGCGACAACGCATACGTAGCGATGAGCGGAGCCGGCATAACCACGAGGAAATACACCTCTAGCGGCACGCAGGTCTGGTCACAATACGACGACGAAACGCTCGCCGTGAGCGGAACCGCCCTCGGCATCGCCTTAGCCGGCAGCACCGTGTACGTCGGCGGAGTCGAGTTTCACAACGTTGCCCTTGCCTATCTCGCCTCTGATGGAACCGGTAAGGTTGCGAACAAAGCGGCGGACGCGACCGCTCAGGCATTCGCGTTCAATGCTGGCACCTCACCACCTCGCATGTATCTAACCGGCTACTCCGGAAGCCCCGGCGCGAGCACTAACGTGTGCTACACCCTCCAGTATCACTGATCCAAGACGCGCTGGATGGGGGCCCTTAACTAAGGGCCCCCATCCCTTTACAGCCGCGCGATGAAGTCTTCGAGCGACATCGCGCCGAGGTCTCCCTCTTCGCGGCTTCGCACGCCGACGGTGCCGTTCTCCAGGTCGCGGTCGCCCAAGATCAGCATGTATGGAACCTTTTGGAGCTGGTTCTCGCGGATTTTTTTGCCAAGAGTCTCGCGGCGGTCGTCCACGGTTACCCGAAGGTTTCGCGTATCGTAGATCATCTCTTTGAGCTCAGAGGCAAGCTCGGCGGCGCGGTCGTTGTGGCGGTCGGCGATCGGCAGGATCGCGATCTGGACGGGCGACAGCCAGAACGGGAAGGCGCCGGCGTACTGCTCCGTCAGCAGTCCGATCATCCGCTCCAGCGAGCCGAACGGGGCGCGGTGGATCATGATCGGCCGGTGGGGCTTACTGTCCTCGCCGATGTACTCCAGCTCGAATCGCTCCGGCAGGTTGTAGTCGACCTGGATCGTTCCCATCTGCCAGTCACGCCCCAGCGCGTCTTTGATGATGAGGTCGAGCTTTGGCCCGTAGAAGGCGGCATCACCCGGGGAGACGAAGTACTCCATCCCCATCTTCTCGCAGGCGCCGGTGATGGCGTTGGTGGCGGCCGTCCAGTTATCGTCGTGGCCGATGTATTTGTCGGAAGCCGGATCCTTGGTGCCGACGCGGGCTCGGAAGTCGTGGAGGCCAAGTTTGTCGAGCACCCGCTTGGTGAGCTCGACCACGGCTATGAACTCTTCCTCTAGCTGGTCGGGACGGACGAATAGGTGAGCGTCGTCCTGCGTGAAGCCGCGTGCCCGGAGGATGCCCGTGACTTCGCCCGACTGCTCGTACCGGTGGACGGTGCCGAACTCCGCGTAGCGGATCGGCAGGTCGCGGTAGCTGCGCATCTGAGATTGGTAGATCTCGATGTGGAACGGGCAGTTCATCGGCTTGAGGATGTACGTCTCTTTCTCCTCATCCTCCATGAACGGGAACAGCTTTTCCTTGAACGTGATGATGTGGCCCGACTTCTCGTATAGCTTGATACTGGCGATCTGGGGGGTTACGACCGGGTCGTATCCCCGCTTCACCTGTTCTTTCTGCAGGAAGTCGATCATGACCTGGCGGAGCATGGCGCCCTTCGGCAGCCACAGCGGCAGGCCGGTGCCGACGCGCGGCGAGAACATGAAGAGGCCAAGCTCGCGGCCGAGAAGGCGGTGGTCCCGCTTCTTGGCTTCTTCCAGCATGATCAGGTAGCTCTCCAGCTCTTCCTTGGTCTCGAAAGCCGTGCCGTAGATGCGCGTGAGCTGCTTGTTCTTCACGTCGCCGCGCCAATACGCGCCGGCGAGGTTCATCAGCTTGAAGTTCTTGATCTCCTTCGTGCTGTCGACGTGGGGGCCGCGGCAGAGGTCGAGGAAGCGGTGGAACTTCCCTTCCCGGTCCGTCCGCTGCTGGTCGTAGAACGTGATTTGGTCGCCGGCGGGGATCGCGTCGAGGAGCTGGAGCTTGTACTCGGCGACGGCGGCGCCCATTCCGGGGACGGTGTCGTCGAGGATGAGCCGCTTGGCCTCCTCGCGGTCGACCGGCTTGCACTCGATCCGCTGGTCGAGCTTGGCCAGCTCCTTCATCCGCTGCTCGATCTTGGGCAGATCTTCTTCGCGAAGCGGGGTCGGGAAATCGATGTCGTAGTAAAACCCGTTCTCGACGGGCGGGCCGATGGAGAGCTTCGCTCCCGGATAAAGTTCCGTCACCGCCTGGGCCAATAGGTGAGCGGCGGAGTGGCGAAGTCGATAGAGATACGACTGTTCGTAAGCTTGTGCGGCCATTTCTTTTTCCTTCCCATACCAAGGGATCGTTGATGTCAGACCGCTATAGAATACCAGGCGAGTTGGCGGTTGGCGGCTTGGTTTCGGCGGGCGGGGACAGGGGGAATCTATCCACGGAGATGTCGTCACTCGACGAATCTTTGCCCGTAGCCTCGGTCCGGCGGGGATAAAAATGGAGCGCGCACTTCAGTGCGCACGCGCCGATCGGGCTTCTGCCGGCGGCCGGGGACGTCGACTGAAGTCGACCTCGCATGCGAGCTAAAGCTCGCGCTCCAAATCGCTTTCCCGGGCGAGACCGCGGGCTCGAATGAGCAACGGGGCCTCTAGACCTTCCTAGGTCCGGAGATCAGCGCGAGCATGCTTCTCCGTCCTGACCTCGACGCTCGTCAACACGATATTCAAGGCCGACCTGTGTTATCACAGTACGCATCGGAGCGCGGACGTCGCCGTCCGCTCCCCGGACACTGGGCGTCCCGCCCGGCTCTGACCTGATTCCGTTTAGATAGGGATGAACGGGAGGCTTTCTATTCGGGCGGGCCGCCCGAGATACCCACGGGCGAGCCGCCCGTGCCACTCTGCCTGGATAACCTGCAGGGGAACTTTTGGGATAATCTTCGAGTCGTAGAGGCAGGGGAGCATGGTGGCGCGGTGGCGTCTGCCGAAAAGGAGTTTGAGAGATTTGAAGAGCTTCCCGATTATTGTTGCCGGCTTGGCGCTTGCCGCCGGCACCTCAGCCCAGACGACCCCAGCGCAAACGGCGGGGCAGGCGGCGGAGCTGCGCATTCAGGGCGTGTTCGACAAGCTCCGGATGAACGACGGGCTTCACTTCTCCATCACCGGGACGGAGAGGGTTGACAAGGTATCCACGCCGATCAACTCGGACCTTTACTACCAGACGAGTACGGACTCGACGGGGCGGGTGGTCATCAAGTCGAACTTGATCGATTCGATCAGCCCGAATGGGGTTCCGGTTTACACCAGTGAGACGATCGCGGATGGGAAGCTGGTTTGGGCTTACGATCGGATTCAGCACACCTACTCGGTGGTTCCGTACGACGTTCAGAATTCCCAGGATCCGAGCCTGCAGAGTCCGACGTACGCGAGGGACCTGCTCTACAGCATGAACCAGTCGGCCTCCGCCTCCGGGCGGTCGTCGTACGCCACGCGCCTCCTGCGCGAGCTTTACGCGGATCCGAGCGGGGCGAAATACCGCTCTTGGATGCCGGGCCGAACGCCGTACGAGACTTCTACCTATCACGATCCGTTCAACAACCTCGATATCACCGCTCCGAACTCCGTTTACGAGGTGTACGACACCGATCCGCGGCGGGCGATCGCGTTCGAGATCTATACCGATCCAAACACCAACGAAGATTCGCTGAGCCGAATCTACTTTACGGAACGAGCTCAGTTCGGGACGAAAGTTAAGGTGACCTCGTGGAGTCTGGCGCCGACCGCCACGAACGACTTCAGCGCGGCGAGGTTTGCGCCATATAACCGGGACGAGATCCGGGGTTGGCGTCCGCTCGTGGCGCCTCGGCCGGTTAGGGGTTGACGTGCCACGGCGAGAAAGTTTGTGTCTCTACCAGGGTTCCGCTTTGCTGCACCCTAGTAAGCTTTAGGAGGTCGCCCCTTCGGGGCTAAGGGAGACAGGCGATCCGCTCGAACTCCTCCCATACGTCTTCGGTTGGGGGGCCGGTGACGATGAGCTCGGCTACGCCGCGGCGAGAAACTATGCTGAATGCCCGCGCCGCGGTGTCCGGCTCGATTAGCCGAGCCCACTTCCCTTCGACATCCTTCCGAACTACGAGTTGGTCGTGGAGGCTCTTGGGGAGGAGAAGTTTGATCCGGGGGAGTTCCTGGAGATCGCCGAAAACGATTACCTGCGTCTTTTCCAGAAGACCGGCGGAGTCGACGAGCCGAAGCCATAGGGAGACTTCCCCCAGTCCTTTGGGATCAAACGCGGCGAGGACGATGCCGTCGGGGAGTCGCTCGGGCAGCTCCACGTTGCGGAGAATCTTCGGCTCGTAGCGGCTGCGCCAGAGCATCAGCCATTTGCCATCGCGGCGGCGACCGCGTCGGCGATCTTTCGGTGGGAATCGCCTCCGAAGCCGGCATCCCAGAAGACGACCTTACCGTCGCGGCCGATGATCACCGTGGTAGGCAAGCCCTCTACCTTGTAAAGGGTGTTCGCGATTCCGGCTGGATCCAAGTAAAGGTCGTAGTTAACCTCCGGGTGTTCCCGGCGGAACTGGAGCACGGGAGCGCGGTCTTCCGCCGTCACCCCCAGCACCTCAAGCCCCTTGGGTCCGTACTTCGATTTCATGTCGACGATCGTCGGCATCAATTGCCTGCACGGTCCGCACCAAGTTGCCCAGAAATCGAGGAGGACGACCTTACCCTTCAGGTCCTTGAGGGACACGTCTCCCCCTGCCTTTATGGGGGCAAGCTTAACGTCCGGAGCGTCTTTCCCGACCAACGGATTGTTTTCCGAGCAGCCCAGAACGGCGATGACGATGCCCAACCCAATCGACGCGCGAAGGAAACGAACCATGCCTTGTTAGATTACGCCGCGCCGCAACCGATTCAACGGTCTAAAGTCGTTATGTGGCGGCATTTCCGCTTCTCTTACCATTCCGTTCTCAGAAAACATGAGGTGAGCCACCGCTCCGGGCTGGGAGGCGAGGATGCGGTACTCCTCGCCCCGAATCTGGATCGCGCACGCGTCGTCGAGGCCGACTCCGGCGCCGGGTACGTCCCTCATCATCTCCCGGAACTCGCTTAGGCGAAACCCCTCGTCGCGGGTATGAGGGCATAGGGCGAGGTCGACAAAGCCCAGGCACTCGAGCGGGGCGGTGTTCACCCCCGGAATCGCTTCGAACTGAGGCCAGTCGCTATTCACGGTGCTGAACCAGCAAAGAGCACCGGCGCTGAGCCCGCCGGCGGGCCGGCCAGAGTCGAGAAAGCTTTTCAGGGCCTTGTCCACTTGCAGCTCTTTCCAAAGGGCGATGAGCGCTTTGGTATTGCCCCCGCCCACGTAGATCACATCCGCGGCATCGATCTTCTTCGCCGCGATCTCGGCGTTACCATCCTCGCCCCAGAGGCGAAGGGCGGAAACGGTGCAGCCGAGGCGTCCGTACGCCTCGGTAATGGTGTCGACGTAACCCTCGGCATCCTGGCTGGCGGTTGGGATGAAGAGCAGTTTTGGGCGATCGACGCCCGAGAGCTCGACGAGTGTTCGGTCGATCGACTCGGTTTCACCACCCAGCACGTCT
Organism: Fimbriimonas ginsengisoli Gsoil 348; assembly: GCF_000724625.1. GTDB lineage: Bacteria > Armatimonadota > Fimbriimonadia > Fimbriimonadales > Fimbriimonadaceae > Fimbriimonas > Fimbriimonas ginsengisoli. Next base: position 4,011,287 of record NZ_CP007139.1, on the reverse strand, counting down.
CCTCCGCCGATTGCCATTATGTTCACGCGAATGAGTGTACGGCCAGAGAGGTGGGCGTGTCGATTTGTCCTCACGTCTCCGCCTTCCGGGTACCCTGTCTCATCCCGTGAGCACCGTCGCCGACGCCGTACCGGAACAGGAGTTTGCCTACGAAAACCCTGCGCGCGTCGTTTGGACGCTAGCGTGGCCGGCGGTTGCGCTCAACTCGCTTCAAGTCGTCAACACGTTGCTCGACCGGGGCTTTATCGGCCATCTCCACGCGGCGGCGCTGACCGCACAAGGGGGCGCGACGAACGTGATGTTCCTCATGTTCTCCCTGGCGATCTCCATCGCTACGGGCGCCACGGCCCTGGTTAGCCGCTCCTTTGGAGCAGACGAGCGCCGGCAGGTACGGCAAGCGGCCCGCCAATCGCTCTCGCTCGCCATCTATGCCGGAATCGCGATGATGCTGCTGACGACAGGCATCGCGCATCTGACGGCCGAGTGGATCATGCCGCCGGGCGCCCTCGAGGCGAAGCGGGACATGACCTACTTCGTCATGGCGTATGGTTGCGGCCTGCCGGGGATCTTCATTATCCAAACCCTGGCCGGCTCGCTACGAGGAATCGGCGACACGCGAAGCCCGATGGTGATCTCCGGTATCCAGATTCTTCTGCACATCCTGCTCAACTTCCTTCTGATCTTCCCCGCTCACCGGTTGGGTCCGATCACAGTTCCGGGCGCGGGGCTGGGGTTGCTGGGCGCCGGTTGCGCCTTGTCTGGAAGCGCGACTCTCTCGTCCATCGCCTACATCCTGTATGCCCGGCGCACGCCGCTTGGGAAGATGCAGCCGTTCCGGCTTCCGGAGCGGGCTTGGGCCCAACGAATCTTGCGCATCGCCATCCCGGCCGCGGTGATGTCGACTCTGCGGGTCTTTTCGCTCACCGCGTTTATGCAGGTGTTGAAGCAAGTCCCGAACGCGGAAGACGCCATCGGAGCGCTTAGCCTCGCCTTTGCGCTCGAGTCGATCATGTTTATGCCCGCTTTCGGGCTTTCTTCCGCGGCGGCGGCCCTGGTCGGGCAGAGCTTGGGGATGAAGCGGCCGGATCGCGCGGAGCAACTCGGTTGGATGGCGTGCCGCTTTGGAGCCGGAGTAACGCTCGTTTTGGCGCTCCCTCTCTTCCTCGGCGCGGAGCCGATTGCGACCGTCCTCGTCCCCGGTAATCCAGGCGTCATCCATGAGGCTTCGATGCTGCTGAAGTACCTGTGCGCAACGGAGTTTCTGTTTGGAACGGCGATGGTGCTGATGGGAGCGATGCAGGGAGCGGGCGACACCGTGCGGCCACTCTGGATCGCGATGTTCTGCCTCTGGGGGCTGCGGGTGCCGCTGGCCATCTTGCTCACCCTGCCGAAGGGGTTCGCCCTCGGGGGATTCCTACCGCTTCCGATCGGGGCCGGCATGGGCACCACCGGCGCCTGGTGGGCGCTGACCACCACTCAGGGGCTGCAAGGGGTCTTAGCCTTCCTCGTTTTCCGTCAAGGAAAATGGAAGACTCAGAAGGTGTAGCCCACGCCTGGCTCTTCCCGATTAATGCTTTGGGAGGGGATCATCGGCGAGGGCGCCGACGCTACGGCTGCCTTCCGCCTTAGAAAAGGGTAAACCCTTCTTACTTGTGAGCATTTGGCTGCAACCCGAACCGCAGAATTGGTGGATGATCGTCGACGATGCCGTCGCAGAAGACGTGGGGAGCGGCGACCTTACCAGCGGAGCGCTTCCGCCGGATCTTCAGATCCAGTGGCAGATCGAGGCGCAGGCGGAGGGCGTGTTGTGCGGAGTGGCGATCGCCGAGTATCTGCTGGCGCCGTACTCGACCGATCCGGAAAACGCCTTTATCGAAGTCCACCGGGTGGACGGCGAATATGTGCAACGGGGCGAAATCATCATCAGCGGCCTTCTTCCCGCTCGCCGGGTGATGACGGCGGAGCGGACCGCCTTAAATTTCATGATGCACCTGAGCGGGGTGGCGACGCTGACCGACCTTTTCGTTCGGAAGATCGAGGGGACCAACGCCCGCATCGTGGATACCCGCAAGACGCTGCCGATGCTGCGCACCCTGCAGAAGTACGCGGTTAGGTGTGGAGGCGGACACAACCACCGGATGGGCCTGTACGATGGCGCGATGCTGAAGGATAACCACATCGCCGCCGCCGGCTCCATCCAAGAGGCGGTGAAACGCCTGAAAGGTTATGCCTCGCACATGACCAAGATCGAAGTCGAATGTGAAACGCTGGACCAGGTCGCGGAAGCGATCGAAGCCGGCGCCGACGTGATTCTGCTCGACAACATGGACCCGTTCATGATGCGCGAGGCGGTGAAGGCGCACAAGGGGCGCTGCCTCTTCGAGGCGAGCGGGGGGATCAACCTCGACACGGTTCGCGGGGTTGCCCAGACCGGGGTTGACCTCATCTCGGTAGGCGCGCTCACCCACTCGGCGCCCTCGATGCCGTTTCACTTGGAGATCGTATGAAGTCACCGCTAGATGGCGGATTCGAATGGCGCGCCCTTGACGAAGTGCCGAGCACACAGAAAGTCGCGGGGGATTTGCTCCGGAACGGTGAGCCGGTCGGGGTGGTGTTCGCCCGCGAGCAGACTCAGGGCCGAGGCCGGTTCGGCCGTCCGTGGGTGAGCCGCGAAGGGGACTCGCTCACCTATTCGCTCGTCTTCCACGCCTACGCCGACCACCCGAGGCCGTACCTAGTGGGGATGGCCGCCGCCATCGCGGCCGCCGGGGTACTGCACTGCCAGCTCCGCTGGCCGAACGACCTGGTGGAAGGTGGCAAAAAGCTGGGCGGAATTCTCACCGAGCTTTTGCCCGATTCCCAAGGCCGAAAGGTACCGGTGGTGGGGATCGGGATTAACCTGAACCAATCGGAGTTTCCGGCGGATCTCGAAGAGATCGCCACCAGCGCGTCGATCGTGCACGGAGGGACCTACGACCCCGAGGCGGTCGGCCACCGCATCGTCAGCCGTCTCGCCGACCTTCCCGAGCCAACTTCTTGGGGCGCGTTGGCTCCGATCTGGAACCTGTTCGACGCAACTCCCGGCAAGCGTTTCCGCCTCCCTTCGGGAGAAGAGGGGATAGCCTTGGGGATCGGCTCCGACGGCCAGCTCTTGTGCTCCGTAGACGGCGAATCGCAGTCCGTCCTCGCCGCCGACGCGATCTTCGGCTCCTAAACAAAAAAACCGCCCCTCTCGCCGAAGCGGGAGGGGCAAGCGCCGAGCTAGGCGGACGGGGACCAGACGACGATGGTGAGCCCCTGCAGCAAGTCCGCCGCTGGTTCGTAAGTTCCGCCGGGGCCGCAGTCGGTGAGAAGATCCGCGCAAAGCATCAGGCGTCCATCGGACGCGGTGAGCGGCATCACGCGGGCCGAGCCGGCGAGGCGGGCGTTGATCTCGTCCACGTCGCTTTGCCGGCACTCCATCCAGTGCCCGTCCCGCCACGCCTTCTCCGCCACGTCGAAGCATCGCTGAATGTTGAACGCCGCCTGTTCGTTCGCGGGCAGCTCCTCGAACGATTGGCCGTCGATCGTCAATACTGCGGGGGTCATACATTCCTCCCGAGCGCGGTTTGCCAGGTTTGGATGCTCGTGTACATGGCCAGCGCCTCCGCGGCGGTCAACGAAGAAGTCATCCAGTATCCCGCCAAGGAAACCGCCGCCAAGCCACCCGCGCTTCCCGACTGGTTCCGGCCGAACACGTACACGTTCAAGCCGTTTGCCGCCGGCGTGGTCGAGGTCGTTCGGTTACTGACCGAGCTGCCGTTAAAGTAGAGATCGAGGCGGGTCGAAGAGCTTCGGTCGGCGTGCCAAGCGCCCACCGGCATCTGGGCGTTCACCGCCGTTGTAAGGCCCGTTAATCCGTACGTGGCTTGATAGCTTGGCGTACTGTTCTGGATGATCTGGTACAGATCGGTCGCGCCAGAGGAGCCGATCGGCGTGCGAAAAGCCGCCGTCGACATCAGCGTGCGCATGTAGACCCCCATTCCCCCTGTGGCCGGTCCCGGCGCCTGTTGACCGGAGTCCAGATACTTGCTGGTCCCGTTTCCGGTAAGGCCGGCGCCCTCCGAGTAGTCGCCGCTGACGAAGTTCACCGGCGTCGGCGCGGTTCCGATGAGAGGGAGCAGGGCCGAATTGAGGTCGGCGCCGAACATTCCCACGAACGTGGTGATCTTGCCGAAGTAACCGTCCCGACGCCAGGTCTTCACCATCGCGTCGGTAGCGGCCAGGGTGGCCGCGCTGGCCGAGCCGCCGGCTGCGATCCATGCCGACACCACCGGATCGTAGCCGCCCGACAGGACGGCCGCTCGCATCGTGCCGGGGACCATTAGTTTTGCAAGTCCTCTAAGATCACGGTAAAGACCTCGGCGCTTGCCGGCGTGTACGCGGCCCGGGCCTCGATAAGGCCGTAGACCACCTGGCCAGACGTGAGCGCGAAGTTGATCTCGGTGCCGACCGTCGGGGTTCCGATCCCGACCGCGCCATCCGTAAAGACCCGGTCCATGGTGACGTCGAACGAGCCGATGTAGGAAGCGCCGTTATCGGTGAGCCAAGCGCCGTTGTCGCCATTCGAGGGGACCGGGCTGCTGAGGTACAGGTGGACGCGGAAGGAAGCGTTTGTCAGGGAGGTGTTGCTCTTCCGCAGCTTCAGCCGCCGAAGCATTCCGCTCCCCTGCGCCACCCGCGCCACCGCAAACGAAAGCGGCGTCACGCTTCCCGCCGTCACACTGTTCGCCACGAGGTCGCCCGAGGCGTACGCGGTGGTATCGGCGGGGCGGGTGAAGCTATCGCCGGTTCGAGCGATCCGGCCGCCCACCTCCCCGATGTGACTCTCACTCGGAAGCGCCGAGATCGCGATCGACGGCTGGTAGGTCAGCGGGTTCACGCGCCCGAACACCTGCGGAGTCGAAGCGGGGACCGGCGCATATCTCGACGGGTTCGTCTGGAAGTCCGTCACGTACCCCGGAGTTTGAGCTCCGAAGCCCGCGTAGGCCGCGCCCGAGAACTCCAAGATCGCCCCCACCGCATCCGACGGGATCGCTCCCGCGAAGTCGGTAAGGGTTTTTGCGGTTGCCGCACCCATGGTGGAGGCGAACGAGTTTCCGGTCTGGTCTCCGTAGTTGTTAACGAAGATGCCGGTAACGTTGACGGTGCCGCCCGCCGACAGGAACATGTAAGCCTGTAGCCCGGAAACTTGCACCGCGATGTCGACGACCGAGCTTGCCGGGTTTCGACTCACTTCTTACCTCCCCGCTTTTTGACCGGCGCAGCTTTCGGAGCGACGACTGGGAAGATCGGCGGCGCTGGTTTCGGTGGCTTTGGAGCCGCCGGTAGTTTCTTCTTATTAGCCGGCGACTTCGCTCCGAGCAAGTCGCCGATGATTCCCAAACCCATAAGTGGGCTCGGTTTCTTCGAAATAGCTTTCTTTTTCATGATTCTCCTAAACGAAAGCGGCCCCGCTCCCTAACTAGGAAGCGGGGCCGCTTGATGCGGTATCAATTCGAATTTCAGGCTGGAAGCCCAATTGTCTTGTGGTGAGCGTGACGCTTCATGTGCGGTTAACACCCAGGGCCTGACGGGCGCCGCCTTCTCCTACCTACTTACCGAGGAGACCCCAGTTCAGTTAGCGTGTTCGTCTGTGGCTAATGGTTTGTCTCGACGGCGCCGAGTACCGGGCTCACTTCATCCACGACCGGCGGAACAAAGACAAAGCTCAGATCATCGGCCGACCCGTCCCGATCGATTCGGGCAGTTGCTTCTGTTGAGCTATCAGGGTTACCCACCGGCGCGATTCTTTCATCTTGTTGAGCATCTTTTTTCATCACTTGCCTTGACACTCTGCAGGTGGCGGAGAAGCACTTTCGACAATTCCATGAACAAACCGCGTCCTCGCCTTGGGCTGGACGGGCGCTAGCTGCAGAGCGAGCGGCAGTGACGATCGGGGACCTTACAAGTCCGAGTCGTCTCCTTCGATAGACGCCGCCTCGTCGTTCACAAGGATGAACGCTGTGACTGGCCTTTAGGCGCGAGAACTCCGAGAACCTTACCCTCTCCCGCCCTTGATATCCTTGGTATTGTAGATGGCGGGATCCTCTCCCCTCTCCATGGCCTCTCGCACAAATTTCTCCACGTCGAAAGAATCCGACCGTTTCCTGTCTTCCTCGATTTTCCGTTCGATGCTGGCACCGTCCGCCCCAAAAAGCCAGTTCATGGCACAAAAGAATGGATACAAAAGAATGCAGAAGAGGCGCTCAAAAAAACGTCTTCATTTTCGTTCTTCATTAATAATACTGGCTTCTGTTTTCTCAAGGGACCAATTTATTTTCACCAGCGGGACCCCGCTAGCCAAGATTCTTAGTGAGTTGCACCCCGCCCGCACCGTCCATACCCAAATGCTCTCGCTTGAAGTTTCCCAATGGACTTCGAACAGGGCTTGTCATAGCTTCATAGATTCGAGCTACTTCGTCGGGCATCTTTCCCCTTTCGGCCGGCCTAACTTTTGAGCCGGGGATATATCCGGAGAGAGGTGGCGGCATTCGCCGGTGGCGGGTGGCTTGAGCGTTCGCCGCTAGGCGGCGATGTTCCTCTGAAGCTTTATCGAACTGCCGTCGAATTCGGCGATTGCGGCACGCCGTTCGCCGATCGCCGCTTGAAGGCTATGGATCGCCCTGAAACTTGCCTCTTCCTCAGACTCACCGTCCAGGACTCAGGACAGTATCTGACCTGAGGAAACCCCGTTCAAAGTTGGGAGAGCCTTACCCTCTCCTGCCCTAGATATCCTTGGTATTGTAGATGGCGGGATCCTCTCCCCTCTCCATGGCCTCTCGCACAAGTTTCTTCACGTCGATAGAGTCCAACCTTTTCCTGTTTTCCTCGATTTTCCGATCGATGCGGGCCTCGTCCACGCCTAAAAGCCAGTCTAAGACATAAAAGAGAGGGTAGAAAATAATCTCAAAGAAGCGCTCTAAGAACATGTCAATTTTCAGCCCCTCTTAATGATACAGCATGCTGGCTTCTCACGGAACCGGTTTTTTGTCATTCGCATTTCCTCGCACTAGCCTCCGAACCCGATATCGTCGATAAGCTGCTCCCCGCCAGGACCACTCATGCCCAGATGCTCACGCTTGAACGTGCCCGATGGACTTCGAACAGGGCTTGTGATGGCTTCGTAAATCCGAGAAGCTTCATCGCGTCTCCCTTTCCGAATGTAGACGCGATAAAGCGTATTCAGAACACCTTTCACGGCTATCCAGCTACGCTTTAGAACTCGTAGGAATGGATTCTCGATCTTATCCAGGGCAATCTTGTCGAATTGCTCCCTTTGGACCTTATCTCGTACGCTTTCTGCCCACCATTCGCTGAAGTTCTTGTAACGATACGCATTAGAATGGAGAGAGTCGCGTTCGCTTTCGAGCTCGAATTGCTTTTGAAGGATCCTCATGTCCCTCTCATTTAGAAAGAATTGAAGGTGGTGAGCAAACTCGTGAATGACCGTACCGAGCAGATCGCTCCCACGGTAATTCCGAGCAATCTGCGCAATACCCGAAAACGCACTATACATTCCCCTTGCCTTGGAGGAATTGATTGAATTGTGGAATTGCAGGCTAAAGCCATCCGAATATTCGGGAAGAGTCTTCAGGACATCTGCGTACTGTTGGTCAAAGCCGGGAGACTTATCGAATAATCTCTCATCCAGTCCTTTGAAGTAGGCCAAAAGCATGTCAGCGGCATCTTTTGAGTGCGCAAACGCCTGTCCTTTATCCTTTTCTCGATCTATTGCAAGGAAAGTTCCATCCTTTCCAGGTGTTCCGATGATGGGCTCTTGAGGTCGAATGGTTTTATCCGGACCTTTGCTACCTTTGCCAGCCATCTCGGCGTAGGCTGACGTGTCGGAGCGGACCCTCGGCCCGCCCACCCTTGGCCCTCGAGGCGCTTCGGAGACGCTTGGGGCGGCCGGCTCTGCATGGCCCATGAACCGGGGACGCAGCGCAGCTTTAACGCCGGTCTTGACCGCCTTTGCAAGGTCCTGAGGGAGGTTTGGCAGAATCGCCGGCTTCCAATCGACACCTTGAGCCTCGAGGCCCTTTATGAAGGCGAAGAATTCTTCTACATTGCCGGCCTTAAGGAGTTGCTTGGCTTGCGCGGTGATAATCGCCGATTTAGCCGCCCCGATTCCCGCCTTTCCAAGTTCGGCGATAAATGCTTCAGGGCGAAAGGCAGCGAGGGCTACTTCCCCCGTCGCCTTCAAACGATCGGACGCCGGGCGTGTTGTGTCCGTCGCCGTTAGGAGTGAGGATCCCGCCTGAGGGAGGGTGGTGACGGTGTTCGCGATCAATCCCGCCCCCGCATCCTTCACCGCATCATGAACGGCTGGGAACACACCGAGTGGGTTGTTGACGAGGGCGATATGGGCCGCCACGTCGGCCGGGACACCCCCGCCGAGGTTCTTGAGCCAATCCGCAATCGACTCCGTCGTCTCGTTGACGTAGTCCTGAATACCCCGCGAAGCACCCTCAAACGTCACGTAATCCGGCCCCGTCGGATGGGCGGAAGGGATGCCGTTTACGATTCGAGCCCAGTGAGCTGCCCAATCGGCCCGAGTCTTTTGGATGGGCTTGCCAGCCGTCGCATCCTGGGCCAATACGTAAGCAGGAATGCTGGGAATCTTAAACGAGTCGGGAATATCCTGGACTCGGACCTTCGGAATCGTGTCGCCCGCATGCCGACTTCGCGCCGAGTTGTCCTGGCGCCCCGCCGCCGCAATCTGGCGACCAGGGCCCGCGGTGAGGGGGTTAGCGTTCGCGCCGCCCGAAGTCGAACCGGCGGAATTGGCCTTAGTCTGCGGCGGCTGACTCCAGAGTCGCTTGTTCTGCTCAAGTGTCGTGAGCGCTCGCTCTTGGGCTTGGAACTTCGGGATGTCGGACGGCGAGAACTCGTTGAGGGCTTGAGCGTTGCGGTTCTGCGCGACGACCTTCTGAAGTTGCTGGTACTTCCTTTGGAGCAACAACCTCAAAGCGCCTCGCCTTGCCGACTCCGGCGCGCTGTACTCCAAGCCCTTTCTCTCGCCTTGATCGTATTGAGAGAGTTGGTGAAGCGCGTCACCCCAAGGCATCGTCGGTGAGATGCCGGTTGGGGTACTTGCCGGAGATTGCGGGCGGAGTGAAGGCCCGGTTTGCCCTCTTAGTCCCGCCGCCATCCTCGCGAGATCCGCATCCGTCGGCTCGCCCGTCCCATTCCAGCGAACGGCGCCGATACTCGTTCCATCGGGTCCTCTTACATCGTAATCTTGTGCCATGGGTTATCGCTTAGGGATGAACGTGAGCTGGCCGACCTTGCGCGGAGCGGATCTGGTGCTAGCCGATCGACCTGGAAATGGATAGCGTCCCGGCGGCATCTCCGCCTGCGACGTCGCACCGACGGTGAGGGGGAAATTTCCCGTTACCCGGATATCCGTTACCCCGCCCGGAATGCTCGAACCGATTTCGGCCGGCCTGACTTGTGAGCCCGAGATAGATCCGGACAGAGGAAGCGGCATTCCGGATGGACCAGATTCGGGTAAGGGAGCCAATAGGCGTCGGACGCCGTATCGTTACCGTGGCCGATCGAGTCGTACGCTTCACGAGTCGTCTTTGCGTAATCCAGATTTGGGGAAACTAGCGGCTTGGCTCACAAGTCCCATTACCACCTGAGGGCCAATCTATTTATTTAGCTTTCCAGAGGCAAGGCATCGGAACTCGAAAAGAGTCGAACGTGTAAGAAATAACGATCAGCGAATCGATCTCGCTAAGGAACGTACGGCTCGATTTCGGCGTGATTGAAGCCAAGCCTCGTGAAGAGATCCACTGCTCGTTCGGATAGAACGAGCGTGGTTGGCTGTACGGTCCCAAAGTCGTCTTTGTCGGCAACGCCTTCCGGTTTAAGCCACACAAATCGGGGCAACCAGTTCGAATCCGAGTGTAACTGTTCGAACATTCCCGAAAGGGAAACCTCCATGTCGTCGAACACGGCACCGGACAGCCCGGCCTTTCTTATCTCGTGCTGAGCTTGCTCCGTCACGACGTATACAGGAAACGACTGAACGATGGCGTCTCCAAGCCAGTCGTCGAAAGAAAAGTTGAGATGGCTGACAATCGGCGGATGAACGCTCCTATCCACCTGGGAGTCGTCATCATAACTTCCTGCCACTTCCGGTTCTACTAGATAGTATTTCACTTACCGCCTCTTACAGGAGGAACAAACTGATGCCCATACATCGCAGCGATTTCCCTAACCTTCCGAAAAATCTTTGACCTTGTTGTAGTCGGATTCTCTCTAAAGAATCGGTTCCACTCGCCGCGAATGTCCCGATGATGAAGGGTCGAATCAAGCTCCTTCGGAATCCTCCTGAGATTCTCCAGAGAATGTATCTCATTTGGAGTGAAGAGGTTTGGATACTTCACTAAGACATGCTGGGGGACAGCATGATGAACGACAACTTCCCTTCCAAGGTGCGGGTTCTTCTTCAGAAAGGTTTCCCGGTACTCTTTCGACTTCGCATACCCAACAGTCGAATCGGGCTCATCCAGAACCAAAGAGGGCCGACCCGTTTCCGGTGTCGGCCCTCTTTGGCGGGTGGTATTAGTTTTTCCTGGCGGTGGCTCTGCTTCCCGAACGAGCTTTGCTCTTTCGGGGGCGACCAACCCCTCGGAACCGTCTCCGTACCTAACGTGGAACCGATTTTCATCCGCGGTCCAAGCTTCGATCTCTCCGAGAACAATCACCCTCCTTCCCATCGAATCCTGAATGAGGTCGCCTGCCAGGACCCTTCGCCGGCTGATCAATGACTTTTCGATCTTCTTCCGAATCGACTGCGATGCAGGAGAAGACCAAAAAATGAATTGCGGTCTTCAATAGAAGCGCTCTCGGCGGCAGCGACCGCCCGATTTTCCGCCTTGGTCAAAGTAAGGCGCGCATCGTTGACGAGCGATCCGCGACGTCGGACACTGACAACGCCCTTCCCATCGGAGGCTCCGGTCGCCACTCGATACTCCGGCAGGCCATCGTCAAAATTCTCCTGCAATTGGTCCGGCGTTGGGACGCCAGGCGTGCTCGGCTTCGTGCCAACAAAAATATCGTATAGTCCAATTGGGCGCGTGACGTTCTAGACGTTTGCTCAAGGAAGCCAAAACTTCACGAAGCAGCGCGCCGTTGCTCTTTCGATCGGTCGGGGATAGGGCCAACCCTTGCGTTATGCCGACTGGAAATTGTTCCCCGGGGCTCATGTCATCGTTAAGGCTCCATTGTTAACGAGCTGTTCGATGCTTGTACATGGTTATAAACCTAATTTCGCCCGCTCCTTGTCGAGATTGCTTGGCGCAAAAATTGCCATTAACACGAATTAATGGCTTTCGGCTTGATGCCGGCCAAAATGTGATATCATGACCTTAGGCGCGTGACGTTTCGGACGTAGAGCTCAAGGAGGCGAAAGCTTCACGCAGCAGCGCGCCATTTCACTGTCGTTCTGCTTTGTGCTTATACATCGTGACAAAACGCAGTTCACCAACCGCTTTGTTGGCGCGCCTAGGTTCGTAGATTGCTGTCACGACAAATATTTTCCCTTTATTTGTCTTTTCGAAAACAATCCTGGGTTTGCCATCGGGTCCACTTTCGATGTCTTTTTGGATTCGATCAGGATTATTAATAGCATCCTCGATCAAGTTGAAATCTTCAGGTGCAATCGACATTTGTCCATGGATTTCATTTCCGTGTCGATTCAGCGCATGCCTTATACCATCGCCGTAAATTCTAATAGCGAAAGGCCCTTTTAGTCGAATCCCCGTGCTGCGCCAGATTAGATCCGCGGACGTTGCACTGAGATTACCCACTGTAAGTCTGTCTTTCATCGCCGGGTTGTCACGAACTGCGATGGCAAATTCGGCGGCACTCTTAAACTGGCTTTGGCGTGTGACTCCGATAAGGGCAGTTGGCGAAGCGCCCTGCTGCGCCTCAGTCGGTTGCTGACTTTGTACTCCTTTTCCAAGTCCCGTTTGGGTCGAAGCGTATTCGGACTTACTTCCGGAATACATTTTCTTTGCAAGATTTTCGACCTCAGGTCGACCATATTGTTTTGCAATGCCGACCAGTTCGCCTTTCAGGTCGATTCCGTATCCTTTTGCCATGCCCTGACGGGCAAGGTTGACGGTCGTTGCCGCTTCATCTGCGCTCGCTCCCAAACCACGTAGTTGAGCTTTGATCTGGAAGTCGTCGACCATCACCTTTCCGCGCCTAAGAAGCCCGATGATCACCGCGGAGCGCATTAGGCGATCCTCCCACTGGATGCCGCTTTGGAACGGATTTGCGCCGTGCCAAAGCTCGATCGCAGCCGCCTTGGGGTTCGAGACGAACGCCGCGCTCTGGTCCATAAGTTGCGTGAGCATCAACGCTTGGCCGACGCCAGGAGCCGCGTAAGGCAGATTTTCCGCAATCTTGTTAGATGCCCGGGACGCTCCCTCGATCGTGTACCAAGGAGCGTCGTTTTCATAGATGCTTGGGTCAATATGCTGGCCACCGGTCGCCATACTTATAGCGTCAGATGCGGCGTGGATCGCCTTTCGGGGAGCAGACAGAATCTTTTGGGTTCCGGCTCGATAGTCGGAGGCAATGTTATGGATCGATTTCTGATAGGAGTCGCTCGTCGGGTCCACTCCCGCCACAAAGTAAGGATTTAGCGGGGGAGTGCCACCACCACCCATGGACGCTAGCGAAAGCGAGAAAGCGGTCAGGCTTGCGTCGTGCCCTCCATCGCTCTCTCCACCAGTTACATACGGATCAGGGATCGGCCCCGGCGTAGGAATACGGTCGCCGGCATGTCGAATCATCGCAGAGCTCCCCCACCAGTTTCGGTGGGCATCGATGGCGTTAATAGCCTGTTGCCACTGCCTACCTTGCGCTCCTTCGTTCACCCCCACCTCCCCTAGCGGGAGACGTGCATTGTAACTGTCGACCTTGCTTTGCAGTTCTCCGCGTTTCGCCCGCACGACCGCCCGAAGGGCGGGGGCTTTCCCTTGCGAGTCCCGATTCCCGTCGGCGTAGATCGCGCCTAGCTGATGCAGAGCGCTCCCCCAGTCGACCAATTGCCCCGGCAACCCGGTACCCGTGGCTGACCCTGCCGGAACACTTGGGCTCGGCCGCGGAATCGTATCTCCGGCATGGCGAATTCGCGCGGAGTTATCTTTTCCCGTGTATGACTCGATCTGCTTGTTCAGCCCCGCGATGAGGGCATTGATGGATTGAACGCTGTCCGGGTCGGCGGTCTTAGCCGACTCCATGAGCGCCGCTCGTTTCGCCTGCAAGGAGGCGAGTGAGGGAGCGCTACTCTTGGCGGGTGGTGACGCGATGATGTCGTCGTACAACCCTCTTTGCCGCGAAGGGCCGGGGTTGATGATGTCGTCGTAGAGACCAGGTCTAGCCACCGATGTTCACCCCGTGCGTCCTCTTGAAGCGCGCCCGAATCGCGGCTGCCTTGTCCGGGTGCTGCTTGATTAACTCGAGCCCCTGCTGTCGATCCAATGCGGCTTGTGGCGAGGGCCGCTTTGGGATCGCGCGGACTTGCAACTTCGAGCCGCGCGCCCCAATCGAGCCGGCGAGGGGGTTGACTGGCGTCGTCGCCCCTTGCTGGGTAGGCACGTTTCGAGTTTTCAGTCGACTCATTAACTCTCCGAGCATCGTTGACTTGGCCCGGAGCCGGCCTCCCTCCTCCAGGAGCGCTTGGTATCTCGCCGCTTCGAGCGACTCCGCCGAGTTGGGATCCTGGGGGTCGTAAACCGGGAGGTTCTTCTTGTTTCGGTCGAGGATCCGAGCGATCTGCGCCTTGTTCACGCTGAGCGCCTGGTCGTAGGCCGCTTTGAGCGGAGCCACCAGGTTGAGATCCTTGGAGCCGGCCAGCTGACGCTCCAAATGGGCGAGCGTCGCCATTCGGTCTCCCGCCCGAACTTTGAACTCCGGGTCGTAATTTGCACCCTTCTGTTTGATGTCCCCGCCGCATGGGGCGTCAACGACCCCCACGCGTCCGGCCGAGGTACGGAGCCAGGGCGGTCAGCGCCCCGTTCTTACATCCTTCGCCTTCTCCACGGGAGCGCTCGGCGGGGGAAGCGGGCGCGGTCGGTGGTTTCCCGCCGGCGCATGCGCCGACAACAGGCACGTCACTAAATCCGGAACCCGCCACGCGGGAAGACACCCATTAGAGGCAATCGCTGCCTATGGAACGTAGGGCTCGATCTCGGCGTGGTTGAATCCAAGCCTGGCAAAGAGATTGACCGCTCGTTGAGATAGAACGAGCGTGGTTGGCTGTACAGTACCGAAGTCGTCTTTGCCGGCAACACCTTCCGGTTTAAGCCAAACGAACTTGGGCAGCCAGTTCGAATCCGAGTTTAACTGCTTAAACGTGTCCGAAATGGAAGTCTCCATATCGTCAAATACCGCCCCGGTCAGTCCCGCTTTCCTTATTTCGCGCGCGGCTTGTTCCGTCACGATATAAACGGGAAACGACTCCACAATAGCGTCTCCGAGCCAGTCGTCGAACTCGTAGTTGAGCCGGCTGACAATCGGCGGATGAACGCTTCGATCTACTACGGAGTGCTCATCGTAGCCTCCTGCGACTTCTGGATTTACAAGATAATATTTCATTTTTCACGGCTTACATGAGGTCGAAACTGACCCCCGTATTTCGCATCAATTTCCGTGGCTTTTTGAAGCAATTGCTCCATCGTAGCATTTGGATGTGCCTTATAGAACTTATTCCATTCGATGCGGATATAAGAAAGGTGAACCTTTGGGTTTGACTTCCACGGAATTCCTCGAAGGTTCTCCAAAGAATGTATCTGCTCCGGGGTGCAAAGATTTGGATACTTGTTTAAGACACGCCGCTCGACTGCATGATGAATGTACACTTTGCCCTTAAGGTGAGGGAAAGCATTAAAGAAGGTCGTAGCGTAATCGGAGGAGGGCGCGTGACCAACGGTTGCGGAGTCACCATCCCAAACCTTGGTGGCGTCGTCTAAACCTAGCGGTGCTCCCTCCTTAACGAGCGTCGTCCTTCCAGGGTCAACCATCCCCTGACTGCCGTCTTCATAGGCTACGGAGAAACGATCCTCGCTGGGCCTCGCCCCTCTGACCTCGTCAAGAACGATTCCCCTTTTTCCCATCGAATCCCGGATGGTGTCCCCTGCTCGAACCCGACGAAGGATTGCTGAGAAATCTACCATTTTATTTCGAATTGATTCGGAAACCCTGGACTTCCAAAATGCTTCTGCTTTCTCCTTCGAAGATAACGCGGCAGCAAGAGCCTTCTCCTCCTTCTCAGTTAAAGGAATGCTATCGGCCTCGACTAGCGATCCATGCCGTCGCACGTTTACAAAGCCTTTTCCGTCTGAAACGCCCAATTGGAATCTATCCCCCGGCTGGCCATCGTGGTATTTTTCTTGTAGCTGATCGAGTGTGAGCGGCTTCTTGTCCGACTCCTGCTGAGGCAATCCAATGTCTTGCCCAGCGCCCCCATGAGGATTAGTCCGTTCGCGCGCCCCTGCTTCCAAAACGGAAGAGGGCCGACCCGTTTCCGGCGTCGGCCCCCTTTGCAAGGTGGTGGTGTCACTTGAACCTGGTGGCGGCTCTCCCTCACGAATCAGCTTTCCTTCCTCAGGAGCATACGTTCCGTGAGGATCGCCTTCATAACTTACGTGGAACGGATTTCCAACCATCTCTGGATCGACATGCGACCCAACCACGCGACCATAGGCATTCCGAAGCCAATTCAACACCGGTCCCTTGGCATAGCGCAGCAGCGTTTCGGAAATCAGACTGCCAGCTTTTGCAGTGGCCGCGGCCTCCGCAACTCGACCGACTGCCTTCATCTGCTCTTTGAAAGGCTCGTTCGGGTCCTGAATAATAAAAAGATCGGTTACCAGTGGGAAGGGGTTTGCGGCGCCAACGACATGGCCAAGCACAGGATTGTCTCGTGCAATGTGAAGGAAATCGGCCACCCGGTTCTTGAATTCGGTTTCCACTTCCTCGTTAGCGCCTAGCAAGTCACCCGACTCAGTCGTGGCCACCTTTCCGGTTCTGGGGTCGATTCGCCGCTTTCTCCTAATTGGAACGGCCTCACGCGGTATTTCCCCTTCCGCCGAACGCTCGAAACCAAATGACTTTCCGAGTCCGACTTTTCCGCCACCGGTGTAGTCGAAACGTTCCTGTTCCGCCGCGACTTGATCGGGCGTCTTGGTGTTCCGGAAGCTGGCGATGCCGGTAACGCGGCTCACTTGCGTCATTGCCGTGCGAAGATCGACGGAAGATCCGTCTCGTCCTTCCACGAAGGGCAACCCCCAATTCAGGGCATGCTCGTACGCCGATTGCGAAAACGACAAGCCACCAAACGGGTCGCCCCTAAACTTCTTCCCCTGATAGGTGAAGACAGGCGCCTTCAGTTGCTTTTGCTTTGCCTGACTAACAATACGATTTAGGTCGTCCGTAACGGTCTGGGTTTTCGGTTGGGGCTTGGGCGCGGGTGGCGAGTTCAATCCGAGCGGGTCGCCCGACGCAACACGTTGCCTGATGCTCCGGAAATCCGTGTTTGGCGCCGGCGAAGGTGGGCTTATCTGCACTCGTGCCTTTGGAGCGCCCGGGCGACGCTGTAGAGCGAGCGGCTTTGATGATATCGGCCCCCGAGAGTCCGAATCGTCTCCTTCGATGGAGGCGGCCGCTTCGTCGATATCTGCATCCGAAGGAGTCGAGTCGAACTCGACGAGCTTGGGTCCGAGCTTTGTTTGAAGCAGGATTCTCATCAGCCGCCCACCACGTGAAATCGTCGTCCCGAGCTCGTTTGCCGAACGGCGGACCTTGGACCTTGCGGGGTGATTGCCGCGCTCGATTGCCGAGTGGGCGAGTTTTCGTACCTCGGGCTCGCGGCGACCCTTGGAGGGACGTTGCGAGTCTTCATTCGGCTCATCAACCCTCCGAGTTGCGTCGAGTTTGTGCGGAGCCTGCCTCCTTCCTCAACCAGCGCTTGGTATCGCATCGCCTCGAGCGACTCCGCCGAATTCGGTTCCTCCGGGTCGTAAACCGGAAGGTTCTTCTTGTTTCGTTCCAGAATCCGAGCGATCTGCGCCCGGTTCACGCTGAGCGCCTGGTCATAGGCCGCCTTCAGCGGAGCCACCCAGTTGAGATCCTTGGCGCCGACCGACTGACGCTCCAAATGGGCGACCGCCGCCATCCGATCGCCGGCCCGAGCTTTGAACTCTGGGTCGTAATTCGCAACCCTCTGTTGGATGTCCGCCGCCGCATGGGGCGTCAGCGGCCCCCACGAATGCAGACGAGCGGGCGAAGCCGCCGCCGGCGCTATGGTTTGTCCCATGGTGGCCATGTCCGCCGGCGCACCAGGCGCCGCGGGACCGGCGGGCGCGGGGGCTTGCGGGTTTCGGGCGTCCAACCGCTGCATATCGTTCAGGTATCCGAGTTGGGTCTGGCCCCGACTGATTTCATTGGCCCCTTGAGCCTGCATCTGCTGAACTCGGCGGGCATAATCCGCCGCCGCGGCCTGGTTCGCCTCGTCGGCCGTCCGCTGTTTGCCCCCCATGTACTGCTGCACGAACTGCCCGACCGCGTCTGCCCGCCCATGCTTATCCGCCACCGCCATGAGAAGCGCCGGCAACAGCCCCGTCAAGAGGTCGCGCGAGCGCAGCGCAGGATGGACGGCGGCCGGGTAAGGGAGCGAATAGGCCTTGGCCGCCATATCGCCGCCGCGATTGATCCCGTCATACGCGTCCCGCGTCAACTTCGCGTAGTCGGGAGGCGGAGGCGTCGAATCCGATCTTTGCCCGCTCCTTGAGCCGGCTTCTACCAGCGACTTAATGGTTTGAGCGAATTGGATCGCATAGTCATTGATGGCGGACGGGAGCTCGTTTGGAAATTTGTCGGCTAACCGGTGCAGCGTTGCCCAGATAGTGTCGCCCGAGGCTTGCTGGCTGGATGCGGCGGGCATCCACACCCGACCATCTCGCCCTAAGCTCGTTCCGGGCAAGTTCGCGGAGCCCGTCCGGTTATCGTCTTGCTGCGCGGCGAGGTCGAGGATTTGACCTATCTGTGAAAGTGGAAACATGCTTTTGAATTCCTTATTCGCGTCAAAAGAAAACGCCCTCACTCCGCGGAGTGAGGGCGTTTGAAAAACGATGGATCTGGGGTTAGAGACAGCTTGAGGGTGTGCCGCCCCCGATTGACGAAACCGACCTTGGTGAGCTAACGTACCAATGCGATGCGAAGGTATCTGTCCTGTCTCACGTTATTAGCCCTCGCCGGCTGCGGAGGCGGCGGCAGTTCCTCCCCCTCCTTCAACATCGTCGGCCGCTGGCACCTCGACAGCATCCAAGACAAATCCGGCTCCGGCGCCTGCGCCGTGACGTTACCGTCGGGGCGGGGCTGCGCAGCAGACACCGTTTTTACATTCCTTGCTGACGGTGCCTATGGCGTCGAAGGCGGGGTTCAGACTTGGAGAATAGAAGGAAACAATCTTATTGTTTTCGACTCGGACAGCAGGACTACAATTACTTACTCAATGACTCACACCAATGGCGATGCGATGATTCTCACCAATTTGCCAGATTCGCCAGACTACATTAAGTCTTCTTTTCACCGTCTTCGGTAGCCGTTTTGGTGATTTAACAGACTTGACATCAGCCCGCCTCAAGTCTGCTCGATCTGGACGACGAACGATTTGCACAAGGTGGAATTAGCTACCCCGATTAGGACCCGTATGGGTTGCTCGGACCCGTTACGAATCGGCCGGTATTGAACCCATACATCCAACCGTCGCCGCCGTCGTATTCACCAAAGTCTTGATTTACCGGAACAGCTCTAGGAACGGCCGCCCTCCCGCCGCCCATCCCACCGAGGTACGCCCCGGCGATAGGCGCCAGGGCGCTTAGGAATGATCCAGACCCCATTTCGGCCTGGTTCGCCTGATGGCGTTGCTCGAGGATTTGCCCGATGTGCGCAATCTGGTCAAGCTGAGGATTCTCCTGTCCATAACCTATCGCCTGTAGGAGTGCCTGAAGGGCGGAACGTTGATGTTGTGGAGAGGCATACTCTCGCGCGATATCGTTATTCATGCGATCGGCCTGACCGAATGCTCCGGCGGTCGTACCTGCTTGGAAGCCGTCTCCCAAGCCATACGACCGATTCATCATGTTCGCTTGGCGGGCGGCGTTAGCCGCCTGTTCGGTGTTTCCTCGTTGCAAACCCAGCATCTGAGACTGCTGCGAGGCCGGGGAGAGACTGTTCAGTAGGGCAGAAATCGCGCTCTGCCGCTGGCCATTGAGCCGTTTTCCGAATTCGGCGTTAGAAGCGGCTTGTTCGAAGTAATCCGGCAGGAAGCGCATGAGCGACCCGCTCGCCTCGTTGTTTCCTCTGGGATCGAACCCAAACTGTTTATATTGCTGCTCGACTCCTTTTGGGCTCGTTAGCGGATTGCCCGCATCGTAACTGTAGGGTTGATTCACGGTGACTCCTTTAAGGTCGCATTGCGCCGCTCGGGGCCGCAGATATGTTGATGTGAGCGGCGCGGATCTTTACTCCGCCAGGGACGGACCCGAAGATCGACGGTTGTACAAAGTGGCCAAACCCGCCGACTCCAGCCGGGTCTAGCAGAATAGGACCGGCCGAGGCGTCGATCATCCCGTCGGCGTGAGATCCATCGTCAAACGTCCGCCGGCAGGTCAGCGAGTAAGCTCCCTGCTGAAGCCAAACGGTCATTTCGCGGGCATTGATGCGGCTGTTTCCCAGAAAGTGAATGGCCGGAAATGCGAGGCTTAAGGCCACGTTTCCAGTTGAGCCCGGCTGCTCATGCTCGTAAATGTCGGAGATTCCGTACCGTAGGAGCTTCACATAGTCGTTCGCCTTATCGTTGAGCGGAACTAGCGCCTCGAACGATCCGGCGGTAGCCGTGTCGACTGACTCCCATACGTCTTGCCTCTCGCTCCAAACCAAACAGTTGGTATTGGAACTTCCCGCTGGCGTGTACCCAAGGTAGAAGCGTTCGTTCGCACAGGCTCCGGTGACCCAAACCATCCTTGCCGCGGGGATGGCGGCCAGGATGTCGTCCACCACCGAGGCCGAGATGTTTTGTAGACCTTGATGACCATAAAACCGAATTTGGTTTCTCTCGTCGAGCCAGTAAAATCCGAGCTTCGATCTTGCGATTGACAGCGGCGACAGGGTGCCGTACTCCGCCACTGGCAGAGGGCGAGAAAGCGACGTAGCACTGAACCCGCTTAGCTGATACAGATTTCGATCGGTCAGGACCTGTAAGGTCGCCGATCCGGCGACTGGCGAGGCAAGTTGCTCGGGTGCCGCCGAAAATGAGCCTAGCGGGACAATCGCTTGCAGGAGTTGCCCGTCCAGCGCGAATGACCCACCCGAAAGCTGATCCGGAGTGGTGGCGTCGATGTTTCGGACTGCCATCCGGAATAGAAACGGCCGTTCGTATTCGGAAAACCAAAGCCGCGCCCCCGGACCGGTGTAAGTAGTGCCGCTGCGGGTCGCTCCCGCGACGAACGACCGCCCATTTGCCCCGGCCATCGCCGTCCCCACCGGCAGGCAAACTGCCGCCGGGTCTGGCAGAGGCCACGAGAAATCCTGAGTGAGTGAAACGGCGCTCGTGAGGTCATAACCCGCCGAATCGATCGACCAGCTACCCGAAGCGTAATGAGCTACCCTTTTTGATCCGCAGTAGTAATAGTCAACCTGGCCCACGAATCGGGCAAAGAGAAGTAAGCGGTCGATACCTGCGTTTTGCTGCGCTGACGTCTGTGGATCCACGTTAACCACGTATTTGTAGTAGAACCGCTCATCGTCGACCAGTGACCAGATCTTTGGCGGAGGGCATGCCCCTCCAAGATTGAGTACTGATTCTCCTCGCGATGTCGTTATGACTCCTCCTGGACCAACCGCTCGGGTGTCAGAAGAAGCAAACGCAACTCCGAACTGCGAACTCCCTGGGATCGTTCCCTGAGCGCCTAATACATAAAGGCGGATCGAATATGTTGTTCCTAGGAGTGGGCTATTGTCTAACCAGCTTAGGCGGATCTTGATAATGGCAGAAACGGCGACAATACCCGCCGATCCAATTGGACCACCAATTTGAACTGTATCGTCGTTGTTTGTAGACGCACTGACGTAGCTCGTTACTCCGCCAGGAGTGTACAAATTCACCCAAACTCCACTTGCGGCATCGCTAATGTCAACTTGTACGGAGTTCCAAAGGTCGTTGACGGGAGTAACCACTCCGCCGGTTGTTGAAGACGATGAGCCAATTAGAACCCAGCGCGTAGCACCCGACCAATCGCAAGCGGCTCCAAGGGTGAATACGGCAAAGCCGCCCACGTATGAATGATCAATGACCGCCTCTATCGCATAATAGGGCGCACGAGAACGAATCGAGGCAAAGTTAGCCGTAATACCGGTCCCCGACGTCGTAGAACCACCCGAACCGATATCCATAAAGCTCGCGAGCGTCGCTTTGGCGTAGGTGTGCGTGCCAATCAACGGCGCTTCTGGCTGGGTAACCACCGCGCAATTAAAGTCAGATGACAGCGAAGACCATTCATTCTTGTGCCCATACACTCGGGGCGAATCCAAGCCGTTCTGGATGACCAGTAGGTCATACGGCGTCGTGTCCGAAAACCCCCGGTCACGCAGCACGCAGAATCGAACCGGACTGGTCGAGGAGTCGGTCAAACGGGTGTTATGAAAAGGGCCAGACGGAGCCGTCAGCTCGTTTCCGAGCTGATCCTTTACTAGAACTTCTCCTCCGGACAGAAACGCCCGGAGAAGAACCGGGACGCCATCCAGCGAGCACGCTCCATAGCCCCGAACGGCCGTGCCGGGCAAGGAGGTTAGATACGGCACATCTCCCCAGCGCGCCCGTACCAGGCCATCACCGAGACGACAGTTCTGGACCATCGCCAGGATTCCCGGCGGCAACGCGGTAGGGTCCTGTGCCGAGGCAAAGCCTTTCGCCATGCCCGGTTCCAGCAATACGTGAGCGTTCTCCACCCTAAATCACTCTCCCGATCTGAAGCACAAATCCCGGCACAAACGAACTGTCTTCCTTGTTGCTTTGCACGTCCTTGATGTGAGCCACATTCGTGCTCATTTCTTCCTCAGCCAAACTTCGGTACAGCGCCAAGTCGTTCTGGTTTGCCTGCTGCCAACGAACCAAGAACTTGGCGAATATTCCGAAGAGGTAAACGTTCTCGTTGAGAATTTGAGGTGGCAAAAGGTCGCCAACTGATAAATCGATAACGCTCGTGCAATACAGCCGCACCCGCGGATATCCGGATATGCCATCTGTTCCGATCGCAGGATTCGGCCAAAAGCCGATCTGAGCCTTCGACCCGTTCCCGTCGACCGCCGAAGTAACGTAGTACTCCGTCGGACTCGACGTAGAAGAAAGAGCGCGCCAGTTCCGCCGCATCACCGCGTACTCGTCGGTGGACCGCTCCACCAGGCTCAGCCAGTCGCCGGGGTCTGCGCTCCGCTCATGGTAAGCCTCGTGGATCTTCACCACCTCGGCCTCCAAATCGTACTCCTGAGTTCCGGCGTTGAGAGTAATCAGCTCGGTCTTGTTCCGCAACTGGGACCGCGAGCAAAGCTCGCGGTGAACCTGGTTGAAGAGAGTCAGCCCAACCGCGGAGGCCATTTCGGGATAGCGTTCCCGCGCGGCATCGATCACATTCTGAACCGTCATTTCGACACCCTCCTCGGAGCGAATTCGGCGATAAACCGCACGCCGTCGACCGAAACTAAGCTATGCCCCGGCGCCCGGTATCCGGTCGCCGCGCAGACTCCCCCCGCGTAAGCATCCGCCGCGCTCGTCGGGAAATCCCAAACAAAATCGGTCGGCACGAACGCCGCCGTCGCCCCGAAAACGACCGTCGTCAGCCGCAAACCCTGGTCGACCGACTCGTTTCCGAACAGCCCCATGAGCGACGGCGCCACCGTCAGTTGCTGGTTCAACTCAGCTTCCCCCGGCTTGCCGAGACGTCCGTCGCGCTCTGCGAGCCCGACAGCATTACCGTCGTCGAGTTGTCTAAATACACCGTCTGTGCGGAGCTCTGGATCGTGTTCTTATTGAACAAATAGCGGTAGATCTGCCCGAGCTGCTGTAACACGGTCGTCGCCCGTCCCGCCACGTTCCCACCGTCGAGCGCGCCCCAAACCGAAGTCGCAACCGCCGGCCGGACCACAAATCGCTCGACCATTCCTGCCTGAGCAATCGCGTCCACCGTGGCCGCCACTCGGACGCAGTAACACTTCCCCACCTCGAATCCGTTCGCCGCCGAGAGCGTCGCCTGCCCACGGTAGAACCCCACCGTGTTCGCGTCGTCTTGCAGGGCTAATGAGCCGGTCAAGATCGGCGTGTCCGTCGTCTCCTCATAAATCCGGTAGCTCGGGCTCCCGGTCGCATCGAACGCCGAGCCGGTCGAGGCCTGGGTCGTTTGCGCCCAAAAGGTAAATGTGTCGTCGATGTAAGCGGTAGTCATTTCATTCAGATCTGCGGATAGAAAAGAGCCAAGCATGGGACCGTCGACCCCGCCGGCGGCGGTTGGA
Source organism: Fimbriimonas ginsengisoli Gsoil 348 (assembly GCF_000724625.1). GTDB lineage: Bacteria > Armatimonadota > Fimbriimonadia > Fimbriimonadales > Fimbriimonadaceae > Fimbriimonas > Fimbriimonas ginsengisoli. The sequence goes on along the minus strand of NZ_CP007139.1, from coordinate 3,987,617 downwards.
GATGTAAATGACAGCACGAGCGTGTCCAAAGTAAGCGTGGAGGCATCCGGCGTCACTACCGAAGCCGAAACAGAATGCGTCACCTGGGCAACGTTCGTCGGACCACCCACGGAGATCGCCGAGGTCCCGCTCGGACTAAACGAAAACGATTGAGCGGTCGGAATCAGCCTCCGCACAGTAGAGCTCGCCGTCCGCTCCGACGGAGGGGGATCCGGCGTCGGCTCCTGGATCGCCCCGGAATCGGTGACGCCAAGTCCGTTATCGACCGACGCGGTCCCCGTGTAACCAGCAATAAATCCGCCCGCGTACCCGTCCCCCGTACTGGTGGAAGAAATGTCCACCACCGCGTAGGCGCCGGGTCCGGAAGGCGTTATCGAGAACGTCGGATTGCTCGACACCGTCGAGCCGCCCCGCACCACCACCGGCGATGTTGGCGAAACTGACACGGAATAGCCCGAGTAACTGGTCGGGTCGGCCCGGTACCCCAACCAAAGGTAAACGTTCCCTGCGTTCAAATCGGCCAGAGTAAAGCCGCCGGTCCCTAACAGATAGTTCCGGTTTCCGGAGACCGGCGCCATCACCGCGACGTTAGAGCCGGGAGCGCTTGCGTCTCCCAGCGAAACCAGATCGTCGATAATAAACGTCCCGCTCGAAGCCGGGCTGTAGTTCCCGCCGATCAGCAAAGACAGCGTGCTCGGCAGAGCCGCCAAGGGAGAACTCGGCAAAACCTTAAACCGGGCATAAAACGATTTGTCCCCCGGCTGGTAGGTGCCTGTGACGAGCGGAACGGCTAGCGAAGACCAGGTCTTGGTAGCGCCCGTCCGGCTAACCGCCGTTCCGCCCGATAGATTCAAATTAGGCATAAAATCCCCCCTTTTGGGAGCCGGGTGCCACGGGTGGAGGCGGATGGTCCGTGCCGCCGCAACCCGTGCTAACCCCGCGTTCTTTACGAACGAACACGGCCTACGCCGCGTAATAACCGACGACGCGAACCCGAAACGTCCCCGCGGTCGAGTTCGCCAAGACCGCCTGGATCCCCTTCCCCGCCGCCCCGCAAGGCCCCAGCGTCTTCACCAGGTTATCGGTAACGCCGGAAGCCGGGGTCGTCGCCGGCAAAGGCAAAAATGCCCCTGAAGCCAGCGCCGTTTGCGTGTAGGTCGCGATCGCCGTCCCCGCCGAATCCTGCAGCGTCAGCGTCACCGTGCCTCCGGTCCCGCCGCTTGCCGCCACGCTTGCCACCACCTGAATGCTGGAGATGTACACCTTCATGCCCGCCGGCACATCCGAATCCGCCAGCAGCGTCGAAGTCGCCGCCGTCGTACCGATCGTAAGATCCGGCAACGAAGTCGACCCCGTCACCACCTCGAACTCGCACGAGTCCGGCGGAAGATTCGTCACGGTTCCGGCCTCCACCAGTACCGGAAGCCCCCGCACGATCCGGGTTCGAAAACCCGGAACCGCCACAAGCCCTTTGAATGGTTTCCCTTCGCCCGGCATCTTTATGCTCCCGGCGAGTAGATGAACCCGCGCCAATCTTCGATCGCCTTCGCCCAGATCCGCGTCAGCGTGTACTTCCAGGCATCCTTGTCGATGTCGAACTGCTCCTTCGTCCGGTTCTCGCGTCGCGAAATCAGAGTAAGTCCATGCTCGTCGTCCTTCGAGCTGCGTAGCGCCCAAGCCGTCGGGCTCGTAAAGTACGGGTCCATCACCACCTCGTCCACGTAGCCGCCGGCCCAGTTCGGGTCGCTGGTGTTGGTTCCTTGCACGCCGCTCGCATCCACGATCCGGCGGGCCAATCCCCAGAGCGCCGAAGCCACGTACAGCTTGTACGGCCCCATGAACATCATCGGGTCACCCCGGTGGCTCTGCTGTTGCACCAACTCCTGGATCGCCTGCTCGAGAGCGAGCGGCCCCAAAGCCAGGTAGTTGGACGAAGACGAACCGGCCGCAATGTTAACGATGTTCGAGCCCACACCGGAATCCAGTCCGTGCGAAGAGGAAGCCAGCGGCTGTCCGTCCGGCCCCACGAACCCGCTCGAAGTCGCCAGATTCATGAAATTCGCCACGTCCGCCTCGAGCGTCTTGTTCATCGACTTGGCCATCTTCGCCCCCTTCCGGGCGATCACGCCGTACTTGTCGGATTCCATCGCCTCCGAGGAGATGGCGAAGCCGATTCCCCGCTTCAGCGGATAGTAATCCTTGGTGTACGGCGTCTGGAAATCGTCGTACTGGATGCCGGCCGCCTCGCCGGTCGGGTTGCCGCCCGCGTTTCCACCCATCGCCAGGGCCGGTCCCATATCTCCTTCCTGCAGCACCCGGTAGAAGTAATCCGTGGTGTTCTCCACTTTGGCGATCTTCTGCCAGATCCCCGGGTTCTTAGTGTTGTAAAGGGAGATGACGTCGTTAAGCCCTTCTCTCCCAAGAAGGGGCGACATGGATTGAATTCGCATATTAGCCCTGCCTCACTGTGTCGCTCAAAATCGTCCGAAGCCAGACCATCCCGTAGTTGTCGCTGGTCTGCGACTCGGCCGAAGCCTCCACGAACTTGAACTCGCCCGTACTGGTGGTCGAGACCATGTACCACCACGTGTTGGCATCCGCTCCTCGGTAGCGGACGAACTGATAGGTAGTCCCCAGCGAGAGCGCCGCTTGGGTCGAGCTCGACGGAGTCGCGTTGTAGATCCGCACCAGCAGCTCCAAGTTGCTGTCGAAGACGGCGACCGGAATCGTATTGCGCCCGGTCGACGCCTCCGTTCCCGCTGAATTGGTCGCGATGTCGGCCAGCGCGATGCCGTAAATAGGCAGCGTTCCGCCACTTGCCGACGACGCCGTGTTGTTCGAGCCCGGTAACGCGATCGATTGCTGAACCTTGCCGCTCGATAGCGACACGATGTCGCCATATCGAATCGTCTGCGAGTTCGCGACCTGCTCCTCTTTCTGATTAAAAGCTCCCCCACTCCCCTGAGAGGGCCGAAGCCGAATGACCTTATCTAATGCTCCAGGTGCACCTGGCATATTTCTGTTCTCCTTTCCTTGTCAACTGGCGCAACTGCGCCAAACTTCCGAAATCGGCGCCTACTCGTCCACCCCCAACGTCTCCAGCAAATCCTCCGCGCTGACCGGCGATAGCGACTCCACGGTCGACTGGTACATCCCGTCGTCGTGCTCGTCTCGGCTAATCGCCCGCGTCCCGTCGACCTGCGCCCGAGCCCGCGTATGCGCCTCGTCCTCGATCTTCTGATAAGCCGCCTGGGAAATCTTCGCCTCCCAGCCCAGCTCTCCCTCCGCCAATTCGTATCCCATCTTTCGAAGGGTCAAAAGCTGGTTATCGAGGTGCCCCTTCTCGCCGTGCTTCTCGATGAACACGGTCCGGATCCCCTCGGCTTTCCGGCTCGCCGCCGGTTTCCTTTTCTGCTCGTAAGCCATTAGCGACCACCCTGTTCCATCGCCCGGTTGTAGGCGGCGACCGCCATTTCCCGTGTCGCTCCCCGCGGACCGAATGCCCGCAGGTAGCTCGCGATCTCGCGCTCCGCCGCCGCATCCAGATTGGAGCTAGGGTTATGGACCCCCTCGCTCCTCGGCGCCGCGGTCCGTGGCGATTGCCTCTCCCCGGCGTAACCCTTGGCCGCGAACTTCAGCATCCGGGCCACCTGCGGGTTCTTGGCGATCGCCGCCATCTCCATCGGGTTGATCCCTTGAAGCTCCGCGCGGACGTATTCCTGCGCCTCCGCCGGAAGATCGCCCGCGACCTGCTGCACGATCTGCGCTTCCAGCATCGGGCGCATCGTCTCGCTCATCGCCCGCGCCACCGCGTCGCTTCGCTGGGCGATCCGCTGGTCGATATCCAGATAGGTAGGATCGTCCCGCCAATAAGAGGCTTCCTGAGCGACCGGTTGCTGGTAGCGATGCTCCAGTTCGCTGAGCTTCGATGCCACGTCGGTGGCAAACTCGTCGAACCAATCCGGCGGGCCATCCGCCGCCTCCATCGGCGCCGGATCGTGGAAGCCGTCATGGAAACCGTCTTCGTCGACATCAAAAAAGCCGGGGTCTTCAAAACCTCCGGCTGCTCCGTCGTCGGTGGCATGGTAGCCGACCAACCTCAATCGTTCGTTTAGTGTCATGGGTTATCCTTCAGTTGGTCGATCACGACCTGCCGGAACTCCGCGCTCAACAACGTGTCGAGCTGCAGAATCTGCCCCTGTAGCAGGGCGACCGAGTGGTTAAAATCCTTGTCGGGGCTGGGGCGCGTTGCCGCCAATTGGTCCAGGCACCGGGCCCGGAGCCCCTCCAGGGCCGGCAACACCGCCTCCCGCCATTGGGGAGAGCGCCATAGCGCCCGAACCTGATCCGCCGTTGGTTTGCGTGGCATTTTGAATATCCGTAAGTAGAACCTGGGCCGCCTGCGGAACCGGCACCTGCCCGCCCGCCACCGCCTGTAGCAGTTGCAAAATCTCCTGAGGGTCGATCGCTGGCGGCTTCGATTTCAACCCTTGCGCGCTGAACGGAAGGTCCAGCGCCTGAACGATCTTCTCTGTGATCTCCCGCCGGTCCAACCCGCTCTGCGGGTCCGCCGAAAGCTGCAGCAACATCTGAAGCTTGTTCAAGAGCGTCTGCGGGCTCGACGATCCGGACTTCCCCGTCACCTCGAACCGGTACGACTTCCCGCGGATCATCTCCCACGTCAGCTCCCGAGGCCACTTCGAGCCCAGCGCCGCCGCCACCTCTTCGAAGTGCAGGGTGAGAACTTCGTAAAGGAATCCCCAAACCCGCTGCACGAACGGGCTCATCGCCTCCGTGTACTGGTCCTTCGCCTCATTCTGAGCCTGCAAGAATCCGGCCGCCGCCGTCGCCGTCGTCCCACTCGGCATGTTCTCGCTCGTTCCCAAGCGCGAAATCCCCGTGAGCCCGTCCGCCACCTGCTCCAGCTTCGCCCCCTCCATCGGCAGCGCCCCCGGATTGAATCCCGTCGTCAGCGCCTGAACCTTGAGCTCGGTCGAGGACTCGATCAGCGTCGCCGGTCCGTACTTCTTCACCTTCGTAGGGAGCGTTCCCCCGCTGATGACCACCATCGGAAACGCCGCCATATACGATCCGTGGATCAGCGTGGTATGGATGTCGTTGTAAGCGAGCTGAAGTCCCTGCATCGTCTGCGCCAGCGAGTCGGCCGGCCAAACGTTCCCGTCCGGCTCCTCCAATCTCCCCGCGAAGTACCACGGCTCGCTATAGGGAAACGGCTGACAGCTCAGCAGCTTCGTCTGGTTCTTCGCCACCACGCACAGGTAGCGCTTGTACACGCCGGCCTCTTCCACGTCGCTCTCGTGAACCACTTCCCAAAGCTCCACCTGGTCGTCCGCATTCACAACCGGCGAGGTCGTCTCCGTCTTCGACTGGGTCCTGGACCGTCCCGAGTAATGCTCGTTCGGATCGTCTCCTCCGAAGATCTCGCCCTTGTAGTAGTGCCCGCTGTTTTGCTCCGCCTCGATCCGATACCGCATCTTGTAGAACCGGTGCCCGATCGTCTTCGCCTCTTCATAGCACCCGTTCTCCGCCGGGTAGCACATCATGTTGCCGGGATGAATCCACTCCATCCGGACTCCATGCTTCGGAAAGTCCGGCGACACCCGAAGCGTCCCGATGTTCGTGTTGACGGCAAGCTTCAGGATCTTCTTAAACCGCGAGTTAAACTGCGCGTCGTCCGCCATCGCCTGCAACGCCCGCTCCACCACCTCGTCGTTGTTCCCATCCGCATCCTCGTCCAGCGCCTGGACGAACGGATACAGCCCCGTGATGCTGCTGTAAATCGTCCCGATCACCCGGTCCGCTTTCTGCCGGTACAGCGGAATCGCATACGGCTGCATCCCTTCCGCCACATGAAGCGAGCTAACGTCCGGATCGACCCCATAAATCTTCTCGTTCCGCTCCCACCGCTGCGGCAACGACCCCTTGGCCTGCTCCGACGCCTCAATCTCCTTACAGATCCGCTCCGCCAGCTTCTTCTTCTGCCCGTCGCTCAATACAAGTAAATCAATCATTCCGCACGCTCCGGCGTCACCTTCGCCACCACCGATTCCCACCACTCCGAGGCCACCCCGTAAAACCGGACCTGCCGCCCCTTCGGCACCCAGGCCGCGTCGGTGTCTTCCATCCACAACCCGTCGTACGGCTTCACCAACACCCGCTCGCCGGGGCATAGGCCGCGAACTCCACTCGCTACCACCGTCCCGCAATCGTCCCGAAACTTCCCTTCGAACTTCCCACCTGGCGTCAGGATCCCGGTCCCACAAAACGTCTCCGCCACCTCATCCATCAACACCGCCACCCTCCCCGGCAATGCCACGACGGCCTTCGCCAACCGCTCCACCACCCCCGCCTCCTCCCGATACCCCTGCGCCCGCCGAGCAAAAATCGAATTCTCTTGATGTGGCATTTCTCTCCAAAGGAGCGCGGTCGTCCCGCCCGCACCCCGGACCGCGGACGTCCCGTCCGCCAAACTCCCAAAGACAGCCGGCACGGAGGGACATTCCCGCATCGCGCGACAACGCGCGCGGATTGCGGGCCAATGAGGAAACGTATTCCCTCGTGTCCCTCCCTACCCTTTGGCTCGGACTCGCTGTGAGATCCGTGTCCCGGTCGCGACGCAAAGCCCCAAACCGTGGAACGCCCAAACCAACGCGTCCACGTTGTTCGGCGATTTCGAGTTCGAATCGCTAGCATCCCAGCTCGTCTGCTGCTCCTCGAGCGCGTTCATCGGGCCGCAGTGATGCACCCGCCCTTGTTCGTACAAAGTCGCAACCGGCTCCGCCCGAGGACGTTTCGCATTCGCCGCATGGACGAGCGTGATCGGCACATTCGACGCGATCCCCCGGATCACTTCCCGGATCAGCTCGCCCCCCTGGTTCGCCTCGGCGATCACGCAGTTCGCCTTCGTCATATCGAAAAGCTTCACGCACAACCGCGCCCACTTTGCCGGCGAAAGCACCTTCGAAAAATCTCCCAGCACGTACCCGTTTCCGCTCTCATCGGTCCCTGCTACGCAAATCCCGCATGCGTCCGGCTCCTTGTTCGGGTCTCTTCGCTTCTCCGGATCGCTGACGCTCGGGTCGAGCGCCACCACGATCTTCACTATCGGCGCCGGTGGCCGAAACACGACCGTGCCCTTCTCACGGACAAACGCCGACGGCTGCCGGAACCCCTCTCGCTCGAACCAGGCCGCCTCCCAAAGCGCCCCTTCCACATCTTCAAGCACCGCCCCTTCCAGCTCCTGCCGCCCCAGTCTCGTCCCCTCGTACTTCCGCACGATCGAGGCGAAAAACGCCGGCGCCAGGTTTTCTCGGTTCGCAAATGTGCTCGACCGGGTCACCTTGGTATTAGGCGCTGCGATCAAGTCCTTCAAGACTTTAAGATTTCGCGGGGTCGTCGTCCAGATCGCTTCCGGATCGCCCAGTCGCAACCCGAACATCGCCATGTCGAACGTTTGCTGGGGATAGCGCCAAGCGCAAAGCTCGTCGCCCCAAACATCGGTCGATTGCCATCCGCGGAGCGCGTCGTAATCTTCGCCCGAGAAGAACCGCGCCCGGCACCCGCCCTTAAAGCGGATTTCGCCCATCGAACGGTTGTAAGTCTCGAACAGGTCGCCGGCCACCGCCTGCAGTCCCGACTCCCCTTCGACCATGATGTCGCGGACGTCGGCAAACGTCGGCCCGATAAGCGCGATGTATCGCGCCGCTCCGCTCTCGATTCGCTCTCTTAACCGCTCCGCCGCGCTCCGAGTTTTCCCCGCGCCCCGCCCGGCGAGATATAGCCAATGAACGCAGTCAATCGGCCGAAGTTGCTCCGGTCGTGCAATCGTCCGCCACTTCGGACGGCTCTCCCGCCTCAGCAGTCCCCTCCGCTCCGCTTCCGCCGACAGCAGTTCGTTTAAGAAGTCGGAGGATGGTTTCATCGTCAAGTTGTTTGACATCGACCCTCATTCGCTCGGAGAATCTCTCGGGGTTGTGGGCAACGAGCAGCCGCACAAGTAGCGCGTCCGAATATTCCCGGTGTTCGTAGGGCGCGCTCGTCCGCGGATCTACATAAGGCTGACCCGTCTTCGTATCGAACTTCAGCCGGGGAACCCCCTCCACCGCCCGCCGCCGCGCCTCGGCCTCTAACACGTCCACCGCCGAAAGTCGCGCCTCCTCGAACCGTGCCTGAAAGCCTCCGAGGTCGTTCTTCAACCAATAGGAATAGGTACTGCGATGAATTCCCGCGACCCGGCAAGCCTGCGCCACATTGCCGCCCTCGGCAAAAGCCTCCAAGAATTCCATCATCCGCCGCTTTCTAGTCTCGTCCGACATCCGATTCCCCCTGGAGCGCGGGCGTGCCGCCCGCATCTCGGACCGCGGACGTCCCGTCCGCCAATCGCAAAGAACCTCAATCCAATACCTCCACGATCCGCACGAACCGCGCCTTCGCGCTTTCGTCCGCCGTCCGCATAACCCCTTCAACCGCGATGCTCCGCACCTGGACCTGACGCCCCTCGAGCGCCTCGATCCGCTTCTTCAATTCCAAAATCTGCGGCTTCATCTCCGTCTCGATCGAAAGCTTCAGCGCCCGATCCCGCTTGTCCACAAACGCGAACACTGCCGCCACCCCTGCCGAAAACGCGGCAAAGTAAGAGAGAAGATCCGAAACCGATACCGGAGACGCCATTTACTAACCTCCCGTCGAGAGAGCGGCGCCGGCAGGCGGGTGGAAGGCAGCTTTGGCCGACCCAGATGCAGTTCCGCGTACTCGACGCCTGACTACTGATTCCCGCCCGTCGGGCCGCTCGATCCCGACGCTCTCGTTCCTCTCACGGCCCATTGCGGGGAGAAAGGAACCCGTTACCTGTCAAAACGAAAAAGGCCCGGTCCCGCGATCGCGGACCGAGCCTCTAAAAACCAAAAACCGGATGATCATTGACCGCCTTCAGGCGCAATGATCCCCCGGTAACGAATTCATAATACACCGCCCTAAATCTAATCGAAACGAGAAGGTTATTTTTGCTCTCCAGACCGCAATAAATAACGCACAGGCTCGTTTCATTCGCTCCTTGAACCTCAGGTGGGTGTTGCTGGGGCAACCGCAAGCGTCAGCTTGTTGCCCGCGTCACCACCAAACAGCCGGAGAACCACGTCGTAGGCGGGCACCGGAGGTGCAGCTCCAATTAAAGCCGCCGCTGGATTCGGTGGGGGAATCTGTAATTTCGACGGCACCTTGAATGTGACCGTGTCCTTGCCAACCTTGCACTCCGGCGAGGGAATGCCCCCCACCAATACTTCGACAAATCCCGATTCGTTTCCCCGGATGAGTTCGGTGAAGGCATCCGGAATGGCGGTAATTCTCACCGAAACCTCATCGCCTTCCTTCGCGGCCGACGGCGAAATTCCCACAAGATTGACCTGCCCCGGATGGAACCCCTTCTGGACAGATGTTTCCACCCCCATCGGCACCGCCTGTAAGGCTACTCCCTCGAACTGAAGGGAAACGTCGACCTTTTTCCTGTACTCCTGCCGTTTGGGATCCACGGGCACAAGGAATGAGAACTTGCCGTTGGCTGCGTCAAGGCAGCTGATTTCGACCGGTACGCCGTCGAAGATCGCCTGTACGATCTCTTGATCGTGCGTACCACCGCTAAGCGATGTGCAAATACCGGTAGGCAAGGTCGACGTGGTAAGCGTAACCTTTTCACCCGCTCTAACCACCGCCGGATGAACGCCGACGATGCGAATCGTTTCCGACGACCCGAGCTTTGAACCGAGATAAAGCGTCTGACCCAAGCCAACCAAGGCGGTCAATCCACCCTCGATATCTGGAAGACCAAAGGAGGCCTTGAACCCTCTAAATTGTTCTTGAAAAGTCGTGCTGAGAGGATCGATCTGACCCAATCTTGCCGCCTCAAAGCCAATCCGATGGAGTTGGCTTATCACCGTGGCTAAGAAGACTCCGAGGGCGGTAACCGTCCAGAACAGTAGAAAAACCTTGGCCACGTCGAGCCGTCCAAACTCGTCTCGCACGAGGCCGACCCACGTCCCGTGGCGGGACGAAGGCGTGCCGCCCCTGTTTGTGTCTGCCGGCCGATGTCCATGCAGACGCTTCCAACTTCGTCCCCCCGCCGACTTTCCCACCGCGATGTATTTCGATACCACCGCCGTTCCCGTCCCTAGTCCGAGCGCCGTCGCCAAGCTCGTTGGCAATCCCGGCACACCAGAACCCCAGATCTCGAATCGAACCCGAAGCGCCAACAACGAGAAGTAGGCGAAAACGACCGCCAACATCCATAGCATCGCCTGGAACTTTGACGTGCTGACCTCACCGTCTTCCCCCATCGCGAACGAGCGGAAAAAATTCTTGTCGTGCCCGGATTTCATCCCGGCCAGCCACAAAACCACCCACGCTTCTAGCAGCGCAAGAAGCCCGACCAAGAGAGCCATCCACAACGGCCCCGTAGTGTCGAGCGGGTATCGCACATCGTTCAGTTCCCTTCCCTTCTTGTTGGCCAAGGCCGTCAGCCTCTCCATCGTCTGACGCTGCTCGGTCAACGTTCTTTGCAAAGGCTCCAGGTTGTCCGTCGCCCCTTGAAATTCTTTCTTGAGCTTCGCAACCTCCTGTCCCGCCGCGGTTTTCGCGGCCGTGTCCTTCGCCGCGAGGGCCGTCGATTTAGCGGCATCGAGTTTGGACCTGACTTCATCGCTCTTCTTTTGCGCCGCCGCCACCAACTTTTCCGTCGGTACCTGCGCCTCCGTAGCCCGCAGCACATCCAAGTGGGACTTGAGCGCTTCTTTCTCGAGAGCCGACGTTGCCGGTGTTTCCAGCCCCAATACAAATAGAGAGAAACCGAGCAAGACAATTAGAACGAGCGAAAGAATAATCCCCCTACGAGGCAGCGCTTCCTCCCCCGCATTGCGAAAACCGGAAACGAGGCTGGCCCACCTACTTTTTTCCTTCATTTGCATCTTCCCTTCCTTTCCGCCAGGAAATCCCGGTGCGACGGAACGCCAAAAAGAAGGGGATCTCGTCGCTCGAACCATCGGGAGGGCAAGGGAAACCCTTGCCCTCCCGAATCGCTAACCTCCCTCCGAGGAGTCCGTCTTCGCCGGATTCCCGTTCTCGTCCAATCCCCGCGTGGGACTGGTGTTGAATGAGAAGTTGAGTCCGAAGATCACCTTGGAGAACAGCCCGCCCGTGCTCGGGCCGGCCGCCACCTGGAACCACTGGCCATTGCCCAACTTGCACTCGTAACCAAGTTGAAATGCCTGGCTCGTCGTGTGCCCCCCGGCGGAAGGTCGCAGCGTCTTCTGGAGATACTCCGCGAACATCCCGCCGTTGGCCGACCCACCCTGCACCCGCGCGCCAAACTCGACCGAATCGCCGTCCGTCCACACATTCGTCTTCGAGTCGTAGGCCAGATCGTTTGTTGCCGCCGCCGCAAAGAGGGTGAACTCCCCGCCGTACAGCTTGCTCTTTGGCCAGTACGTCGCATCTTTCGGCGCTGGCGGGCTGGATACCTCGAACAATGGTCCTGAAAGGGTCGCGAAAACATACTTCCCTTCCCCCTTTAGGCTTGAGCTGCTCGCGTCCGGCGTAAACCACGTATACGCGGCCGAAATGTCCGCTTTCACGTCGTTCCAGTGCCACTTGTTATAGGTGTCTTCGATCTTGGTTAAGATGTCTCCGATCGGCTTCGATGCGTAGCCATCCATCTTCGCTTCGTCGAACGGTAGCACCAGCGTATTCGCTTCGTTCCACGCGGCCCTTTCCGCGTCGGAATGCCCCTTCGCCGGATCCATTACCTCGGCGACAGTCCCCGGCTTGATAATGCTCGCGTCCTCGTCGAGTTTCTTGGCGAGGTCGGCAAATGTGGTTTTATCTGTCCCCTTCAGGTTGGTGGCCCAGTAGTCCGCCACGCCCTTCCAGCGCTTTACTTGGTCGACGGCCACCCTGAGGCCGTAACCTGGATTGGCTGGAGCAACGTACTCAAAGAACTTGGCCACGATCGGCGACGCCGTATCCTGCCAGGCCGCCAGCGCCTCGTGATCGAAGCGCCAGTCCTTTCGGTCGATTGGCGCAAAACTCCAGCTTGCCGCCGCCCTCGCGGAAGTGTCCTTCCCCGTCCCCTTCACTCCCGCTACTGCGAAATTGCTGAACCGGATGATTCGGCCGAAACGACTCGGATCGATCCAGTTCCCCGACGCGTCGCGATGAGGGAAGAGTTGGTTGTTAGAAGCCGGCATCAAGTTGAATTCCTGCGCCGTATAAGCGAAGCCGCTTTGGAGCGACCCCGTTTTGCTAAACGAGTTGACGATCGACAGAGCCGCCTGCTGCAGGTTGGTAACCGGCTTTGCCGTTGTCGTCGAAACTCCTAGCACCGTCAACGCTGCCGACGCCGGCGCCGATAAATTAAGCTGACTCGGGAAGAAACTGGGGGGTTTTCCCCCGTCGTCGGCCCCTCCTCCGCTAAGCATCGGCAGCATCGCTGACCAGATCAAGAAGCTCACGACGTCACCACGATTACGGTTTGGTGCAACCCCTTGGCCGTAAACGGGTCGTGGATCGGGTTCGTCGCGCCGGCCGGGAACATGATTGTGGCTGCCCCCGTCGGCTGGTCGAATGTTGCGATCCCTTCGCTCGGGATGCTGGCGTTAAACCCATCGAGCCAGTACCCGATCAGGAGCACCGTGCCCGCTTTCGCCACGTTCCCGAGCAAGTTGTAGTCGGGCCCACCCGGCTGGAGCACACCGTCGACTGACAGCGCAAAAACCGCCGGTGCTCCTCCGGGAAAGGGGCTCACATCGAGGGAAACGGTGAACGGCTCACCCTCCCTCAAGTGCAGTGCATAATTTGGTGATGGCATAGTAGTTTATTCCTCCGATAAGGCATCCTACCATACCTTTTAGTACTTTTGGCTATTGATTTCAAGGGAAGTTTATGCCGACCGCCTCACTCCCCGCCATCGCAAAGACTCGGAGTCCTCCCACTCCTCCCATTCGCTTTCCTCCGTCGGCGGCTCCGGAACATGAAACGGCTGGATCGCCAACCGCTCGGTGAGCCCCTCCACAAACTTCCGCTCCACGAGGGAAGGGATCTCCCGTTCCGCCGTGCCGATAAACCCGAACCATCCCATTCGAATCAACGCCCTCGACAGCATCTCACCCGGCCCCCGATAGAAGAAGGTCGACGCCGGCAGCCCGTGCCCGTACACGTGCAGCAACACCGGATGAGCCGAGTCGAACCCCGCCGTCTCCTCCACATAGCGCATTGCGTACTCCGCCACATCCACCCCCGCGCTGCCGCCCGAATACTGTCGTAACCCTGCGCTCTTCAAAGACGACCCGATTGTCCGCAACCCCCACAATTCTAGGAGGTTCACCGCCTCTTCCCTCCCCCCGCGCTCCACCCGCAAATGCAGTCTCGGGGCGATCGCAGGCCAGTATCGAGACACCATCTCCGCCAAAACCGACGCCCGTACCGCGCTGATCACCCGGTTCGCCTCCAACGTTGCGACAACTTTGCGCTCGTCGTCCGTTAGGACAGCCAGGCCCGCCAAAGCTCTAACCTGATCGCACTCACGGTCCGTCATCGGCCTCCTCTCCGGTCTAAAGCTCATTTGTCGTCCCCTCCCAAGATCTTCTGGAGATCGTCTCCCGCGGAGGAGAAGTCAAAGCAATGACGCGAGCGCCGGATACTTTCCATACACTTATGATACACAAGCCCTGATCGTTTTGTGTACAAAATTGGTATATCTGCGGTATGATTATTCCGTGGCAACTCCCGGTGACAAAATCAGGCACGTCCGGCTGACCCGAAGGCCCAAGCTTACACAAGAAGCGCTTGCCGGTCTGATCGGAATTTCGCGCAATCAGCTCGCGAACTACGAGAGCAACCGTACCGATCCGCCCGCCCTTGTCACGCGCAAGCTCGCGCGAATATGGGATGTCCCCGAGTCTTGGTTTTGGGACGGTGGCCGCGAGGATCCTCCTTCCGTCTCCGGCGCCCCCAGAGAAGGTGACGCCCCCGCCCCCCACCACGGCGCGGTAACTCCTGGCGTGGGTCGCCGCCTGTTCAAGGTGCTGGGGACGGCCGGAGCTTCGTCGTTCCCTATTGAAACCTCCGACGAGTGGGGTGACTACGTCGAGTTTAGCGATGACCTTTACCACCCCGATCGATTCGCCATCCGGGTTCGTGGTGAGAGCATGGAAGGCCGCATCCCTCACAACGCATACGTCCTCGTCCACCCCGATCCCAAACCGCCCGCCGGTCTCTTAACCGTGGCCCGCAACGAGTCCCACGAGTACGTCATCAAGATCCTCAAACAGCGCCGAGGCGACTGGGTACTCATCCCAATCAACCCCGACTACGACGAGATCAAACCGGGCGAAGGGTGGAAGATCGTTGGCTACGTTGTCGGGATCCGAGAAGAACGGGGCCGGCGCAAGTACCGAGAAGAAGGAGACAACGACGGTCTCCGACCATAACCGTCTATACACATTTTTTGAGGAAAGTCTGATCCCTGTGTATCTCGTGCAAAGGTCGGCTTGTTTGCGGCAGCCGATCGTGAAAGAAATCGCTCGAAACCCGGTTCCTCCCCACAATCTCGATGCACAGAAGCCAAATGGCCGGGCTCCAAATTCCGGTTAGTAACCTGTCCGGTGTCATCTGTACCGAATCACACCGGGGAACCTGCTAACCTCACCAGGTTTTTAAACTTACCTCCGACTCGGTTGCAAACTCTTCCTGAGGGAGTTTAACTTGTAACTTGTGGCTCGAAGATTACGCCTGACCGTGACCGAAGGCGTAGGTATTTCTAACCAATCCCATCAAAGTACGCATCTGTCGCTTACCGACCAGTTGTCCGGGCGAATTCTCGCCGAAGAGAGCACCCTGCTTCCGAAACGGACCTCAGCTCCTCTGAGCGCAAACGAAGACGAGTGGGTTGCCTGGAGCGAGGCGGTTATTCCCTACGTTCTTCCCAGCGCGATCCGGCAATCCCTGCTGGAGTTTGCCGGTCGCGGTCCCATACAACTAGCCGTCTTCGACCCCGCCGAGCTCGCGAAGCACATCCCCTGGGAGGGGCTCTGCCACCGGGATATGATTCATGGTTTCCTCTCCATCGGCAGCCTCCGGTGGGTCCGGCAACTCGACCAAATCCCTGCGCAATCCACCCCCGACGCCTGCGCGCTCGTGGTTTGGGCCGATCCCGGCTCTCTCGATTACCCACCCCTCCCCAATGTCTCCAGCGAAGCCGAGCGGATCGCCGCCGGTTTACGTGAACATGGATTCCACGTCGACATACTCCCTTCCGCCACTCCACACGGTCTCATCAAGGCCCTTAGCGGCCGCCAATATCGGTTGATCCATTTTTCCGGACATGCAAACGAGCTACCGAGCGGAGCCGCACTCGCCCTTGAGTCCGGCCGCCCAGGATCCGCCGATATGCTTTACGCCGATAAATTGGCGAAACACGTCTCGGCAAGCCTGGTCGTTCTCGCTGCGTGCAACACCAAGGTGTTCGCCCACACCCTTGCGAAAACCGGCATCCCTGCCGTCGTCGCATTCCAAAACGCCACCCCCGATTTCTCGGCCGTCCAATTCTGCGCCGCGCTCTACGGCGGCCTAGTCCGTTGCGCTCCAATCTCAGAAGCCGTGCACGAGGCCCGTGGAGCGCTCGCCCGTTGCGGAGGAGAATGGTTCGCCCCGGTCCTATACGTCAACGGGGATGCGGATGAGCTGACGCTTAGGGGCTCCGCCGCCGGAGTAGCTCGCCCCAAGCCGCGTCTTCCTACGGAAGACCGCCCGTTCCTAGGCCGGACTTCCGAATTACTTGAAATCTCCGACCGCATTCGCCGTCCGGATTCTCGCCTCGTTACCATTACCGGCCTTGGCGGAATGGGTAAGTCCCGGCTTGCTCTCGGATTGGCCCAAGAGCTGGCGCCCGAGTTCTCAGGCGGAGCTCACTGGATCGACTGCACCGCCATCCACAGCGAAGCCGATTTGGTCGGCGCCATGGGTGCCGCGCTCGATCCCAACGGCCAAGCCTACGATGAAGCTCGCCTTTCCGACGCCCTCGCCGGGAACCGGGCTCTTCTGGTGCTGGATTGCTTCGAACGTTTAGTTGACCACGCGGATCTGCTCGTCCGTCTCCTTCGATCCGCGCCAGGATTCAAGCTCTTGGTCACCAGCCGGCGCCTTCTGGGTGTCTCGGGCGAATACGAGTACCCTCTTGGCCCCCTCGTCTCCAGCGGCCGATCCCCTCTGCAAAGCGCGATCGATCTTTTCGAACAGGCGGCAACCCAGGCCAAATCCTCGTTCCGAGTCACCCGTGCGAACCGCGTGCAGGTTCGAATCTTAGTCGAAGCACTCGAGGCGATGCCGCTCGCCATCATCCTCGCCGCCGGCCGTCTTCGCACGATGGATCTCGAGCAGCTCACCGCTCGAGTCCACCAGCAGCGCTTACAAGTGCTGCAGCGGAGCGGCAACGACCGGCACGCCAACATGGCCCAAGTGGTCCAAGGCTCATTTGAGCTGCTGAACCCGGCCGAGCACACACTTATGAACGAGTGCTCGGTATTCCACGGCGGCTTCGATTGGGAAGCCGCCGAAGCCGTTCTCCGGGGCGCCGACAATGTCCTGGACGGTATCACCGCCCTTCGTGAGAATTCCCTGCTTTCCACCTTCGATACCGACAGCGGACTGCGATTCCGCATTCTGGACACCGTTCGAGAGTACGTCGAAGGTCATTGCGATCCCGATGTTTTGGCCCCCGTCCAGCTCCGCCATGCCGAGTATTTCGTCCGACGAGCCAGCCGTTTACGAGACGACTGGGATCAAGGGCACTGGCAAATCGCTAACTCGGCCCTCTGGACCGACGCCGCCAACTTCCGAGCCGCCGTAGCCTTCGTCGGAGCGCAACGAAATCAGGAGCTGGTTCGCAAATTCGCTCGTTCGATTCTGCGATGGTATTTGGAAGCCGGCTTGCGTAGCGATTTCGACCTGCTCCTTAGCTTCGCCGAACCGATCGCCCTCTCCGACGCCTCCAACGATCCGCACCTACTGATCGAATTACGCGGTTTGCAAGGCGAATGCATGCGGCGCGAACACCGCGCCAGCGAAGCCACCGGCTACTGGCTGGATCGGGCCAAACGGTGCGAAGCCATTGGCGAGTTCGATATGGCTGCCGATAGCTACACCGACATCGCCAGCCTCGGCCTCGTGCTCGACGAGCCCGAGACCGTAAACGCCATGCTCGCTCGCATCGAAAAGATCGGAAGCGCTCGAATCAGCTCCCACATCCGAGCCGCCGCATTGGTTATCCAAGCCCGCGCTTCCCTCCGGTGGGGGTTACAGGAGGAAGCCGTCGATGCCGGACGCCGGGCCGAAGATCTGATTGCCGATCTCCCGGCCGAGCCGCGAGCCCTCTTCATTTGGATGAGCCTCTCCATCGTCTACCGGTCCGCCGGCAGCTTTTACCGTAGCGAAGTCATCGCTCGCCGATTGATCCGCCAGGCGCTCGAGCTGTGGCATCTCCAATCGGTCGTCCGCG
This sequence comes from Fimbriimonas ginsengisoli Gsoil 348, assembly GCF_000724625.1. Lineage (GTDB taxonomy): Bacteria > Armatimonadota > Fimbriimonadia > Fimbriimonadales > Fimbriimonadaceae > Fimbriimonas > Fimbriimonas ginsengisoli. The sequence continues at coordinate 3,970,057 of NZ_CP007139.1, read as the reverse complement.
GCCTCCTCGAGTTGGCCCGCACCTTGGAACAAGAAGGAAAGCTCGCCGATGCTGCCGCCGCCATCGTCGCCGGGGAAATGATCCCCCGCCACGCCTCCCCCCAAGCCCGGGCCGAAGCGCGAAAATATCGTGAGGATTTCGCCTCCCGCCACGGCTCCTCTCTCATCGCCGACGCCGAAGCCTGCACCGTCCGTCGAGACTGGCGCTCCGTCGCCACCACCCTCGCCGCCGGAGACCGCCTCCATCCCCCAACCACCCCCTAACAACCCTCACGAAGGAGTACTCAATGCCCTCGCCCGAAGACCTCTATCCCGAATCCTTTCGCCTTAACGAGCTGATTGAAAGCTTTCCCGGGCCATTACGGGAGCTACTCTCCGAGTTTCTCGAAACGCTAGTCAAAATTCCCAAGGGTCACGCCGGGGTGTTCCAGCTCTCCAACCTCGGACACCCGGACCCAGAGTACGCAATCCAATACTTCTCCGAAGATTGGTCCGAGCTAGCCAGGTTGTTGGAGGATCCTACGGGCTTCTTCGACGACCGGCGAACTCAGTGGGGCGCCGGGGACTTCGACCCGGATTGGGTCTTTAACGAGGACATCGCCTGTATCCTGCAGCCGGGGCTTTCCGACCCTCAGAAATCGCTCGTGACCCAGGTGATGGCGGAAAGAAAGATCTTCGAATTTTCGCCGCAGCTCTATCGGGGCATCGCCCACGCCGAGGCTAAAGCACTTGACGATTTACTGGGAGTAATACAGCAGGCGATGATGAATCGCGGGGCCTTTCTCGCCGAGTTCGCGGTTCTTACGAGGATGCTGACCATCTGGTATTGGAGACCCCATATCGCGGTCACGAACTTCGCCGGCGAACTGACTCCGGCGCGTGTCGCGCTCCTTACCGCCGAGGTGAGCGGCGCCACTCCTTTCAAGACCCAACGATTTGGCACCTTGCACTTCGACGTGCAAGGGCCCCAGGGCGAACCAAAACCTACGGACGAAGAGCGAGCTCATTTTATCGTTGATTGCATCCAGGGCCGGCAATTCATGCTTACGCACCTAAACGATGGACGCGACACCGAAGTGGGCAACGCCGTCCTCACCGACGAAAAGCCCGCCAATGGAGCCGCGTTCCCCAAGATTAGACCGGTGTTCCACGACCGACACACGGAGGCAAATTACCACGGCCCCAGAATCGTCGTCGACCGCATTCCCGAATCGGCTTTCAGGTCTCAAGCCGTCCGTTCAAAGCAGGCCTTTGAAGTTGTCATCTCCGAATCGGATGAGGAAACAAAGGTTGTAATCACCAAACCGAAGATCGGGAAGGAGCTGCTCGCCACACCCGTTTGCTTCACCTGCTGCAACACGGGTGTGGTCGAAACCTCGGACAACAACTTCCAATTGGGCGACATGCTTCTGAAGGAATATTGCGGCTGACAAACGGCCATTCCGGCGCCGTAGCCTGCAAAGCAGGCTACGGCGACCCAAGATTTGAGCCTTGCACGGGCCGCTAAGTGATTTCCAACCCGACAAGTTGTCGCAGGTCGTCGACTTCTTTCTTACCGAGCAACCGTGCCTCCCCAACTCGCATTCCCTTTAGCTTCAGCGGGCCGTACCGTGTTCGCTTTAGCGATTTCACCAAGTGTCCGACGGTTTCGCACATCAGACGCACCTGGCGCTTCCGGCCCTCGTGGATGGTGATTCGCAAGCCGGTGGTGTTTGTCTTCGGTTCGGCGTGGATCAGCTCCACCTTTGCCGGGGAGGTCTTCTTCCCTTCAACGAAAACGCCGGTCCGCAGCTTCTCCATCGCCTCTTCGCCCACAATGCCGAGCACTACCGCTTGATATTCCTTCTCAACTCCGTAGCGAGGGTGCGATAGGCGATGCGCCAACTCGCCGTCGTTAGTACACAGGAGGAGCCCCTCGGTGTCCATGTCGAGGCGGCCGACCGGCTTGAGCTGGACGCCGTAGTCGGGCATGTACTTGACGATCGTCGGCCGTCCCTGCGGATCGTTTAGCGTCGTCACCACCCCGGACGGCTTATTCAGTAAGATCGTATAGGTCTTCGTCGTCCGGATCGACTGTCCATCGACCCGTACCTCGTCGGTTTCCGCGACTTTGTAGCCGAGCTCGGCGACGATGTTGCCGTTCACCTCGACCCGCCCCTCTAGAATCAGCTTTTCCGCCGCCCGGCGAGAGCAGAGGCCCGAGTGCGCGATTCGAACGTGAAGCCGCTCCATACCGTCGTCGACGGTTTCCCGCTTAGGCGCCGGCTTGACGCCCATCCGCTGGGTCATCTCTTTGGCGTGCTCGATCGCCTTTTGCTTGTTCTGCCGAAGCGCGACGACGCGGTCACGGTTGACGGTCGGACGAGGCTTAGGAGCTGCGCGGTCGAACTGCTTGCGTGCTATACCGAGACCTCCTTGCGCGTCCTCTAAAGACGATGCCGCCGAGCACCAGCGCTCCACCCAGCATCGCAAAGTTGCCCGACCCTTTCCCGGGCGAAGGCAAGAGAGTCGCTTCCGCGACGTCTTCCGTCGCGGCGATGGGCACTCTCTGCTCGAACCCTTCAGGGTCGGTGACGACCAATGTGCCGACCACCTGACCACGCTTGATCGGCGCCCTAAGCGGCTCTGCGAACTCGGTCCGCATTGGAGGCTGACCGTTCGGGGGCAGCTTGGCCCGTGATACAAGGCTGTCCACGCTCTCAACCGTGGCCACCGCCACCTTATCCTTGACTCCGCCCAATACTGGGGGAGTGCCAACTTCTGAATCCTTTTGCACCAGCGGAAGTCGGGCGTAGCCGTCGAAGGCCCACTTCAGCATGTTCTGGTGATCTTGCTGCCAATGAGGGGAGTTCATCACCACGGTAATGACACGGTACCCGTTTCGGGTCGCGCTCCCGACGTAGCAGTGCCCGGCCGGCACCGTGTAGCCGGTCTTGATCCCGTCCGCCGTTGGGTCCTTGGGAAGCCACTTATTGTGGTTCACCATCGTGCAATCCTTGGAATTGATGCTTCGGGAAATCGACTTTTTGTAAGTGCGCACCACCTCGCGGAATTCGGGCCTCTTCATCGCCTCTCGGGCGATCCGGGCCAGATCGTGCGCCGATGTGTAGTGGAGCGGATCGTTCAGGCCGTTGGGGTTATCGAAGTGCGTATGGGTGCACCCGATCTGCCGCGCCCGTTCGTTCATCATCTGCGCAAACTTGGGGACGGAGCCCGCGATGTCGCACGCCACTGCGTAGCAGCCGTCGTTCGCACTCCGCAGCATCAGAGCGTAAAGCATATCGCGCGCCGAAACCCTCTCAAAAGGCTTCAGATGCATGCTCGCCTCTTTCACGTTCATCACGTCGCCCGGCGCGGTGATGATGTCCGTGGGAAGACGATTCTCGATCAGGAGAAGCCCCGTCATGATCTTCGTCGTACTGGCGGGGTAGCGCGGAGTCTCCGCATCTTTGGCCCACAGGACCTTCCCGGTTGTAGCGTCGATGATGATGGCGCTTTTGGCAACGACGTCCAGCGCGTGCCCCGTGAAGGGGATTGCGAGGGCCACCGTTACGAGAAGATTGCGGAATCCTTTCATGGCAAGTTCTCGGAGCGGACCGGATCATACCGGCGTTTCACTAGCCTAACACAACCGTTAAGCTCAGGACCGCAATGGTAACAAACACTATTCCAATTCGTCGACTCGTGCTTCCAAGGCTCGCGGCTCGCTCTCCAAGGGAGGAAGCTGCGAAAGATCGCTCATATTGAATTGATGTAAAAACTGCGCAGACGTTCCGTAAAGCACGGGACGGCCTGGAGTTGCCCTGCGCCCGGTCTCCTGAACAAGCCGCCGCTCCAGCAATGCCTTCACGCTGTAATCGCTCTGCACGCCCCGCACGGCATCGATTTCCGCCATCGTCATAGGCTGCTTGTAAGCGATGATCGCCAGTACTTCCATCAGACTCCGGCTTAGCCGTTGCCGTTGCGGCTTGAGAAACGCCGAGACGATTTCCGCATATGCCGGCTTCGTCGATATCTGATAGCCCCCTGCTAGCGTTACCAGTTGCAATGGCCCCGACTTCTTGAGCCGCTTATCCAGGAGCTCCAGCGCCTGCTCCACTTGCCCCTCGGTATAGCCCAGGGGAGCCGCCAGAGAGGCGAGCGATGCCGGTGCATCGGCAACGAACAAAAGCGCAAGAATCTGATCAACCGGGTCCAAGTTGCCTCACGCTCTCGCGAACTCCACGCCGTCTTCGTTCAGCCGGGCGCGAACCTGCCCGAGCCTGATCAACTCCAGGAGGGCCAAAAACCAGTAGACCGCGTCGGATCGTGTAAATGGCTCCACGACAAGCTGCTCCAAACTTCGCCACTCGAACGAAATCGCCAGTAAAACGACTTCCATCTGATCCGCCAGCGACTTTCGCGGCTTGCTCAAATGCTCCATCTGTTCCGGCTGCGCCTTCTTCAGCAGCCGCTCGAACGCCCGAGCCAGATCGGTTGGCGAAACGTTGCTAAGAGTGTAAGGAAGCTCGTATGGGTCCGGTCCCACGTCGGGCGATCGGAAAAACAGCCGGTCGCGCTCTTGCTGCCACATCGAAAGCGCTTCGATCGCCGCGCGGTACTCGTGCGATGTCGGCTCCACCGGGTCCATCGCCTCTTCGTAGTCCGGCTCCGGATCGGGAACCGGGAGCAACAGCCACGCCTTCCTCTCCAAAAAGATAGGCGAGCGCGGTTAGCGCCGCGGCCGCCTCGTCGAGATCTTTCACCTCTGCCTGTAAGATGTAAGTGAAGTAAGCCTCACAGATCGGAAAGAGAGGCACCTCCATCAGGTCGACCTTGTGGTCGCGGACGCAGGCGAACAGCATCGCGAGCGAGCCATCGAAGGTAGGCGTTTGAACGTGGATCGGCGGCGGGGCGATCACGCCGAGCGCGCAAATTCGGTCGTTCCGTTCAAGAAGGGCTTGGCGCGGAGCCATCGGAAATTCGAGACGTCCCGGACGGGCCAAACGTCGCGAGGAATTGGAGGTGCCGGGCGGATTCGAACCGCCGAATAACGGTTTTGCAGACCGTCCCCTTAGGCCACTTGGGCACGGCACCCTGGGTGATCTCAAAAATATACCTTACGTGCCCTGAATAAGGGAGTTCCATACCCTCGCCCACTCCGGCGCTCGGCCGCGAGCTCGAGGCTTCGCGATATGATGGTGCTATGTGGCGGACTCTTTTCGGGCGATACCGGCAGGCCGTCGAAACCGTCGAGGGTTGGAGGACTGGCGCCACGTTTGGCGTCAGGGCAAAAGGGGAGGTCGCTTCTTTTGGGATCTATTTGGTGTTCCGGATCGCACCCAACGTCGCATTATTCCTATGGTCTGTGAGTTTAATCAGTGGGCACCGGTGGCTTGATTGGCCCCTCAGTATTTCCGTCGGTGCGATGTGGTGGTATCTGAGAATTCGGAGTAGCTCTCCGAACCTGTATTCCACGATTCTAGTTGCTGCCGTGGCCGTGATCATGTTTCACTTTGGTATTGCGACCGTCCTCCATGACCGTGAACTTCATGCGCCACAGCGCGAATTGCCCTTCTCGCACCGACTGCCTCCAACGTAGTTGTCTCTCGCGGCCCTCATCGGGTGTGATCTCCCGCCGCGGTTCAAAAACTGTCGCTGGGGATTGTGGTCTTTGACAGAATTGGACTTGCATATCCCTTATCTGATTGCCCCCTGGTCCCCAGCGAAACAAACAATCTCAAAACTCTGGAACCCGATGTAGGCGCCAAAGCCCGCATCAGCGCTGAAAGCGCGACCTCCTAAAGCTAAGGGTGCAGCGCAGCGGAACCCTGGTAATTGCCACCAAACCTTCTGAGCCCTGAAAGTGGCGACCTCATCTAAAGAATCACCGTCCCTACCGTTAAGAATCTCAGGAACCGGAACGCACCAGAGTCTTGAGATTGTCTGTTTAGCTGCGAATCGAGGTTCCTCTGGGGCAACGGTTATCAAAAAACAGGGTGACAATATTGCCTCGCCCGTAGCCCGGGAATTTATCCCCGGGCTACGGGCCAATTCAGGCATGGGAATGTAGATCTTATTGTCAATGACCACGAGCCGCCGTTGCCACGGGTCAAATCGGGCCGGTGGGAATGATGATCGGAGCGCTTTCGAGGGCGTTCACCTCCTCTTCCGGATAGACCCCGTTCATCTCCTCGGCTCGCAAAACCGACTTAAGAAGAGGCGCCGCCACCTCAGAAATGGACAACCACACGGGCCCGCATTCTTCACCACCCGCAATTTTTCGAAACCGTCGAACCCAACTTAAAGGCAAATAGAGGACCGCCGAAAGCTCCTGTCGAATCGGCTAAGGCAAGACCCGGTTCTTCCAACTATCCGTCCCTAATCCCGGCATGAGCCGCTTTCTCCGCTGATGCACGTTCAAGTGTGAGAAGCCGCCGTCGAGCGCGAGAATGGAGCGTTTGCTCCCCTTCGGAATCAGAATGGCCTGGCCTGCATTTACGGAATGGTTCTCATCGTCGATGGAAATCAAACCCTCGCCGGCGAAGCCAACGACTAGGACGTCCATCTCCTCGTTAACGTGCTCGGCGATCCCCTCTGAAGGTCTCCAGACGAGCAACGTCATATCCAGGTCCTCGCACTCCTCGCCCCACTGAGGCCCGCTCGACGTGGCGGCAGATACGAGTTTCGCAAGATCCGTAACTGTAGTCTTTTTCAAACCGACCTATAACGGATTCGTTGGAACGACGATCGGAGCGCTTTCGAGGGCGTTCACTTCCTCTTCTGGATGGACCCCGTTCATCTCCTCGGCTCGCAAAACCGACTTAAGCGCGGCGAGCGATACCTCGATCTGCGTCTCGTCCGGTTCGCGTGTGGTCAGATACTGGCTCCAGATTCCGGGCTTGAAGAAAAGATTAACCAATCCCTGGTTCCGGAACTTACCGGCGAATCTTAGTAGTTCGTACGCTACCCCCGCGATAAGCGGCAGGATCATAAGCTCGATCAAGAATCGAACGCTTACGTCGACGATCGGAATTCCCTGCTTGCCTCCGGTAATCGGGTAACGGGGCACGAAAGTGAACGTGAGAAGGCCGAGAAGCAGCACGATGATCGCGAAGCTCGTTCCGCACCTGGGATGGAGCCGCGTTTGATTCTTGCAGTTCTCCATATTGAGCGTCTGCTCCGCCTCCAGGGTGTTGATCGCCTTGTGCTCCGCTCCATGATATTGAAACACGCGGCGGATATCGGGCAACAAGCCAATCAAGCCCACGTACCCGAGGAAGATCACCATCTTAATGATCTCCGAGACCAAGTTGATCCGCGTGGAGTCGTGGCTCCCCATCGCCCGCTGGGTGTACTCGGCGATCAGGTTCGGCACATAGTTGAACAGCACCAACCCGAAAACGATGGCGACGACCATCGTAGAGGCGACGGTGATGTCTTGAACCTTCTTGCTTGGCCCCTGCGCCGCCGGGGCGGCAGCGGGAGTTGCCGTCGCCGACTCGTCCACTGGCAGATAAGCCGGATCGATCTGGATGTGCGTGGCGAACTTCATCGCCCGCGACCCCAACGCCATGGCATCGAGCAGTGCCAGCGATCCGCGAAGGAGCGGCTTCTTCAGCCACTTCTGGCGTCCGATCCAGGTTTTCTCGATCGCCTCGGTTTGGAGGACGATTTGGCCGTTAGGCGCGCGGCATGCGATGCAGAAAAAACGGGGAGACCGCATCATCACGCCTTCGACGATGGCTTGGCCCCCGTACTGCAGATATTCGCCCTGAGGCATGGGGACCAGTATACAGCCGGGGGGAAATTCGGACCCTGGTGAATTTTCCAGGGAAAAGGTCCCGGTAGTGTGTATTCACCCATCAATTAGGAGTCATGATAATAAGCGAAACCCGCTTAAGGAGGGGCTCTCATGAACGCTGGACACAATCCAGAGGGGCTGAGACTCACCGAAGATGAGGCGTATGCGCTGTTGAGCTTGTGTCTTACAAGCCCCAACGGATTGGATACCGTCTCAGAACGGGCGTTACGGAAACTGGCGGACTATTGCACATCAGAACAATGTAGTTCCAGAAGCAATCCTATAAATAATAAATCCAGACCGTCTGGATTCCGGTCGACGCGAGAGCTAGGCACGGCGGGGGCGTAAGCCCCCGTTTCCGTTTGTGGGTCCGGCAAAATACGGTGTGGCTACCGTTAGAGAAGTTCTTGCCGTCATCGAGAAGATCGCCCCAAAGCGACATGCCTTAAGCTTTGACAAGATCGGCCTGCAGGTCGGCAACATCGACGGTGAGGTTCGTCGCGCCGTAGTTTCGATGGACCGATCACTCGGAGCCGTCGATTTCGCGCGCGAACGAGAGGCTCAGCTCCTTCTCACCCACCACCCGCTGATCTTCAACCCGATTTCGTCCGTCGACACTCGCTCCCACGAAGGGCGAACGATCGTGAAGCTCATCCAGCAGGGGACCAGCTTCATTGCCGCCCACACGAATTGGGATGCGGCGATCGGAGGCATCAACGACACCTTGGCGGAGATGTTCGGCCTGCAAGAGGTTCGCTCCTTCGGCACGACGGAAAATGTGAAGAACCTCAAGCTCGTCTTCTTTTGCCCCGCCGAGGCAGCCGATCGGATCATCGATGCCGTCTCCGCCGAAGGAGCCGGCGTAATCGGCGCCTATCGGCGTTGCGCTTTTAGGAGCTCGGGACAAGGCGACTTCGAAGCCGCACCGGATTCCGATCCGCACATCGGAGCGCCCGGGGAGAGAACGACCGTAGACGAGGTGCGGGTGGAGATGGTGCTACCAGAAGATCGCGCGACTGCGGTGGCCCGTGCGTTAAGGAAAGCCCATCCCTACGAGGGGCCGGCCTTCGACTACCTCTCGTTGGCTCCAGTCCCGGAACAACCGTTGGCGCGAATCGGAGTGATGCCAGAGCCGATGACCCTCGGAGAATTCGTAGCGTTGACCGATCGAGTGCTATCCACCCGCTCCCTCGCCTGGGGCGATCCCGCGAAGCGGATACGAAAGGTCGCCGTCGTAGGAGGGGCCGCCGATGGCGACTGGATGGCCGCCCAGCGGGCCGACGCCGACGTCATGGTAACCGGGGAGGTCAAGCAACACGTCGCCCTCGAGGCGAGCGAATCGGGCATGTGCATCCTCTCCAGCGGCCACTACGCCACCGAGCACCCCGGCTCCGCCGCCCTACGCGACCGAATGGCAAACGAGATGCCATCTATCGAATGGAACCTCTTCACTCCCCGCCCGGGATTCCACGGAAGACCGATGTAGGTCGGAAGCGCAGAGCGTGGATCGTCATCGAGAAAATACGCTGACAGTGATGGTTTGCCCGTAGCCCAGGGATTTACCCCGGAGGAACCTTGAACCGCAGCTAAACAGGCCGTCTCAAAACCCTGTCACCCAATCGGGTCGTCTAACGATCGAAGGTGCCTCCAACCCGCGGGCCCGAAGCCAGCCCCAAGGGGGCGAAATCCTACAGCCCAGGGCGTTAGCCCTGGGTAAAGGCCGACCAACCCTCCGAGCCCTGAAAGCGGCGACATCAACCTAACAACATCAGGAGCCTTCGTATTCACAAAATGTCATTCAAGAAGAGCGTTGGACAGATTTTTAACTAAAAATCTGTCCAATGTCATTTGTAGGTGGTAGCCCGGACGGGACTTGAACCCGCGACCTCCGCCTTGAAAGGGCGGCATCCTAACCACTAGACGACCGGGCCGAACCCGACTAGTGTGGACGAACCGAGGCCCAAAACTCAAGTCGGAGGGGTTAGAAGGGGTGTAACTCCCCTCCTTTTAGACGAAAGTCTCGGCGACCGAAGCCGCCGAGCGTTTCCTCTAGTTGTCGCCGTCGGCTGCAGGAGCGGTTACAGCCGGCTCCTCTTGCTTGGCGGGCTTGGAGCTCTTCACCAGCCGCCGAGCGGCCACCAGTCGCTTTTTGTAGTAGCCATCGTTAAGGCTGTTGATCTGCACCTTGCCGCCGCCGCTGCTGGCATGGATGAACTTACCGTTCCCCATGTAGATGCCGACGTGGGTGACGCGAGCGCCACGGTGGGTGTGGAAGAAGACGAGGTCTCCCTTCTTTAGATCCTTGGCTTTAACCGGGGTACCGGCATGAGACTGCTCACTCGAAGTTCGAGGAAGTCGATACCCTTGGCTGCCGAATACTTGCGAAGTGAAGCCGCTGCAGTCCGTCGCCGACCGGGACATAGCGCCCCATCGATACCGGACACCCCGATAAGCCTGCGCTTTCGCCAGGATTCCGGAGCCGTCTCCCTTGCTCGAGGTCTCGAAAGCAACCATCCGCTGGCTCGACTCATGCCGTCGGCTGTGGTGCGAACGGGTCGCGACCAACTCCCGGTGGTGACGAGGCCGGCTAGCGACCCGCTCCTCATGATGGCGGCGAGCACGACTCGCGACACGGGGCGCCGCCGCCGATTTCAGCAGGTCGCTGCGGACCCAACCCTCGGTTCCCTTCGGAAACCGCAAACGATACCAGTCGCCGTCTCGATCGAGCACCACGACCCGGGTACCTGCATCGACCTGCGCGATCGAATCTGCCCCGCGGGACGGCTCGCGACGGATGGTGACCGCATCGCCGTTGATCACTGCATAGCGTGAGTGAAGTCGAGGAGCCGCGGCCGCCTTAGCTACGAGACCGCCCGGGACGTTGATCTTCTGGCCGGTGCGAAGCCGGGCCAGGTTTACACCCGGATTCAACCGCTTGAGCACCACAGTCGTGGTTCCAAGGCGATGAGCGATGATCCAGTCGTTTTCGCCCTCGCGAACGACGTGGGCGCCATGGGAAGAAACTTTCGAAGGCTTTGACGCCTTGGCGACTCGGGTGTCGGAATGCCCACCGGTGACGCGGAGCGCCTGATGAAGCTTGAGCGCACGCCACTTCACACCCGGGTTAAGGAGATGTAGTTGATGGGTGGTGAGGTGGAAACGGTGGGCGAGCGCCTCGTCGTTATCGCCCTCGCGAACGAAGTATCCCCCCTTTGAGGAAGGAACCGCGGAGGTCTTGTGGTGGTCTGAAGTAACGGTTGCGCTCGGAATCGTGAGGACACGACCGACCTTCAAGGCCGAATTACGATCGAGGTCGTTGGCTTTGACGAGTGAATGGGTGCGGATATTAAACCGCTCAGCGATGCCGGAGAGAGTATCACCCTCTTTGATCCGGTACGTCTGGTGTTGGGCCAGAGCGGTGCCTGATAAAACCAGACAAAGCCCCAAGGTTAGATTCTTGATCGGCATCAATCTCCTTCGCGCCACAATTCATGCGCGGTGCCTACCCTTGAACGGGTCCCTTGGCAATCTAAGGCACCTTACCAGCCCGCTTTCGACCTGGTCAACCCCGCATAATGTGCAATACATCCACAAATTAGGACCATTTAGGTTCAAAGTTCCCTTTTCCCTGGTGATTTTGCCGGAATCTGAAGCGGTTATTACCGCAACTTCCGAGTCGTGTAGAATCGTTTCACCGTGCTCAGCATCCTGGTCGTGAATTGGAACACGCGCGACCTGCTGAGGGCTTGTCTGAGCTCGATCGAGCGTCACCCTCCCTCTGAGGAATTCGAGGTCGTCGTCGTCGACAATGCCTCCTCGGACGGCAGTGCGGACATGGTGCGGTCCGAATTCCCAAACGCCATCCTCGTCGCCAGCGACAAGAACACCGGCTACGCCCGAGGCAACAATCTTGCCTTCGAGCGGGCAACCGGAGACCACCTGCTCACGCTAAATCCGGACACCGAGTTCGTCGACGACTCGATCGACAAGGCGATCGCGTTCCTCGATGCCCATCCGAAAGCCGGCTGCGTCGGCATCAGGCAGGTCGGGCTAGATGGCAATACCCAGAACTCAGTGCGAGGCTTCCCGACCGTCCTAGGCATCCTCGGAGACGTGACCGGTCTAGGAAAGCGGCTTGGCGGCGCATGGGATTCCTACCGCCTGAGCCGGTTCGATTACGAGAATTCCGGCCCCGCGCCCCAACCCATGGGCACATTCCTTCTCTTTCGAAGGGAGGCGCTCGCTGCCGCCGGCGATCCCTCATCCCCTTTCGACGAGCGGTTTCCGATTTTCTTTAACGAGGTCGATCTGCTGTACAGGATGAAGCAAGCCGGCTGGGAATGCCTCTACGCCCCAGATGCCCGCATTCTCCACTACGGCGGCGAGAGCACCAAGCAGGTTCGCAAGAGCATGATCTGGGAGTCGCACCGAAGCCTTGTGCGGTACCTTCAAAAACATCACGGAACGGGGCTAATGCGGGTAGGGTTACCATTTCTTGCGGCAGCGATCTACTCCGCCGCATTTTTTCGCGCCCGAGGCTTCGATGCCGGATTTCGACCTTAGCATCACGATCTGTAGCTGGAACACCAAGGAGGACCTTCGCGCCTGCCTTGCCAGCCTTGAACGGGTGCGGGACGAAGCGGAAATGGAGGTCATCGTCCTCGACAACAACTCCGAAGACGAGTCGCCGGACATGGTGGAAGAAGAGTTCAAGTGGGTTCGACTCATGCGAATGAGCCGGAACCTTGGGTTCACCGGCGGCCAAAATCACATGCTCGAACACCGCCGCGGCCGCCACGCCCTACTTCTGAATTCAGATACCGTAGTTCACCCCGGCGCGATCCGGACCCTGATGGAGTATCTGGAGTCCCACCCCAAGATCGGAGTGCTCGGCCCGAAACTCTTAAACCCGGACGGCTCGCTCCAATTCTCCGCGCGACGATTCCCCACCCCTGGCGCCGCTCTCTTCCGAAACACCCCCTTGGGTCGACTCTTTCCGAAGAACCGATACACCCGCGAATACCTGATGCAGGATTGGGGGCACGAAGAGGTCACCAAGGTCGACTGGGTGAGCGGAGCCGCCCTCCTTGCCCGCGAGGAGCTCCTCGAGAAGATCGGCTTTCTAGATCCCGAATTCTTTATGTACAGCGAGGATGTCGACTTCTGCTTTCGAAGCTGGGAAGCAGATTTCGAAGTGATTTACCTTCCCACCGCGGTAATCACTCACGCCATCGGCCGTAGCACCGACAAAGCCCCAAATCGCATGATCGGCCGCTTCCATCGCTCGATGTTTCGATTCTATAAGAAGAACATGCTTCCCAAGGTTGCCGCCCCGCTCCGGCCATTCGCCCTCGCCGGGGCTGCCACCGCTCTCGTGGCACGGGCGAGCCTATTCATTACTAAGAACAAGATCGACGAGTTGAATCGCCGAAGGATGCGAAAGTGAAGCGGGACGCCAAACGAGCCCCTCTGGGCATCCCCGCGATCCTTCTGGTGATCGCCGCCTTTCTCGCTCCAATCATTGGGGGGCAGGTTTCGACTGACGCCACCAGTCTAACCTCCGGCTTCGGTGAAGTTGTCGGCAGCTTCTTTACGTCGCCCGGCGCTCCCTACACCTCCCATACCCTCCTAGCACTTCTATGCGGCGCCGCCTTCATGGCCGCATTTCTCGGCCGCCGAGTGGTTCAGGTACCGAATAACCTGTTCGCGGGATTCATCCTGGTGATGCTCGGGGTTTTCGCCGCCACCTGCGCTTTCTCCAACTACAAGCCGTTGTCGATCGCGATCGCAGCCGAGTGGCTTAGCTACGGAGTTGCGCTTTATGCCGTAGTCGCGGTCGCCGGGCGGAAGGCAGGGCCGATGGCGATCATCTCCGCCATCTTCGCCGGGTCCGCCGTCACCGCGATCTACGGGATCTTGGAGTACGGCGCTACCAAGGCGGCCGACCCCTCGTGGCGCATCTTCAGCTTCTGGGTTAACCCGAACGCGCTCGCCGCGATCCTTCTGGTCGGGTTCTGCCTCGGCCTGGGCGTCCTGACGGTGACGGAGCAGGGGGCCATGCTCGCCACCGCGTCTGGCTTGCTCCTCATCAGCTTCGCCCTCGCCCTCACCGGATCGAAAGGAGCGATGGCGATCCTCGCGATCTGCCTCGTAGCTCACCTGGTCCTGACCGCGTTCCTGTCGCCGAAAGAGCAGACGAAAGCCGCATTGGGCCGAATTGTCGCCGTGGTCGGTTGCGCCATCGTTGCCGTCGCCGTGCTCGTCATGTCTCAATCGGGGCAGAAAGGGGGTACCGGGGCGATGAGCCGGATCGCCAATGCGGGCGCTACCGTCGAGCAGTCGGCGCACTTTCGCTGGAACCTCTGGTTAACGGCGGGCAAGCTCTTCTTACGCAACCCGGTCGGTTCCGGTCCCGGAACGTTTCGGTTTGAATCGGGAAGACCGGGCCTGACCACGCAGACGGTATTCGCCCACAGCACCTACGCTCAGCTTCTGGCCGAGGCGAGTCCGCTGGTGCCGCTGTTGCTTGTGATCGCCATCGGCTACTGGGTTTTCTTGGCCCTTCGGGCATCGAAATCGCTACCGCCCAAAAACCGAGCGCTCCTTATCTCCGTCGTCGTCGCCGTGGGCGCAGCATGCGGTCACAGTGTGTTCGACAGCGACTTTTACTACTACGGTCTTGGCCTTTCCGTCTTTATGCTGCTCGGAACCGGACTTCTGCTCAGTGGAGACTCGGTCGCCCCCGAATTCCTCTTCCCCGCCCTGCGCCGGCTCGGCGCTGGCTTTGTGTCGCTGCTGCTCCTCGTGATGCTCTACAGCGCGTACACGGAGCTCCTGCGGTCCGAAGTGCGGGGAGATATCCAGGCCGGCAAAGTGGCCGAAGCCCAGGCAACGCTCGACACTCTCCACTCGATCGCCCCGAACGATGGCGAGGCGTGGTACCTGACTTCCAACCTTAGCGGGCGTCTCGAAGATGCTCGGCAAGCCGCCGCATTTGCCCCAAGAACGAAATACCTTCGCCGCCTCGCTCTCCTGCAGGCTCAGTCTGGCCAAACCGCCGAGGCGATGGCTACGCTCGACCAGGCTCTAGCCACCGATCCAAACAATCCGGACACTCTGTACCAAGCTGCCCAACTTGCCCTTAAAGGCGGCGATCAAGATAGATACGCGAGCCTTCTCAAGCGGCTCGTCGCCACCGAGAACACGCCCTATTTCAAGGTCAGATCGGTACCGGAGGACGTCGAGGTGCAGACGTTCATCGCGCGGCTCGAGCTGGCAAAGGCAAGTTCCGACGCGAAGGAGCAGCGGACCCTGCTACGTCCCGCCGTCCAAGGGTTCAAGTCGTTCTTGGCCAGCACCGTTCCGCAGATCGTGGCCAACGGAACTTACAACGGAAGGACGGTGGAGGGAGCGAAAGAGATTTTGCAGAAAGCGGCCGAGGCGGCTCGGATGCTTCAAGGCTTAGATCTTGCCGCCGGCGACAAAGCCGCCGCCGACGACGACGTGGCTGCGGAAACCGCCTTCTTGGGCGGCATCAAGTAGCGCTGGACGATCTCCTTGGCGATCGGAGCCACGGAGTCGCCGCCGTGACCACCTTCTTCCCATAGAACGCAGATCACGATCTTCGGCGCTTCCGCCGGGGCGAACCCAACGAACCAGCCATGCGTTTTCTTTCCGCCATGCAAGTGCTCCGCACTTCCCGTCTTGCCGCCCCACGAAACCCCGTTAATCCGCGCTCTTTGCGCCGTGCCATGGTCTACGACCCCGACCAACGCTTTCCTCAGCTCGGCCCAGAACGAGGCGGGGAGATCGACCTTGTGAGCAACTTCCGGCGCGATCTGCCTAATCGCCTGCTGACCCGTCGGATCCTTGATCGCGCGAACGAGATGCGGCTTATAGCTCACCCCGTCGTTTGCCACCATCGCCGCCACCTCGGCCATTTGTAGGGGAGTCGTCGCGAGATATCCCTGTCCGATCGATAGGTTCGCCGTGTCGCCCAGATACCAGGGCGGGTTCTTCTTTTTGGAGACCTTTCGAAGCCAGTCGAGGGTGGGCACCGTCCCGACCTCCATCGGCCCGCCGATCTCAATCCCGCTTCGCTGCCCCAAACCCATGTCCAAGGCTGCGCTCCGAATCGCCTCGGGTCCGACCGCAACCCCTAAATTGCAGAAATAGGTGTTGCAAGACTTCGCCATCGCGTTTTCAAACGAGATCGCCCCATGTTGCCCTAGGCATCTCAGGTGCACGCCCCGCTTGAAATACCCTCCCGGGCAGTAGTACGTGTCGTTCACGTTGAACTTGCCGGTACGGGCGGCGGCGACCGTCGTCACGATTTTGAACGTCGACCCCGGGGCATAGGCGCCGAAGATCGCTCGGTCGATCTGGGGCTTCTCCGGATTATCGTTGAGCACCTTCCACTCTTCGTCCGAGATTCCACCGCTGAAAAGCGACTGGTCGAACGTGGGGCTGCTTACCAAACAAAGGACCTCGCCCGTGCGGGGATCGAGCGCCACCGCACCCCCCATGAAGTGGCTCTCCTTGAAGAGCTGGGTCACGTAACGCTGTAGATCCCCATCCAGGGTCAACACAAGCTGGTTCCCCGGGGTAGCCGCATCCCGCCCCTCTACTCGGATCGGTTGCCGCCGCGCATCGATCGCCATCCGCTCAGCGCCCGGCAACCCCATCAGCTCGTCGTCATAGGCACGTTCGATTCCACCCTTGCCGACGAAATCTGGAACCGGTTTGCCCGATTTCTCGATTCGGGCCACGTCCTTATCGCTGGGAACCCAAACGTAGCCCAGCACATGAGTAAAGCTCGTGCTATCCGGATAGTGACGCATCGGCTGGGTTTCCACACCGATCCCCGGCAGCTCTTCCCCTTCTTCCGCGATGCGGGTACCCGCCTTGATGTCCGCCCCCACGTAGATTGGGGTAGGCAAGAAGGGACGCCAGGTTGCATCCCTTACCTTCCGCTCGAGCTTCTCCACCTCGACGCCGAGGATCTTGGCCACCCGGTCGAGAACCCATGGGTTCGCCTTTATCTTGTTGGGAATCGCGGTGACGACGATCTCCGGCCGGACGATCGCGATTGGAACTCCGTTCCGGTCGAAAATGAGCCCCCGGGGGGCCGGCTTCATCACCGGTACCACGCGCGAGGCTTCCGCCTTTTCCACCAGCGTAGGTGCCTCTACGACCTGGAAGTACCAGAGCCGAAGAAAAAGCACCGAGAGCGCCCCCACCATGACCGCCGGAAAAGCAAGAATCCTCAGATCCAGTTCCGGTTTGCGCGGGGTATGGATAACCGACATCGCCTAGTCTCCCGGCCGGTGAATCCGGCAAACTCGCTTCGGAGCTTGGCTCCGCGGGAACGTACGAGTAACCGTCTCCGGGCAATACGGATTGGCAAGCAGGCCGGAATCGGCACACACTTCCACCGACACCGTTTCCTCGTGCCGCTCCCTCTTCGGTTTCGACTTCGGCTTATCGACCTTGCCCGCATCGATCGTTCCGAGGTCCCCGTCTCCGCCCCCGCCCCGCCCCCGGAGCCGGGGTCGTTCTGGATCGTGTCCGGATGAGCGGCAGGATTTACCACCGGTGCCGGAGGAATCGTGTGCTCGGGAGGCTTCGCCTTTCCAGCGTTCGGATCGTCTACCGGTGTTCCCGCCGGCATGTCGGCGTCGGTGATGCGGGGCGGCTTCTCCTTCTTTTCGTGAAGCGCGGGGACCGTATCGTCTTGCGCCACCGGAGGTGTGTTGTCCGGCTCCATTCGATGTCCATACCGCTGCCGCGCCTCTTTGATAACGGCTCGCCAGATGTGGATAGCGGTTGTACCGCCGAAAACCCGATCCGCCATCGGAAGCACCGTCCACTTCCCTTTCACGATCTTCTGGTTGCCCACCCAGGCGACGCCGAGAACGCCGTCGGAATAGCCCGTAAACCAAGCGTCCTTGGCATCGTTGGTAGTTCCCGTTTTCCCGCGAGCGTCCGGTACGTCCTGGGCGGCCGTGCCGGTACCCTTTTGGACCACTGCTCGGAGGAGCGTGTCGATATCCTCGCAGACACGCGGGTCGAACACTCCTCCGAATTTCTGCGGCGTGTATTCCTTCTTGACCTCTCCATCCGGCCCTACGATCTTGGCGAGCGGGTAGGGGCGCACTCGATCGCCCCTCAGCATAAACGTGGAATACCCTTCCGCCATTTCCAGCGGGCTTACCGCAGTGGCGCCTAATGCGAGCGGTGGATACGCTTCGAGCTTGGTCCGGAAACCGAAAGCGTCGCGAGCCGTATCCGCGACCACCCGCGGCGTCACCTTGAGGATCGTCCAGATAGCCGGACGGTTTACCGATAGGGCGAGGGCGTCTTCGAGAGAGTATCCGGAAGCGTTTTCCCTGGGGCTAGAATTCTTCGGTTCCCAATAGCCACCAGAACCGTTCGGCAGTCGAATCGGCGCGTTGGAAAGATAATCCCCCATTCCAATCGTCCCCTCACGGAGGGCGGTGGCATAGACGAAGGGCTTGAAGCCCGAACCGGGCTGGAGGTGCCCCTGGGAGATGATGTTGTACTGAGTGCGCTTGTAAGAGACGCCTCCGACCTCGCAGAGAATGTGCCCATCGCGATCCATCGCCATGAACGCGCCCTGATTGATTTTCATGCGGCGGTTTTCTTCGACGATCCTCTGTACGGTTTTCTCCGCCAGGCGCTGGAGGTGGCTGTCGATGGTTGTATAAATCGTGTAGCCGCCCCCCTTCAGGTCCAAGGTTGGATCGTCTTCTTGCAGGGTCTGCAACACGTGCTGCACAAAGTGCATCGCATACCCGGCGGAATAGGCAGCCGTGGTTTCCGGAGGGTGCGGATTGAGCTTGGGCACCTCCGCGAGCGCCTTGTCGTACTCGGAGTCGGTGATCATGTGCTCGTCGTGCATGATGTGCAGCACGACGTCCCGGTTCTCCAGCGACCCTTTAGGATCTTTGATCGGGTTTTCTCGGCTCGGACTTCGGACACACCGGGCCAGCAACGCCGCATCGGAAATCGTCAGGTCCTTGACGTTCTTGCTCAGATAGGTCCGCGCCGCCGCGCCGATCCCATGCGCCCCCTCCCCGAAATAGACCTGGTTTAGGTACAGCTCGAGAATCCGGTTCTTGCTGGCCACCTCTCGCTCCATCACGTAGGCGAAGGCGATGTCTTGCAATTTCCGGCGGAACGACTTTTCATTGCCGTTGTAGAGACGCTTGGCGAGCTGCATCGTGAGCGTGCTGCCACCCTGCCCAACGTGACCTTGCTTGAACACCGAGACGAACGCCCGGAGAAGGCTTTGCTCATCCACGCCGTTGTGCTGATAGAACCGCTTGTCCTCGGCGGCGATGATCGCGTTCTTGACGTGGTCCGGAATTTCCGCCAACTTTAAGGGAATCCGGTTTTCTTCGCTGACCCGATAGAGCTCGACCCCGTCGGCGGTAAGGATGCGCGTCGGGGGCCTAGCCACCTCGACAAACTTTTCCTCGATCGTTCCGGCTTGCGCCTCGGCCTCTTTGATGGCCGAGAAGAACATCACGAAGAGGGTGATAAAGGCGCCGAAGAAGACAATCGCCAGAAATGCGATCGCCAACTTGATTCGCCGGATCCACGGGGAGCGTCGGCTGCGAGCGCGAGAACGCGATGCCACGTAGGATTATAACTTAGCCGACCTAGGGCTAAGTTCCACCCATGAGGGGCCGAGCGATCCGATTGAGGGTCGCTTCGTCCACATTTCCGATAAGAACGAACGTATTTCCCTGCGCGTACCAGGAAAGCGAATGGAGATTTTGCTTCCGGGCGAACTCCCGCATTTTGTCCGGACTAACGTTCGTTTTCAGTTGGAACAACGTCAGATGCACGCCGTCGCGGGAGGCGTAGTTCTGAATCAGCACCTCGTTCCCCTCGATCTTGTGAACTTGAGACCCCTCCAACCGGAACATCGAGGAAGCGGGAAGCGCAATCGCCGGGAATCCGTGCTCACGGGCGAGCCGCTCCAGCAAGTTGAACGGCGTAACGAACGTTGCCCCGCGACGGAAGAGGCGGAAAACACGTGGGTCGATGCGCGGGTCTAAATCGATCCGGGTGTATTCGAACCCTCCTACCGGCGTTCCCACCGGATCGAAAAGGGAACGCTTCAAGATGAGGCCCGACTCGGGATCGATGTAGAGCCGCTGGAGCACATTGCCGGCTCGATCGGAAACCACCACCTGCTCTGTTCGAATCCCGGCCACCGGTTGGCCGGCGGCCACGACGAACGAAAAGCGGTTGCCGTGCGACATCATCCGGCCCAATCGGCCGAGAACCTCTTCGCGACGCGGCGGGGAGACATGGATCTCGTTCTTTTCGGGGAAGTAGTGCCGGCGTTCGAAGCCGTTCTCAACGATAACTTGCCCGGCCAACGGGCTTCCCTCCGGAAAATCGATCCGGAGCCTACGCCCCTCGCGCGTGATCGTCTCCGTATGCTGCTTGGTATCGCCGTTGCGGCGAAACTCGACCGTCCGCGTCCCGATGTAACGAAGATTCTCCGACGCGCTGATCGCCTTCCGAAGGATCGGCGGCCCCTGGATTGCCGCCCCTCCCGGGCCTTGCGCCATGGCCGCCGCCATGGTGAGGCAAAGACCGGGGGTCACCCCGCAAAGAACAAAGGCTCGGCGACTCATAAAGTGTCTAGGTCTTCCTCGGTCCAGCCCGAAGAGCTTCGTTGAACCGGCGTCGAATCGTAAGAAACCTCCGTCGGATTAACTCCAACCCCAGCAACGTCCATCGCAAAGCTGGCCTGGCGGTGCGTGCTCACCAGTTCGGCCTCGAGCCTTCCCGAAGAAGACAGATTGTTGGGAGACACCGTCGGAGAAACCCCCGGACCCCGTAACAACACCGCAACCGCCAAGGCTCCTGCAAGCCCGAGCCCGAGCGCGGGACGCATGTACCAAGCAACGCGCGGCCGGCGAGCGCGCTGAGCACTCTCCGCGAGAAGCCGCTCGTTAAGCTCGCTTCTCCAGGTCATGCTCACCGTCTCTTCCGGCAACCCTTTGACCACCGAGCGCATCGCCTGCTGGGCTGCGCTCTGAAGGCGGTCGTCCATTAGATGCTTTTCGTCTCGGTTCATTTCGTCGCCTTTCTTAAATCTCACGCCTCTTCCTCCGAATACTTCCGCAAGGCACTCTGCAAGTGCGAGCGCGCGAGGAACAGCCGGCTCTTCACCGTACCCACCGGGAGATTCAGCATGTCGGCGATCTCCTCGTAGGCCATATCTTCTCTATCGTGCAGCAAAAGCACGCTCCTAAGTTTTTCGCTCATCGACATAATCGCCGACTCGACGACCGTCATGAGTTCCTCGTCCAACGCGATCTGGTCCGGCTGCCACCGGCTGTCGGAAACCTCGATCTCCTCGCCTTCCGTCGGATCTACCAAACCGACTTCAACCGGCGCTCGATGGCCCTTACGGGCTCGATCGATGCAAAGGTTGTGGGCTATTCGAAACAGCCAAGTCCGTACCGACGAGCGTCCATCGAAACGCGCGAAGTTCTGAAAAGCGCGGATGAACACTTCCTGCGTGACGTCGGCCGCCTCATCGGGGTTCGGAACCATCCGTCGTACAAAGCCGAAAACCCGGTTCTGGTACGCGTCGACTAACTTGCCAAACGCCTCAAGGTCTTGCTTCCGGCATCGGTCTACAAGCGACCGCTCCGTGCTCTCACGCGGATCCGTCATGCTTGCTCGGGTTGCTCGGACCGTAAGCTCCATAGGTAATGGGCTTTAACGGATCGAAACGGTAAAGGTTCACTGGCCAATGGCGCAACATAGCCGGTGGGCACAATGGCCCCTCCGCCCGTGAACGAAAGACGGGCTCGGCCTCTCCCCCGTTGCGAGGGAGAGGTCCTTCCAGAGCCGTTTACAGGCGTGCGCCGATAAAGAAGCCGAAGCCGTTCAGAGCGCTGCGGCCGTTCCCCATGAACTTCGCTTCGAAGAAGAGAGGGGTTTGCCCCTTCTGGAATTCGTAGCCCGCGCCCGCCTGGTAGGCGAACTCCGTCTTGTCCTCCGAACCGCCGCCGGAGGCGAAGCGAGAGAAGCTGATCCCGGCTCCCCCGAAGAAGTAAAGCTGGTCGCGGTGAACGATGTAGTTCAACAGTAGCGGCACCGTGCGGAATCCACCTTTGCCGGTGAAGTCGAGGGAAAGACCGAGCGAGCTGTTGCCGTTCATGTCCCCCATATCCTTGATCTTGTAGTCGATACCTCCGGCAAACCAGGAGTCCGACACATCGCGAGCGCCGCGATCCGTGGGCAGAAACAGACCGGCGCGTAGCGAAATACCGGACGGCTTGTTGTCTTGAGCGAGGGCAGACGAGGCGACTCCAAGAAGTAGCGCCGTACCGAGCATCATCGTGATTGTTCGTTTCATTCGATATCCTCCATGACGTTGGCGGCCTTTTGAGTCCGCCATTCGCGTAGCACCCCCAAAGATAGCACCTTGGATGCACTCGCGAAAAGAGACGCGTTACGCACCCCTTTCGGTGCGGGCCGCTGCACGAAGAATCTCTAGCGTCAGTCTTGCCGTATCTACAAGGTCTTTGCGGGAGATTCGCTCCTCGTGCGTGTGGATCTTGTCCATGCCGGTTGCCACGACGATGGCGGGAACGCCCCGCGCGTTGTAGATGTTCGCGTCGCTCCCACCCAAGGTGGTTCGCAAGGTAGGTTCCAAACCAAGCGCGAGGCTGGCTTCGCGGGCAATCCGCACCACCGGCTCGTTCTCCGCAACCTGAAAGCTCACGTAATGTCGATGATGATCGATCGATACCGTCGTCCCCCATTCCCTCGCCGCCGACTCGAACCGGTCGATCATGTGTCCGACCTGGGCATCGAGCTCCTCGACGCTGGTACTGCGGGCCTCCCCACGGATCTTCACGCACGGACAAACCACATTTACGGCGGTTCCCCCTTCGATGACTCCCAAATTGGCGGTAGTTTCCGGCCCAATTCGTCCCAACCGCATGCCGGAGATCGCTGACGCCGCCACTTGAATGGCATTAATCCCGTTTTCCGGATCCTTCCCCGAGTGGGCGGGTTTGCCAAAAATCGTCACGTCGAGCTTGTCGTGAGTTGCGGTTCGGTTGACGAAAGAGCCGACTGGAGGGCCTGTATCGAGCACGTAGCCGAAGTCCAGATTGAGTTCCTCCAAGTCGACCGCGACCGCCCCTTTTAGACCGATCTCCTCGGCCACCGTAAAGAGGAGGCAGATATCGCCATGCGACTCGCCGCTCTCCATAAGCGCCCGGACCGCCTCGATCGCGGGGGCCATTCCCCCCTTGTCGTCGGCTCCAAGAATCGTGTCGGACGCGGAGTAAAAGACGCCGTCCTGTTCCGCCACGATGAGACCGGCGGTCGGTTCTACCGTGTCGAAGTGGGCGGACAAAAAGATACGAGGCGCGTTAGGACGATTGCCCCTTAGCCAGGCGATGATGTTATTGGCGTTGCCGTCGATTTTCTCTCCTGCCCGATCCTCGTGAACCTCGAGCCCCATCTCCTCGAGGTACCGCTTGGTCCATGCGACGACCTCTCGCTCTTCCAATGCGGGGGCGTTGATCCGGATCAGGTCGAGGAATAGCTCGGCCAATCGTGCTTCATTGATCACAAGGCTAATCTACCGGGAGAACAGACCCGCTATTCGGGTAAAAGCTCCCAGTCCCCAAAACATCATGGCCACCCACACCATCCAAGCCAAAGGTTTCCCGCCGTTCGAAGTCGAGGAGGGGACGAAGCTCGTCCTCGCCCTTGAGGGGAATGGCGTCGACGTTAGCCATCGCTGCGGTGGCGAGGCAAGGTGTACCACCTGCCGAGTCAAGTTCGAATCGGAAGAGCCGCCGCAGGGCGAGAAGGAGCGCGCCTCCCTTGAAGAAGACGGCGTCCTCGGCCAGTTCCGCCTTTCCTGTCAAATCCGAGTCGACCGCGACATGAAAGTCGAAGTCCTCATGCGAGCCAGCGAGCAAGGCTGGGAACCCGGCCCCACCCCAGAACCATAAGGCAAGCTACGCCTGACTCAGAAGCCAGCGTAATCCCGAAGGTAGCTCGGTTGCCCAACATGCTGGATCGTGCCCACCCTCAAATACGTTAAAGGCCACCCGGGATCCACCGTTCCGTAGGGCATCCGCAAGTCGGCGGCACGACTCGATCTGACTCACCTTCTGGAAGAGGTCCGACGGGCCGTGCGCCACGTTCTCCTGGACCTCTTCCGTTCCGACGCTAATCCAGAGGCGGGACTCTCCCATAGATCCGCAGTTCTCCGCTAACCATTCGTCTCTCCACCATGCCGAGGGCGACTGGCATAGAGCTCCGGAAAAACGGCCCGGCTTCGATAAGACGGTGTACGCCGCCGCCAAGCCGCTGAGGCTGAGGCCGCATAAGAAGGTTTCCAGGTGGGGACCGGCCAAGTCCTCAACCGACGGCAATAGCTCGGAGATGAGAAAGTCGGAAAAATCCAAGTTGCAGGTGAAGTCGATATGCCGCTCAGTCGCGTCGCCGTACGAGAGGTACACGCAAGTGATAGATGGGAAGCAACTACCATCAATCACTTCCGATGCCTTGACCCGCTCTAGATAGAGTTCCCCATCTAAGAAGATGCAGCAGCGCCGAGTTTCGTCACCGACCGAACGGCGGACCCAAACCCGACGCGTCCCCCTCAGGGCGAGGCTGGAGATTGAGTGTTCTTCCAACATTGAAGAGGTCCATTACGTCGCCCGGTCCTCTCCCTGGAAGGAGCGGATAGTTGCGCAGACGTCAGTGCTACCATCGAGAGGTGAAATTGCACCTTGTCCTTGGCTCTGCCCTGATTCTAGCAGCCGGATGCTCGCGGGCTCCTGAGGCGAAGCCCGAGTTGGAGGGCAAGTTTATGACTCCGACGGAGATGGCCGCCAAAGCGGACGTCCCGCTCTACCCAAGCTCCGACGCCCCCGACGGAAAAAGCAACGTAAAGGAGACGGACAAAGAGAGTCGCTACGAGCTCATCATGACCACCGCCGATGCTCCCGACAAGGTGCTCGCATTCTATCGAGGCAAGCTTCAGAACGCCCAAAAAGGAATGGGTGGGATCATGGGAAGCTCGCCGAAGGGAAACTCAGTGACGGTGACCGCCGCGCCGGAAGCTGGCAAGACCTCCATCCACGTGATCGCGATCACCTTCAAGTAGCGTTAACTTCCGTAGAGCGGGGACGCGAAAAGATACAATGAGGACCAGCGACAATGAGGTCTTCCACTATCGATAACTCTTCCCCTGCCGGCTGCGCATTTTTCTCGACTACCCCGGACAGCATCTTTACTCCCGAGCAGTTCGTGGGTGACGAAGCCCTCATGATTCGGGTCGCCGAAGAGTTCAGCCGTGGCGAGGTACTTCCTCTTGTCGAACGGCTCGACCATCAAGAAGAAGGGTTGATGCCCGGCCTGATCCGGCAAGCGGGCGATCTGGGCCTCTGCGGAGTCGACAGTCCAGACGAATTCGGCGGGCTCGGACTGGGCAAAAATCTTGCCGCGCGGATCCTCGAATTCATGAGCCTCAACGGCTCGTTTTCGGTCACCTACGGCATCACAAGCGGAATCAGCCAGGTCGGCCTCTCCCTCTTCGGCACCGACGAGCAAAAAGCGAAGTACCTCCCCCGCCTGACCAGCGGTGAATGGATCGGGGCATACGCGCTCTCCGAGCCGAACAGTGGAAGCGATGCACTCTCGGCCACCACCCGGGCCGACCTGCGCGATGGGAAGTACGTGCTTAACGGCACGAAGATGTGGATATCCAACGCCAAATGGGCCGACCTGTTCCTGGTGTTGGCAAAGATCGACGGGGACAAGTTCTCCGCATTCTTGGTCGAAAAAGACTTCCCCGGCGTCTCCGTTTCCCGAGAGGAGCACAAGATGGGCCTCAAGGGCTCCTCCACCGCGCGGCTAGTGCTGGAGAATGCGGAGGTACCGCAGGAAAACCTGCTGCACCAAGTCGGGCAAGGTCACCACGTCGCATTCAACGCGCTCAACATCGGCCGGTTCAAGCTAGCCTCCATGTCTATTGGTCCCGCTCGCGACGCCATGGGTCTGGCCGCCGCCTACGCCCTCGACCGCAAACAGTTCGGTCAGTCGATCTCCACATTTGGCCTCATCCAAAAGAAATTTGCCATGATGGCCGCCTGGTTTTACGCTGCGGAATCGATGATCTACCGAACGGGCGCGCTCATCGACTCGGCGTTTGACGAGTATGGCGGCACCGTCGACGGCAACCGCAAGGCGGCCGAGGAGTACGCGATCGAGTGCTCGGCGTGCAAAGTCTTTGCCACCGAGGCCGAATCGCTGATCGTGGACGAAGCGCTCCAAGTGTACGGCGGCTACGGATTCACCGAAGAGTTCCCCATCGCGCGCCACTACCGCGACGCCCGGGTCAGCCGGATTTACGAGGGGACCAACGAGATCAACCGCCTCTTCATCGCCGACCGGCTTCGCCGTCGAATCAAGGACGGCCGAGTGGAAGGTGCCGCTGCGGGCGATTCGTTCATCAGCGAACTCGCCGGTAAGGCAATCGACCTTCCGACCCCCGATCAGATCTCAACCGGAGCGCTTTCCGACCTCCTAATGCTCGCCTACGCTGAGCAATCCGCCCGACTCCGCGCCAAACAGGTCGGTGGCGTCGCCAACGAGCTCTACACCCTCTTTCTCCCCTGGGCCAACTCTCGGGCCGCCGAAGCCTACCAAACCCTCACCGGCGCCTCCGTAACCCTCCCCGCGGCCAAAATCGGCGACAACGCCGCCATCGCCGACGTCGTCTACGCCAAACGCGGTCCAGCGATCTAACGTAGCAAGATGCCGCTGCCAAGTGGGACCATAATCCGGCTATGGCGTTCGATCTTGTGATTCGCGATGGCCTTGTCACCACTTCATCGCGCTCCGAGCGAGCCGACGTCGGCATTCGCGAAGGAAAAATCGCCGAAATCGGCAATCTGAATGGCGCAGAAGCCGCCGAAACGATCGACGCCAAGGGTCTCGTCGTGATGCCCGGCGTCATCGACACTCAAGTGCACTTTCGCGAGCCGGGGCTCGAGCAGAAGGAAGATCTGGCGACCGGAACCCTCGCTGCCCTCCTTGGCGGCGTCACTGGCATTCTCGAGATGCCCAACACAAACCCAACCACGACCGACGCGATCGCCCTTCAAGACAAACTTTCGCGGGCGAGTGGCCGGGCTTGGTGTAACTACGGGTTCTTCGTCGGCGCTACCACGGAGAACATCGACCAGCTTGCAGCCTACGAGCAGCTTCCCGGCACCCCCGGCATCAAGATCTTCATGGGCTCCTCCACCGGTCCGTTGCTCGTCGGAGACGACGAGCATCTGCGCCGTGTGCTCATGAGCGGTCGCAAGCGCTGCCCGATCCATGCCGAAGACGAACCACGAAACCGGGAGCGGAAAGCCCTCCTCAGCGAGTCTCCCCACCCCCGAGAGCACCCTTTCCTGCGCGACTCCGAGAGCGCAAGACTGGCCACCGAGCGAATCCTCCGACTCTCCAAAGAAACCGGCCGCCCCGTACACATCCTTCACGTTTCCACCCTAGAGGAACCGCCCATGATCGCCGAGGCAAAGCGGCAAAGGCTCGGGACGACTGCCGAAGTCACCCCCCAGCACCTCTGGTTTTTCGCCCCGGAATGCTACGAGCGGCTCGGAACCCTTGCCCAAATGAATCCACCGATTCGATCGGCAGAGCACCGGGAAGCGCTTTGGCGAGCTCTAGGCGAGGATGTCTTCGACGTCTTCGGAAGCGATCATGCCCCCCATACGCTGGAGGAGAAATCCCTTCCCTACCCACAGAGCCCAAGCGGCATGCCGGGAGTACAGACGCTGCTGCCCGTCCTGTTAACCTTCGTAGCCCAAGGCCGCCTTGGCCTTCAAACCGTCGTTCGCATGGCCTGCGAACGTCCGGCTGCCTTGTACGGAATCGCCAATAAGGGGCGAATAACGGTCGGAGCCGACGCGGATCTCGCCATCATCGACCCGAACCGCAAATACATCTTCGAGCGCTCGATGGTCCGCAGTAAGTGCGGGTGGAGTCCCTACGAAGGAGAAATGTTCACCGGGGCAGTGGAGCACGTCGTTCTTGGCGGGCTGGTGGCCGTGCGTGATGGAGGCGTCGTCGGCGATCCGCATGGCAGAATGCTCGTATTCCAATGAGAGACTCGCTGATCGAGGGATTCCAATACGACCTGTGGGCAAACCGGCAATGGGTCGACATGCTTAAGCGGGTCGAGCCGAACATCATCGCCCCCGCCGCCCTGGTCCGGGTCGCCATCGCCGGCCCCTGGCCCGACTTCCCCACCAACCATCCCCTGAGCCGCGCGGGTGAGGTCTTCGCCCACCTGTTGTGGGCACAACGAATATGGCTCGAACGGGTTGGGACTTCGGTCGCACCGGAAAAGGCGGACGGATATAAGTGGGTCGAAGCGTTGCACCAGGGATGGGTAGACGAGCTTCAAAGCAGGGACCCGGAGGAGCGAATCGCCTACCGCAACAGTTCTGGCCGTCCTTTCGAGCGTTCGTTGGCGGAGATCGCCCGGCACGTGGTGAATCACGGCACTTACCACCGAGGTCAGCTCCGGGAAATCATCGGAGCCGTCCGTCCAACCGGCTTGCCGAACACTGACCTCATCGGCTTCTTTGCCGAACGGTAAAATCGCCCAGATGCCGAAGCTGATTCTCGTTCGCCATGGACAGTCGTTGTGGAACCTCGAAGACCGGTTCACCGGGTGGGTCGACGTTCCCCTAACCGATCTAGGGCGAGAGGAAGCGCGGCGCGCCGGTCAAAAGCTCGCCGGCTTCGAGATCAATGTGGCCTACACCAGCACCTTGGCGCGCGCGCAGGAAACGCTGAAGGTCATGACGGAGACAATGGGCGTCACCCTTCCCACCATCCGCGACCAAGCGCTGAACGAACGCCACTACGGCGACTTGCAGGGGTTGAACAAAGCCCGAACGGCGGAGAAATACGGCAAAGAGCAGGTGCACATCTGGCGGCGCAGCTTTGACGTTCCGCCCCCCAATGGCGAATCGCTG
Source organism: Fimbriimonas ginsengisoli Gsoil 348 (assembly GCF_000724625.1). Taxonomy (GTDB): domain Bacteria; phylum Armatimonadota; class Fimbriimonadia; order Fimbriimonadales; family Fimbriimonadaceae; genus Fimbriimonas; species Fimbriimonas ginsengisoli. The sequence goes on along the minus strand of NZ_CP007139.1, from coordinate 3,941,192 downwards.
GAGATGACGGCGGCGCGCACTCTCCCGTTCTTCGAGCGATGCATCCTCGGCGATATCCAGCAGGGCAAAAACGTCCTCGTGGTAGCCCACGGAAACTCCAACCGCTCGATCGTAATGAGCCTGGACAAACTTTCCAACGAAGAGGTGCTCGCCCTCAACTTGGGCACGGCGATTCCGGTGGTGTACGACCTGTCTCCGGAGGGAGAGGTCCTTTCGAAAGAGGTTCTGAGCTAGCTCTGTTCTTTTTGGGTATCAGCGCGTAAAGAACCAACCCGCCGAAAATCCACAAGAGAAGGTCGCCGATGAGGCGGTACAGCGTCCACCGGCGACCGATGGGTGTTGGAACCTGGATGCTTGCTTCGCCGGGTAAGAGGGTTTGCAAGACGTTTCCGCTGCCATCTACCACCGTCGAGTAGGCGATTCCGTCGGCGCGGGCGATCGAGACGCCATTCTCGGCGGCGCGAAACGGCGTAAACGCGGCGTGCATGGCGGCGACCCAGTGGTAGGGCGACGGCGGATCGATGGCAGGAACGACGATCAATCGTACATCGCCCGGCATCGCGGTCTGCCTAAGCAAACCGGGCCAGCAGGAGTCGAAGCAGATGTTTAGTCCGACTTTGGTCCCTTGCCACGGCACCGAGACCGCCTGATCGCCCGCCGAGTGCATTTGCTTTTCGGAGCCGAAAAGTAGCCGCTTGGCATAGCGGTCGGACTCGGCTCCTCGAAAAAACAAAGCCGCGACATTGTGCGGCAACGGGCGGAAGTCATCCCTGAAGCTTGTCACGATCGCGGGCGCGTTGGCCCGTTGCGAAAACTCTCTGAGCTCCTTCGAATTTCCTCCCGGCGCGGTGCTTAGTCCGCCGAATTCCGGCCAGACTGCGAGAGCTAACGGGTTATGCCCGCTCATTGCCGCCAATCGTGGTGGCTCGCTTTCGCTCTGGACGAGCACGATTGGGACGCGATTCCGATTCCCATCCCGCGTTGACCATGACCAGCCGACCAATAGCGTCACCGGCAAACCGACCGCAACCGGAAGGAGCGGACGCCAGTCGCGGCGCAAAAGGCACTCGGCGATGAAGAGGTTGACGAGCCAGAGTAGAAAGGCTACTCCCCAGATCCCCACCAAGCTGGCAACCATTCTCATTCCAGCCACGTTCGGCTGAGTCAGTGCGAGGGTCACCGGCAATACGCGCAACGTTGCCGCCTCGAACAACACGGCGAAAGCCGCGAGTCCTATGAGGCGCCGGGAATCTCCCAAGCGAACCTCAGCCAGGAACGCCGAAACGACACCGACCACGGCGCCGAAGATCGCGCAGCCCAGCTTTATCCAAGTGACTTCCCCTGTGCTATCGTGATCGGCGAAAAACACGCCCGAAATTGTTAATGCCGCTAGCGTAAATGCGGTGACCACGCCAAGGCCGAACCCGACGATGAACCGCTGCCCGCGGCAAGCAAGGAAGAGAGGCACGAGCGCCACCCAGCCCACCGGCCAAAAGCCAACGAGAGGCATCGCGAGAAGTAGCAGAAAGCCTGAAGCCGCCGCGCCAAAGACGCCGAACACGGCCCTCTTCATGTGAGTGTGGACGATGAACCTGGCCCATTCGTTCAAGACCGACGAGCTGGGCCCTACAGGTAGGAAGCCGCGAAGCGACCGCTTAGGGTTACCATCGGCAGTCCGGCTCCGGGTTGGACCGAGCCGCCGCAATAGAAGAGGTTATCGATCTGCTCATCGCGGTTCCTCAGGGGGAAGAGGCCGCCGAAAAGACGAGACTTCTCGTCGACTCCGTAAAGCGACCCGCGATAATTCCCGTGCATTTCCCGGAAGTACGTCGGGGTTTGAGTTCGTTCGAAATCGATCTCCGCCTCATCGATGACGATGCCGAACCTGGCAAGTGTGGCTATCACCCTGGATCGGTAATCCCCCGCCCAGTCCAGATGATCCTCTTCGGCGGGCGAGGTCACTACCGCAAATAGGTTAGTGCAACCGGGATGCGCTGTCGAGGCGTCGGTCGATGTCGTGTCGTTCAGGTAAACGATCGGAGGCTCTGGAAACTGGCGATGCCGATACAGCGTCTCGAATCCGCGCTCGAAGTCAGATGGAATGAGGAGCGTATGGTGCCGCAGTCCGGGAAGGCGGCGGCGAACGCCGAGATGGACCGTAAAGTAGCTCAGGCTCGGCGGTCGTCGGTCGATATCCCCCAGCCACTCGCGCGTCGTAGATCGATCCACGTTGCTGATTACCGCGTCGGCCGCCACCACTTCTCCACTTTCCAGATGGACGCCCCCGAGGCGCGGTCCGTCCATCTTCAACTTCGTCACGTTCGCCGACGTCCTGAACTCCACCCCGAGTTCTCGCGCCAAGCGCTCGAACGCGGCGGGAATCGCCGATACCCCTCCCTCGGGATAGAACACCCCTTCCTGAAGCATCAGGTAAGGGATCATAAGCGCGCCGGGAGCCTTGCTGTCGTAGGTTTGCCCGCCATAGGAAGGGAAACCGTAAAAGAACGCCCGTAGGAGAGGCGATTGAAACCACCCGTCGACGAGCTCTTTATAGGTGGCCCTCAAATCGAAGCGCATCGCGAACGCGACCAGATGGGGATCGGCCAATTGCCAGGGTCGATCGTACGGATGGGCGAATATGGACCGGTCGATATGAGGAGTCACATGGTCCAGATTGGCCATGAGTCGGGTGAAATTCGGCGCGTCGCCGGGCGCGATCTCCCTCACCAACCGTTCGATTTCCGCTCGCCCAGCCGGAAGATCCAATGCCGGCTGACCTTCAAAACAGACCCGCGAGATTGGGTCCAGGCGCTGAAACCGCAGGTAGTCGGCCATATTGCGCCCCGCGTCCTGAAAGACCTGTTCGTAAATACGCGGGAGGATGACGATGGAAGGCCCAGGGTCCAGCCGGTACCCCGACAATTCAATCCCCGCCGCCTTTCCCCCAAGTACCCCACTCCGCTCGAGGAGCATTACGTCGTGGCCTCGAAGCCGGGCGTAAATCGCGGCGGAAAGCCCGCCTTGGCCGCCACCGACCACCACGACCTGCTTACGCATTAAGCTTCTTCGGAAGAGCCGCCGCGGCGAATGTGAGATTCGAGCGTCTCGAGCTGTTTGCCGAGTTGATCGACGAGCTTTTCCGGGTCCTCATGCTCGACGACGGTTCGCAACCGTATGCACATCACCGCACCCAGCGCTCCAACCGCGATCCCCAGCAATAGAACGTGGCCCCGACTCACCCCCAGGTTTTACCCGAGCACGACGTCGGCCATCGGTCAACGGTCTCTGGGGAAAGAAAAACGGGCTCCCGTGGAAATCCACCGGAGCCCGTTTCCCTCGTCAAGTTCGGCTAGAAGCCGAACTTGACGAGGAGGGAGGCTTGTGCCGATGCGCCCGCAGCCGACGCGATGAGCGTCGTCCTTTGGTCGCGCGATACGCGCCGAGTCGTTAAGGTGAACGTGTACGTGGTCTGTCCGGCCGGTACCGTGATGGCCGCGGGGATCGCGACGAACTGGTTGTTCACCACGCTGATGTTGACCGAAGTCCCACCGGCCTTCGCCGGAGCATCCAGCGTGATCGTCACACTGACCGTCTGGCCGCCGGTAACCGACGCCTTGTTGAACGCCACGCTTAGCACGCCAATCGATCGAACTTCGAGCACCGCGGTCGCAGGAGTGGTTCCTGCCCCAAGGCTGGCTGTAATCGTCACGTTAGTATTAGCGTCCACCGAGAAGGTGTTCACCGTGAAGGTTGCCGTGGTCTGACCCGCAGGGATCGTCACCGTAGCAACCGCCGGATTAGCCACGGCGGTGTTGCTCGAAGAGAGCGCCACCACCAAGCCGCCGGCTCCGGCCGGTCGGGCGGAAGTCACCGTGCCCGTCACACTCTGCCCACCCGAGACCGAAGCCGGATTGAGCGAGAGCGCGATGTCTACCCCGGTCACTGTCAGCGTGGCTGACTTGGAGTCCGTGGCAGATCGAGAGGCGGTAATCGTCACCACCTTCGTCTTCGAGATCACCTGCGTTGGCACGTCGACGGTAGCCGTCTGAGCCCCAGCAGGAATGGTTACCGACGACGCGATGGTCGCGGTAGCCGGATCGCTAGAAGCAAGGTTGACCAGAACGCCGCTAGCCGGCGCCGGCGCGCTCAAGTTGACCGTGAGCGTTGCCGTATCGCCACCGTTGACGGTGCTCGGATCGATGCTAATCGAAGCGATCGTCGCCGTAACCACCGTGAAGGTGTTCGAGACCGACCCTGCCTGGTACTCGCCACTCGCCGCCCGATTCGCGGTGACGCGAACCGTTGCGTTGCTGGTCACGTTCGGCGTCGTCACCGTAAAGGTGTGCGACGTCTCGGCGTTTCCGAAGTGGATCGTCGTCGGATTGATCACGAACCCGGCCGGAGCGCCACCCAAGGTGACGTCGAACCCGTTCGGCCCTGCTTCGCCATCGAGAACCAACGTTCCCGTAGTGGAGCTTAGACCCGCCACAACCTGAGGGTTGAAGGTGAGGTTCAGAAGGTTAGCCGTCGTGAGCGTCATGGCCGCTGTGCGGTTGACTCCCAGAACCGAAGCAGTCACGTTGGCAAACGTCTTCTTATCGACGCCCGCCGTCTTGACCGTGAAGTTCACCGAGGAGAGACCCTCCGGAACCGTGACCTGACTGCCTCCGGGGAAGGAGATCAGGCTCGGCGTGTCGGTCGTGAGGTTGACGACGACGCCGCCGCCACCCACCAGAGCCGGAGCCGAGAGGCTGATGCGGCCGCTCGTAACGTTTCCACCGACGAGAGTATTCGGCGTGACGCCGATTCCCTGCAGCCAAGGCACTACGTTGAGACGCGTGCTCTGGAACGTGCCGAGATACGTAGCCTTCACATTCACCGCCGTGTTCGCCGTAACCGCGTTCGTGTAGATGGTGAAATTACCGGTGGTCTGACCGCCGGCGATCGTGAGGACCATGCTCGACTGAGGAGACGTTGGGCTGAACGAAGCGCTCGCGTTATCGAGAGTGATCTCGACCTGAGCCCCATCACCCGGCGCCGGGCCCGAAAGGGTGACCGTTCCCGTGCTAGTAGCGCCAAGCCCACCCGGAACCGTACTCGGGTTCAAGTTGACGGCCTGGATGCTCGCTACCGACGTGTACCGGAGCTTCGTGACGAAGCCGTCACGGCGGTAGGCAGCTGTGAGAGTGCCAGGACCCCACGTGTTGCCGTTATGGTCGCCATAGGCGCCGTAGACCATAGTCATGTTCGTATCGCCGCCTGCCGCCGGAGTAGCCTTGAAAGCCAAGGGCGAGATCAGGTTCTGCGGCGGATACGGATTCTGACCGGCTTGCACGGGCAAGCCCTCTCCGGTGTGTCCGTACTGCTTGACGGTTCCCGTGGAGCTGACCGTAATGTACCGGCGGGCCGAGTCGGTCCAACCGTTGACCCACACGTCTCCAAACTTGTCGACGTACGGCCCGAAGACCATCTCGTCGTAAAGTCCACCGGTCCACGACATGTAGAGCCAATTGGAGAACGTTTGATTGAGTCCGAAAACCCACCCTTCCGTCGTCGGCATCTCAGGCACCGCCGGTGAGGAATAGGTGTAGTCGAGCGGATATCTGGGTTCTGGAGTTGTCGGCGTCGGAAGCGGAAGCGGAATCGGGAGGGTCGGGAACGCAGTCGCAATCGGCTCGTTCGGGTCGCCCGGCGCTTGGCCGTTCGTCTGGGGGAAGTCCAGGAAATTCGGGTGAGCCGTACCGGCCACCCACGTATTTCCGCTCGGATCTACGCTGATGCCCGACGGAACAATATTTCCCGTCGTCTTCAGGTTCGTCGACTGAATAATCGTGGCGCCGTCGGCGCTGATCTTCGTCACGAACACGACCGCATTGGCGTCGAACGTCTCGCCGAAGACGTTACTTGTCCTCGGGAAGTTGAAAGAACGAGCAATACCGGTCATGTAGATGCTGTTTTGTGCATCCACGTAGATGGCGGAGCCGACCTTATCGGTCACGCCGTGCGGATCGGTATCGATACCGCCGATCGTGTCATCTCCATTTCCACCCAAGATTCCCGACAGGACGATGTTGCCCTGCTGGTCGTACTTGCGCATGAAGGTGTCGATGTAGCGAAGCTTATCTCCGTTCTCGAAGATGCCCGGCGTGGTTGGGAACTCCCCGTTACTGCCAGGGTTATCGTCGTTGAATCCGTCGAATCCAACGTTGCCGCAGATGTAGGCATCGCCGTTCCGATCCATCGCGAAGCCGCCGAGGGTTGTGACCAGCGTGCCGGCAACCCACTTTGTGGCAGCGGTATTGGGCGTGATCACGCCGTTGCTGAACGACGACAAAGCAATGAAGGAGAAGTTATCCTGCGTACCGCCGACTCCGGGAATTCCCGTCGCTGCGCCGCCGAAAGGCGGCGTATAGTCGCCGGCAAATCCAAACAAGACAGGATCGTTAGGGCCTGGATTGTCGTTCTGCTTAACGGCGAACCCAGAGAGGAGTTCGTTTCCTTCTCCACCGAAGATCTGGACGATGTCGCCGGCTGGGTCGAGCACTTTGCTCGAACTCTTCGCCCAGCGCATCACAAAGATGTCGGTGAATTTGGATTGCGTATAGCTTGGAACCGGGCCTAGCAGTTGCGTGATTGACTCCAGCGTGGGAGCCGGTCCCGGCGTCGGAGAGTTCTGCGGAGTGAACTGGATATCAAAGACCCCGCCCGTGGAGAACGGTGTGCCAGTTACCTTAAACGTTCCACCATTGAGATTGGTGAGCGCATTCAGCGCCGCCTGGACTGTTGCCGCATTCGCGGCCACCGACAGGAAGGCGGTCGTTTGCGCGGCGAGAGGACCTCCGATCGGATCGGTGTACGTCAGGGTCCAAGAACCGGTCTTCGGGAACGTTCGCGTCACGAATGCGCGCGTCGTAAAAGCGTCGGGGTTCGGGAACTGCCCCGTTCCGGTCGTAAAGACGTGCGGCCTTAAGCCGAACACCGACTTGTTTCCGGGGACATTATCCTCCGTCACCGGAGTGATGATCGCAGGACCGAGGTCGCCGTCCGTCACGATCCTATAGATCGTGCCCTGGAAGGTGCCCGGCAACTGCGTCCCACGAACCGCCGTCACGGACTTCAGGACTCCGCCCGAGAGGGCGGGAATCGCGCTCAGCGCGTTGAAGACCTGGGTAGTCGTCGCATTGAACGGAAGCGGGGTGGTTCTCCGACCAAGGTAGGAGAGTACAAATGTTCCGCCATTCGCCTGGGGATCGCCCGTCAGGAACTGAATATTGTCCCGGGGGTTGTTCGGGAAGTCCGTGCTCGCGGTTCGACCGGCGATCCACAGATTTCCGAACGGGTCCAACGTGCAGAACTGGGCGATGTCGTTCTGGCTTCCGCCGAAGTACGCCGAGTAGACATTGCTGTAAGCGTCGCCTCGGAGCTTCGCGACGAATGCATCGTATCCGCCCTTCAGATTGAATCCGTACGGACCGGTAAGGGCAGGAAAGTCTGGCGCCAAGGTGCGACCGACGAGAAACACGCCGTCGGAGTCCGAAACCACGTTTCGAACCTCGTCGTTACCGCTTTCGCCTCCGTAGTAGCTGCCGTAAACCAGCGGGTCGATGACCAGCGTTCGCGACTTATCGTAGCCGCCAAGCTTGATCCCGATGCTTCCGTCCGGACGCTGGAAATACTTGGCCGCGACAAGCGTCTTACCCTTGCCGTTCGCCTGATAGGCCACCGGATGGCCATTCTTCAGGGCGCCGAGCGTCGTTCCCAGAACGACTTCATTGCCACGAACCTTGACCGCACTGGCGCCATCAAAGCGAACGCGTACCGTCGACGGATCCGCGTTTGGTGCGACGATCAGGTCGTAGCGAGGCTTGCTGCCATCAACGTAGTACCGAGCGTCGATTCCGGAATAGATGTCCTTTTGGACGACCGCGCCGTATCGATGGGCGGTTCCTGGCGTATTCCCCGTGTTGGTGCGGTAGGCCGCGCCGCCCGGGAGAGCCAAACCTTCGGGCATTACCCTCGAGTTCTTGGATCCATCGAACGACATACGAATCGCCTGGCCGGTGCGCTGGCCCTCAGAGCCAACTACCGTGTAGTAGTCGTAGATCGCACCCTGGGATGTGATCCAAACATCGAGGTTGCGCGTTCGCGACAAGAATTTGGCGCGCGCGTCCCATTGACCTAAATTTTCTGTAAATCCAGCCGCTGCCGCACGGAGTTTCTGGCTTAGTTCAGCCTTCGACGCCACGGGCTTTTTCAACGACTGCGGCGGAGTGCCACTCGCAAATACGCCCAGGGTAAGTCCCAAAGCGCCCGCGAGAGCGGCTCCTCTAAAGCAGTTCCTTCTCAAGAACACAAGTACGACACCTCTTAACCGAGTAAAAACCGACGAATGCACCAAGATCCGAAGCCGGCGAGGCGAACCTCTACGGCGACGCTGCCATATGGAGACAGTGCCGGAGCGAGCCCATTATAGAACAAGCCACGACAACCTGGGGCAAACCCAATGCAGTAGACGCCATGAAACGTCTAATTGGTGCGAGTCATCGACACCGGGGGCACGAAAAAACGTGCAAAAACTTAAATGAGGACAACTAACCTCGGCTCAGCGACGTCTCGCTCTCATCGATTGCCATTAACGCAGCGATATTGTTGTTAGCTGCACGCAATCTCGCGCATAGGACTCTACTAATATTTAGCAAGGCTCGAAGTGCGATGTCCGGACGCTCTTGCAAGATCTTTCGCAAGGGGCCGGCGGGCAGCACCACCGCATCGCTAGGTCCACTGCTAACGACGGAAACCGACCGAGGCTTACTGTCTAAGAACGAGATCTCGCCCAATGGCATGCCTGGCTTTACGACCCCGATCGGCTCGCCGATCACCGTGAGGATGTTGGCCCGGCCGCTCGCCAAGATAAGAAGATCTTGGCTGTCGTCGAACTGACGCAAAATCGGCTCGCCGTCGACGTAACTTCGCTCCTCGGCGATCGCGTAGAGCTGCTCGAGCTGCTCTTCGGTAAAGCCTTGGGCGAGGTAACTCTCGCGAATCGCGTCTTGGACGTTCATAATCGGGTCCCGTAAACTCACCATGGGTTGCACTTACTTACAACCGATGGACTACTGCCAAGGTTGAGGTAGTTCCTCAGCCGGCCGCAACTGAGGCACAATGACCTATTCGCAGCATGGAAACAATAGGCCCATGCCGGCGTCCCTTAGAACAATCCCTGTAACTTACCCGTGCTGTCACCCAGCGTTTCGACGGGAACCCCTACTTTATCGAGCATCGACAGGAACAAATTGTTCATCGGGGTCCCATTCGCGTACCGCTTGTGCTCTCCCGTGTGAACCGTACCACCGCCCTTACCTGCCAAAAGGATCGGCAGATCGTCGTGGTTGTGCCGGTTACCGTCGCTGATTCCCCCGCCGTACACGATCATGGAGTTGTCGAGAAGCGTTCCGTCGACCTCCTTGATCCCCTGCATCCGCTCCAGCATATAGGCAAGCTGCTCGACGTGGAATCGGTCGATCTGCCGCTTCTTCTCTAGCTTCGCCGGCTCGTTGCCGTGGTGCGAAATGTCATGGTGCCCCTCCGGAACGCCGATCTGGGCGTAGCTGCGGTTGCTCCCCTCATTGGCGTACATCAGCGTTCCAACCCGCGTGAGGTCGGCCTGGAAAGCAAGGACCATCATGTCGCCCATTAACTTGATGTGGTCGGCATAATCCTTTGGCACTCCGGACGGGATTCGAACGCCGCCCTCCACCATTACCGCCGTCGCCTGGTCGTATTTCGAAATTCGGAGCTCGATCTCCCGGACCGACGTTAGGTATTCATCCAGCTTAAGCTGGTCCCGCTTGCCAAGCTGGCCGCGAAGGTTGCTCGCATCCTCGAGGACGAAGTCCAAGATACTGTGGTTGTAACGGGCGCGGCGAAGCCGGCTCTCCGCGCTCTCCTTGCTGTCGCCGTTTCCGAACAACCGCTCGAAGACCAACCGCGGATTAACTTCCTTGGCCACCGGCGTCGCTTCGCCCCGCCACGAGATGCTGGACGAATAGGCGCACGAGTAACCAGAGTCGCAGTTTCCGGCCTGAGCCCCGCGCTCGCAACCGAGCTCGATCGATGGGAACAAAGTGTTCTTGCCGATATGCATCGCAGCAAGCTGGTCGGCGGAGATCCCATTCTTAATATCCGCGCCCGCCGTCTTCTTGGGATGCACCCCGGTAAGCCAAGCCGCCGCCGATCGCGCGTGGTCGCCCGGTCCGTCGCCGAGCGCGAACGCGTTCTTCTGGGTCAAACCGGTGAGCACCGAAACCGAGCTTCGAACCGCGTGCAACGGCTCCAGCGTCGACGGCAGCACGTAGCTCGTCCCCTCGATCTCCGGGGTCCACTCGGACATGCGAATCCCATTCGGAACGAACACAAATCCCATCCGGACCACTCGTGCCTTGGGTGAAGCCGCCATTGCGGTAATCGGCAGCATTCCCTCCAGCAGCGGAATTGCCATGGCAGTGCCAAGACCTTTCAGAAACGTCCGTCGCGCGATGAGTTGGCTCATTTGGATCCTTTGGCGGCGGGTCGCCGCATTCGGAACGGTTCACTTGTCACGATAGCCGCGACAAGCGACGAAAATCTATATCCATTCTGTCGCACCGTCGTTGAGATGCGGTCGATGTAACACCGGTCGGTAGATTCCATTCCACGTCCGATTGCGTACGTCAGCATCTTATCCGCCAAGCAGGCGACAAATTCATTCTTTCTGCCAAGAAGTATATTTCGAAGCTCGGTGGGTCCACTAAACTTGGTTCCGTCGGTTAGAACGCCCGACGCGTCGATCGTCGCCTCCCCTTCCTTCGTCCGCCACTTCCCGGTGGGATCGAAGTTTTCCAGGCTAAATCCAATCGGATCCATGCGGCGATGGCACGAGGCACAAGAAGGATCCTTGCGGTGCTGTTCCATCTTCTGCCGCAAGGTCCCCGTTAGCATCTTCCCAGTAGCGCTAAGGTCGCCGACGCCGGGAGGCGGAGGAGGCGGCGGCTGGTTGAGCAGCTCGTCAAGTACCCACTTCCCTCGCTTCACCGGTGAGGTTCGCGTAGGATTCGAGGTCAACGTCAGAATGCTTGCTTGCGAAAGTAGGCCGCCGCGCGGCGTTCCCTGGAGCGAAACCCTGCGGAACTGGTCCCCCTGGACCCCCTCGATTCCGTAATGCTTGGCCAACCGCTCATTCATGTAGGAGTACCTGGCGCCCAAGAAGTCCAAGACGCTCCGGTCGTTCCGCACGATCCCGTCGAAGAACGTCTTGGTCTCCGTCATCATATCGTCGCGAAGCTTGTCGCTAAATTCCGGAAACTCTTTCGGATCCGGAGCGATGTCCGACAGCTTCCGAAGGTTTAGCCACTGGGCCGCAAATCCATCCGCGAGCGCCTCGCTCTTCGGGTCGGCCAACATCCGCCGCGCCTCGCGCTCCAAGATCGCTACCTTCGCCAACTCGCCGCTGGCGGCGAGTCGCTGAAGCCGATCGTCCGGCATCGAGCCCCACAGGAAATAGCTGAGGCGCGACGCCAGTTCGTACGGTCCCACCGCCGCCTTGGAGTCCTCTCGCTCGACCCGGAAAAGGAAATTCGGCGATGAGAGCACGGCCTGAACTCCGACTTGAACCGCGCGTTCGTACGACTCGCCATCCTTCATCACTAAATTGGCGATCTGCGTCAACCGGTCCACCTCAGTGGACGTTGCCGGCCGTCGGAACGCACGGTTGGCAAACGCCTTCAGGACTTCCCGAATCGGCGGTCGGCCCGCGGCCGTATCGGGAGGAATGATTCTCTTATGCGAATCCGGCAATCCGTCGTAACCGGCTTCCGGCTGCACCACTTCGATGTAATCGATCGCCAAGTTGCGGTCTTGCGGAGGCGGCCCGGCCGTGTAGTAATCGTTCGTGTACTCGGCCGAGATCTCGTGCTTCCCCGCTTCCACCCTTACCGGAAACTCGTACACGCCCGGCTTTGCCTCGACCGCTTTCACCTCGACGGTATCGATAAGTTGCTTGTCCACCCGAACCGCCATCTTCGGCGCCTCAGGCCCCGCCTGCTGACCGTACGCGCCGATCTTCACCCGGTACATCCCCGTATGCGGAAAGTTGTGGGTGGCCACCATCGCTCCCGCGGAGAAGAGGATCCATCCTCCCTGCTCGACCGATCCCCCGGTGGTGTTCCTCAGGGCATCCGCGTCGTAGTGCCCGGCCGGCTTGCTCGGCAATACGATCGCCTGCTTGGCGACCTCCCCGGCCGCTCGCAGATACTTCTCCATAAGGAGCGGCGAGATCGACAACACGTCCCCGACGTTGTCGAATCCGTATCCCACGTCGTCCGACGGAAAATCCGACGAAAGATGGAGGTCGAGCCCAGTAAGGTCCCGAATGGTGTTGTCGTACTCCATCCGATTCAGCCGCCGCATCGTAACCCGGCCGGGGTTCGCCAATTCACAGCTTGCAAGAAGTGCTTGCGACCAGTTGACGAGCGCCTGCCGCTGAGCCTTGCTTGGAGCCGGAGCCCCTGCCGGCGGCATATGTCCGGAGCCGACGTTCACCGCGACTTTGTCCCAGATCTGCGAATTCGCCCGTGCCGCCGCTTCGGTGGCTACCTTGTCGAGGGCGATGCCTCCGCTCGCGGACGGTCCCGAGTGGCATCGGATGCAGAACTGCTTGATTACCGGGCGCACGTCTCGCGCAAACGTCGGGACCCCCTTTTGAGGCTTGGCTTTTGCCTGCTGAGCCGCCGAAGGCGTCAAAGGCCACAACCCAACGGCCAACAGCCCGGTTGCCCCCACCAAGCCGATGCTAGTTCGTCTTCCCATTCAATTCTTCTTAGCCCTTATCAGTGTAGTGTGCTCTACATCGAACTCTCGAATTTTCTTTGATTCTTGCTAAGTTCTTAATTTTCAGTAAGTTCTGAAACTATAATGTTCTCGATGGGCACGCTGGGCTTTGTCGCCGCTTGGACACTAGCATGGTTGATTGCCGCCCTCATTCCTGGCCTACCCCGAACTCCGCGAGCACGCGGGTTCGCTTGGCTCTTTCCTGCCGCCGGAATCGCACTCCTCATCGTTTTTCGATCCGAGCCTGCCGGGTTGCGACTACTGGCTTCCAGCTTGCTTTTCCTCTATTTGATGAAGGGAGCCGTCACCCTCCAATCGCCGCCGGTTCGCCTTCGCCTTCTCGACCACCTGCTGTTCGTCACGATCTGGCCCGGGATGGACGCGGAAAGCTTCGCCCAGCGTGCACCGGCGCCCAACGGCACGGGTGCCCGATTTGGACGAGGTTTGACACTTATGCTGTTCGGAATCGCGGTTGCTGGCGCGACCGCGATCTTTCTTCCGTGGATTCCTCCTATGGCCGTCGGCTGGCTTGGCATCGCCGGCATCCTCTTGACAGTTCATTTCGGGGCCAGCGAAGTAATGACGAGCGCCCTCTGGATGCTCGGTCGCCCCGTCCGCCCTCTCTTCGATCGGCCGTATGCGAGCCGGACCTTGAGCGAGTTTTGGACCCGCCGCTGGAATCTTGCTTTCGTCGAGATGGACCGACGCCTGTTCCTACCGGCGCTGGTCGGTCGGATCGGACTAAGGCGTGCCATCTTCGCGGTCTTCCTGATCTCCGGGCTGCTACACGAAATGGCGATCAGTTACTCGGTTGGCGCCGGTTGGGGCGGTCCAATGCTCTACTTCGCCATCCAGTGTCTTGGTCTGGGTCTCGAACGACGATGGCGAGTCAGATCGAAGCTATGGACACTGGCCTGGATCTTTGTCCCCTTGCCTCTCCTGTTCCACACCCCTTTCCGGAACCAGCTGATCGTCCCGCTATTCGTTTGGCTGCACCATCAAATAACTAGTCAGCCCCTCACTTGGTATGTCGGCGCCTTGCTTTGGTCGCTGGGCGCGATGCAGCTCTGCGTTCTGCTGGCCAGCTCTCAAGTGCCGAAAAAGCTGAATTGGAGCGAGGAGTTGCCTCGGCTCTCCCCATTCAACCGGAAACTGATGTGGACCTACGGGATCTTCATCGTCACCACCATCGTTTCGTTCGCGATCCTCACGCTCGTCCTTCACGACTCGTTCTTGCGTGGTGAAACTGCGGCGATCGGCCTGGCAAGCTTTATGTGCGGTTTCTGGGCATTGCGGCTTGTGTTTGACGCTTTCTACTTTCGAAGCGAAGACTGGCCAGCCGGAGAGGAGTTCAAAGTCGGCCATGCGTTGCTGAACGCCCTGTTCGCTTACCTCGTGCTGGGGTACGGCGCGGTGGCCGCATACGGCTGGCTAGCGCGGCGGTGATGGCCGTGCTGCCCCACGGCCAAGTTCTAAACCCATCCCGAGTTCGGCGTGCCCGCTACTAGACCGTTAAGCCCCATTTGATGGATAAATGCCTTCCCTCCCGACCTCGGAGAGGTCACAGAACGTAGCCCGGTGGTCGAAGACCTCGGATAGGGATCAATACCGTTTAGTTAAAGTGGCACGGGCGGCTTGCCCGTGGGTATCTCGGGCGGCCCGCCCGAGTAGAAGCCTCCCGTTCATCCATATTTAGACCGTATTGGGGTAGGGATCCCGATCCGCTCCGACCCGGGGGGGGGGGCGTCGTAGAATCTCACGGAACATCCTTCCACTAGAGTTGCCGCTCTACTAGTGCCGCTTAAAGAACGCAACGATCTGCTCGATCGCGGGCTTTGGGATCGAATGGGGTCCTGGAAAGATATACGTCCCGAGTTCCAAACCATCCGCCCCCGGCTCCAGCCGGGTGTAACCGTCTGTTCTCCCCTTCGAGGCGTCGGTCCCCAGATGTCGCCGCACCGCATTGATGCTCATTTCCTGAATGCGATAAGGAACGATCTTGTCCTCCGTCCCCGCGACAATGAAGGCGGGGATCGCCTTGGCGTTGCGGATACCGAGCACGGCTGGGCTGGCCGAGGGAGCCACCGCTGCCAATATATTGCCTCGCTCCGACCAAAGGAGATACGTCATGCGCCCCCCGTTGGAGTGGCCGGTGACGTACACCCTTTTGGGATCGAACTTGCCATGAAAAGACCTCATCATCGCGTCAAAGAACGCCAGGTCGCGGTCCTCATAATCCCCTTTCTTCTGCTGCCAGCCGTTCAGCTTCCCCTCTGGATCGGTGATTCCTTTGGTGGGCAACCCTTGCGGGTACACGACCATCGCCTCTGGCCACTTACCCTCGATCCCAAAGCTGCGCTGGGCCTGGCGCATATTGCCGCCGTGTCCGTGGAAGACGAAGACCAATGGCGGTTTGGCGGATTTCGGAGCAACCACGATCGCCTGTCGATCGAGCGCCCCAACCTTAAATATCTGAACCGCGGAATCCTGCCCAGCCAAAAGCAACAGCATTGCTACCATGGGTAGACAGACGAAGCCTTGGGTCCAAGGTTCAATCCATTTGGCCGAGAACCCTCTCACAAAGCGGTCGCGTCCCTAAGTCGATGACGAGTGGAACCAAGGTTTGTCTTGCGGCCGGCTTGATCTGTTTGGCTGCGGTCGCTTGGATTGGACTCCAGGTTTTCGACCAGGTCCTGCACGTCAACCAACCGCGAATTCGCGAAGGGGACCATGCCCGGGCGCGCGCCGAGTTCGGTTCCCTAGTGACGGAAAATCCGTCCCACCTAAGAGTCCGATGGATCGAACTCGATTCCGGGGTCGAGATATTTGAATACCCTTCGCGCAGTTCCCTAAAGGATCTTGAGAAGCATGCAGGCCCTAACTGGGCTTTCGAGATGAAAAGCAAAGACTACGCCGAATTCTATTGGACTGGCTCAGACTCCCCGCCACGTGGGTTGTCTTTCGGCCAAGTGTGGAGACAGGCGAACCGAACGGTTATCTCGTTGGTCGCCCTCGAATCGATGATCACGGACTCTTCCTGGCAGAGACAGATTCGGATGAAGGCGCTTGGCGACCCGTAGGCAGTACAGGCCTTTTGACCCATGGACAAGATCTAATCGTTTAGAGCAATCTGCGATTCACGTTAGAATGGGCGCGGATCGTCGTGCCAACTTGGCGACTCGAAACATGAAAGCTCGCTCCCTGCCAACAACTCGTCTTGTTATTGCCATCCTCGCGGCTGCTCATCCGTTGGCCGGATTCGCGCAAACCGTTATCTCGGTTAATGTGCAGGCCAACCGTCACCCAATCAATCCGAACATCTACGGCACCGCATGGGCCACCCAGGTCCAATTAGGCGATCTCAATGCGCCGATCAATCGGTACGGCGGAAATAACTCTAGCCGCTACAACTGGAATTTGAACGCGGACAATCGAGGCAGCGACTGGTTCTTCCAGAGCATCGCCGACACCAGCTCGGTCGCCGGAGAGCGAGGCGACACGATCGTTGGGGCAGCTAAGAATGTCGGCGTGCAGGCGATGATCACGATTCCCATGGTTCCGTACATCGCCAAGTTGGGGGCCAACCGAGGCATGATCTGGTCGTTCTCCAAGGCGAAATACGGGAACCAGACGAATTACGATCCGTGGCATTCCGACTCGGGCAACGGGGTCAGCGCCGCCGCCGGGAATCCGTACATTACCGGCAACGATCCTCTGGATGCCAACGTCGCGAACAGCCCCGCCACCCAAACCGCATGGGTGAACCACCTCATCTCCAAGTGGGGAGCGTCCAACGCCGGCGGGGTCAAGTACTACATCATGGACAACGAGCCATCGCTGTGGAACAGCACCCATCGGGATGTGCACCCGGCCGGAGAAACCTACGACGAGCTCTTTAACGCTTATAAAACTTACGCTCTAGGAATTCGGAACGCAGATCCGAACGCACTCATCGTAGGCCCTGAAGAGTGGGGTTGGACTGGTTACTTCTTCAGCGGCGCGGACGCGGCGTACGGATCGAGCCACGGCTGGGGCGGCCCATTCCCGGACAAGACGGCCCACTCCAACATGGACCACGTGCCTTGGCTGTTGAAGACTCTAAAGGCATATCAAACCAGCTCGGGCAAGCAGCTTCTGAACGTCTTCAGCCTCCACTACTATCCGCAGCAGGGAGAATTCGGTGATGATGACTCGGCGGGAATGCGCGCGATCCGTAACCGTTCGACGAGATCGCTTTGGGACCCTTCCTACACGGACACGTCGTGGATCGGTTCGAACGTTCAGCTTATCCCTCGGATGAAGTCATGGGTGAGCACGTACTATCCGGGGCTGCAGACCGCCATCACGGAATACAACTGGGGCGATGAATCTCAGCTCAACGGGGCAACGACCCAAGCGGACATTTACGGCATCTTCGGCCGTGAAGGGCTGGACATGGGAGCTCGCTGGGGTACTCCGGATACAAAGACGCCTACGTACCTGGCGATGAAGATCTACCGTAACTACG